>DASVPY010000053.1:0-2058 GCA_036389395.1 Pyrinomonadaceae bacterium
GGCGGACGCGCCCGCGAGGTCGAAGACGTCCGACACGTCGTCGGTGGCGCGGGCGAAGGTGTAGGCGGCTTGCAGTTGCAGGCGGCGGGCGAGGCGGCTGCGCAGTTGCAGTTGCAAGGCGTCGTAGCGCGAGTTGGCCGAGGTCTCGAACTGGTTAACCACGCCGACGCCGTTGACCGGGCGGCCGCCTGTAAAGCCGTTCCGCTGGGCGTTGATGCGCGTGCCCGGCGGCAGCGACAGCCCAAAGAGGGCGGGCAAAGCGCCGAACTCCCCGAACACGTTGCCGGCGAAGATCAGGGGCACGATGAACGCCTCCTGACCCAAGTTCGGCGTGGTGAAGCGCAGGAGCTTGCGCCCGCGCGTGCCGACGTAGGCGGCCGAGACCGTCAGGTCGCGCCCCAACTGCTGCTCGAAGCTGACGGTGAAGTGGTGCGCCTCCGGCATCTCAAGGCGCTGCGCGGGGTTGGTGAAGCCGAAGGCGCTCTCGAACGGGAACGGCAGCACGCCTATGCCGGCGTTAAGCGCATTGAGGAGGCCTATCAGTTGCGAGACTTGGACGGCCGGATTCAGCGTGTTAAGCGTGCCCGGCAGGATGATCGGCACGCGTGTGCCGCCGGCAAAAATCGTGGTGGTCTGTATCTGCGGGTTGTTGAGTTGGAACGGGTAGCAGTTGGAATAGATGATCCCGCCAATCGGGTCGGGCAGCGGGCGGCACGGCCCGTTGCCGGGCACGCGGCCCGGTGCGCCGGGCGCGAAGGTGGCGTTAGACAAACCGCCGCCCGCCAGATCAACGGTCAGGTACGTCGGGTAGACGTTGCGCGACTGGCTGACGACCGCGCCGAGGATTTGGTCGTAGAACAGACCGTAACCCGCGCGGATGACCGTCGCCCGGCGATCACGCCCGAACAGGTTGGGCGACCACGCGACGGAGACGCGCGGCGCGAAGTTGTTGCGGTCGGGATCGTAGATCGACGTGCGGTTGCCGACGAAGCGGCGCACGCCGGGTAGCAGGGCCAACGCCGGGTCGTTAAAGGTGTTCTCCAGTTTGCGGTTCACCTCGCGCACCGGCGTGTTGTACTCGTAGCGCAGGCCGAAGCCGAGCGCGAGGGTCGGGCGCACGCGGAAGGTGTCCTGCGCGTAGAAGTCGAGCTGGTAGAAGCGCAGGTTAAGACCCTGCTCGCCGCCCACGGCGTAGGTCTGGGTGAAGCCGCTCGCGGCCCCGGCCGCGGCCAAGCTGTTCGGCAGTGTGAACTGGCCGGTGAAGGCCAGGTTATCAAACTGGCCGGTCGCAAAGTCGTAGCCGCCGGCCAGTTGGGGCACACCACCGAACGTGATCAGCGGGCGCGCGTTGCGTGGTAACTCCGAGTTGAGTTCGGAGCGGCGCGTGTCCACGCCGAAGACCCAGGTGTGGCGGCCGGCGCGCAGCGTCAACTCGTCGGCCACCTGGTAGGTGTTGTTGACGCGGCGCTGCGGGAAGTTGAAGACATCCACCCCTATGGGGCTGAAGCCGGCGAGCTTAACTTGGCCGACGGGGCCGAGCAATGCCTCGGCATTAGGCACGCTCGAGGCCGTCGTGTAGCGCGCGGGGCCGGTGTTAGGCGCGGGCCGGCCGTTCACAATGTCGGGCACAGTGGAGTTGACCAGCAGCCGCGCGTTTAGCAGGAAGGGCGTGCCGGGCAGCAGGTCGCTCGGCCGCGTGTCTGGGCTGCGCACTTCGAGGAAGTTGAGGCGGGTGCGCCCGTAGGAGAGCCGCAACTGGTTGAAGAGCGGGCGCGCGGAGTTCGGCCCCGACAGCTCGGAGTTAAGGAACAGCGAGTCGTTCTGCGTCCGCACGCGCGGCTCGAGGCCGGAGGAGAGCGCGCCGCCCGTCGAGGGGATGAGCCGGTAGTCGTCGGTGAGGTTGTAGCGGTTAGTCACGGACTGCGGGCGGCCTTTGAGGCTGAAGTTGGCGTCGAGCTTGCCGGAGGCGACCTTGCCCTGGGCGCCGGCGGGCAGCGTCGCCGTGTAGGTGTTCGCGCCGTAGACGCCCTGCGGGTTGTTGGGGAAGGGGAAGAGGCT
>DASVPY010000054.1:0-2040 GCA_036389395.1 Pyrinomonadaceae bacterium
GGCGGACGCGCCCGCGAGGTCGAAGACGTCCGACACGTCGTCGGTGGCGCGGGCGAAGGTGTAGGCGGCTTGCAGTTGCAGGCGGCGGGCGAGGCGGCTGCGCAGTTGCAGTTGCAAGGCGTCGTAGCGCGAGTTGGCCGAAGTCTCGAAGCGGTAGATCGTGCCGGTGTCGGAGGCGGGCCGGCCGCCGACGAAGCTCTCGCTCGTCGGCGAGAGGCGCGAGCCGGGCGGCACGGTCAGACCGAAGAAGCGCGGCGTCGGCAGGTTGTTGCCGCCCACGGGCGAGAGCGGCGTGAAGCCGGCGAAGGCGATGTAGGCGTTCGGCCCCAGGTTCGGCGTGGTGAAGCGCAGGAGCTTGCGCCCGCGCGTGCCGACGTAGGCGGCCGAGACCGTCAGGTCGCGCCCCAACTGCTGCTCGAAGCTGAAGGTGAAGTGGTGCGCCTCCGGCATCTCAAGGCGCTGCGCGGGCAGCGTCGCGCCGAAGGCGCTGACCGGCGGCAGCAAGTCGCCGTTGCGGACGAACGAGTTGATCGTGGCGACGAGTTGTTGGAACGAGAGCGCCGGGTTGACCGTGTTGAGCGTGCCCGGCTGCACGAGCCGGACGAGCGCGAGCGCGCCGTCCGCCCCCAGCAGGTTCGGCACGGGGTTCGACGGGTTGATCAGTTCGAGCGTGCAGCGCGTGAAGAACTGGCGCGGGCACGCCTGGCCGCCCGGCACGCTGATCAGGTTGCTGAACCCGCCCGCGAAGTTCACCGTCAAATAACTCGGGTAGACGTTGCGCGACTGGCTGACGACCGCGCCGAGGATTTGATCGAAGTAAAGCCCGTAGCCGGCGCGCAGGACGGACGCGCCGCGCTCGCGCCCGAACAGGTTGGGCGACCACGCGACGGAGACGCGCGGCGCGAAGTTGTTGCGGTCGGGATCGTAGATCGTGTTGCGATTGCCGATGAAGCGGCGCAGGCCCGGCACGAAACTCAGGAGCGGATCGTTGAACGTGCTCTCGATCTTGCGGTTCACCTCGCGCACCGGCGTGTTGTACTCGTAGCGCAGGCCGAAGCCGAGCGCGAGCGTGGGCCGGAGGCGGAACGTGTCTTGCGCGTAGAAGTCGAGTTGGTAGAAGCGCAGGTTGATGTTCTGCTCGCCGCGCAGCGCGAGCGTCTGGTAGAAGCCGGACGGCGCGGACGCGGCGGCGAACGTCTCCGGGCGGATGAAGCGGCCCGTGAACGTGATCGGCTGACTCGGATCGGCGGGGATGTTCAGTTCCGGCCCGCCCGTGAAGGTGAGGAGCGGGCGCGCGATGCGCGGCAACTCGGAGTTCAACTCGGAGCGGCGCGTGTCCGCGCCGAAGACGAGCGTGTGGCGGCCGGCGCGCATGGTCAACTCGTCGGCCACCTGATACGTGTTGTTGACGCGCCGCTGCGGGAAGTTGAACACGTCCGTCCCGACGGGCGAGAAGCCGGCGATGTTGACTTGGCCGATTGCGCCGAGGCGCAAGACCTGACCGAGCGGCCCGAGCTGCGTCGCGTTCTGCGTCGTGAAGCCGGGCGGGGCGAGGTAGATGACGGGGCCGGTGTTGGCGCGCGGCGTCAACGTTGACGTGTCGGGCGGCGTGAGGTTCTCTAAGAGCGGCGCGTTCAGGAGGAACGGCGCGCCGCCGCCGAGCGTGCTGTCGAGCATGAAGGTGCGGTCACGGACTTCCTGGAAGTTGAGGCGGGTGCGCCCGTAGGAGAGCCGCAACTGGTTGAAGAGCGGGCGCGCGGAGTTCGGCCCCGACAGCTCGGAGTTCAGGAACAGCGAGTCGTTCTGCGTCCGCACGCGCGGCTCGAGGCCGGAGGCGAGCGCGCCGCCCGTCGAGGGGATGAGCCGGTAGTCGTCGGTGAGGTTGTAGCGGTTAGTCAGGGACTGCGGGCGGCCTTTGAGGCTGAAGTTGGCGTCGAGCTTGCCGGAGGCGACCTTGCCCTGGGCGCCGGCGGGCAGCGTCGCCGTGTAGGTGTTCGCGCCGTAGACGCCCTGCGGGTTGTTGGGGAAGGGGAAGAGGCT
>DASVPY010000055.1:0-72321 GCA_036389395.1 Pyrinomonadaceae bacterium
GAGGCCGCTTGAGTTTGCGCGCGCGCAATGAAGACGGGCGCGTTTTGATCGAAGTGAGCGACACGGGCGTCGGGATTGCGAGCGAGAACCTGACGAAAATCTTCGATCCGTTCTTCACGACCAAAGAGATCGGGCGCGGCACGGGTCTTGGCCTCGCCGTTTGTTATGGTATTGTAGAGGAGCACGGCGGACATCTGGACGTGCAGTCTACCGTGGGCGTCGGGACGACGTTCACCATACGGCTGCCCGCCACCAACACCAACGACGGAGAAGAGACGATTTGAGCGAGATGCAATCTGCGCGCATACTGATCGCCGAAGACGAAAATAACCTCCGGCTCGTCCTACAGAAAGAGCTTCAACGCCTGGGCCACAGGGTGCAGGCCGTCCCCGATGGAGAGGCTGCGCTCAGAAAACTCGAAGAGAGCAACGTTGACGTGCTCTTGGCCGACATCAACATGCCGCGCATGGACGGCATGGAGTTGCTCAAGCGCGTGCACGAAAGGCCCAACCCGCCGGAAGTCATCATGCTCACGGGCCACGCCACCGTCGAGACGGCCATCGAGGCCATGAAGCTCGGCGCGTACGACTACCTCTCGAAGCCGTACCACATCACGGAACTGGACGCGCTCGTCCGCCAAGCGGCCGAGAAGCGGCGGCTGCGCGTGGACAACCAGCGCTTGCGCGCGCAGATCGCGCGCCAGGCGACGCTGCCCGACATCGTGTTCGAGTCCGACGCGATGCGCGAGACGATGCGGCTGGTCGAGCGCGTCGCGCCGTCGGACGCTTCCGTCCTCATCACCGGCGAGTCGGGCACGGGTAAAGAGTTGATCGCGCACGCCGTCCACCAACTCTCGCAGCGGAGCGACGGCTCGTTCATCGATCTGAACTGCGCCGCGTTCACGGAGTCGTTGTTGGAGTCGGAGTTGTTCGGCTACGAGGCGGGCGCGTTCTCCGGCGCGAAGGCGCGCAAGCTGGGCCTGTTCGAGTTGGCGGACAACGGCACGCTGTTCTTAGACGAGGTGACGGAGTTGCCGGCGCAGTTGCAGTCGAAGCTCCTGCGCGCGATTGAGACGCGCTCGTTCTACCGCGTGGGCGCGGTGCGCAAGGTGCAGGTCAACGTCCGCATCGTGGCGGCGACGAACCGCGACGTGAGCCAGGCGGTGGGCGACGGCACGTTCCGCGCCGACCTGCTCTACCGCATCAACGGCTTCCAGATCAGCCTCGCCCCCTTGCGCGAGCGCACCGAAGACATCGAGCCGCTCGCGCGCTTCCTCCTGAAGCAACTCGGCGGCCCGCACCCGCCGGAGATCACGCCGGAGGCGCTCGCGCTGCTGCGCGCCTACGAGTGGCCGGGCAACGTGCGCCAGTTGCGCAACTGCCTTGAGCGCGCCGTGCTGCTCGCCAACGACGGGCGCATCACCGCCGCCGACCTCCCGCCCGAACTCTCGCAGCCCGCGGGCGCGCGCGCCGCCGCCGCGGCCGCGCCGCTCGCCGCCGCGGGCGCGCAGCCGGCCGAGCCGGCCGGCGTCCCGCCCCTGCGCGAAGTCGAGCGCCAACAGATTCTCGCCGCGCTGGAACAGACCAACTGGCACCGCGGCAGGACGGCCGAACTCTTAGGCATCTCACCATCAACTCTCTACCGCCGCCTGCGCGACTACAACCTGACGCGCCGCCACTAACTATACGCCGGGAGCGCGGGCATCCCTGCCCGCCAAGCGTGCGTCAGCACGCTAACAAAGAAGCGGCGGCTCTCAACATTGAGAGCCGCCGCTAGTTTTATTCGCGCTCACGCGCTCACGGCGGGCAGGGATGCCCGCGCTCCCGGCGGCGACGTGCGCGTTAGACGCTCGACGTGGAGTCGGAGGAATCGGCGCTCTTGTCTTTGGGCTTATCGAGCTGGCGGCGTGCGTCCTCGGCCTTGCCGGGCTGACCCGTGCGCAGGTAGAGGTTGATGAGGTGGCGCAGGACTTCTGCGTCGGCGGGCGCGAGCCGGCGCGCGGCCTCGTAGTGGTGGAGCGCGGCGTGGTCGCGCCCCGCTTCTTCGAGCAGCGCGCCCGCCCGCGTGCGCGCGTAGAACTCGCCGCCCGCGCGCGCGAACTGCTTGTAGGCGTCGTCGAACTTGCCGAGCCGGCCGTAGACGAGCGCGAGGTTGTTGGCCACCTGCCGGTTCGTCGGGTCGAGCTTGGCGGCCGCCTTCAGCCGCTTGAGCGCGTCCTTGTAACGGTCTGACAGGTAGAGCGAGTAGCCGAGGTTGTTGAGCGTCGGGCCGTCGTTGGGCGCGGCGACGAGCGCGCGCTCGTAAGCCTGCTGCGCTTCGTCGTGCCGGCCCCAGCGGTCGTAGGCGAGACCGAGCATGTTGTTGGCCGTGAGCAGGTCGGGGCCTGTGACGGCGGCGACGGAGAGTTGCGCGATGGCTTCGCCGATGAAGCCGCGTTCGAGCAGCGCGCGCCCCTGCGACAGCGGATCGAGCGGCACGCCTTCGACGAAGGGCGTGAACGCGGCGGCCGGCGCGGGCGCGGGCGCGAAGGTCGGCTCCGGCTCCGGCGTGGCGGTGAAGGTCGGCACGTTGCCCGGCGCGATCAGATCAGGCCCGGCGGGCACGACGGGCCTCGCGTCGCGCGCGACGGCGGCGGGCGGCACGGGCGCAGAGATCGCTGTGGGCGCACCCGGCTGCTCGCCTTGTGGCGCGGGGAGGGGCGGCTCGGGCGTCGGCGCGGGGATGATTTGCGCGGTGGCGCTCGGCGGCGCGGGCGGCGTCGTGCGCTTGGCGGTCGAGTTCTTTTTGCGGCCGCTGAAGAGCCGGCCGAGCGCGCGGAAGGGCGCGCCGAGCGCGCGCAGGAAGGCGTTCCCGCGCTTGCCGCCGGAAGCGTCCGCGCCGTTCGGCTCGGTCTGCGCGGGCGTCTGCGCCTGCGCGTCGCCGTGGGCGACGAGGGCGGGCGCGGGCGTGGGCGCGGCGGGCGGCGGCGCGCCGTTCGTCAACAGGAGGACGAGTTGTACGCTCGCGTCGTGGCCGGCGCGCGCGGGCGCGGTCATGAGACCGCCGAGCAGCGCGCAACTGACCGCGGGCGCGACGAACCTGAGCCGGCGCTTGTGTCTGAGTCTTTGGCGTTTCATTGCGAGTCGGCCGCGCGCGCGATCAAGGTCTCGGTGCGCGGGCTGACAGATTGTACGCGCCGCGCCGGGGCGCGGTCAAAAGAGGGTCGGGCGAAATGGTGTCCTGTCTTGCCGGTATTACGGTACTTTGGGCGGCCGCTTCAGGGCGCGGCGGCGGCGAAGCAGGCGCGGAGCGGCGCGGGGATTTCGACGGGGCGGCGCGTGTCGAGGTTCATCGCCACCTGGACGAGCGTGGCGCGCGCGCAGAGGTGGCGGTCGCGCGCGCGGCGCAGCGTGTAGACGAAGGTGGCAGACGTGCGCCCCAGCCGCGTGACGGCGACTTCGACCTCCACCTCGTCGCCGTAGTTGAAGGGCGTGAAGAACTCGGCCTGGATGTTGACGGTGGGGAAGCCGACGCGCGCGCGCGCCAGCAACTGCTCGTAAGTCGTGCCGCAGCGCGCCGCGAAGAACTCCTCCATCGCCACGTGGCAGTAGTGCAGCACCCGCGGGTAATACACGAAGCCGACCAGATCGACCTCGGCGAAACGGACGGGAAAACGCGCGAAGAAAGATTGCGGCTCGTCAATCATTAACTATGCCCCTTCGACACATATGGAAAGCAAGTCAGCAGTCAGCAGCCAGGAGTCAGAAGCCAGAATAAATGCGGGCGGGGCACGTGAGCATAGGCGGTCAGTGATCGCTTCTGGCTTCTGACTCCTGACTGCTGACTGCTGCTACCGCACTCGTCACAGCTTTAGGCTCTTCCGGTCGATCTTGCCGCGGTCGTTTTTGGGGAGGGCGGGGACGAACTCGATCCAGCGCGGGTACTTGTAGCGGGCGAGGCGGGCTTTGACGAACTCTTGGAGCGCCGCGGCTAACTCTGCGCCGGGCGCGTGCGGCGGGCGGGCGACGACGAACGCCTTGGGCTTGACGAGGCCGTCGCCCGCGTCGTGGCCGACGACGGCGCACTCTAAGACGGCCTCGTGTTCGAGCAGGCAGCTCTCGATCTCGACCGGCGCGACGTAGATGCCGGAGACCTTGAGCATGTCGTCGGTGCGCCCGTGATACCAGTAGTAGCCCGCCTCGTCCACGTGGAACTGATCGCCCGTCATGCACCAGTCGCCGGCAAACGTCGCCTTCGACTTCTCGTGCGCCTGCCAGTAGCAGAGCGCGGCCGAGTCGCCGTGGACGTGCAGCGTGCCCATCTCGCCGGGCGGGAGCGTGCGCCCTTCGGCGTCCACGATGCGCGCCTCGTAGCCTTCGACGATGCGGCCGAGGCTGCCGGGCTTCACGTCGCCCGGCCGGTTCGTGATGTAGATGTGGAACATCTCGGCCGAGCCGATGCCGTCCAGAATCTCGACGCCGAACGTCTCGACCCAACGCTCGTACAGTTCGCCGGGCAGCGCCTCGCCCGCCGACAGACAGAAGCGCAGAGACGAGAGGTCACGCGTGGCCGCGCCCTCGACGTTGAGCATGGCGTTGATCATCGTCGGCACGCTCGTCAGGATCGTGGGCCGGTAACGCTCGATCACCTCGAACAACTTTTCGGGCGTGGAGCGTTCGCTGAACAGCGCGGTCGCGCCGCCGACGGCGAACGGGAAGAGCAGGTTCGTGCCCGTCGCGTAGCCGAAGAACAGCTTCGGCACGGAGACCGTCAGGTCTGATTCGCGCACGCCGAGCACGCGCTTGGCGTAGCACTCGGTGTTGTAAGGCAGATCGTGGTGCAGGTGCACCGCGCCTTTGGGCCGGCCCGTCGAGCCGGACGTGAACAGCCAGATCGCTATGTCGTCCTTGTGCGTGTCGGCCGGCGTCAACTCGTCCGGCATCGCGCCCGCGACCTCCGCGAACGAGCGGAACGCGCCGCACTCTTCGCCGACCACGAGCACGTTCTGCAAATACTGCGCCGCGCGCGCGGCCTCGGTGAAGTTCTCAAGCAGCGACTCGTGGATGACCGCGACGCGCGCGCGCGTGTAGTCGAGGTAATACTCATAATCCGCCGCGGGCAGCAGCGGGTTGACCATCGTGATGACAGCGCCCGCGCGGCTCGCGCCGAACCACGTCCAGACGAACTCCGGGCAGTCGGGCAGCGCGATGAGCACGCGGTCTTCGACGCGCGCGCCCAGCTCGCGCAGGGCGTGGCCCGCGCGGTTCGCCCGGCGCACCGCGTCCGCGTAGGTGTAGGTCTCGTCCTCGAAATAGAGACAGGTCTTGCCGGCGCGCCCTTCCTCGACGTTGTGGTAGAGGAAGTAGTCGGCCATGTTGAAGCGTTCGGGGAACTCAATCTGCATACTCAAACCTAAGCGCTGCCCTTGTCACGCTTGTTGAGGTACGGGGTGTAAATGAAACCGTATTGTACGGGCGGCGATACGCCGCAGACTTCCTTCAGGATGATGGGCACGTTCTGCTGCCTGAGACCTTGAACCTCAGGCTCTTTCAGGTCGAAGAGCCACGTCTTACTGTAATGCCGATTTGGTTGGGCGGTGTTGACGTGTAGCGTTAGCTCATAAGTGCCGGGTTGCCAGTAGAAGAGTTTATCCGCGGCGGATAAAGCAGCCGTGTAATCGCCGCCCGCGGCAAATCGCTCGTAAACGGGCCTGAGCTTACGCTCAACCGCCGGGCCGGCGGCCCCTTCCAGTTTGGATAACTCCGGTGCCTCGCGCGCATAGCGCATCCAGGCTTGGCTCACCCCCTCCAGCACGGGGCGCAGCTCTTGATAAAAGAGCAAGGTGTCGGAGAAGAGGATATTAAAGCGGTACGGCTCAAGGGTCGAGATCATAAAGCTCGACGGAATGTCCGCCGATATCTCGCCCCCCTGCTCGAGGCCGCCCTTCGAACTCTGCCCGATCATTGCTTTGGCTGTACGGAATATCAGCCACTCGAACCGGCGCAGAAATTTATCAGCCCGGCGTGTGACCGTTAGATTCATGGACTGGATGAATAAATCTTTGTCGCGCGCGCGGAGCGTGCCGACTAAGCCGACCGTGGCCCCGAGGGCGCTGTAGCCTAGCTCAATCAGGGCGGTCTCATAAATGTCAACGACGCCCGTCCTGAATAGACGCCGCCAGAGGGCTGCCGCCCACGGCTGGATCAGCGCGACGACGGCGACGACCAGCGTCCAGGTGTCTAACGTCCAATGCCAGAATTTAAGCACCGCCGGCCCTCGATTAATGGCAAACCCTACTTACTGGCGCGCAGCGAGAACATGTGCGGCAGCAGCCCGAAGGAGCCTTTGAGGCGGCCCTTGCCCGGCTCGAACTCTTCGAGCGAGGGGTAGGTGGGGAGATGCCACATGTAGGGGAACTCGTGCAGGAACTCAAGCCGCAGCCCCGCGCCGACGCCGGCGTTGACGATGTCGCCCAGGGTGTGCTCCCAGTTGTATTCGGGGTGCGAGAAGCCTTCGACCTCGCCGGAGGCGTAAGAGCCGTGGGATTCCAGTTCGGTGGGCGCGGGCGCGTGGAAGTACGGGTACTCGAAGGCCGTGCCGTCCCAGTTGACCATGCGGAAGATCGGGTGCATGTCTATGATGTAGAAGAAGCCGCCGGGCTTGAGGAAGTGGGCGACGATCTCGGCCCAACGGTTTAGATCGGGCAGCCAGGAGAGCACGCCGTAGGAGGTGAAGACGATGTCGAAGCGTGCGTCGAGCACGGCGGGCAGGTCGTAGACGTTCGCGCGGACGAAGCGTGCCGAGATGTTTAGTTCATCGGCGAGCGCGCGGGCCAGGTTGATGGCCTCGTCGGAGAAGTCCGCGCCCGTGACCTCTGCGCCGAGGCGCGCCCAGGAGAGCGTGTCCTGCCCGAAGTGGCATTGCAGGTGGAGGAGCGACTTGCCGCGCACGTCGCCGACCTCTGCCAGCTCTAGGGGCTTGAGCGACGAGCGCCCGGCCTTGAAGCCTTCGAGGTCGTAGAAGGGCGAGTGCGCGTGCAGCCGCGTCCAGCCGTTCCAGAGCGAGCGGTTGCTGTCGAGGTAACGGTCGTCCATGCGTCTTGTCGGGCGCGCGCGGCCTCAGCTTTGGTGGCCGGCGAAGGGGCAGCCCTGCGCGCCGTGGCGTGCGTCGAGGTGCGTGCGCGCCTCCCAGAGTTCGGGGAAGAATTTCTGGTCGAGCGTGGTGCGCAGGTAGCCGACGCCTTCGGAGCCGCCCGTGCCGCGCTTCGCGCCGACCATGCGCTCGACCATCAGGACGTGGTGCGCGCGCCACAGTTGGAAGTGCTCGTCGTGCGCGACGAGGGCTTCGGCCAACAGAAACTCTTCGGCGCGCTCCTCGTAGTGCGTCAGGACTTCGAGCACGGCGCGCACGCGCTGCTGGTAGCGGCGCTGGCGCTCGTCGGGCGCTAAGTCTGCGTCGTCGTCGGGCGCGTCTAAGCCGCGCCGACGCAGATGCGCGTAGAAGATTTCGCCGAGCGTCGGCGCGTCGAGCCGCGCGCGCAGGCGGCGTGTGGCGAACTCGTCGTCGGCGAAGTTGCTGAGCAGCCCGGCGTCTTTCAACCCGGAAGTGAACTCGATCTCGCGGAACTGCATGGACTGAAAACCGCTCGCCGGGTTCAACTCGTCGCGGAAGCCGAGGAAGCTGATCGGCGTCATCGTCTCGATGATGTGGAGTTGATTGACGAGCACCTTCTCGATCTCGACGACGCGCTCAAGGGCGCGCGTGGCGGCGAAGGCGCGGCCCGCGCCGAGCAGCGCGGCGGCCGCGTCCAACTCGTGCAAGACCTGCTTGAACCACAGCTCGTAGGTCTGGTGGACGGTGATGAAGAGCAACTCGTCGTGGTGCGCCGGCTCGGACAGGCACGACTGCAACCCGATCAGCTCAGGCACGCGCAGGTACTTGTTGTAGGATAAAAGCTCACTCACGTCGCACTAGCTTAGACCGCCGCCGTAGTGCTGGCAAGCGCGGCCGCCGCAAACGGGTTGAGGTCATTTGACTGCGGCGCGCGGCAGGCGCAGCTCGACGAGGAGGCCGCCGTCGGGGTGGTTCGTCGCGGTGACGCGCCCGCCGTGGAGGCGGACGGCGCGCTCGGTGATGGCGAGGCCGAGACCCGTGCCGCCGGAGTCGCGGTCGCGCGCGTCGGCGACGCGGTAGAACGGGCGGAAGATGTCGGCGAGCGCGTCGGCGGGCACGCCCGCGCCGTAGTCGCGCACGCTGATGACGGCCGCGTCCGCGCCGCCTTCGCCCTCGCAGGCGAGCGCCACGTCCACGGTCGTCCGCGCGGGCGTGTAGCGCACGGCGTTGCGCAGCACGTTCTCGACGGCGCTGCGCAGGAGCGCGGCGTCGCCCTCGACGCGGCACGGGGCGCAAGCCGCGAGGCGCACCGCGCGGTCGCGCCCGCGCGCCTCGAAGTCTGCGTCGGCCGCGGCCTCGCGCACGAGCGCGGCCAAGTCCAACGGCGCGCGCCGCCGGCCGTCCGGCTCGGCCTCCCAGCGCGAGAGCGCGAGCAGTTGCCCGATCATCTCGTTGAGCCGCACAGACTCGCGCTCGATGCGATCCAGTGAGCCTGCGGCTTCCGCGCCCGCGCGTTTGCGCGCGAGGTCTAAGGCGACGTTGAGGCGCGCGAGCGGCGAGCGCAGTTCGTGCGAGATGTCGCGGATGAGCCGCTGCTGCGCGCTGACCAGGGCCTCGACGCGCGCGGCCATCTGATCGAAGTCGTGCCCCATCGCGGCCAGTTCGTCGCGGCGCTTGCCGAGGAGCGGGCCGACGCGCGCCGAGAAGTCGCCGCCCGCCACGCGCCGCGTCGCCGCGCGCAGCTTGACGACGGGCGAGACGAGGTAGCGCGCCAGCAGGTAGCAGAGCGCGCCGGCCGTCAACAGCACGGCGAGGAGGCGCAACGCTTGCGCCAGCGGGCGGTCGCCGAACCAGCCGCGGCGCGCGGGGAACACGTCCACGAGCACGTAAGGGCGGCCCGCCGTCGTCACGACCGGGTGCGCGGTGAACGCGCGCTGCGTCGGGGGGCTGCGGACGAGCCTATCAGTCGCGGCGGCCCGCAGCGCCGCGTCGCGCACGTCGGGCGGCGCGGCGCGTCCTGTCAGTTCTGCGCCGCGCTCGTCGAAGAGATAGAAGCTGATGTCCGTCCCGCCTTCCGGCTCGCCTAAGAACTTGAGCAGCCCCGCCCGGCCGTCGCGCTCGTAGGTCTCGGCGGCGAGTTGTGCGTAGGTGTGCATCGCCCGGTCGAGACCCGTCGAGACGGGGAACGGCTGGCGCGGGCGCGTCAGTTCCGTGGTCAAGAGCAGCGCGCCGATGACGAGCGCCATCGCCAGCCAGAACCACAGGAAGACTTTCAGGAAGAGGCTGCTCATCGCTCGTCTATTCTAGCCCAACGCGCGCGCGCCGCTCGTAGAGAATTGTCAGCGCGGCGCGTGCCCGCGTTTACAAAACTTTACGTTGCGTTGACTGACTTTTTACGAAACGGCCGGCGGGCCGCGCGTCTAAGACGCATCGTGCCCGACTTAAAGACACGAGGAATACTTCGGAAAGGAAGAGAGTGATGAAACAGATCGGACTGAGAAAGATCGGCGGCGTGTTCGCATTGGGCTGCGCGCTGCTGTTGGCGGTGGCCGCCGTGTTCGCCCAGCAGGGCGGGCGGGGCGGTGACTTCGGCGGCCCGCGCGGGCCGCGCGGCGAGCGCGGCTTCGGCGGCCCCGGCGGTCGCGGCGAAGGCCTCGGCGCGCCGTTCCTCCGCGACCTCAACCTGACGGACGCGCAGAAGGCGCAGATCAAGCAGATCACCGACGGCCTCGCGGAGAGCACCAAGGCCCTGCGCGAGAAGCTGCACGCCGGGCACGACGGCCCGCCGGCCTTCGACGGCACGTTCGACGAGGCGGCGGTGCGCGCCGCGGCGCAGGCCCGCGCCAACGCGCAGGTCGAGTTGGAGGTCGCGCACGCGCGCGCCATGTCGCAGATTTACAACGTGCTGACGGCCGAGCAGAAGGCGCAGGTCGCGCAGCGCCGGCAGGAGTTCGAGCAGAAGCGGCGCGAGCACGAAGCGCAGCGCGGCGCGAACCCGAACAACTAACTCTAACCGCGAGCGGCGGCGCGGGCGCGCATGATTCACGCGCGCCCCGTCTTCGAGTCGCGTCGCCTCTTCCCGACCGCGGGGCGGATTCGGCGCACGAATCTTCCCCGAAACTTTTCCGCCGCGCGGCCCGCGGGCGTCAAGCACAAACACCCGCGGGCCGCGCGGCCCGAACCGTCTGTCACACCTGTCAGAGACTTAAAAGGACGAGACCATGTCGGACGCAGCCGCCCTGCGGATGGAGCCTCAGTCGGCGTGGGCGCAGACCGCCGACGCGCCGCAGCCCGAACCGGCGCAGCACGATTTCGAGTTGGCGCGCCGCATCGCCGACGGCGACGCACAGGCCTTCGAGGCGCTCTACGCGCGCCACCACCGCCGCGTCTATAGCTTGTGTCTGCGCATGACGCAGCACGTCGCCGAGGCCGAAGACCTGACGCAAGAGGTCTTCGTACAGGTCTACCGCAAGGCGTGCAGCTTCCGCGGCGCGTCCACCTTCACCACCTGGCTGCACCGGCTGACGGTCAACCAGGTCTTGATGCACTTCCGGCGCATGGGCGTGCGCAAGGAGCAGACGACCGACGACGGGCTGCTGCCGGAGCAGCCGCAGGCGTGGGCGCAGCCCGTCAGCGCCGCGCCCGCGGTGGGCGCAATCGCCTTGGAGCGCGCCGTCGCGCAGTTGCCGCCCGGCTACCGCGCCGTCTTCATCCTGCACGACGTTGAAGGGTACGAGCACGAAGAGATCGCGAAGCTCTTAGGCTGCTCGACCGGCACGTCGAAGTCGCAACTGCACAAGGCGCGCATGAAGCTGCGCAAGCTCTTGCGGCAGGACTTCCGCCCGCACGCGGGGCAGCCCCGCGAGTCGGGCGCGCATCTCGGTTAGCGGTCACACAGAGGACACAGAAAAATTCTCTGTGCTCTCTGTGTGGCCTCTGTGGCCTCTGTGTTGATCTTTTCGCCGGCTAAAAGGCCGCGCCCGCGGTCTCCTGGCCCGCGTAGGCGGATGCGTCCACGATCTGGCGCAGCTCTTTGACGGCGAGTTCGAGTTCTTCGTCCCTGGTGTAGAAGTGGGGCGAGAGGCGGACGCCCGCGCCGGGGCGGTAGTCGCAGATGATCTCGCGGCGCACCAGTTCCTGCGTGACCGCGCCCGCGTGCGGGACGTTGACGGTGATCGTGCCGCCGCGCCGCGCCGGGTCTTTCGGGCTGTTGACCGTGAAGCCGGCCGCCTCGGCCAACTCGATCAGGTGGCTCGTCTGGCGCACGCTCTTGGCGCGGATGCGCTCGACGCCGATCTCGTTGATGATTTGGTAGCCGGCGCGCGCCGCGTAGAGCGCGGGGATGGCGGGCGAGCCGTGCAGGAAGCGCGCGATGCCCGGCGCGTATTGCAGTTCGCTCGCGAACGCGAAGGGCGCTTCGTGCGCCATCCAGCCCGTCACTTTCGGTTCGAGGCGCGCGTGCCAGCGCGGGTGCACGTAGAGGTAGCCCGCGCCGGGGCCGCCGCAGAGCCACTTGACCGAGCCGCCCGTGCAGAAGTCCACGTCCAACTCCGTGACCGAGAAGGGGACTGTGCCGGCCGACTGGTAAGTGTCTAAGACGACGAGCGCGCCGACCTCGTGCGCGCGCCGCGTGATCGCGAGTGCGTCTTGCAGGAAGGCGCTCTTGAACAGGACGTGCGAGAGCGGCACGAGCAAGGTCTCTTCGTCAATCGCGGCGAGCAGCCTGTCGAGCGGCGCGGTGCTGCCGTCGTCGGACGGCACGCGCACGAGCCGGAAGCGGCCGTCGCGCGCGTGCGCCTCGTAGACGTACATGACCGAGGGGAACTCAAGCTCGCTGTAGACGATCTTGTTGCGGCGGCCCTGCGGCTCGACGCAGGAGAGGATGAGCGACTGGCAGATCGAGACGTTCTGGTGCATGGCGACCGTACCCGGCGGCGCGCCGATGATGCGCCCCACCTCGTCGCCGATCTTCAAAGGCATCTCCCACCAGCCTTCGGCCCAGGCGCGCACGCCGCGCGTCGCCCACATCTCGGCGTACTCGTGCAGCGACTCGTAAGTCTGCCGCGGCATCGCGCCGAGGCTGTGCGAGATGAGATAGACCGTCTTCTCTAAGATCGGAAAGTCCGCGCGCCACTTGAGCAGTTCGTCAGTCAAACGTTCAACGCCTCCGGGTGTGGTTGCTTGCGTGCCAGCGGTCGCTCCATTGAACGACCGGCGGCGCGGTGCTGTCAAACTCGAACCGCCGGGCGGCGGCCGCGGGCCGTCGGCGGCGCTAGGTTTCGAGGATGATGGTGTCGGCGTCGGGCGCGGCGGCGGGCGGCGCGTCGAGCGGCGGGCAGGCGCGCAGGGCTGGGATGAGTTCGGCGGCCAACTCGGCCGCCGTGGCGTGGCGCGCGGCGGCGCTCTTGGCGAGGGCGCGCTGCAAGACGCGGTCGAGCCGGCGCGCGGCCGGCGTGTCGCCGGGCAGTCGGTAAGTGCCGTGCAGGACGTTGGTCAGCAGTTCGTGGTAGGTCGCGCCGTTGAAGGGGCGCTGGCCCGTGAGCGCCTCGACGACCATCACGCCGACGGCGAACAGATCGGCGCGCGCGTCCACCGCGCCGCCCGTCAATTGCTCCGGGGCCATGTAGCCGAACGTGCCCATGATCGCGCCGGGCGTGGTGACGGGCGCGGCGGCGGTCGGGCTGTTCGAGTCGCCGCCCGTCGCGCGCGTCAGCTTCGCCAGCCCGAAGTCGAGCAGGCGGACGCGCGGGCCTTGCGGGTCGTCGCCGGAGAGCAGGACGTTGTCGGGTTTGAGATCGCGGTGGACGACGCCCGCCTCGTGCGCGGCCTGTAGCCCGGCGAGCATCTGCTCGAAGAGTGCGGCGGCGACGCCGGGCGCGAGCCGCCGCTCGCGCTTGAGGCGCGCGCCGAAGGTCTCGCCGTGGACGAGTTCCATGACGAGGAACGCGCCTTCGGTCGAGAGCCGACCGTAGTCGTGGACGGTGACGATGTTCTGATGGTGCAGGCGGGCCGAGGCCTGCGCCTCGCGCTCGAAGCGGCGCAGCGCATCGCGGTTGCCGAACAGGCTCCCGGTCAGCAGCTTGACCGCGACCTTGCGGTGGAGGCGTTCGTCGGTCGCCTCGTAGACCGCGCCCATGCCGCCGCGACCGAGCAGGCGGTCGAGCCGGTAGCGCCCTTCAATCGTGCGCTCGACGGGCAGCGTCAACGTCAACTCCGCGCCGTCGGCCGCGCACGTTTGCGCGCCCGCGTCGTAGCACGCGCCGCAGCGCGGGCACTCCTTCAGGACGTTGAAGTCCACGTCGGCGACGCGCGCCAAGACCTCGTGCTTGATCCGGCGCTCGCGCTCGACGTGGCTCTTGAGCCGCACGTTCTCGTAGACGATGGCGATCTGCCCGGCCAAGGTTTCCAGCAGTTCGCGGTCGCTCGCCGTGTAAGGCACTTCCGACTTCTTCTCGCCGAGCAGGAGCAGGCCGGCGAGGCGCGCGTCCGTGCCCGTGAGCGGCACGAGCAGGCGCGCGCCGAGTTGCGCGAGCCAGTCCTTCTCGGCGGGCGGCAGGTTGGTTTTGGGCGGGAAGGGGAAGTCTTGCGCGCCGCCGTGCAGCTCGGCGTAGCGCAGCAGTTGGAACTCTTCCGGGATGCGCAGCTCCTGCGCCGTCCCGCCCGACGTGTAGGTCAGGCTGAGGTCGCGCTGCCCCTCCGCGCGGTAGAAGAGGTAGACCTGTTCGGGGTGCAGCGCGCGGCTCACCTGCTCGCTGACGCGCTTCGACATCTCCGGGATCGAGTCGAGCCGGCGCACGTCGTCGATCAGCTCGCGCAGGATTTTCTCCTGGTCGTAACACTCGCGGAAGAACTTGCGGTCGATCCAGTCCGACAGGCGGCGGCGGAAGAGGAGACCGAGCGCGACGGCCGCCGCGGCCAGCAGGTAGAAGTAGACCGAGTTGCGCAGCAGTATGTCGGCGAGCGTGCGGTTCGGGTGCGCCACGAGCGACGCGGCGAGCACAACGAAGGGCAGCGCGAGCAGCGCGCGCAGCGCGTTCTTGGCCAACAGGTACTGCGCGCCGCGCCGCAGGATCAGCCGCACGGGGATCACCTGATGGCGCACGATGGCGTAGGCGAACGCCGCCGGCACGAGCAGTTGCAGCGCGTGCGCGAACGGCATCAGCTTTAAGATCAGGCTCTCGCGTTCATCCATGCCGGGCATCAGCCCGCGGGAGAGCGCCAGCAACACGAGGGTCGGGCCGAACCCGATCAGGCACGCGAACATGAGCAGCCGCAGCTTGCGCCGCCCCACCTGCTCCGCCGTCCGGTACTGCCACACGAGCGCCCCCAGGCAACTCATCGCGTAGGCGAGCGACACGAACGCGGCGGCGACGACGAGCGACCTGTAACGCAGCGACGCTTCGATGAAGGCGGCGGGCGTCAGCGCCCAGCGGCACATCCCGTAGGCCGTGAGCGGCAGGACGGAGAGCGCGAACGGCAAGTAGAGGCCATACTCGGCGCGCGGGCGGCGGCGCAGCGGGGGCAGCGGGCGCGGGAAGATCGCGAACAGGTGCAGCAGCAGCGGCGCGAAGAACTGTTTGCCCAGGTAGCCGACTGCGACCAGCGCCACGACCGGCCCCGGCACGTCGGCGAACGGGTACGGCAGCACCCACGCGCCCGCGTAGGTGGCGAAGCACGCGGCGAAGACCTGCGCCTGCTTGTCGCGCGGCTTGAGCAGGAAGACGGCCAGCCCCGTCAGGTAGAACGAGGCGCTGATGAGCAGACCTATCGTGACCAGCGGCCGCGTCAACTGCTCCGTCAGCGGGACGGGCGCGGCGCGCAGCGTGACCGTGTGCAGTGCGCCCGCGCGCCGCACGGTCAGCGTGTAAGGGCCGCCGCGCTCGACCCGCCGGTAGGCCGCCTCCGTCCTGTAGTCCGACCGCTCGACCGGCTCGCCGTTGACCGCCACGATCTCGTCGCCGAGTTGCAGCAGACCTTCGGCCGCGCCGCCGGGGTTCAACTCAATGATCAGTTCAGGCCCGCCCGCCACCCGCTGCGTCGAACCCCAGCCGCGCGCCGCCAACATACGCTCCTGCCCCGCCACGAGCGCCATGCCCGCGACCGTGTAGGCGAACATCAGGGCTAACAGGCAGCCGATCAGGACGGGGCGCAGGGGCATAAGCGTTTCGGGGCGCGGCGACCGAGCCGGGCGGAGTGCGGCGACCGAACGCCGCGCGGCGCATCTTAACAAACTTCCGCGCGCCTTCGTAGCTGCTTAGCCGCCGCGCGGCCGCACGCGCCCGCGGCGACGCGGTTTCGGGCGGCCGCGCCGGAACTGCTACACTGCCCCGCTGAAGCCGAACCCTTTTTATGACCTGGCGTCCCGCAAACCCGATCCGTCACGAACTGCCCGAAACGCGCTGGCCGACCGAAGAGGAGGCCGCGCGCGCTCTGCTGTTTCAACCGATCAAGGTCGGCCCGCTCACGCTCGCGCAGCGCACGTGGGTTCCGGCGATGGTGCCTTGGCGCGCGACCGGGGACGGCTTCGTCACGCGGGAGAACTTGGACTGGTATCGCCGCTTCGCCGCAGGGCGACCGGGCGCAATCGTCGTCGAGGCGACGGGCGTGCGCGACATCCCGTCGGGGCCGCTCCTGCGCATCGGGCACGACCGCTTCGTGCCCGGTCTCAAGCAGTTGGTCGAGACCGTCCGCCGCGCCAGCGACGGCGCGACGCGGCTGTTCATCCAGATCATAGACTTCCTCGCCATCAAGCGCCGGCCCGAGCAGGCGAAATACTTCGCGCGCTTCCTCGCCGTGACCGCCGCGCACCGCCGCGCCCTCGCCGCCGCGACCGCAGACGACAGTTGGTTGACGACCGACGAACAGAACTTGCGCGCCTTCTTGAACGACGCGCCCGCCGAACTGCTCGAAAAAGTTCTGACCGCGCGCGAGCTTGAGGCGTTGCGCATGGGCTACCGCGAGCGCGTCACCGACACGCACCTCGCGCACATACGCGAGCTGCCCGCGGTGCTCCCCGGCATCTTCGCCGCCGCCGCGCGCCGCGCCCGCGCCGCGGGCTTCGACGGCGTCGAGCTACACTACGCGCACGCCTACACGATGGCGTCGTTCCTGTCCGCCTTGAATGATCGCGCGGACGGCTACGGCGGCCCGCGCGCGAACCGCGTCAGGCTGCCGCTCGAAGTCTACCGCGCGGTGCGTGCGACGGTGGGCGCGGACTACTGCGTCGGCGTCCGCTTCCTCGGCGACGAGGTGATCGCGGGCGGCAACCGAATTGACGACGCGGTCTACTTCGGGCGCGAGTTCGCGCGCGCCGGCTTCGACTACCTGTCGCTCTCGAAGGGCGGCAAGTTCGAGGACGCGCAGCAGCCCAAGGTCGGGCACGCCGCCTACCCCTACACGGGCGAGAGCGGCTACGAGTGTATGCCGACGGTGCTCTCGGACGCGCGCGGCCCCTTCGGGCGCAACGTGCCGCTCGCCGCCGCCGTTAAACGCGCGGTGAACGAAGACGGCCGCACGACGCCCGTCGTCGCCACCGGCGGCATCGCCACCTTCGCGCAGGCCGAAGAGGTCTTGCGCACCGGCGCGGCCGACATCGTCGGCCTCGCGCGCCAGGCGCTCGCCGATCCGGATTGGTTCCTGAAAGTCCGCCTCGGGCGCGGCGCGGAAGTCCGCCGCTGCACCTACACGAACTACTGCGAGGGCCTCGATCAAGCGCACAAGCAAGTGACCTGCAAACTCTGGGATCGCACGCAACTCGACGAGCCGGGCGTCGCCCTGACAAGCGACGGCCGGCGGCGGCTGCTCGCGCCGGAATGGAAAGGGATGAGGGATGAAGAAGAAGGCAGGAGTCAGGAGTCAGAAGCCAGAAGTCGGAACGGCGGACAGAAGGCAGAAGAAGAAGGGCCGGCTTTCATTCCGTCTCCTGACTCCTGACTCCTGCCTTCTGCCTTCTTCATCCCTCATCCCTCATCCCTTTTTCATACGCCGCGATGAACGCCGGGTCGCGCCGCTTCAGGTTCTCGTGCGTGATCTTCTTGCTGCGGGTCATCAAGCTGTAGGCGAACGGCAGCGGGTCGAGGTGCACGTAGTCGCGCGCGTGCTCGAACCAGAGGAGGCTTTCGTAGGCCGCGCGCTGGTACTCTTCGATGACGGGCCGGCGGGCGCGCTCGAACCGTTCGAGCGCGTCAGGCACGTCCGCGCTCTCCGCGAAGGCGCGCGCGAGCGCGATGGCGTCTTCGAGCGCGAGCTTCGTGCCCGAGCCGATGGAGAAGTGCGCGGTGTGCAGCGCGTCGCCGAGCAGGACGACGTTCCCGGCGTGCCAGCGCCGGTTCTTGACGAGCAGGAAGTTGATCCACTTCGAGTTGTTCGAGAGCAGCGCGTGCCCGCCGAGGTCGGCCCGAAAAACTTCGGCGAGGTAGGCGCGCGTCGCCTCGTCGGTGCGGGTCGCGAAGCCGGCGCGTTGCCACGTCTCCTCGTCGCACTCGACGATGAAGGTACTCGTCGTCGCGTCGAACTTGTACGAGTGGGCGGCGAAGACGCCGGCCTCCGTCTCGCGGAACGTGAGCGTCAGCCCGTGGAAGAGCTGGCGCGTGCCGTACCAGATGTAACGGTTGTGGCGCACGCTCAAGTCCGGCCCGAACTCGGCGGCGTAGCGCGCGCGCACCTCGCTGTTCACGCCGTCCGCGCCGACGAGCAGGTCGCACTCATGGGCGAGCCGCTCGGGGTCAGACACCTGCGCGCGGAAGCGCAGGTCAACGCCCAGTTCGCGGCAGCGCGCCTGTAGGATGTTGAGCAGCTTAATGCGCGCGATGCCGGAGAACTTGTTGCCGCGGACGGTGATGCGCTCGCCGCGGTGCACCACGTCCACGTTGTCCCAGGTGGCGAAGGCGCGCGTGATCGCGCGGTGGCTCGGCTCGTCGCTGTCGCGCAGGTACGCCAGCGTCTTGTCCGAGAAGATCACGCCCCACCCGAACGTGTCGTCCGGCGCGTTCCGCTCCCAGACCGTCAACTCGTGCGCCGGGTCTTGCTTCTTCATCAACAGCGCGAAGTACAACCCGGCCGGCCCGCCGCCGATGACGTTGATCTTCATGGCGGTTATTCCTTCAGCAACTCGCGGGCGATGACGAGGCGTTGAATCTCGGACGTGCCTTCGTAGATGCGCAGGGCGCGGATGTCGCGGTAGAGGCGCTCGACGGTCGTGCCGCGCACGAGGCCCTCGCCGCCGTGTATCTGGAGGGCTTCGTCTATGACGCGCTGCGCGGCCTCTGTGGCGAAGAGTTTGGCCTCGCTGACGGCGCGCGTCAGGCTCGCGGTCTGGCCCGTGGCCTCGGCGGCCGCGCCCGTGTCGTGCAGGTGTGCGGCGCGGTAGACCATGAGGCGCGCGGCGTCGAGCAGCGTGACCATGTCGGCCAGCTTCGCCTGGATCAGTTGGAACGACGCGAGCGGCGCGCCGAACTGCTGGCGGCGCTGCGCGTGCGTCAGCGCCTCGTCGAGCGCGCGCCGCGCCATGCCGCACGCGGCCGCGCCGACCGACGCGCGGAACGTGTTCATCGTCTCCATAGCCAGGCGGAAGCCCTGCCCTTCCGCGCCGACGCGCTCCTCGGCCGGCACGCGCAGGGAAGTGAACTCGATCTCGCCGATGGGGTGCGCGCCGAGCAGTTGCGTGCGCGCGCGCAGCGAGAAGCCCGGCATCCGCGCGCCGACGACGAAGGCGGACAACTCGGCCCGCCCGTCGGCGCGCGTGCCCGTGCGCGCGAAGACCGTGTAGAAGTCCGCCACGCCCGCGTTCGAGATGAACCGCTTGCGCCCGTCGAGCACGTAGGCGTCGCCCTCGCGCCGGGCCGTCGTCTGGATGGCGGCCACGTCCGAGCCGGCCTCGGTCTCGGTCAGCGCGAGCGCGGCGACGGCCCGGCCCGCGGCGGCGCGCGTGAGCCAGAACTCGCGCACGTGCTCCGGCGCGGCCAGGCTCAGCGCGTAAGTGCCCAACCCCTGCATGACGAAGGCCAGGTCGGCCAGCGCCGACGAGTAGGCCAACTCCTCGCGCACCAGACAGAGCGCGCGCAAGTCGAAGGGCGCGTTGGGCTGCGCGACGGCGTAGCGCAGCAGGTCGGCCTCGGCGAGCAGCGCGACCAGCGCGCGGTAGTCTTCATCCGACGCCTCCTCCGCGGCCGCGGCGTGCGGCTCGATCTCGCGCCAGACGAAACTCGCCACTTGCGCCGCCAGCCGCCGCTGCGCGTCCGTGAAGAAGGGCGACTCGATGCTGAAAACGTCGGAGGGCATTGCAGACAGAAGTCAGAAGTCAGGAGCCAGAAGTCAGAAGAAAAACGGCAGAAGCCGAAAGCCCGATGAAGGAAGACGGAAGACGAGAGGCCAGCTTTTCTATTCCGGCTGCTGGCTTCTGACTCCTGGCTTCTGCTTTTGGATAATCTCCTCGTAGGCGGCGCGGAAGTCCGGGTGTTGGAGGCAGAGGGCTTGGGCCTGCGCCTCCCATTCGAGCGCGGTGTCGAGGCCGACGGCCAGCTCGCGGTTCAGCATCTCTTTCGTCATGGCGAGCGCGAACGCGGGCCCGCGCGCGAGCCTGGCGGCGAGCGCCGCGGTCTCTTCGTGCAGCGCGGCGGCGGGCACGACGCGGTTGTAGAGGCCGATGCGCTCGGCCTCTTGCGCCGTGATGAAGTCGCCGGTCGTCAACAACTCGGTCGCCTTCGCCAGCCCGACGAAGCGCGGCAGCAGGAAGCACGCGCCCATGTCCGCGCCGGAGAGACCGACCTTGACGAAGAGGAACGCGATGCGCGCGTCCTCGGTCGCCACGCGCAGGTCTGCGGCCAAGGCGAGGCACGCGCCCGCGCCTGCGACCGTGCCGTTCAGGGCGGCGATGACGGGCTGCGGCGCGCGCCGCATGTTGCGGATGAGCGCGCACGTCAGGCGCGTGAACTCAAGGTGGCCGGCGATGTCGAGCGTCTGCAAGTCGCCGATGATGTCGCGCACGTCGCCGCCCGAACAGAAGGCGCGGCCCGCGCCAGTCAAGACGACGGCGCGCACGTCGCGCTCGGCGGGCAGCGCCGCGAACGCGTCGGTCAGCTCGCGGTAGACCTCGAACGTCAGCGCGTTCAGCCGCTCCGGCCGGTTCAGCGTGATCCGCGCCACGCCCGCGCGCACTTCGTACAGGAAACTCTTCGGCTCGAACATAAGCAAACGGTTCGCGGCGCGCGCCTCGGCCGCCGCCCGACCGCCTTATGTTCTACCCGCTTCTCCGGGCAAAGTAAAACCGCCCGGAAGTCTCGACAGACCCCGCGGGCGGTTTTGCGACTCGGGCCGGCGCGCCTGTTATTGGGCGCGGCGGAGGAACACGTCATACGCCCAGCGCCCGGCCGCGCTCGCGCCGTTCCCGTTGACCTTGGCGCGGAAGCGGAACTCGTTGCCGTACTGGTCGCGGCGGCCGGCTTCGCGGTAGTCGAGCGAGATGGACGTGACACCCAGCTCCTGCAAGGTGTGCAACTCCGCCGGCTCGGAGATGCCGTTGTGGTTTACGTCTTGCCAGAGTCGGAGGCTGTCGTAGACCGCGTCGTGACAGTCTATGCTCCCGTCGCCGTTGCCGCCGAGCAGCGGCTCGTCGTAGATGGCGAGCGCCGCGAAGCCGTTGGGCGCGGCTGAACTGGCCTGCGGCGCGACGTTGCCGAACAACTCCGTGCCGTTGTTCACCTTCCTGTCCTCGTTCCGGTCGAGGAAGAGGAACGCGTCGTCCGCGCCGGGGGCCGTCCACGCCCGCCGCTCCTGGACGACGCCGTCGGCGTCGAGGTCGAAGTTGACGCCGCCCGCCGCGTCCGTCAGGCGGAAGCCGTCGCCATTAACGTCCACGAGCACCGGCGTGTCCGCCGTACACTGACAGGTTTCATCGTCAAAGCCTTCGCCGAGCGCGTAACACTTCGCCCGCTTCCAGGTGGCGTTGGCGCAGGCCACAGGCGTGGGCGTCGGGGTCGGCGTCGGGGTCGCGGCCGCGACAGTTAAGGTGGCGTCCTTCGTCATTGGGCTGGTAGTTTGTGCGAGTCCACTATTGTTCTCCAAGGTGACTAACATGGCCTCATAGGCGATGCTCCCACTCTTGGTATTTTGCGAACTTATGGTAAAGGTAAAGTTGAGAGTGGAAGACCTGCCACCGCCCGCGAGATTAACTTTCTCCGTCTGCGAAGGCGTGACCGTGTAACTGACACCGCTCAGGTTGGCATTCTCACGGATTTCGACGACGGCCCTGATCGGGGTAACGCCATCCGCGCCAACCGCCGGCACATCTGTCCCAGTGGCGACAGACACGGAAAGGGTAGTTGTGCCTTTCAAGGTGAGCGTAGCTGGTGAAAAGGTAGCGCCTCCCAGGTAGACAAGTCTCGTCCCCGATGTTTGAGCTTTGACCGCCGATTTACGCTTGATGATGCCGACGGCCCCTAGAAGACCGATCAGGGCGAGCAGCAGAACGAGGCGCTTGAGCATAGTGGGCACTCCCGGTTGAGGCTAAGCGAAAGAAAAACGCCGACCGCCACGGCGAGAACAGGCACATACTATGCCCGCTTCACGTGCCTGTCAATACAATGTTCCGCGGCGGCCCTCGCGCTAAGGCTGCCGACGTTAGCCTCGCTCCGGCTTTAGCTGCTGGCGCAACGAGGGCTGGGTTACTTCGGACGCTTGAAGAAATAGATCGTAGACCCGGCCACATCACTGACCCCAACCAATTCCCACCCTTGAGCACCGACCGCGTTGAGGGCTTTCTCGTCCGCGTATGGGAAGGTCGCGGTCTTGTACTCCCACGCCGGCTGTTTCGTTTGCCTCCGCTGCGCGTAGCCGCCCCAACTGAGCGCGCACAGCAAGACTAGCGCGACGAGGGCTACGAGCGGCAGACTCTTCGATTGCATAAGCTCACCTCCCGGAACTTTCACTGTCTGGTCGGCGGCTGGCGGCAACCCGCTCACAAGACAGCGACGGCTTCGATCTCGACCTTGGCGTCGTCTTCGAGCAGGGCTTTGACTTCGACGAGGGCCATGGCGGGGTAGTGGCGGCCCACGCGCGCGCGCCAGCGTTCGCCCAGCTCGCGCGTGCGCGCCAGGTACTCGCGCTTGTCGGTGACGTAGACGACGAGGCGCGCGAGTTGTTCGGGCCGGCCGCCGGCCGCCGCGACGACCGCGAGCACGTTCGCCAGCGCGCGGTCGAACTGCGCGACGAAATCCGCGCTCACGATCCGCTGCCGCTCGTCCCACGCGATCTGCCCCGCCACGAACAGCAGACGCCCGCCCGCCGGCACGACCACCCCGTTCGCGTACCCGCGCGGGCGGCCGAGCGATTCGGGGTTGATAAACTCAAGGAATTGATCCATTGATTCATCGGTTCATTGATCCATTAGTTCATTGGTTCGTTGAGTCAATTTTATTAATGAGTCAATGAACCGATGAATCAATGGATCAATACAGCACCGTGCCGCCGTCCACGTTGATGGCCTGACCGTTGATGCCGCGGCCGTCGTCGGAGGCGAGCAGGAGCGCGAGTGCCGCGACCTCTTCGGGCGTGACGAGGCGGCGCTGCGGACTCATGCGCTTGATCGCTTCGAGCGCCTCGGCGGCCGAGCGCCCGGTCTTGGCCTCGATGTGCGCCAACGCGCGCGTCGTCATGTCTGTGTCCACGTAGCCGGGGCAGACGGCGTTGACGGTCACGCCCTTGGTCGCCACTTCGAGCGCGACCGAGCGCGTGAGACCCAGCACGCCGTGCTTCGACGCGGCGTAGGCCGCGATGTAGGGCGCGCCCGTCTTGCCCGCGATGGACGCGATGTTGACGACGCGCCCCCAGCCGCGCGCCACCATGTCGGGCAGGGCGGCGCGCATGAAGTAGAACGTGCCCGACAGGTTTGTCTCCAGGTGTCGCCGCCACAACTCGTCGTCGGTCTGCGCGAGCGGCGCGCTCTCGGCGACGCCCGCGTTGTTGACGAGGATGTCGGGCGTCCGGCCCAGCGCGTCGGCCGCGGCGCGGAAGAAGCGCACGACGGCGTCGGCGTCGGCCACGTCGCACGCCGCGGCGTAAGTCGGGACGCCGCAGTCGCGGCGCAACTCTTCGGCGACCGCCGAGACCTCCGCGGCGGTGCGCGCGCACAGGGCGAGCGCCGCGCCCTCGCGCGCGAACGCGCGCGCCACGGCCCGCCCGATGCCGCGCCCGCCGCCGGTCACGAGCGCGAGCTTGTCTGCGAGAAGCATGGTTCAACGTTCAACGTTCAAGGTTCAAGGTTCAAGGTTCAAGGTTCAACGTCCGACTAACCTTGAACGCTGAACCTTGAACCTTGAACCTTTATGAAAAGCGCGGCGGGCGCTTCTGCAAGAAGGCGCGGACGCCTTCGCGTGCGTCCGCCGTGTGGAAGCAGCGCAGTTGCGCCTCCGTCTCGTATTGCAGCATCTCTTCGAGGTCGGCGTGGCTGCTCAGGTAGACCGCGTGCTTGGCGGCGGCGATTGCTTCGGGCGGCGCGGCGGCGAGGCGCTCGGCCAGGCGGCGCGTCTCGGCGTCGAGTTGTTCGTCGGGCACGACGCGGTTGACGAGACCGAGTTGGAGCGCGCGCTGGGCGTCGAGCTGATCGCCGAGGAAGAACAGCTCGCAGGCGATGTTCGGCGGCACGATGCGCGGCAGGAAGTAGGTCCCGCCCCAGTCCGGGTGCAGCCCCACTTTGACGAACGACTGGCTGAAGCGGGCCGACTCGGCCGCGATGCGCAGGTCGCACGCGAGCGCGAGGTTGAAGCCCGCGCCCGCCGCGACGCCGGCCATCGAGGCGACGACCGGCTTGGTCATCTGCCGGATGGCGGTGACGACGTGGCGGCCCGCGCCCAGCATGCGCGCGAACTCGTCGGCGTCCTCGCGCTGCATCAACTCGGCCATCACGCCCACGTCGCCGCCCGCGCAGAACGCGTCGCCCGCGCCGCGCAGCACGACGACGCGCACGTCCATCCGCCCGCCCGCGCGCTCCAACACCTCCGCCAGCTCGCGCCGCATCCGGCCCGCGAGCGCGTTCCGCTTCTCCGGCCGGTTCAGCGTGACGGTCACGATGCCCGCGTCTTCGGTGACTTGAATGTGTGGGTCAGACATAAAAGCCGTGACGGGTGACAGGTGACGGGTGACAAGATAAGAGCTTGTCTTTCCTGTCACCTGTTACCTGTCACCTGTCACCTTCCTTTAAATTGCGGCTTGCGTTTCTCGACGTAGGCGGCCAAGCCCTCCTGCGCGTCGTCGGACTGGAAGAGGAGTTGTTGCAACTCGCGTTCGAGGGCGAGCGCCGACTCGAAGGGGATTTCCGCGCCGGTCTGCACCGCGCGCTTGATGCGCCCGACGGCGCGCGCCGCGCGGCCGGGCGTGGTGAACTGGCGCGCGTACTCCAAGACCTGCCGCCGGAAGTCGTCCGGCGTCTCGGCCTCGTAGACGTGGTTGACGAGACCGAGGGCGTGCCCTTGCTCGAAGTCGAAGAGCGCGCCCGTGGCCATCAACTCAATCGCGCGCGGCTTGCCGACGAGGCGCACGAGGCGTTGCGTGCCGCCCGTGCCCGGCAGCACGCCCAGAGACACTTCGGGCAAGCCCATCTTGCCCGCGCCCCGGCGCGCGACGCGGAGATCAGCGGCCATGGCCACTTCGAGACCGCCGCCGACGCAGTGGCCGTTGACGGCGGCGATGACGAGCTTGGGCGTCTGTTCGAGCCGCGCGAGCGTCTCGTTGGCGTGCAGGCAGAAGTAGTATTTGAACTCGGGCGTGACGCTCTGAAGCATCCCGACGTTCGCGCCCGCGCAGAAGAATTTCTCGCCCGCGCCCGTCAGCACTATGACCTGCACGGCGTCGTCCATGCGCGCCGCCAGGATCGCGCCGTCGAGCTGCCGCATCATCTCGTAGCTGTACGTGTTCGCGGGCGGATCGTTGAGCGTCAACACGGCGACGCCCTCCGTGACCTGATATTGGACGAGTTGGCCGGCGTCGGTAGCTCGTGCTTCGGCTTCTGCCATCTGCTGTTCGCTCCGGTGTGTGATCGGTTTGTACGCTAAAACTTACCACAAAGAAGAGGTCGGAGGTTAGGGGTCAGAGGTCAGTGTTAGTGCAAGGTTCAAAGTTCAAGGTTCAAAGTTCAAGGTTCAAGGTTAGCCGCGCGTTGAACTTTGAACTTTGAACCTTGAACGTTGAACTCTTAACTGACCTCTCCTCTCCCGTAGACGGAGACGTGCTTGCCGCTGTGCGCGTCGAACTGTTCGCGCCGCCAGCCGGCCCAGCGTTGGCGCAGGGTGAGGCCGGCGAGTTGCGCCATCAGGTCTAGCTCACTCGGCCAGGCGTAGCGTATCTCGATGGGGAAGAGGCGCACCTGCCCGTCGGTCAGCACGACCTTCTGCGCGACGATGCGCTGGCGGGCGGCGTCGTGCGTGGCTATGTCCAACTCGACGCGCTCCGTGGTGACGCGCACGGGCTTGTTGGTCGTGCCGTAGCGGTCGTAGCGCGTCAGGTCGGGCACGAAGGCTTCGATGACGAACGCGCCGCCGGGCGCGAGCCGCGCGGCCACTTGCCGGAAGCAGCGCACCTGCGCCTCCTGCGTGAGCAGCGCGAAGAAGGTGTTGAAGACGACGTAGACGAGCGCGAACTCGCCCGCGACGCTCACGTCCGCGAAATCGCCGACGGTCACGGGGAGACGCGCGCCGCCCGGCTTGGCGCGCAGCTTCTCGATCATCGCGGGCGAGGCGTCGAGGCCGTGGACTTCGACGCCGCGCGCCGCGAGCGGCAGCGCGATGCGCCCCGTCCCGATGCCCAGTTCCAACGCGCGCCCCGCGCCGGCCAGTTCCGCCAGCACGTCGATCATGGCCGCGTCGTGGTCGGCGTACCAGCCGTCGTAGAAGTCGGCGACGGACTCGCCGTAGGTCTCCGCGGTGTAGGGGTTCATGGCGACGGGATTATAAACGCGAACCGGGCCGCGGCGGCAGGAGAGCGCCGGCTTTAAGGTTGGGGCGCGCGCCAGACGCTAAGCTGCTCGGTCTGACTGCGGGGCGCGCGGGCGGGCAGTTCACCGGCCGCCGCGCCGGCGAGGAAGCCGCCGAGGAAGAGGCGCGTCAGGTCGTCCACGAGGTCGCCGACCGAGAGCTTGCCGCGCGGATCGTACCAGTTGTAAATCCAGTTCATCATGCCGAAGAGCGCGTAGGTGGCGACCGTCAGATCGATCTTGGCGGCGGCGGCCGGCTGTTCCGCCTGCACGTCGGCGAGGAGGCCGCGCACGAGCCGCGTGTAACGCTGCTTCTGCCCGGCGACGTGCTCGTACAGCTCGCCCGCGAGCGTGTCCGCCTCGTGCGAGAGCACCTTCATCTCGGCCATGTTGGCGGCGAAGAACGACAGGTGGTTCTCGATGACGAGGCGCAGGCGCGCGCGCGGCGCGGCCGTTTCTTGCAACCGCTCTTCCAGCCGTTCCAGCACGCGCCCGAAGCAGTTGTCTTGGATGAGGAACAGCAGCTCGTCCTTCGACTTGCAGTAGTGGTAGAGGCCGGCGAGGCTGACCCCGGTCGCGCGCGCGATGTCGCGCATCGAGGTCGGATGAAAACCCTTCTCCGCGAAGATGCGCGCCGCCGTGCGCAGGATGAACTCCAGCTTCTGATCGTAACGCGAGAAATCGGCTGAAGGGTTCGCGGGCATAAGAGTGAATGTAGGCAGGAGTCAGAAGCCAGAAGCCAGAAGGGAATGACAGACCAGCCCGCTTTTATTCTGACTTCTGCCTCCTGCTTTACAACCTCACGTACTCGAAGTCGAACGGCTTGCCCTTGATGCCGGCGGCGGGCGGGGCGATCCAGTTGGCGATCTTGCCGGGTTCGGTGACGGGGTGCATGAGGCCGCGGACGTACTCGCGATCCGCGATGGTCGGCAGCCACTCGGCGCGGCGGCGCTCGAACTCGGCCTCTGTGATCAGTTTGCCTTCCACGTCGAAGTGATGCCCGGCGTACTCGCCGACGTGGCGGTGGAAGCGCGTAGACGGCAGGTACAGCCGCTCTGTGTGACCGGCGTCGGCGAGCGACTTGTTCCAGCGCGTCATGGCGCGCTCGCAGTCACGCACGTACTCGCCGCGCAGGACTTCGTTCAAGGCGTTGCGCATCGGCACTTCGCGCGGCGTCAGCCGCCCGTCCTCGACCACGGGCAGCGTGAAGACGCCTTCGCGCAGGACGTGCTCGTCGTACTGCTCCCGCTCCTTGAAGCGGCCCTTGAGACCGGCGGCGAAGAAGTCGGCGGCGTTCGAGCTGATCTCGCCGCCGAAGAGGTCGAGCGAGTAAGAGAACCAGAAGTTGATGTAGCGTTGGATGATGTCGAGCGGGATGCCGCCGAGCGCGCGCACGTCGCCCTGCCGCATCAACTCGGCCGTGCGCTTGACGACGCGCCCGACGCCCGTCTCGCCGACGAACAGGTGGTGCGCCTCCTCCGTCAGCATGAACTGGCAGGTGCGCGCCAGCGGCTCGAAGCCGCTTTCGGCGAGCGCGGCGAGTTGGTACTTGCCGTCGCGGTCGGTGAACGTCGTGAAGCAGAAGAAGTTGAGCCAGTCGTCGCAGGGCTGGTTGAAGGCTTCGAGGATGCGCGGCTTGTCGGGGTTGCCGCTGCGGCGCTGCAACATCTCGTCGGCCTCGTCGCGCCCGTCGCGCCCGAAGTAGCCGTGCAGCAGGTAGACCATCGCCCACAGGTGGCGGCCCTCTTCGACGTTGACCTGGAACAGATTCCGCAGGTCGTAGAGCGACGGGCAGGTCTTGCCGAGTTGGCGCTGCTGCTCGACCGAGGCCGGCTCTGTGTCGCCCTGCGTGACGATGATGCGGCGCAGGGCGTTGCGGAACTCGCCGGGCACTTCCTGGTAGGCGGGCGCGCCGTAGTTGTCGCCGAAGCCGACGCGCGCGTCCGGCGCGGCCGGCTTGAGGAAGATGCCCCAGCGGTAGTCGGGCATCTTCACGTAGTCGAAGTGCGCCCAGCCGTCGGCGTCCACGCCCACGGCGGTGCGCAGGTACACGTCCTTCTCCTGAAAACCTTCCGGCCCCATCTCGCGCCACCAGTTCAAATAATCCGGCAGCCACTTCTCCAGCGCGCGTTGCAGCCGCTTGTCCTCGGACAAGTTCACGTTGTTAGGAATGCGCTCGTAAAGTTCCATAAGCAGTGGTCAGTGGGAGGACAGTTCAACGTTCAAGGTTAGCTGCGGGTTGAACCTGAAACGTTGAACTGTCCTCTCACTGCTCCTCACGTCCTCTTGTAATCAAACTCGGGCTGGGTCGGCTTGCCGTAGTTGGTCAGCGCGCCGTGGGGGCCGACGGCGTTGGGGCGCTGGAAAATCCAGTTCTGCCAGGCGGTCAGCCGGCCGTAAATCTTGGTGTCGCGCGTTTCGGGGCCGGCGAAGCGCAAGCTCGCCTCCATGCCCGTCAGCGCGTCGGGCGAGAGCGAGGTGCGTTCCTCGATGGCGACGCGCACCTCGTCGTCCCAGTCCAACTCGTCGGGCGCGAAGGTGACGAGACCGGCCGCGTCGGCCGCGTCGGTGTCGAACGGCTGACCGTGCGCCAACACTTCCGCGACCCGTTCGGGTTCGGCGAGGAAGCGCGATTGCAGGCGCGTCAGCCCGTTGCTCATCAAGAGCGCGCCCGCGTTCAACTCGCTCAGGGCGACGGCGGCGGGGCGCTCCGGGTCGTTGAGCATGTAGGTGCGGTCGGCCGAGAGCGCCAACTCGAACAGGTTGCCGGCGAAGCAACTGCCCGGCTCGACGAGCGCGAAGAAACTCTTGGCGGTGAGATCGAGCCGGCGCAGGACGCGCGCCATGTGCAGCAACGTCTCGCGCACGAGCCAGTGGTCGCGGTTGGCGGCGAGCGCGCGATCAACGGCGAGGACGTTCTCAAGCTCGCCCTCCGTGCGCAGGCAGACCAGCCCCGTCTCAAGCTCGTTGACGCGCAGGTGCAGCAGCGCGTCGTCCAGCTCGCGGTAGGCTTGCACGGGCCAGTAGGCGTCGCCGAGTTGTTCGATCTCTTCGGGCGTCGTCGGCAGATCGGACTCAGGTCCGCGCACGGTCAGGTCGGCGTAGCGGCCGGCGCGATGCAACTTGAGACTGACGTACTTGTAGTCGCGCCCGTCCGCGTTCGCTTCGACCTGAAGCGGGTTGAGCTTGATGCCGCGCGCGGGCCGCGGCGCGTCGTCCTGCTCGACCAACTCGCGCACGCGCGCGGCGACGCCCGCCTCGAACTTGCTGGTCGGGAAGTAGCCGTCAATCAGCCCCCACTCTTTGGCGCGCTTGGCCTTGAGACCTTCGGCGAGCGTCGAGAACACGTCGGCGCGGTCGCGCCGCACCTTGCGCTTGTCCACGAGGCGGGTCAGGCCGCCCGTGCCCGGCAGCACGCCGAGCAGCGGCACTTCGGGCAGAGAGACGGCCGAGTTGCCGTCGTCCACCAGGTAAATCTCGTCGCAGGCGATGGCGAGTTCATAGCCGCCGCCCGACGCCGTGCCGTTCAGGGCGGCGACGTAACGTTGGCCCGAATGGGCCGAGGCGTCTTCAAGCGCGCAGCGCGTCTCGTTGGTGAACTTGCAGAAGTTGACCTTGAAGGCGTGCGCCGACGTGCCGAGCATGTAAATGTTCGCGCCCGCGCAGAAGATGCGCGGCTTGAGGCTCGTGACGACGACGACGCGCACCTCCGGGTGCTCGAAGCGCAGCCGCTGCACGGCGTCCGCCAGCTCGATGTCCACGCCGAGGTCGTAAGAGTTGAGCTTGAGCTTGTAGCCCTCGCCGAGCGTCGCGTCCTCCTGCACGTCCATCGAGAGCGTGGCGACGGGGCCGTCCACGCTAAGTTTCCAGTGCCGGTACTCGGCCGGCGTCGCGGCAAAATTGATCATCCACACCTGACCCAAGGAAATGTTCTCGCCGAGCCGGACGGCGGTCGAAAAGCCAGCCCGTTCGAACGTCCGTTCGGATAAATCATAACGGGCAGCGCGGGGCGGGTCAAGCGACCGTCGGGGTTGCGGCGGTGCGCTAGCGGTTAAGCAAAAGCCGGCCGGGTTGACGCGTAGGTCAACCCGGCCGGTCTGGCGTGGTTGGGGTTGAAAGATTGGCGAGCCGGCCGCGGCCCGTAGCCGCGCCGCGGCCGGGCGACGGTTCAACGCCGCTCACTTGGCGGCATTTTTCTTCGAGCCGCCTTACCTCGAAGACTGCTTGGCGAAGTTAACGCCCGTCTTGTTCTGGTTCTGCGTTAAGGTGACGGGTTGTTGAGCCGGGGTGTACGTGCCTGCGCCGGGCACGACAAAGACGCTGTAATTGCCAGCGTTGAGATTGGTGATCATGTAGTTGCCCTGACTGTTCGTCGTGGCATTGATCGAGCCGGGGGTCGCGCGCACGGTGACGCCGCTCTGTCCTACGCCGTTCGCCGTTACTTGACCGCTGATTGATCCGGGCATGAGGTTCTCTCCTTTTTTGTACGACCAGTTAGGAACTGGCCCCGTCGCAAGGACAGGGCCGCTGCATGAGCGCGGTTAAGGAGAGGAGAACTTTGCTTGCCGGCAGCTTCAAGCCCTGCCGGCCGGCTCACCGGCCGCGGCACGCGGCCGCGCCGCGGCCGGGCGACGGTTCAGTGCCGCTCACTTGGCGGCGCTTTTCTTCGCGCCGCCTGCCCCCCCCATCTTGGAGAAGTTAATGAACGTCGCGTTAGTGTTCTGCCCTAGGGCGACGGCGTTAAAGGGCGGAGTGTACGTGCCTGCGCCGGGCACGACGGACACGGTGTAAGTACCCGCGCTGAGGTTGGTGATCAGGTAGTTGCCCTGACTGTTCGTCGTGGCCTTGGCCGGTTTGCCGACGCCGGTCGCTTGCACGGTAACGCCGCTCTGCCCTGTGCCGTTCGCCAAAGTGACTTGACCGCTGATTGATCCGGGCATGAAGTTCTCTCCTTTGCTGGGTCGTGTTTAGAACGCATCGTTCAACGCGAAAGATGCCGAAGTAAAGATGCCCAGGCTCGGTGCGTTTTGCTGAGAGAAAAATGACGGGCGCTGCATTAAGCCCGGCCGGCCGCGAGCGGGCCGTTGCGGCGCGCACGGCCAAGTCGGGCGGCCGGGACGTGCTACCGGCGCGACACACGAACACGCTGCCGCCGGCCGGTCGGTCGGTCGTCTTCACCTGGCCGTCCGCGGGTGCTTTAACTTCTTACGCGCTGCGGGAGAAGTTCACGCACGTCAGGTTCTGGGACTGCTGAAGCGTGACGCTTAGTGTGGCCGGCGCGAACACGCCTGCGGTGGACGCGACGGACACGGCGTAAGTGCCGGCGCAGAGATTGCTGATGAGGTAGTTGCCCTGACTGTTGGTGACGGCGCGGTTCGGGCAACTGCCGACGGCCTGCACGGGCACGCCGCTCAGGGGCACGCCCTCCGGGGTCGTGATGCGACCGCTGATTGAACCAGGCATGACGTTCTCTCCTTTGGCGTGAGACCGAGTTGAAACGAGCACTGCTAACGAGGACGAAGCGACCGGCCCGCATTCGATAGGCGGAGACTAGCAGAGATCATCCGGGGAGACAAGACTTTTGTAGACGGGCGGGCGGTGCTCGCGGGCGGGCCGGCGGGGGCCGCGGGGCGCGGCGGCCCGGCCAACTCTCGGAGGGCTGGCGCGGGCCGGCGCGCGGCTAACGGATCGTGCCGTGGTGCTGGTTGGCGCGGGTGAAGTTGACGCCCGTCATGTTCTGGTTCTGTTCGAGCGTGAGTTGGTAGTTGGGCGGGTTGTATTGGCCCGCGCCGGGCGTGACCATCACGACGTAGCTGCCGGCGTTGAGGTTGGTGATGATGTAGTTGCCCTGGGCGTTGGTCTTGCCGCGTATCGGCTTGCCGCTGACGGCTTGCACGACGGTGTCGGGCAGGCCCGCGCCGTTCTCGTCTGTCACCTGACCGCTGATTGATCCCGGCATATGGTCGTCTCCTTCTCCTTCGGCTGCTTTTTAGAACGAATACTTCAAAGCGAACTGGACGCGCCGGCCCGGCGTGACGGTCGAAGTGGCCCGGCCGAAGCCGGGCGCTTCGAGGAAGCGGACGGGGACGCCGTAGTTCGCGCGATCAATGAAGTTAAAGATGTCGGCCCGAATGGTCAAGCTCTGCCGGCCGGAGAGCGGCAGGCGCTTGACGACGGCCAGGTCGAGTTCGAGCAGGTTGCCGGCGCGGAACGTGTTGCGCCCCACGCGCCCGTCCCGCCCGACGGGCGCGAGCAGCGTCAACGGATCGGCGGTCAGGCGCAAAGGCTGGCGGCGGTCGCCGGTCTGGACAAGACCCTGCGTCGTGTTCAGACGATCCGTCAGGTTGCCGTCGAGGTTCACGTCGAAGATCGAGTTAACGGTGAAGGGCTGACCAGTCTGGAAGTGACCCGTGCCGGCGAGTTGCCAACCACCGAGCAGCGCGCGGCGCGCGCGGCCCGCGCCTTCGGGCTGCGGCAGGTCGTAGATGAACTGATAAGTCAGCCGGTGGCGCGCGTCGAAGTTGGCCGGGCCGCGCTCGCCCGCGAGCGTCAGGCTGTTCTGCGGCAGCACGAACGCGCCCGCGAGGTCGAACACGTCCGACACGTCGTCGGTCGTCTTCGAGAGCGTGTAGCTGGCCTGGTATTGCAGCCCGCGCCGGAGCCGGCCGCGCAGTTGCAACTGCAAGGCGTCGTAGCGCGACGCGGCGGTCGTCTCGAAGCGGTTGATCGTGCCGAGGCCGGCGACGGGGCGCGCGGGCCGGCGCGCCAGCCCGCTGACTTCCGGGATCAGCAAGTCGCGTTCGAGCACGTGGAAGGAGACGGGCACGACGGTCGAGCCGGGGCCGAGGTTGGGCGTCGTGAAGCGCAAGAGGTTGCGCCCGCGCGTGCCGACGTAAGCCGCGGAGAAGAACAGATCGCGGCCGAGTTGCTGTTCGACGGTCAGCGTGTAGTGCTGGGCGGCGGGCGTGGCGAGCCGGCGCGCGGGCAGCGTGGCCCCGAGCGCGTTGGGGTAGTCGGTGGCGAGCAGGTCGAACAGGGCGGACAGCGTGATGTTGAGCCGGTTGCTCGTGTCGGGGCTGACGAGCGGGATGAAGTCGTCGCCGGTGAAGACGAAGACCGTGGCCGGGTTGAAGAAGGTCAGCGGGTTCGTCCCGCCGCCGGCTTTGACGCCGCCGAAGTTGAGCGGGATGAAGGTCGGGAAGACGTTGCGCGACTGGCTGGCGACCGCGCCGAGGATTTGATCGTAGAAGACGCCGTAGCCGCCGCGCACCACCGTCCGGCGCTCGCCGCCGAACGGGTTGAAGGCGTAGGCCAGGCTCACGCGCGGCGCGAAGTTGTTGCGGTCGGGATCGTAGATCGCGGTGCGCCCCGCGATGAACTGCCGCAGCGCGGGCGCGAGGGCGAGGGCCGGCGAGTTGAACGTCTGCTCGATGCCCCGGTTCACCTCGCGCACGGGCGTGTTGTACTCGTAGCGCAGGCCGAAGGCGAGCGTGAGCGCGGGGCGTATCTGCCAGGCGTCCTGGCCGTAGAAGTTCAGTTGGTAGTAGCGCAGCCCGATGCGGTCGTTCGGCGTCGTGTTGAGCGTCAGGTAGAAGTTGCTGGCCGCGCCGAGCGCGGCGAGGTCTTCGGGCCGGATGAGCGGGTTGAGATCGCTGCTCGTGGGCAGGCGGAAGTGCTGCGTGGGCAGGCCCTCGTCCACGAGGATGAGGCGCGGCCCGCCGTTGAAGGTGGCGAGCGGGCGGGCGTTGCGCGGCAAGTCGCTGTTCAACTCCGTGCGGCGCGTGTCCGCGCCGAAGACGAAACTGTGGCGGCCGCGCCGCCACGTCAGCTCGTCGGCGATCTGATAAGTGTTGTTGACGCGCCGCTGCGGGAAGTTGAACACGTCCACGCCGACGGGCGAGAAGCCGGCCACGATGAATTGACCGAGCGGCCCGATGTCGTCCTCGACCGTGGGCACGAACGGGTCGCGGAAGAAGGTGACGGGGCCGGCGTTGAGTTGGCCGGGCGCGGGCGGCGTGGTCGCGTTGACCGCGAGCGGCGCGTTCAGGAAGAACGGCGCGCCCGGCAGCCGCGTGCTGGGCACGAGGAACGGGTCGCGCACCTCGTCGAACGCGAGCCGCGTGCGCCCGTAAGAGAGCCGCACCTGGTTGAACATCGGGTGCGCGCTCTGCGGCGCGCTCACCTCGCTGTTCAGGTAGAAGGACGAGTTCTGCGTGCGCACGCGCGGGCGTAAGGCGGAGAAGAGCGCGCCGCCCGTGACGGGGACGACGCGGTTGTCGTCGGTGAAGTTATAACGCTCGGTGACGGTCTGCTGCCGGCCCTTGAAGCGGAAGTTGCCGTCCACCTTCGCCGACAGGATTTTGCCCTGCGCGTCGGCGGGTAGACTCTCGGTGAACGTGTTCGCGCCGTAGACGCCTTGCGGGTTGTTGGGGAACGGGAAGAGGTTGAAGAGCGCCGAGCCGAAGCGGCTCGCGGGGATCGAGACGGTGGGGTCGCCGGTGAACTCGTCGGTCAGCAGCGCGCCGGTGAAGGGGTCGCGCACGAGGCCGGTCGCGCCCGAACGGAAGATGCCGCGCTGCTCGATGGTGGGCACGGCGAAGCTCGCCTCCTGGCCGGCGAGCGTGCGCGCGCCTTCGGCCGAGAGGAAGTAGAAGACGCGGTTGCGCTTGACGGGGCCGCCGAGGACGAAGCCCGCTTGGCCGAAGGTGAAAGAGTCTTCGCCGCCGCTCTGGTTCTGCACGAAGACGGGTTGCCCTTCGAGCAGGACGGGCTGGTTCGCGGTCGTGCGCAGGGGCGTGCGCGCCGTGCCGAGCGCGGTGTCGAAGGGGTTGCGCGCGTTGAGTTGCGACGAGTTGAAGAAGCCGTAGAGCGTCCCGTGCGTCCCGTTGCCGCCGGACTTGGAGACGGCGTTGACCTGCGCCCCGATGTTGCGCCCGAACTGCGCGGGCGCTAAGAGCGTGATGACCTGGTACTCCTGAATTGACTCGACCGGCTGCGGCACGAGCGCGACGAAGCCTTGCCGGCGTACGCCGATGTCCTCGTCGTTGTTGTCCGACCCGTCCACCGTGAAGTTGTTCGCGCGCGAGCGCAGACCGTTAACGGAGAACTGGCCCGCGCTGCCGACGCCCGCGCCGACGCCGGGGCCGGCGACGCTCCCTAACGTCTGCGGCGGCGGGGCGACGCCGGGCAGCAGCAGCGCCAGTTCGTCGAACGAACGTGTGATCGTGCGCCCGCCCAGCGGCAGCGTCGTCACCTCTTCGTCGGTGAACGAGCCGCCGCGCCGGCCGTCCTTCGTCGTCAGTTGCGCCCGTATCTCCGTCTCCTCGACGCCGACGGCGGGCGCGCTCGCACCCGCCGTCGTCGCCGCCGGTGTGGGTGTGGCAGTCGCGGTCGTCGTTGGTGTCGCGGTGGTCGTCGCGGGCGTCGGCGTGGCACTCGGCGACGCGCCGGGGCCGAGCGGCTCAAGCCCGACGGGCACGGGCACGACCTCGCCCGCGCGCGTGATCCTTAAACGCTGCAAGACCTCTCTGGTGGCGTAGCCCGCGAGCGAGACGCGTATGCGGTAGATGGCGGGGGCGAGCAGTCCTTGATAAAAGAGGCCGCGCGAGTCCGTCCGCAGGGTGACGCTCAAGCCGGTCTGCTGGTTGGTGATCTCGACGGTCGCCCCGGCCAGCGGCGCGCCCGTCTGCGTGTCCGTGACCGTGCCCTCGAACGCGCCCGTCACGGTGTCCTGCGTGCGCGCGACCTCGCCCGCGGCCAGCAGGTAGACGACGACGAGCGGCGCTAAGAGCAGGATTGAAGTGGCGAGTGCCCTCTGAGATCGCATGGCGCTTCCTGTGAGGCCGAGAGGCTTTCGGCGGAGCCGCCGACCGCAGTTCCGACCAAGCCGTGACGAAAGAGGGACGCCGGAGCGAGAGAATAAAAGAGAGGCGATAAACCGAAGGTGCGCTAATTATGGAATGCCCGGCGAGCGGCCTCTCTGAGTCGGTCAGTGACTTATAAGCTTGTCGGGATACGCTGTCAACAATTATTTGCGCTGACCGCTGATCACTTTTGCGGGGCGGTGAGCCACTTGAAGAGTCTGAGGCGCGGACGCCGTGAGGGTGAATTAGACCGGGACTGGAAATCTCTTAATACCTGCCGCGATGTTCGGACTCTCAGTTAGCCGGGAGTAAAGAGATATTTAAGGAATGTTTCTCCCCGCCCGCGAAAACGAGGGCCCCGAGTAATTTCTTCTGGTAGCCGGGTGCCGCCACGTCAACCATGACGGGCGACGGCGGGACTAGGATGTTGAACCGCCCGTCCAGGTCGGACCCGATGAGCAAAGAGGCGGACGAATCGTCCACGCGGCGCAGCGTAATCTGCGCGTTCTTGACCCGGCCCCTCGTCTGGGCGCTCATTACCCTGCCGACCAGCCGGGCGGCCTGAGCGCCTAAATACACCGTAACGTCCGAGACCGTTTGCTGCTCGGAGACCGTGACCTGTGGGGCCGCCGCCAGACCATCTTGGTAGAAGGTGGAATCTGTCGGTGCGTAATCTGCTCCTTCATTGGAGGCGAAAACCTTATACGTCCCGGGGGCCAAATGTTTAATCAGAAATGCCCCTTGCCCGTCGGCGCGGCTGACGGGCAGCCTGCCGGTTGTGAAATCGTCGGTCACGGCCCAGACGCTTGCCCCCGCCGCCGGCTGCCCGTCCGGGGTGCGCACACGGCCCGTGATGGCTCCGGCAGGAAGTGGACCGCAACACGTCGGGCGGGTACGTTGTGCCCCGCTCATGGCGTATGCAATGGCGGCCATCGCCGCCACAACCGCTAAACTGGTGAGTAACCTAGCCCGCATCGCTGTGCCTCCTCAGTGTAGTTCGGTGCCGGGGGCGATCTGTGTGGTACCCCAGATTAGAACAGAATCACGCCTGACATTATAGCGGTTACCGGTCAGACGCACCTCCTGGTGGTTGCCGCCCGGACACCAACTCCATTGCGACACGAACTCGTCATAGCCGCAGTCCCCGTTGACCAAGGGGCAGCCGACCCACAACTGATCCCCGAAGATGCCACCGGTTCCCGGATCGGTAGAGGCACAACCGCTGGGCGCGCTCCATTCGTTGCGGCAACTGTTATACATCTCCGACACCTGGACGACCTGATAAAACCTCTCCCCGACCCTGATCGTGCCCGCGTGTCGCCCCTGACTGTCTACGACTTGGAACCTGATCCTCCGGCGCTTGCTGCCGCAATTATCATCCGTGACATCCGAGACGACTTTCACGAGATCAGGTGCCCCCGACCTATCCGGAGACCCGGCCGCGAGGACGCTGAAGACCGTCCCGAGGACGAATGAGGCTAGGTTGGAGCGCGGCGGGTAGCCCGTCGCCGCGAAGTTGTACCAGAAGGGGTACTGGATTGGGACGCCGTCTACGTACAGCCAGTCATAATACCCGTAGCCGTAAGGGTCGTAGCTGGAGAAGTCGTCCTCGTAAGTGTATTGGGGGAGTAGCGTCGACTTCCGCGTCGACCTGATAATCCGAGCCCTCGACGAACGGGAGAGAGGTCTCGACCTGCACGTAGGAGTTGCAATAACCACCGCGGTTGAAATTGCTCCCGGTCTCCGCCTCATTCTGATACTGAGTCAGGTAGACGCTGATGTCCGAGCAGTAGGTGGGCCCGTAGTCGCTGAGGGTGTAGGCGACGCCGACCACCTCGTTGGGCACGCCCTCCCAATTAAAATGCACTACGTCCGTATAAAGGGTCACCTGGGCCTGCGCCCGGCTGGGCGCGCACATGACGCATAGTGTGATGAAGAATAGCCCCGTGAGCAGGCTTCTCATGGCCACCTCCCGCGTATTTTCAGCGCCTTCTATGACGCCCGTCTCGGAACCGCTACTGTGCCGCTGGCCTGACAGGTAACGAGTTGTCGGCCTTGTGCTTCACCCTTTCGTCGAAAAGTCGGAACTCCCGCTCGCCGAGGACGGCTTGCAACGAGGAGCGGGCCCGTAGGAACATCGCGTTACGCTCTTGCTGCATCGCCGCCAGTTCCGGCGTCACCGGCGGGGGAGGCTCTTGCCCACGCTTAATGATCCCCTTCGGGTAACGGGATTTCATCTGCTCGACGACTTGTTGTGCCCGCGCATCCTGCTGCCTGACCTCTTCCAAACAGTTGAGGGCGATTTGCTTCAGCCGCTCGGCTCGGTCTGCATTGATCCCCAGTTCTTTCTGGAGCAGGGCCGAGAGCATGTGATCAGGCATCTTCTTGTCTACGAAAAACTGAATGCGGCGGAACAGGAACTCATACGGCAGGTGTGTGGGGACTGGCCTGGGCACGGGCCCCGGGGCCCCCGCCGCCCCGCGCAGCGTGGGCCGCGCCGTTGGGGTCGCGCCGGCTGTGCGGGAGCGCGTGTTAACGCCAACCGCCGTCGTGGCAATCGCAGCGACGCATAAGGCAACAGCTATGCGTTTTTTCCTCATGAACTCACCTCAGAGGGCAATCACTTTTCGCATCGGGCAGGTAAGGGCCGGGCCGGCAAGTGCCCTGAATGCCGCCGCGCTTACTTGCCGGTGGCGAACGGCTTCGCCGCCGTGCCGGGATGTAAAAGACTGCTGAGTAGGAGGCTAAGAGTGGCCGAGTCAGCCACAGCTACGAGAGAAGCGCAGGATAACGTTCAGGTGATGCTCAAGGTGCAAGCACTGCAAAGGACGGCCAAGTGAGAATCACACGATACGCCCGAGCGCAACAACAGTTCGACACTTATGAGAGACGGCTCGAACCTACTGCTTAGCCGAAGCGCGCGAAGTCTAGCCAAGGGCGCACACCTTGTTAAGCTAATTATTTCCTGACCGCTTAAGTGATAAGCGGTCAGTTTGGGCCGCGCGGCGGGCTGCCGTCCGCCGCGCCGCGCAACGGCCCCGCGTCTTCTAAATATTCCTGTCCCCGGCGCAAATAATTTCGTCGTAATTGAACTGGCGTCCGCGCCCCCTCTGTGTCCGCGGTGCTGAATGCCGCTCGGAGCAGACGCGCCACCGCAGACCCGGAGCGCACAGCGGGGGCACGGAGGTTAGCTGCATATAGGCCGCTACACGGCGGCGCGTGCGCCGCTTGACAGGCCGGCGCACGGCGCGTAGCTTACGTGCCTCCGAGGGAGGCGCATCCGTTCTGGTGAGCGGCGCGGTCTTCAAAACCGGCTGTGAGCCTGTGAGAACAGGCTCAGGTGGGTTCGATTCCCACACGCCTCCGCCACAAGAATAGTGGTCAGTGGTCGGTGGTCAGTGGTCAGTTAAAAACTGATCAGTTAAAAACTGATTGCACTGACCACTGACCACCGACCACTGACCACTGCTTTTATGCGTGACTGGATCGCGCTGAACATGACGCCGGGCGTGGGGCCGCGGGTGGCGGCGCGGCTGTTGGAGCGGTTCGGCGCGGCCGAGGCGGTCTTCGGCGCGCTGCGGGCCGAGTTGGCGCAGTTGCGCCTGCGCCCGGAGACCTTGGAGAGCATCACGCTGCGCGACCGCCACGAGGCGGCCGAGCGCGAGCTTGCGCGCGTGCGCGAACTGGGCGCGGACGTGCTCGTCTTGGACGATGGCACGTACCCGGCGCTGCTGCGCGAGATCGCCGACCCGCCGATCACGCTCTACGTGCGCGGCGCGTGGGGCGTGTGTCTGGACGCGCCGTGCGTCGCCGTCGTCGGCTCGCGCCGCTGCTCGACCTACGGGCAGAACACGGCCGGGCTGTTGGCGCGTGAGTTGGCAAGTCGCGGCGTGACGATTGTGTCGGGTCTCGCGCGCGGCATAGACGCGGCGGCGCACCGCGGCGCGCTCGAAGCCGGCGGGCGCACCGTCGCCGTGCTCGGCACGGGCGTGGACGAGGTCTACCCGCGCGAGCACGGAAAGTTGGCCGAAGAGATACTGGCGCGCGGCGGCGCGCTCGTCTCGCAGTTCCCGCTCGCCACGCCGCCGATCCCGGAAAACTTCCCGTACCGCAACCGCATCATCAGCGGCCTGAGTCTGGGCGTCGTGCTCGTCGAGGCGGCGGAGAACAGCGGCAGCCTCATCACGGCGCGGCTCGCGTTGGAGCAGGGGCGCGAAGTCTTCGCCGTGCCCGGCAACATCACGTCGAGAAATTCTTTCGGCACGAACTACTTGATCAAGGCCGCGGGCGCGAAGCTCGTCCAGGCGTGGCAGGACGTGGCCGCCGAGTTGCCGGCCGAAGTGGCCGCGCGTCTGCTGCCGCCGGAGTTGAAGTCCGACGGCGCGCAGGGGCCGACGGCGCAAGCCACGGCGGCCGCGCCCGCCGATATGTCCGAGGGCGAGCGCGCCGTCTTCGCGCTGCTCTCGGCCGAGGACGCGGTGCATATAGACGAACTGGCAGCGCGGAGCAGCCTGGGGCCGTCGGAGTTGGCGGCCGTTCTGCTCGGGCTGGAGATGCGCGAGTTGATCCGGCCCCTGCCCGGTAAATGCTTCGTCAAAAGACTCTAACGCGCCCCGCGGCCGCTTGCGCGCGGCGTGTTTCTAGCGCGCGGCGATGAAGTCTTGACGGAACTTGAGACAGCCACTAAACTCCACGCCTACGTCGTTCGGGTCTTTGGGCTGATTCGCCTGGCTTGCGCCCGGTCTGTGCCTGCGAGTCGTTATTAACGCTCCTCTAAAGTTTGGCCGCCTTAACTGCCCACCCGAGCTGTGACAAGATTCATTTCCACGTAGGACGGCTCTTGAATAGAGGGTCGGGGGCGGACGCGCCTTCAGCTCTTTAAGCTTTTTCACGGCGACTCTTTCCCAACGACGCGAAGCCCCCGCGCCCCGCCCGGCCTCCAATCCGACCAGCGTGCGGCCCGAGCACTTCGCGGCGGCGCACCGGCATTCGGGAGGGCGGCCACCAGATGCTCAAGTTCGACGTTTTCATCAGCTACGCCAGCGCCGACCGCGACCCGGTCGCGCGGCTCGTGGCGCGTCTGAAACGCGACGGCTACGCCGTCTGGTACGACCAGGAGCAGATGGCCGGCGGCGGCATCGTGCTGCGGCAGTTGAGCGACGGCATCCTCAACTCAGCCCACATGATCGCCTGCCTGAGCGACGCCTACATCGAGCGCGACTTCACCACCTTTGAACTCGACATGAACCAGGCGCTCGACCCGGCCAACCGGCTGAACCGCACCATCCCGGTCGTCATCGGGCGGCTCAAAGATCGGCCCATCCCGCCGACCATCATCGGCCTCAACCGCCGCGACCTGACCAACCCGGCCACCTTCGACGCAGAGTACCAGCAGATCACGCGCGACATCACGCGCCAGGGCGAACAGCCGCAAGACGCGCCCGCGCCCGCGCCCGCGACCGACGGACTCGAAGACTTGCGCCGCGCCTGCCGCGCCCCGTTCGAGCGCGCGACGGACGAGCCGGTCGTCGTCCTCTTCCTGATGGGGCGCGCCGCCCGCGCCCTCTGCCTGTTCCTGCACACGCGCGCCGCGGGCGCGCCCGCCGACACCATGACCCTCGACGCGCTCGCCGAGCGGCTCGCCGCCGAGCGCGTCCTGCCGCCGCCCGAACGCACCTCGCTCACCACCGTCCTGAACTACGGCAACATCGTCGTTGACGACCGGGCCGGCGACCAGAACGCCGTCACGCACGAGTCGATCCAGCCGGGGCTGGCCGCGCTCAAGGTGCTCGCGCGCTGGACGTTCCGAAAGTATTTCCCCGAGTTGCCGGCGGCCGAGGTCGAACAGATTTGGGCCGCGCCCGTCGCGCCCGTCGCCGAGGTGACGCCGCCGGTCGAGCCGCCGGTCGAACCGCCGACGCCGACAGCGCCGGCCGAGTTCGCGTCGCGCCTCGAAGTCCCGCTGGCGGCGCAGGGCGCTTGGCCCTTGGGCGCGGGCCGGCTGCTCGTCTGGGACAAGGCGGGGGCGCTGGCGGTGGTCGGCGCGGACGGGCGCGAGCTGTGGCGCGAGGCGGGGCCGTTGCAGTTGCGGCGCGCCGCCGCGGGGCCGGACGGCCAACTCGCGGTCGGCGGCTGGGAGGGGCGCGTGCGCTGCTTCGCCGACGGCGCGGCGGCGGCGCAGTCCGAGTTGCAAGGCGCGGTCGGCGATCTGCAATTCTGCGCCGGCCGCTGGGTCGTCGGCACTTGGCGGCACTCGCTCGTGAGCGTGACGCCCGGCGGCGCGGTGACCGACTTGCTAGGCGTCTCGCACGGCGTCCTCGCCATCGCCGCGCAGCAGTCGGCCGACTGGTTCGCCGTCGCCGACCTGCGCGGCGGCATCGCGCTCTACCGCGAGGGCCGGCGCGTCTCCAACCTGCCGCCGATGAGCGGCGTCACCAGCCTCGCCTTCGCCGGCCGCCGCCTGATGGTGCTCGCCGGGGAGCAGCTCTGCGGCGTGGACACGATCAGCGGCCAGGGGCACGCCGAGCGGCGGCCCGGAGAGGGGCGCGCGCGGCTGCTCGGCGGCGCGCGTGCAGACAGTTGCCTGCTCGTGACCAGCGCGGGGCAGTCGTGGCTCATCAGCGAGTCGGGCATTCATCAGCCGTACCTGGCGCTGCCCGCGGGCGCGCGCCTGCTCTCCACCTGTCGCGTGCCGCGGCGCGTCACGCTGCGCCTGGCGGCGGGCGGCTGCGCCTACTGGAACGAGGGGACGGAGCGCCAGGCTTGGCCGGAGGCGACGGCCGCGCACCTCTCGGCCGACGGCCGCTTCGTCGCCGTTCTGCTGCCCGACAAAGTCCAACTCTACGAGGAGCCAGGATGAGCACGGCCGACTACACGGTCACGACCGCCGCGCGGGCCGGCGACGCGTCGGCGCGCGAACGCGCGCGGCTGCGCGCCGCCGTCGAGAAGTTGGAACGCGGCGCGGTGGCGGGCGCGGGCGGGACAGACGGGCGCGCGCGGCAGCGCGTCGCGCTCGCCGAAGGCTACTTCCGGCTGGCGGTGTTGCCCGACACCGATCCGGCCGAGGCGCTCGCGCTCGTCCAGAAGAGCATCGAGTGCGATCCCTTCCACCCGAAGTTTTTCTTCCACTTGGGCCGGCTCCTGCACCGCGCCGGCGACTTCCGCGGCGCGGTCTACGCCTACCGCGAGGCGCTCAAACTCGCGCCCACGAATCACCGCGCGCACGCGCACCTCGCGCTCGCCCTGCTCGAACTCGGCGACAAAGAGAAGACGCTGGCGCGCGACGTGCTCAAGGCGCTCGCCGCCGGGCAAGACCCCGGCGCGAACGAACTGGACAAGCTCAACCAACTGCTCGACGCTTGGCGCAAAGACAAAGAAGAGAAGCCGGAGGCCGAGCGCGCCGACGGCGGCAAGAGCGCCGAGCCGGCGCGCAAGGGCGGCGGCAAAGACGGCGAGCCGGCCGCGGCGAGTAAGCGGGCGGCGCAAGGCGACGGCGCGAATGGCTCGCGCTGGCCCGGCCTCTGGCGCATCACGCTCGTGGACGCACTGACCAGCAAGGGGCGACGCCGGCCCGATCTCGACGCGCAGTTGAAGGCGGGCGAGCGGCGCGTGCGCGACGGCGAAGGCGTGGCCGAGTACGCCGTCGCCTGCCTCTTCCCCCTGCTCCTCGGCGACCTCAGCGCGGACAGTCTGAAGAACGTCGCGGCGCGGCTCGACGGCGAGCAGCTCAAGCAACACGCGGAGCACCCGGCGGTGCGTCTGGCGCGCACGACGCTGGAACTGGCGCGCCTCCAACGGGCGCTGCCCGAAGCGGCGACCGAAGGCGAAGGCAAAGCTCAGGACGACCCGGCGCGCGCCGCCTTCATCCCGCGCGCCTGCGAGGCCGTCGCCGCCGGTCTGCTGCCGGCCGAGCTGGTCTGCTTCCTGCACTACCTGAAGTTCGGCCCCGACAGCGCGCTGCCGGCCGCCGACGCGCTCCGGCTCCTCGAAGCCTACGCGCCCGCCATCAAGCGCGCCGCCTGCTTCGATGAACTGCGCATCGCCGTGCTCGACGGCTTCGCGCGCCGCGCCTGGGTCGGCGAGAAGCTCGACCTCGCCCGGCTGCTCTGGCGCGAGACGATCCCGCTCGACCCGCACCGCATCGCCGTGGCGCACAACCTCGCGCTCGTCGCCGCGCGCACACACGCGCGCGACGACTACGAGGCGGCCTGGGAGCGCGCCTTCGAGTTGCGCTACCTGCACGCGGCGGCGGCCGGCAACCCGCGCGTGCTGCTCGAAGACCGGCGCACGATGCACCTGGCCTTCGCGCAGCAGAGCGAGCAGCGCTACGCCGAGGCCGGCAAGGCCAAAGACCCGAAGGAGCGCGAGCGCGAGGCCCTCGCCGCCTGGCTCGCCGACCGCGACGCGGTCGCCGTCTGGCTGCGCGAGTGGGACTTCTATTATCTCAACTCGCGCCTGCGCTTCCGCTCGCCCGTACACCTGCTGGGCGTCTCGCGCGACGCGTCGGGCGAGGTGGTGACGGAGGCGCGCGCCGCCCTGCTGCGGCAGATCGAGACGCTGCTCAGCCCGCAGCCCTGGGCCGGCATCAAGACCTTCTGCGCGCTGGCCGAAGAGTTGGTGAACGAGGCGGCGGAGGCGGCCGCCGACCTGACCGCGCGCCGCCGCGACCCGTTCTACGAAGAGGAAAAGGCCGACGCCGACGCGCTCGCCTACGAGGCCATCACGCGCGGCTTCCGCCTGCACGACATGCTCCGGGTGCTGGCCGAGCGCCGCGACGGCGCGCAGCTCGCGCTCGGCGCGGCGCTCGCGCGCCACCTCTTCGCGCTGCCGTGGCGCATCCTGCAACCCATCTGCGCGGCCCGCGGGCTGATCGATCCCGATCTCGATCTGGTCGAACACTTCGAGAACGTCTTCGTCCGCCTCGCGCTGGCCGACGAGACCGAGCCGGAGGACGAGCGCGCCGCCGCGCGCCGGCTCAATCAGCTCGCCCACGCGCTCGAAGTCCTGCCCGACAACGTGCCCCTGCGCTTCCGCCGCTGCCGCTACCTGCTCACCGCGCGGCGGCTCGAAGAGACTTACGCCGAGGCGGTCGCGGCCGTGCCGCTCGCCGCCGCGCTCCCCGACCCGAAGGAGGCCGACCTCTACAGCCACAACCTCTGCGTCATGGCCGACAACGCCGCGTTCGCCGCCTTCAAGCCGTCGGTCAAGAAGCTGGAGACCGACGAGCAGGTCGAGCGTTACGTCGCGGAGTGGCGCGCCGTGCTGGCCCGCTTCCCGCGCGCCGTCGGCTTCCGAAAGGAACTGGCCGAGTTCCTCATTAAGTTGGGCCGGGGTAAATACGTGACGGCGGCCGGCGAGTTGTTGCAGGACGGCCTGCCGCTCGCGCTCACCGACGAACAGCGCGACGAGTTGAGCGCGATGCTCGGCCAGGCCGGCCAGCAGGCGCGCAGCGCCGCGGTCGAAGACGAGGTGCGGGCGCTGCTCGACGGGGCCGTGCAGAGCGTCAACGGCGTCGTCAAGGAGTTGAACCGCGATCCGAGCGCCGCCGCGCGCGAGCGCGCGCGCGCGACCGTCCGGCAGGCGGTCGCCGACGCCCGCCGCGCCGCGCAGTTGGCCGCCAAGGCCGGGCTGAACGAGGCGCGCGAGCGGGCCGAGAAGACCGTCGAGCAACTCGGCGCGCTCGAACAGAAGCTGGGTTGACGCCGCGCCGGCGGCGCGCATTTATCTTAAGGAGCCGAACCGCACCATGTTCATGATCGATCTCGGCGCGCAGTCGTACTACTCGGCGCTCGGCGTCTCGCCGAGTGCCACCACGGAGGAGATACGCGAGGTGGGCGACCGCCTCGCCAACGAGTTGCGCGCGCAGCAGCGCGCGGCCGCCTCCGAGGAGGAGAAGAAGAGGCTCGAGGAGCGCGAGGCCTACATCAACGGCATCGTGCGTGAACTCAAGGCACCGGCCGAGCGCGCGAAGTACGACCGCGAGCACGCGCACGTCCGCTTCTTCGACGTGCAGCCGGCCGCCGCCCCGCTCTTCACCAACAAGAGCGACCGGCTCTACGTGCTGCACCGCGTGCTCGGCGAGTTCCTCGCCGGGCAGGGCGTCGCGCTCGCGGCGCTCTCCGACCTCGACCGCCAAGACTTTGCGCAGGACAAGACGGCGGTGGACTTGCTCGACAGTCTGCTCAGGTAGCCCAAGACATGACGACCACACCACAGGACGAGACCAACCGGGCGCAGGCGCGCCTCGACGAGATGGCCCGGCTGCTCGAAGAGATCGCGGACGACAACACGGCCGTCGCCGGCTCCATCGGGCGCGTGCTCGACGCGCAGGAAGCCCTGCGCGCGGAGGTGGCGCGCGGCCTCGATCAACTGCGCGAAGACTTCGCGGGCGCGCTCACCTACCGCGTGCTCAAAGACCTGTGCGGCGAGTTGATCCGCCCGCTCGCCGCGATGGAGCGGATGGTGGCCGGGGCGGACTTCGCCGACCCCGCGCAGATACGCGAGCACGTCGAGAGCCTCGTCGTCACGTTGCAGAGCGTGCTGGCGCGGCTGGGGGCCGAGAAGATCAGCGTCGCGCCGGGCGCGGCCCAGTTCGACCCGGCGGCGCACCGCTGCGTGCGGCTGCTCGCGCCCGCCGAGTCGCCGTTCCCCAGCGCGCCGCCGCGCACCGTCGTGCGCGTCGTCGAGGACGGCTACACGCTCGCCGGGCGGCTGCTCGCGCCCGCGCAGGTCGAAGTGCAGGCCGAGCAGTGAGCTTGAACCGGAGGAGGAGAAGATGGCATTCCATAAAGTGATCGGCATCGATCTCGGCACGACCTACTCGGCGGTCTCGGTCTGGGACACGACCAAGAACGAAGTGATCGTCATCCCCAGCCCCATCGGCACGAACACCGTGCCCTCGGTGGTCGGACTCGACCCGGAGGGCAAGGTCATCGTCGGCGCGCCCGCGCAGAACAACCTGATGATGGACCCGGCCAACACCATCATCGAGGTCAAGCGCGAGATGGGCGAGTACGCGCGGGAGCCGAACGCGCTGACGGACGACCCCGGCGTGCCGAAGAAGGTGCGCTTCCTGGGGCGCGACTTTCTGCCGCAGGAGATTTCGGCCTTCATCCTGATGGAGCTGAAGCGCATGGCCGAGAGCTACATCGGCGAACCCGTCCACGACGCCGTCATCACCGTGCCCGCCTACTTCAAGGAGCCGCAGAAGGGCGCGACCGCCGACGCCGCCGCCATGGCCCGCCTCAACCTGCACCTGCTGCTCAACGAGCCGACGGCCGCCGCCGTCTGCTTCGGCGCGGACAAGGTCGAGGACGAGGACAAGCACATCTACGCCGTCTACGATCTGGGCGGCGGCACGTTCGACGTGTCGATCATCGAGGTGCGCAAGAAGGACGGCAAGGGCGTCGTCAGCGTCGTCGGCACGGGCGGCAACTCGCGGCTCGGCGGCGGCGACTTCGACGACGCCATCACCAACTACGTGCTCGACTACATCAAGACCAACAAGGGCGTCGATCTGCGGCAAGACCCCGACGCCGAGGCCATCAAGGCGCGCATCAAGCGCGAGGCCGAGATGCGCAAGCGCGAGCTGTCGGCCGCCACCAGCGCCACGCTCAACCTGCCCTACCTGACCGCCACGGTCAGCGTCAACGTGCCCGTCACGCGCGCCGCCTTCGAGCAGTTGATCGACGGGCGGCTGCGCGAGTCGCTCAAGTGCCTCGACGACGCGCTCCAGTCCGCCTACGAGACCAACGGCATCGAGCGCGACGAGATCGAGCAGGTGCTCCTGGTCGGCGGCTCGACGCGCATCCCGCGCATCCGCGCGCTGCTCGCCGAGCACCTCGGCATGGACGACAAGGACGTACGCTGCGACTTCAACCCGGACGAGGTCGTCTCGCGCGGCGCGGCCATCGTCGCGCGCGAGTTCACGCCGCGCGACGCCTACGAGGGCCAAGAGGTCAACATTGACACCTCGGCCGCCGCGCCCGGCGCGGAGCCGGCCGCCGTCGCTACGGGCCTGACCCTGCTCGACGTGACCAGCCACACGCTCGGCATCAACACCGAGCAGAGCACCTTCTGCCCGATCATTCCGAAGGAGTCGCGCCTGCCGGCGGAGGTCACCAAGGGCGGCTTCATCAACGGCGGCCCCTTCAAGGAGTTGCCCGTCCTCATCTTCCAGGGCGAGAACCCGGACTCGTTCGACAACACGCTCATCGGCAAGCTCGAAATCGTCCTGCCCGAACCGAAGGAGCGCGGCTACTACAACTTCGAGGTCACGTTCGGGCTGGACACCAACGGGCTGCTGAGCGTCACCGTGCGCGAGATCAAACTCGACCAGAAGTGGGACGCACAGGTGCAGTGCAACGTCCGGCAGAAGAAGGAAGAGATCGACGCGCGCGCCGAAGACCTACAGAAGATGATGTCGGGCGGGGCGGAGAGCGCCGCCGGCAACGGGCACGGCGCGGGGCTGCCGCCGCCGCCGGCCGACACCGGGGCCGGACTGCCGCCCCCGCCCGCCGCGCCTGTTCCGGCCGCTGCGCCGGTCGCGCCGTCTGCCGCGCCCGCCGCAGCGGCCAGCGTGCCGCCGCTCCCGGCGCAGACGCCCGACGAGTTCCGCTCCATCGCGCGGCGCGCCTACAAGCAACTGAGCGCGATGCCGCCCTCGCCCAAGCGCGACCGTCTGCTCGCCGCCTACACGGCGTTCGCCCGCGCGGTCGAGAGCGGCGCGCCCGACGCGGAAGAGTTGGGCGACGAGTTGGGCGACGTGTACATCGAGTGCAAGGAATGAGCGCCTTGACCGGCATCAGGCTCGAACGATTGCTGGGGGCGACCGAGCGCGGCACGCTCTGGAGCGCCGCGCGCGCGCGCCCCGGCGACCGCATCGTGCGGCTCGTCGAGCCGCGCTTCTGCGACTTCGAGTTCCGGCGCGCGCTCACAGACCTGCGCGGGCGGCAGTACGCGCGCACGCTCCGCATCCTGAGCGACGGCTTCCTCAACGACAGCTTCTTCATCGAGTACGAGGCCGCCGCGCAGTGGGAGACGCTCGAGGCCCACTTCGCCCGCCGCCACTGGCGCGCGCGCCTGCAAGCCGTCTGCCGCGTCTGCGAGGCGTTGCCGCACTGGCGGCTCGCGCCCGTCCATCCGCTGGGGCTGCACGCGCGCCACGTCGTCATGGTGCGCGACGCCGGGGTCTGGTTCCCCTGGCTGCTGCTCTGCCCGCCGCTCGCCTACGCCTCGCCGCACGACCTGCTGGGTCTCGACGCCGTCGTGCTCTCGGCGCTCGCGCCCGAAATCGTCCGCGGCGTCGGCAGCGCCGCGCGCGCCGAAGACGCTTACGCGCTGGGCGACCTGGCGGCGCGCGCCCTCGGCATGGGCGCGGACGCCGAGCCGCTGACGGAGGACGAGCGGCTCGAAGCGCAAGCGTGCGGCGCGCTCGCGCCGCACGAGTTGGCCGCCTCGGACGTGGACGACTTCCTACGCGGCCATCAGACCGTGCTGAACTGCCAGCAGGCCGTCAGCCACTACACGCAGGTCGCGCCCGAGGCGCGACCCGCCGACGCACAGCCTTTGCTCGACGCCTGCGGCGCGGCCCTGGCCGCCACCGACCCGCTCGAACTCGCCGGGCAGTACGTCAAGGGCCGCCGGCCCGTCGAAGCACTCAACGTCCTCGCGTGGGGCTGGCGGCACTTCGGCGAGCGGCTCGAAGAGCGCCTGCTCGCCGTCGAGGCCTGCGAGTTGTTGGGCGACCCGCAGCAGACGCTCGTACACCTCGACCGCGCCGTCGAACTGCTCGACGGGCAGGCGTCCGGCGCGCTCGAAGCGCACGCGCTGCGCTGGCAGTTGCGCGCGCAGCGCTGCGAGTTGCGCTGGGGTCTCTACCGCGCCCTGCCGGCGCTGGCCGCGGGCGCGCCCGACCCGGAGGGCGACCGCCTGCTGCCCGATCTCGATTGGCTCAAGACGCACGGCGACGACGGCGCGCGCGAGCGCGGCAAGCTGCACATGCGCGCCGGCTTCGTCTACCGACGGCGGCGCGATCTCGTCCGCGCCGCGCAGGAGTTCTACGCGGCGGCCGAGGCGCAGCGCGCCGACATGGTGGCGCTCTACAGCTACGGCGAGTGCCTGCGCGAGTTGGGGCACGCGCCCCACGTGGCGCAGTTGGTGCAGGAGGCGAAGCGGCGCATCGGCCGGCTCAAGCTGAACGAGATGATGGAGGAGGCGGAAGCGGAACTATGGCTCGAACGATTCGATGCGCTGTCGCGGCCCTAAGCTTGGCGGCCGGTCTCTCGTCGGGCGCGCGGGCTTGGGCGCAGAACACGCCCGCGGGCGGCGCGCAGCCGGCGACGATCACGCTGCCCGCCGGCGAGAAGACGATCCCGACAGGCCCGCACAAAGCCGTGATCGAAATTGACGGGCGACGGCTCAACGCCACGATCAACGTCACCGCGGGCGCGGGCGGCCAAGAACGCGTCGCGGGCACGCCGTCCGGCGGCGAAGCGACGCAGCCCGACGCGGCCGCCAACCGCGCGCCGGCCGACACAGGCTCGTCGGCCCTCGTCATCCTGTTGGCCGCGCTCGGCCCGGCGCTCTTGAGCGGCGGCGGTCTCTGGTACTACTTCAAGCGCGTCGTGCCGCGCCGCGAACTCGCGCCCTACCGCGAGGCGCACGCGCACCTGCGCGCCGGGCGCTACGACGAAGCGTTGCCGCTGCTGACGCAGGTCGAGAGTCGCCTGCCGGCGGGCGAGCGGCGCACCGCGCGCTTCCTCGTCGCCTTCGCCTATTACCAACTCGACAACAAGGCGGAGGCCGAGCGCTGGCTCGACGCGCTCCACCGCGAAGACCCGGCCGACGCGCAGACCGCCTACCTGCTCGCGCACCTGCGCGTCGAGGAGGAGCGTTACGACGAGGCCGAGCCGGTGCTCGAAGTCATGGAGAAGAACCGGCAACTCGGCACGCACCACGCGCGCAAGCTGCTCGGCCTCGTCAAGTTCCGCCGGGCCATGCTGGCCATGAAGGACAAGCGCGTGGACGCCGCCGCGCAACTCTTCGAGAAGGTGCAGCAGCTCGGCGACTACGCCGACCGCATCCCGGCCGATCTGCGCAACCGGCACGTCGCACTCGGCACGCAGGCCTTGTTCGACAACGATCTAAAAGAGGCCCGCGTGCAGTTCAACGGCCTCGAAGCCTCGGCCGCGTCCGCGCCCGCCGCCGAGCGCGACGCGCTGCGGGCGACGGCGCAACTGGGTCTCGCGCTCGCCGCCTGGAAGGAGGGCGGCGCGGACGCGCCCGCGCAGGTCGAGGCGCTGCTCGTCTCTGCGGCCAAGCTCTTAGACCCGGCGGGCCCGCTTGAGCTTGAGTGGCCCGAGGCCGAAGCGGAGCGCGACGTGTTCGCCGCCGTCGCGCAACTCGAAGCGGCGGGCGCGGGCGCGGGCGGCGCGGGCGACGAACTCAACCGCTGCCTGCGCGATCTGCACTTCCTGCGCGGCGTGGCGGTGCTGCGCGGCTGGGCGCAGATGGACGGCGAGGCGGCCCACGCGGCGCTCGCCGACCGCCTCTACGCCGCGCTCTCGAAGTTCGCCTGCGCCCACGCGCGCGACGAGGAGTTCAGCGACGTGCTGCTCGTCGTCGGCCTGCTGCTGTTCTACTTGCAGAAGCCGGGGCCGGAGCGCAGCCGCGCCATCCAACTGCTCGAACGCGCGCGCAAGCTCGGGATGCGCGACCCGGACGCCCTGGAGATCGTCAACAACCGCCAGCGCCTCGAGCGCGCCAACGCCGACGCCGTCGAGCGCTACCTACAGGTGCTCGACAGCTACCTGACCGACAACACCGTGCGGCGCGAGGTGCGCCAGGCCTTGGTCGAGCGGCTCTCGAAGTACCGGCGCTTTCAGGACTGGGAGCGCCGCCCGACGCTCGCGCAGGCGGCGAGCGTCGAGCCGACGCTGGCCGAGGTGCGCCACCGCTCCGAGGTGCTGCTCGTGCGCGTCAACCAGATTCTGGCGGCGCGCGGGCAGTCGGCCGAGACGCAGCAACTCGGCGCGCTCAGCAACGCCATCATGGACGGGAGCGCCGAGTTGATGCAGCGGGCCTCGGACATCGAGCAGAAGGAGTCGGAACTGCTGGTGCTCACCGGCACGCAACTGTTGCGTGAGAACTGAGAGTGGAGGGAGACGCGGGATGAGTAAAGACGAGCAGGCGGCGGCGATGACGCCCGCCGAGTGCGTCGCGCTGCTGCCGGAGATTCCGCTGGCGGCGGACGAGGGCGCGGCCGACGAAGAGTTGCGCCGCGGCGAGTTGCGGCACGCGATCTTGGACATCGCCGAGTTGAACCACGTCAACGAGTCGCGGCTGGTGCGCGAGGTCGTCAAGAACGCGCTCGGCAAGTTGCCGGACATCGAGGAGTAGGGGGCACGAGAGACGCGGGGTCGCGGCCGGGAGGGGATTATGGCGAACCAGAAAGACGGACAGTTTCGCGAGCGGTTCACGGAGATGGGCGCGGGGCTGGCCCGCCAGGAGCGGCCGGCACGCCCGGAGATGCCGACCATTGCCATTGATACTAACTTCGATCTGACCGAGTTGGAGAGCTTCGCGGCGGGGCCGGCGGGCGCGGCCGGAGCGGTCGAGAGCTTGGGCGCGCCCACCGAGACGGGCGTCGGCGAACTGGACGCGAACCAGCTCGACGAGGCGCTTCAGAAGATTCAGCAGCAGCAGTTGAGCGAGCAGATCAGCGGGCTGGTCGAGGAAGCGTTGCGGCTCATCAACGCCGAGTCGTACCGCGAGGCCATCTACGTGCTCGACGAGGCGCTCGCCATCGTGCCCAACTCGGCCTCGATCCTCTACCTCAAGGCCTACAGTCTCCTCTCGCTGGGCGCGGCCGAGGAAGCTTACGAGTTGTTGACGACGGCGAGCGAGTTGGCCCCGGACGGCGAGAGCCTGCTCACGGTGCTGACCTTGCAGGGCGCGTGCGTGCGCGCGATTCTCGACGATGTTGAGGCGCAACTCGAAAAGTTGCGCGAGCGCGGGCAACTCGAAGCGGCGCTGCGCCTGGTCGAAGCGCACCTGCGCCGGCTGAGCCACAGCCCGACGCTGCTCTCGCACCGCTGCGCCATCCTCCTCGCGCTGGGGCGGCTGGCGCAGGCCAAGCAGGCCGCGCTCGACGGCGTCGAGCGCGGCGGCGAGGAGAACCAGGACTTCTTCCGCCGGATGTACGACCAGGCGGTCGAGCGCGAGACGCAGCCGCTGCTCGAACCGGCGCGGCTGGCCCTGCGCCAGTTGGACGCCGCCCGCGCCGTCAAACTCCTGCAAGCCTGCCGCGAACGGCTGAGCGGGCAGGAGCGTTACGAGGCGGCGCGCGCCTACGCGCACGAGCAGAGTCCGCAGCGCAGCGTCGGCGGGCTGCGCGCCCTCTTCTCGCGCCCCAAGGAGGCCGCGCCCGAGCCGCTCACGGCCGAGCGCCGGCAGCGCCTCTTGCAGTGGCTCTTGGTGGAGGAGTTGGACGGCGGCTACACGGCCATGGAGCAGGAGGATTACGCGCGCGCCGCCAACATGTTCCGCCACGCAGAGGGCGTGGACGCCGGCTGCAACATCATCAACTACCTGCACGCGCTCGCCATCTTCCGCCACTTCCAGGTGCGGCTCGAAGACCAGGAGGCCGCCCTCGATCTCGCCGAGGCGCTCAACGACATGAAGCGGGCGCAGGCTTACGTTGCCCGCGCCGTCGGCGACCCGCTCATCGCCGACCGCGCGCGCGCCCTGGCCGCGGCCGTCAAAAACTACCAGGAGCAGTTGCTTGAGATCGAGCGCGAGCGCAAGCGGCGCGAGGAGGCGGAGCGCCCCGTCAACGAGCTGCTCAACGACTACAACCAGACGATGGAGCGGCTCGAAAAGAACCGCATCGGCTCGGCCAAGGAGTTGAACGACGCGCGCGCGCGCTTCCGCCAACTGAAGGAGCGCGCGCAGCAGGTGCGCCGCGGGCGCAAGCCCGCGGAGGGCGCGGCCGTCCTCGGGCAGTTGATCGAAGTGCTCGACAAGAACCTGGGCCAGCTCGACCGCATGGAGTCGGACGTGCGGACGCAGGAGACGATCAGCGAGTGCATCACCGGCTTCACGCAGATGATGGACTACTACAAGCGTTACCCGATCAGCAGCGAGTCGGACATGCAGCGCGCCCGCGCGCGCGTCACGGGGCTGCTCGAAAAGGTCGCCCAGGCCCGCAAGCTGCTCGGCTATTCGGGCGAGTCGCCCCTCTCAAGCCGCCCGGCGCGGGTCGCCCGCTACAGTTCGCTGGACAAGTCGAAACTGCCCAGGCGCACCAAGCCGGCGCAGGTGGATCAGGAGACGTGGGACGTGCTCGACCGCGTGGAGGAGGCCCTGTTGAACGTCCAAGAGCAGTTGAACCCTTACGGCGGGGGCGGCGGGTACGGCACGGGTCGCCGCTACTGACGGGCCGAGCGCCCGCGCGCTCAGCCGGCGGGCAGCGCGCCCGCGATGTCGTCCATCTCGCGCGCGAGGCCTTGGCACAGGCGGCGCAACTCTTCGGCGGGCGCGCCGCGCTCGTGGAAGTCGGTCAGCAGCAGCGCGCCGCCGCGCAGGCGTGCCGCCTGTTCGGCGGTGAGCGCTTCGGCGTGGCGCGCGAGGAACTCTTCGATCACCTGCGCCCAGTGCGCCACCTCGCGGCGGGCCGCCTCGGCCCGCGCCGACTCTTCCGCGCGCGCCAGCCGCGCCCGCGCCTTCGCCGTCTCGTCGCGGACGAGCGCCGTGATCAACTCCAACTCGGCCGGCGCGAGCCTGAACGGCGCGCGCATCTCCGCCTTCGTCTCCCGCCCCGTGCCCATGTCTTTCGCCGCCACGCGGATCGTCCCGCTGGCGTCGAGATCGAACGTCACGTCGATCTGCGGGACGCCGCGCGGCGCGGGCGGGATGCCCGACAGCTTGACTTCGCCGATGAAGACGTTGTCGTCGGCCAGCGGCCGCTCGCCTTCGTAGATGCTCACCTCGATCTCGGTCTGGTTGTCGCGCGCCGTCGTGAACGTCTCGCTCTTGCGCGTCGGCAGGGTCGTGTTGCGCGGGATGAGCGCGGTGACGGCCCCGCCCAGCGTCCCGACCGAGAGCGTGTTCGGGCAGGTGTCGAGCAGCAACAGGTCGGTCGTGCCCGACAGGACGCCGCCCAATACGGCCGCGCCCTGCGCGACGCAGGTCTCCGGGTTCACGCCGACGAACGGCTCCATGCCGAGCGTCCGGCGGACGAGGTCGCGGACGGCCGGGATGCGGCTCGTGCCGCCGATGAGCAGGGCGGCGTCGGGGCGCTTCACGTCGGCGTCCTTCAGCGCGCGCTGAAGCACCGACTCGGCGGTGGCGAAGAAGGTCTGCGCCGACGCGCAGAACTGCTCCCGGCTGACGGTCACGTCCAACTCGACGAACGCGCCCGCTTCGGTCTGGAGCAGCCCCGGCACGTAGACCCGGCTCTCGGGCGCGGCGCTCAGCTCGATCTTCGCCCTGACGGCGGCCTCGCGCAGCGCCAGGTATTGGAACGCGCCGAGCGGCTTGAGCGCGCCGTGCTGCTTGCGCGCCTCCGTCAGACAGAAGTCCACGAGCAGCTCGTCGAAATCGTCGCCGCCCAGGCGGCCGGCCCCGGCCGTCGCCCGCACCTCGCAGACGCCCTCGCCGATCTCGACCACGGACACGTCGAGCGTGCCGCCGCCGAAGTCGAACACCACCAACTGCTCGTCGCGCCGCCCGCCTCTGACGTGCTGGTAGGCGAGCGCGGCCGCCGTCGCCTCGTTGATGAGGCGCAGGACTTCAAGCCCGGCCGCCTCGGCCGCTTGCTTGACCGCCCAGCGCTGGTTGATCTCGTAGTGGGCCGGGGTGGCGACGACCGCCCGCGTCACCTCCGCGCCGAGCGCGTGCTCGACTTCGAGCTTGAGGCGCGCGAGGATGAGCGCGGCGACCGCCGCCGGGCGGGCGTGCAGCCAGCCCCAGGTCTTGTCCGCCTCCTTGCCGAGCGAGCGTTTGATGGAATTGATCGTCACCGGCTCGCGCTCGTAGCGGCGGCCGTGCTTCTGCGCTTCCCAGCCGACGAAGAAGTCCTCTTCGGGCGTCGCCAGGACGAGCGCGGGCAGGTGCGCGCGCCCCTCGCGGTCGGGGATGACGGCCGGCTGCCCGCCCGTCATCAGGGCGGCGACCGCCTTGGTCGTGCCGAAGTCTATGCCGATAATTTTGCTCATGGCGGGGAGCCTTGTGGCGGCGGACGTTGCGCGCGGGCCGGGCGGTAGAACTTAATGGGGGCGGGCGGCGCAAGTCAATGACGAGCCGCGGCCGCTTCGTCTCCAAACGCCACGCCGGCGCGGCGTCGGGCCGACTTTCATTTGACAGCGCCTTCAGACTTGGTGCTATGCTCCCCGTTCAACCGGCGCGCTTGGGGCGGCGCACGCAGGCCGGCGGCGGCCACCGAATCGTGACGATTTTGCCAGCCGGGGCGCGCAAACTGACCGCACCGCGCGAGCCAGTAAAACGGCGGCGCGGGGCATCTAAACGGTTGCCCGGCGAGGGAGTTGACGACGCAAAGTATTTCGGTTTAAGCGCGCAACGAGAAGGTTTGCGCGCTTGTGTGTTTCGGAGGCAGAGGAGAGCGAATGGGTAAGAATTTAGTCGTGGTCGAGTCGCCCGCCAAGGCGAAGACCATCGGCAAGTATCTCGGCGCGGACTACCGCGTCATGGCCTCTCTGGGCCACATCAAGGACTTGCCGTCGAAGGGCCTGGGCGTGGACGTGGAGCAGGATTTCGAGCCGACCTACGAGGTCATCCCCGACACGAAGAAGCGCAACAACAAGAAGATCGTCGCAGAGTTGAAGAAGGCGGCGAAAGAGGCCGACGCCATCTACCTGGCGGCCGACCCCGACCGCGAGGGCGAGGCCATCTGCCAGCACCTCGCCGAAGAGATCGTGCCGAAGCGGCCCGCGAAGCCGGCCTACCGCGTGATGTTCAACGAGATCACGAAGCGGGCCGTGCAGGCCGCCTTCGACGAGCCGAAGCAGATCGATCAGCACCTCGTGGACGCGCAGCAGGCGCGGCGCGTGCTCGACCGACTGGTCGGCTACAAGGTCTCGCCGCTGTTGTGCCGCACGGTCGGCGGGCGGCTGAGTGCGGGGCGCGTGCAGTCGGTCGCGCTGCGCATGGTCGTCGAGCGCGAGCGCGAGATCGAGCAGTTCACGAAGACGGAATACTGGACGGTGACGGCGAACCTCGGGGCCGCCGCGCCGCCCGCCTTCGACGCGCGCTTGCTGCGCGTCGGCGAGCAAACGGTCAAGACCGGCGGCTTCGATCAGGAGCCGAAGAAGACAGAACTGCTCATCAGCAACGAAGAGCAGGCGCGCGCCATCGTCGCCGAGGCCGGGGCGCAGCAGTTCAGCGTCGCCGACGTGACGACGAAGGAGCGCAGGCGCAACCCCGTGCCGCCCTTCATCACGTCGAAGCTGCAACAGGAGGCGGCGCGCAAGCTCGGCTACGCCGTCAAGCGCACGATGATGATCGCGCAAAGGCTCTACGAAGGTGTGGAACTCGGCGCGGAAGGCTCGGTCGGTCTCATCACCTACATGCGCACAGACTCGACGCGCGTCTCCGACGCGGCGCTCGGCGAGGCGCGCGACTTCATCGGCACGCAATACGGCGCGGCGTACCTGCCGGAAAGGGCGGTCTACTACCGCTCGAAGAAGGACGCGCAGGACGCGCACGAAGCCATCCGCCCGACGGACGTGACGCGCACGCCCGACTCGGTCGCGCGCTTCTTGAGCGCCGACGAGTTGAAACTCTACCGGCTCGTCTGGCAGCGTTTCGTCGCGTCGCAGATGATGCCCGCCGTCTTCGATCAGACGACGATTGACATCAAGGCGGGGCGCTTCCTGTTCCGCGCCAGCGGCTCCGTCCTGAAGTTCGACGGCTTCCTGCGCGTCTACGAAGAGGGGCGCGACGAGAAGTCGGAAGAAGACGAAGAAGCGGCGCGGCGTCTGCCCGCCGTGGCGCAGGGCGACGCGCTCAAGCTGAACGCCGTCACGCCCGAACAGCACTTCACCGAGCCGCCGCCGCGCTACACCGAGGCGACCTTGGTCAAGGCGCTCGAAGAGAAGGGCATCGGCCGGCCTTCGACCTACGCCGCGATCATGACGACGATTCTCGACCGCGAGTACGTCGAGAAAGTCGAAGGGCGCTTCCACCCGACCGCGCTCGGCACGACGGTCAACGACCTGCTCGTCGCCAGCTTCGACGACCTGTTCAACGAGTCGTACACGGCGCGGATGGAAGAAGAGTTGGACGAGATCGAGGACGGCAAGCTGAAGTGGACGGCGGCGCTGCACGAGTTCTACGAGAAGTTCGCGCGCGATCTCAAGGTGGCCGAGAAGCAGATGAAGGCCGCCAAGCAGCAGGCCATCCCGACCGACGAGACGTGCGAGAACTGCGGCGCGGGCATGGTCATCAAGTTCGGCCGCTTCGGGCAGTTCCTCGCCTGCGCGAATTACCCCGAGTGCCGCACGACGCGCGAGTTGGCGAAGAAGCCGGCGGCGGGCGCGAGTGCCGCGGGCGAAGGCGCGCAAGCGCAGACGGCAGCGGCGGCGGGCGGCGCTGAAGGCGAAGAGGCGGAGGCGTGCGAGCTGTGCGGCAAGCCGATGGCGCTGAAGCGCGGCCGCTTCGGGCAGTTCCTCGGCTGCACGGGCTACCCGGAGTGCCGCAACATACGCAAGATCAGCCGGAGCGGCGTCGTCGCGGCCGCGCCGGTCGTGCTCGACGAAAAATGTCCGCTCGACGGCGCGAACCTCGTCCGCCGGCAGGGGCGCTTCGGCGAGTTCGTCGCCTGCTCGAACTACCCTGACTGCAAGTTCGTCAAGCGCGAGACGACGGGCGTCGCGTGCGTGCGGCCGGGCTGCCGCGGCGAGTTGGTGGTGAAGAAGTCGAAGCGCGGCAAAGTCTTCTACGGCTGCTCGGAGTACCCGGAGTGCGACCGCGTCTACTGGGACAAGCCGGTGGCTGAGGCTTGCCCGCAGTGCCGCGCGCCGTTCCTCCTTGAGAAGACGACGAAGAAGGGCACGACGCGCGTCTGCGCCAACGAGGAGTGCCGCTACCGCGGCGAACTGCTGCCGCCCGCGCCCGCGCCCGACGCGCGCCCGGCCGACGCACGCCTCGCGCGCTAGAGAAGTCGTTGGTTGACTCTAGCGCACGCTCAGATCAACACAGAGGGCACAGAGTTAGCACAGAGTTCTTAACTGTGTCCTCTGTGCTAACTCTGTGCCCTCTGTGTTGAACCGGCCGCGCGCCACACGCAACCACACCTTAAACCCGCCGCCGCGCTTTCGCTGAAACTTTCCGTCCGCGCCCGGTGTATAATCACGCTCACTCGTGAGACCGCGACTTTAACCAGACAACCGAGGAGGCCCATCCTTATGTTCCGACGCATCGCCGTCGCCGCGCTGCTCTGCGCGCTCGCCGCGCCGCACGCAGTCTTGCGCGCGCAAACGCCCGCGCCGCCCCGCGCTTATCCCGACCCCGCCCCGCAACAGCCCGCCGCGCAGCCCACGCCCACGCCCGACCCCAACGACCCCATCGTCCGCATCAAGGACGAAGGCATGAACCGCTCCCAGGTCATGCAGACGCTCTCGTACCTGAGCGACGTGATCGGGCCGCGCCTGACCGCCTCGCCCAACGCGCGCCGCGCCAACGAGTGGACGCGCGCCAAGCTGACCGAGTGGGGCCTCGTGAACGCGCACCTCGAACCCTGGGGCCCGTTCGGCCGCGGCTGGTCGCTCCGGCGCTTCTCCGCCGAGGTCGTCGAGCCGCAAGCCTTCCCCGTCATCGCGTACCCCAAGGCGTGGTCGCCCGGCACGGGCGCGCTCACCGCCGACGTGGTCTACGTGGACGCCAAGGACGAGGCCGAGTTGCGCGCCAAGTACGCGGGCAAACTCAAAGGCGCGATTGTGCTGACGGGGCCGGTGCGCGAAGTCAAGGCGCACTTCGAGGCGCAGGGCACGCGCCTCAACGAGAAGGAGCTGCTGGAACTGGCCGACGCGCCCGACCCGGCCACGCGCCCCGCGCGCCGCTTCACGCAGACGCCCGAACAGCGCGCCGCCGCCGAGTTCGCGATCAAGAAGCTACAGTTCTACACCGAAGAGGGCGCGGCGCTCTTAGTCGATCCGGGGCGCGGCGACGGCGGCACGCTCTTCGTCCAGTCCGCCACCGTGCCGCAGCCCGCCGACACGCCCGCCGGCCGCCGCCAGACTTCTTGGCAGAAAGACCCGCCGAAGCTCGTCCCGCAGATCGTCTTGGCCGCCGAGCACTACAACCGCATCATGCGTATGCTGCAAGCGGGCGGGCGCGTGCGTATGTCGGTCAACCTCGACGTGCAGTTCCACGAGCAGGACTTGATGGGCTACAACACCGTCGCCGAGATTCCGGGCAGCGACCCGCGCCTCAAGGACGAGATCGTCATGCTCGGCGGGCACATGGACTCGTGGCACGGCGGCACGGGCGCGACCGACAACGGCGCGGGCGTCGCCGTGGCCATGGAGGCCGTCCGCATCATCAAGGCCCTGAACCTGCAACCGCGCCGCACCATCCGCATCGCGCTCTGGACGGGCGAAGAGCAGGGCCTCTTCGGCTCGGCCGCTTACGTCAAGGAGCACTTCGGCGAGCTGGTCACGCCGACGCCGCAGCCCACGCCGCCCGGCGCGACCGAAGCGACGCCCGCCGCCGCGCCGCAGCCGACGCCCACGCCGCGCCTCGTCACCAAGCCCGACTACGAGAAGTTCGACGCCTACTTCAACCTCGACAACGGCACGGGCAAGATTCGCGGCGTCTACACGCAAGGCAACGCCGGGGTGTGGCCGCTCTTCCGTCAATGGCTACAACCGTTCCGCGACATGGGCGCGCAGACCTTGACGATGTCGAACACGGGCGGCACGGATCACCTGTCGTTCGACCGCATCGGCCTGCCCGGCTTCCAGTTCATCCAGGACGAGATCGAGTACGACACGCGCACGCACCACTCGAACCAGGACGTGTTCGACCGCATCCAGGCCGACGACATGAAACAGGCCGCCACCATCATGGCCGCCTTCGTCTACCAGACCGCCATGCGCGACGACAAACTCCCGCGCAAGCCCGCGCCCCCGCGCTAAAGGGGCAAGGCGAAGGGCGAAGGGCGAAAGTTCGGACACGCCCGCGGCGTGATCTTTTTTCAGAATTCGGCATCTGAAAAAGCTCGGCGCGTGAGCGCCGTCCTAACTTTCGCCCTTCGCCCTTCGCCCTTCTACTTTACTTCGGGTCGGTGACGAACTCGACCCAGTAGCGGCGCAGCTTGTCGCGGTTGGCCCGGCGGTAGGCGACGTAATCCTGGGCGATGCCCTGGTCGGCGCGCGCGAACAGGACGTAGGCTTCGAGCAGCCCGGCGTCGCTCAGCTTCAGCAGGTTGGCGAGCGACGGGTTGAGCTGCTTGATCTTCTTCTCCTTCATCTGCGCGCGCACGAGGTCGGCGACCGCGTTTAAGGCCTCGACCTCTTCGGCGAGCGAGTGCCGGTAGGCGCGCTCATTCGGGTACGCCTTGGCGAACTTCTCCTTCGACCAGGCGGTGCGCGTGATGCCGTAGACGAGCCACGCGCTGCCGCCGTCCTCGCCGCCAATTAGCGCCTGCGCCGACAGGTTGATCGTGTTCTTGCCGTCCGGCCCCTGCTGCACGTCCACGGGGATGTCGAGCCGCGGGTGGTGCAGGTCGCGCTTGTAGCGCTGCCCCCACTGCGCGAGGCCGACGCGCGCACTCTGCGTGTACGGCTCGGCCACGATGGCCTCGACGAACTTGTCGCGCGCCGCGTCGCGCTTGTCCTGCGCGACGAGCGCGTCGCCCCAGTAGCGGTGGGCGGTCTCGATGTCCGGGTCGATCTGGACGGCGCGCGCGAACCACTCGCCGGCCTTGTCGTGCAGGTTCTGCTTGAAGTAGGAGTCGCCGATGAAGAGGGCCGCGTAGTAGAGGTGCGGGTCGAGTTGGAGCGCGCGCTGGTAGGCTTCGATGGCCTTGGCCAACTGGCCCGCGGCGAAGAACTGCTCGCCCGCGCGCATGGCCTGCTCAGCGCCTTGCAGGTCGGAGAAGGGGACGGGCGCGGCGTCGTCGGGCGCTTCGAGCGCGCCGAGCGCGTACTGCAAGAGGTTGCTGTCGTCGCCGAGTTCCCTGGCGCGCAGGAGCGCGCCGCGCGCGCGTTGGCGCGCCTGCTTGCGCGCCGCCGGGTCTTCGATGATCGTCGAGTTGGCGTAGAGCGCGAAGCCGAGCCGCTCAAGCACGGGCACGTCCTCCGGGTTGGCCGCGGCGAGCTTCTCCAGGAGCGGCAGCGCCGCGACGAAGTTGTTGGCCTCGTAGAGTTGGAAGGCGCGCTTGCGGTCGGCGTCGTAGGTCGCCTTGTCCTGCGCGCGCGCGGCGCGCGGCGGCGCGCAGCCGAGGGCGCAGACGAGCAGCGCGGCGGCGAACGAGAGCACGGGCCGGCGCGACCGACGGGGCGTGGGTGACATGGGCTTTGGACTCCTTCAGCAGCGTGGGCCGGTCGGGGCAGACTTCTGCGCGCGCAGTCTAAGCGCGCCCGCCGCGACTGTCAAACCAACGACACGCGCCGTTAGAAACCGCGCCGGCCCGCGCCGTTCCACGAAAGCGCGAGCCTTCAGGCGGGCACGTGCGGTTGGAGCGCGTCGCCGGGGGCGGTGTAGGTCAGCCCGGCGGCCACTTCGTCGGAGAGGCGCACCCAGCCGTCGGGCGTGTGCCGGAAGTGCTCGCTCGACGCGAGCGCGAAGTGCCGCTGCGCCTCGGCCCACGCGAACCGCTGGACGTTGATGTAAGGGTGCTTCAGGCGCAGCACGTTGAACGAGTTCGCCTCGCCGCGCCCGCGCGTCGAGGTGGCCGTGCCGGCCTGCACGACCAGCGCGGAGTGGCCGCGGATGCGGTAACGCTTCGCGGTCTGGCCCGTGTGGCTGACGTGCAGGTGGCCGGCGAGCAGCACGTCCGCGCCGCAGGCCGCGAGCGTCTCCATGGCCTGGCGCGCGCGCCCGACCACCTCGCGCTCGTCCGCGCCCGGCGGCACGTCGAACGGGTGGTGCGTGACGATCACCTTCGTGATTTCGTCGCCGTGGGGGCAGAGGCGCTCGCGTATGCGCGCCATCTGAAGCCTGTTCACGCGGCCCGACTTGCGCGTGAACGAGCGCGCGGTGTTGAGACCGAGCACGGCGATCTCTTTGTCGGCGTAGAACGGTTCGAGGTCGGGCGTGACGTAGCGGCGGTACTTTTCGAGCGGCTGCGCGAACCGCGCCCAGACGTTGTAGAGCGGCACGTCATGATTGCCCGGCACGACCACTAACGGCACGCGCGGCAGCGTGTCGAGAAAGGCCCGCGCCGCCTTGAACTGCTCGCTCCGCGCGCGCTGCGTCAGATCGCCCGACACCGCGATCACGTCCGGCGCGCTCGCCTCGACCTGCGCCCGCAAAGGCTCCACGACCCGCTCGTCCAGCCGGCCGAAATGCAAGTCCGAGAGATGAACCAGGGTACGCATAGCAGTACGGATGAAAAGAAGGAGTCAGGAGTCAGAAGCCGGAAGCCGGAAGGAAGATGCAGACCACCAGAATCATGATCGCGGACGCCCGACGGCCGACTTCCTGGTTCCGGCTTCCTCCGCTTGCCCGCTCTTAACTTCTGACTCCTGGCTTCTGCCTCCTGCCTCCTGCCTTCTTACCCCTCATCCCTCATCCCTCGCCACCAGCACGCGCAGGGCGCGGGGGCGGACACGGTAGTGGAGCGGCGAGTTCATGATGGTGACTTCGCCGTCCGTGGCGACGCGCAGCCGCTTGCCCTTGCGCCGCGACTCGATCCAGACCTCGCGGGCGCAGAGCGAGTCGAAGTCTTTGGCGGCGCGCAGGCGGCCGAACAGCGCGCGCAAAGCGAGCAGCACGAGCCGGCCGCGCCCCGCCTTGTGCGTCACGTGCAGGCTCAGCCGGCCGGCGTCGAGGCACGCGCGCGCGCCGACGTTGAAGCCGTCCATCTCGTACTCGTTGTTGCCGACGAAGACGACGGGCGTGCGCCGTTCCAACTCGCGCCCGTCTACGCTCAGACGCACGCGCAGGAACGGGTAGCGCTTGAAGACGACGAGCACGGCCCAGGCGAACGCGAGCCACTTGCTGTAGCCCTGGCGGCGCTGCGTCTTCTCGCGCTGCCGCACGATGTGCGCGTACAACCCCAAGCTCGAATTGTTGACGAAGACGTGACCGTTGACTTCGCCCACGTCTACTTCGACGACGCGCCCCGTGGCGACGACGCGCGCCGCCGCTTCCAGGTCGAGCGGGACGCCGAGGTCTTTGGCGAAGTGGTTGAGCGTACCGAGCGGCAGCACGCCGAGCACCTTGTCCGTGCCGGCGAGCGCCGCGGCCACGGCACTGACCGTCCCGTCGCCGCCGCCCGCGACGACGATCCGCGCGTCGCCGCGCGCCGCGCGCTCGGCCAACTCCGGCAGCAACGCGTCGGCGTCGGCCGCGACGACGCGCGCCGTCAGACCGTGCGCCGCGAACAGGGCCGCGAGTCGCGCGCGCGCCGCGCCGCCAGCGCCCGCGCCGGCCGCCGCGTTGAGGATGACTTCGACGCTCGCGGGGCGCGCCGCCCTCTGTTCGGCCGCCGCCTCCGTCAACGCCGACGCCTCTGTCAGCAACGTGCTCATACAAAAGTGTCGGCCGGGCGCTCAACCCGGAGGGAGGTTTATTACGAGACGGACGAGCGGGCGAGGCGGCCGTTTGGCGACCGCTCGCCCGCTCGCGCGGAGACAGAAAACGCGTCGGCCGCCTTCGTAACGCTCAGCCCGTCGTCGGCGCGTAGGGCGTGCCGCCGCCCGGCTGCTGGCCGCCGGTCGGCCCGGCGCTGCCTTGCGTGCCGGGCGCGGTCTGCGTGCCGGTCGGGCGTGCGGACGCCTGTTGCCGCTGCGCCCCGCCGCCGGAGAGATCAAGCCCCAGCAGTTCCTTCACTTTGTTCAGGAGCGCGGGCAGCACGACGGTCTGCGCCGTCTTCGACAACTCCTCGACGGCGCGGCTGCCGAGCTTGCTCACCTCTTCCTGCAAGCGGTCGTAGGCCTGCGTCTCCTTGAAGCGTTCGATCAGACCCGGCTTGTCAGGCTCCGGCGGGTCGGCGCTCTGCGCCTCGTAGCCGCTGCTGTAGGACGGGCGCGGCGCGGGCGCGCTCTCGGCGGCCGGGTAGGCCGCGGGCGGCGCGGCGGCGTAGGCGCTCGCGCCGGCCGCCGTGCCGGCCAACATCTGCGGCTGCGCGCCGCCGCCGTTGTCGCTCGCGTCGTAGGCGTCGCCCTGCGAGCCGTAGTAGCGTTCGACCAGATCGGCGCGCTCCGGCATGAGCGCGCCGGCCACGCTGTAGCCGACGACGAGGCCGACGCCGAGCGCGCCGACCGAGAAGGCCACGGGGCGGCGGCGGTACTGCTCGCGCCAGTCGAGCGACTGCGAGATCGTCTCGCGCACGTTCTGGTACTGCGTCGTGACCGTCTCCTTGATGTCGGAGACGGTCTGCGTGATGGACTCGCGCGCCTCCTCCATGCGCCGCTGAAGCTCTTCCTTCGTGGCCTCTGGGTCGCCGACTTCGGGCGCGCGCGCGGTCGCTAGATTTCGTTCTTCAGCCATTGCTTGTCCTTTCTCAGTTCTTCGAGGCTGCGGGCCGGCGCGGGACTGTGTCGCGCGAGCCGCCCCTTCATCGCGAAGATGATGCCGACGCCGACCACCAGGTAGAGCGCGCCCGTGATGAGGAAGCCGAGCGCGTACCGGGCCGGCTCGCTGAAGGTGGGGAAGAGCGTGGACAGGGCGTAGGCGACCGCGAAGTTCACGAACGCGAACCCGACGGCCGCGAGCAAGCCCCCCGCGGCCATCAGGGCCACGGTGCGCGTGTAGACGGCCGCCTCCTCCTTCAGCTCCAGCTTGACCAGGCCGAGCTTGGCGTCGAGCATGGCCATCACTTCGTCGCCGAGCCGGCCGAACATCGTCGGCAGGCGGTCTATGTCCGCGACGGGGGCCGGCGGCTGCGGCTCCTGGGCGCGCGCCGGCGCGACGCCCGTACCGCGTCTCTCTAAATCAGCCATCGCTCGTCACTCCTTTCACGAGGTTCAACGTTCAAGGTTCAACGTGCAAAGTTCAAAGTTCGACGGCTCGAAGCTCGTCCGCGCCGTGCGGCGGGCGAACCTCGAACCTTGAACCTTGAACCTGAAACCTTGAACCGGCCCTAGCGCCGACTGCCGCGGATGAGCAGCCCGAGCAGGAAGCCGGCCGCCGCCGAGATCAGGAGCGCCTGACCGGGGTTCTGGCGCGCGTAGGCCTTGGCGTCCTCGGCCACCTGGTTGATGTCCGTGTTCTGCAAGTCCTTGATCTTGTCGCCGACGACCGAGACCTTGTCGCTCACGTAGTCCTTGGCCTGCGTCGCGGCGTCGGCGATCTTCTGCCCGTACTGCTGCGCCGTCTGGGTGATCTGCTCGCGCGCCGTGGCCGCGGCCGTGCCCGTGCCGCCCGTGCCCGTGCTCGTGCCGCCCGGCGCGGGCTGAAGGCCCGTGCCGCCGCCGATGGACTCGCGGGTCGTGCCGGCGTCGGTCGCGCCCGTGCCCGCACCACCGGTCGCCGGGTTGTTCGTCGTGTTGTCGAAGTTCTGTGACATGCGCTTGCTCTCCTTCGCGTTGGAAATGATACGGTCGTTTGAGGCCGCCGGCGCGCGCCGCCAAAGAGGCCGCGCGCGCCCGCCTGAAAAAGTTACTTCCGACGGCCGGGGTGCAACTGATGTGCCGACGCCGGGCGCGGCGCAAACCGCGCGCCCGCGGGCGCATCCTGCCTACCGCGAGGGCCGACCAAGTGCCTCCACTTTGTTGTGAAAAGGTACGACGATTATAGCGCAAGGTCGGGAACAGTACAGCCCAAATGACGCGGCCGGCGGCCGAAAATTACGCCCGCCACGCCCGCGCCGCCCGGCGGGGTGGTGGTTCAGGTTGAGCTTGAGCGGTTGGCGCGGCCGGATTTAACACAGAGGGCACAGAGGAGACACAGAGTTCACAGAAGCTCTTACTGTGGCCTCTGTGCTAACTCTGTGCCCTCTGTGTTAACCCGGCCACCCGCCGGCTCTCAACTTCAAACTGAACCACTAACCGCCCGCGCCCCGCGCTTGACAGTCCCCGCGCCAGTCTGGTAAGTAAGTGCTTACTTTTACGGCAAAGGAAACCAAGCGATTGACCAGAGCGGCTGATCTACAAACGCGGGCGGGCGGCGCGGGCGCGCTTGCCGCCTCCGGGCGCATGGCGGGCGAGGAGCGCCGCCAGCAACTCCTGCGCGTGGCCATGCGCCTCTTCTCCCAGCGCGGCTTCCGCGGCACGACCACCAAGGAGATCGCGCAGGCGGCGGGCGTCTCCGAGGCCATGGTCTTCCGCCACTTCGCCACGAAGGAAGAACTCTACAACGCGATCATAGACTTCAAGGCCTGCGCCGGCGGCTTCGACCCGCGCCAGTGTTTGGCCGAACCGATCAGCCGCCGCGACGACCGCGCCGTCTTCGAGGACTTGGCCCGCACGCTCATGGAGCACCACGAGCAGGATCAGGACTTCCTGCGCCTGCTCTCGCACGCCGCGCTCGAAGAGCACCAACTGACCGACATGTTCTGGGAGCGCAACGTCCTGCCGATGTACGACTTCCTCGGCCAGTACATACGCGAGCGGCAGCGCGAGGGCGCGCTCCGCCAGTTCGACCCGGCCATCATCATCCGCGCCTTTCTAGGCATGGTCATCCACCACACGATCAACAACACGCTCTGGGACAAGAAGCGCCGCCTGCTCGACATCTCGAACGAGCGCGCCGCGCGCGAGTTCACAGACATCCTGCTCGGCGGCGTCGCCGCCAACACGCCGCCGCCCGGCCCGAAGGGCGCGAAGAAGAAGACGAAGAAGGGCGAGCGCCGCGCCGCGACCCGTTAAGACGCAAACATTATCCGGCACGGCGAAGCTTTCACACGGACAGGAATTATGTCAGTCAACATCTCCCGCAACACCCTGAAGCTCTGCGGTCTCGCGCTCGTGCTCGCCGCCGTCGCGCTCACGTTCGCCGCGTGCGGCGGGTCGCGCGGCCAGGCCCAGCCGAAGGCGGCCACGTCGCCCACGCCCGTGCAGGCCGTTCAGGTCACGACCGCCGCCGCCATCGTCCGCGAACTGCCGCGCTTCATCGAGGCGACCGGCAGTCTCGCCGCCGACGAGCAGACGGACGTGGCCCCGACGGTCTCCGGCAAGGTCACGGCCGTGGGCGTAGACCTCGGCAGCTTCGTGCAGAAGGGCGCGGTGCTCGTCCGGCTCGACGACGCCGACGCGCGCCTCCGGCTCGAACAGTTGCAGGCGCAGGCCGCGCAGGCGCGCGCCGCCGTGCGCCAGGCCGAGGAGCGCATCGGCCTCCGGCCCGGTCAGGCCTTCGACCCGACGCGCGTCGCCGAAGTCGGCGCGACGAAGGCGGCGCTCGACCTAGCCGAGACGCAGTTGCGCCGCCAGGCGCGTCTGCTCGAATCGGGCGACGTGTCGCGCTCGGCTTACGATCAGCAGCGCGCGCAGCGCGACCAGTTGCAGCAGCAGTACGAGGCGCAGGTGGCGGCGGCGCGGCAGAACTACGCCGCCATCCAGACGGCGCGCGCCGCGGCGCAGGCCGCCGAGGCGCAGGTCGCGCAGGCGCAGAAGTCGATCCGCGACGCGGTGGTCTACGCGCCCATCAGCGGCTACGTCGCCGACCGCCCGGCGGACGTGGGCGAGTACGTCACCACGGCCTCGAAGATCGCGACCCTCGTGCGCACGAACCCTCTGCGGCTGCGCATAGACATCCCCGAACAGTACATCTCCATCGTGCAGCCCGGTCAGAGCGTCTCGGTGACGACGAGCGCCTACGCCGACCGCGCGTTCGCGGGCCGCGTCGCGCGCCTGTCGCCGAACGTGACGGCGGCGTCGCGCACGCTCACGGTCGAGGCCGAGGTCGAGAACGGCGCGAACATGTTGAAGCCGGGCCAGTTCGCCACCGTCCGCATCCTGCTGCCCAAGGGCGACCCGGCGGTGCTCGTGCCCGCGCGCGCCGTCCACACCGAGCAGGGCATCAGCCGCGTCTTCGTCGTCCACGACGGCATCGCCGAGGAGCGCGTCGTCCAACTCGGCCAGATCGAAGGCGACCTCGTCGAGATCAAGACGGGTCTGCGCGAAGGCGAACTCGTCGCCACCGCCAACGTCGAGCAGTTGAAGGACGGGGCGAAGGTCATACAGTGAGTTCAAGGTTCAAGGTTCAACGTTCAAAGTTGGCGGACGTTGAAACCTTGAACCTTGAACGTTGAACCTTGAACTAAGCGTATGCAAAAGCTAGCTGAGATTTGTGTCCGCCGCCCGGTGTTCGCGACGATGTTGATTCTGTCGCTGACGGTGGTGGGCGTGTTCTCGTTCTTCTCGCTGGGCGTCGATCTGTTCCCGAAGATCGATCTGCCGACGATCACGGTGACGGTCATCAACCCCGGCGCGTCGCCGCAGGAGATCGAGACCGAGATCACGGACAAGGTCGAGTCGGCCGTCAACACGATCAGCGGGATTGACGAGCTGCGCTCCACGTCGGTCGAGGGCGTGTCGCAGGTCTTCATCACGTTCCTGCTGGAGAAGAACGCGGACGTGGCCGCGCAGGAGGTGCGCGACAAGGTCAACCTGATCGTCAACGACCTGCCCGAGACGGCCGAGATACCCACGGTGCAGAAGCTCGACACGGACGCCGCGCCGGTGCTGCGCATCGCCGTCTCAAGCCCGCGCTCGCTGCGCGAAGTGACCGACATCGCGGACAAGCAGATCAAGAAGCGCATCGAGGCGATCAACGGCGTCGGCAGCGTCGAGATCGTGGGCGGCGCGCGGCGCGAGATACAGATTTATCTCGACCCGGACAAGATGCGCGCCTTCAACGTGACCGTGCCGGAAGTGACGGCGGCCGTGAAGGCGCAGAACATGGAAGTGCCGGGCGGGCGCGTGGACGAGGGCACGCGCGAGTTGACCGTACGCACCTTGGGGCGCATACGCAACCCGGCCGAGTTCAACCAGATCGCCATCTCGACGCGCGGCAGCTACGCCGTCAAGCTCGCCGACATCGGCTACGCCGAAGACAGCGCGGAGGAGCAGCGCACCTCCGCGCGCCTGAACGGGCAGCCGGCGGTGACGCTCGTCGTCTCGAAGCAGTCGGGGCAGAACACGGTGAGCGTGGCGGACGCGGTCAAGGAGCGGCTCGCCGAGATACAGGCGACGCTGCCGGCGGACGTGCGCACGGAGATCGTGGGCGACCAGTCGATCTTCATCAAGGCGGCCGTTCATTCCATCGAGACGCACTTGGTCGAAGGCGGCATCCTCGCGGCCATCGTCGTCTTCCTGTTCCTGTGGAACGTGCGCTCGACGTTCATCGCGGCCATCGCGATCCCGACCTCGATTGTGGCCACGTTCGGGCTGATGGCGGCGATGGGCTACACGCTCAACCAGATCACGATGCTGGCGCTGACCTTGATGGTCGGCATCGTGATTGACGACGCCATCGTCGTGCTCGAAAACGTCTTCCGCTTCGTCGAAGAGAAGGGGATGCCGCCGTTCCAGGCGGCGATTGAGGGCACGAAAGAGATCGGCCTCGCCGTCATGGCGACGACGCTCTCGTTGCTCGCCGTCTTCCTGCCGGTCGGCTTCATGAAGGGCATCGTCGGCCGCTTCATGTCCAGTTTCGGCTTCACGTCTTCGTTCGCCATCGCGGTCTCTCTGCTCGTCTCGTTCACGCTGACGCCGATGCTGGCGGCGCGTCTGCTCAGGCGCAGGCAGCGGCAACTCTCGGCGGGCGTGGGCAGCGAGCCGGCGGGCGCAGACTCGGCGCTCGTCGCGCCCGCAGCGCGCGTCGTGGCGGGCGAGCCGGACGAGGCGGCGCTGCCGGCTTCCGAGACTGTTGCCGAGGCGGACGCGCGGCGCACGTCGGAGCCGCAGGCGGAGGCGCACGGCTCGAAGGAGGGGCGGTTCTACAAGCCGATTGATCGCACGTACACCTGGCTGCTCGAACTGGCGATGGCGCACCGCTGGGTCGTGGTCGGCCTGTGCGCGCTCGTCATCATCTCCATCGTGCCGCTCTTCATGCTCGTCGGCAAGAACTTCCTGCCGGTGGACGATCAGTCGCAGTTCGAGATTTCGGTGCGCGCGCCCGAAGGGACGACGCTCGCCGCCACGTCCACGCTCGTCGAGCGCATCGCCGCGGAGGCGCGCCAGTTGCCGGGCGTGACCGACACGCTCGTGACCATCGGCGGCGGGCAGCAGCAGTTGGTCAACAGCGCCTCGATCTACGTCAAGCTCCAGCCGATCACGGAGCGCCAGCTCTCGCAGGAGAAGCTGATGGTCAGGGCGCGCGAGCTGCTGGCGAAGTACCCGCAGAGCCTGCGCCCCAGCGTGCAGCAGGTCGCGGCGATTTCGGGCGGCGGCTTCAGGAACGCCGACATCCAGTACGTCATCAGCGGCCCCGACCTGCAAAAGCTGACGCAGTACTCCGAGCAGTTCTTGCAGAAGATGCGCACGATGAAGGACGTGGTGGACGTGGACTCGACGCTCATCGTCGGCAAGCCGGAGCTGCGCGTCCGCATTGATCGGCCGCGCGCGGCCGACCTCGGCGTGAAGGTGGGCGACATCGCGCAGAGCCTGAACGTGCTGGTCGCCGGGCAGAAGGTCTCGACCTTCAACGAGGGCACGGATCAGTACGACGTGCGCGTGCGCGCGATGGGCGCGGCGCGCGCGAGCAAGGAAGAGTTGTCGCGCTTGTTCGCCACTTCGGCCAAGCTGGGCTGGGTCAGCCTCGACAACGTGGTGCAGGTGGAAGAGGGCACGGGGCCGTCGGCGATTGATCGTCTGAACCGGCAGCGGCAGGTGACTTTGACGGCGAACGTCAAGCCGGGCGGCTCGCAGGCGGCGGTCATCGCGCAGCTCAACGAGTTCGCCAAGACCTTGAACATCGAGCCGGGCTACTCGACGGGTCTCGCCGGGCGCTCGAAGGAGTTGGGCAAGGCGGGCATGTACTTCATGCTCGCGTTCCTGCTCTCGTTCGTCTTCATGTACATGGTGCTCGCGGCGCAGTTTGAATCGTTCATCCACCCCGTCACGATTTTGCTGACGCTGCCGCTGGCCATCCCGTTCGGCATCCTCTCGCTGCTCATCGCGGGGCAGACGGTCAACATCTTTTCGGGCTTAGGTCTGTTGCTCCTGTTCGGCGTCGTCAAGAAGAACGCGATCTTGCAGATCGATCACACGAACGAGTTGCGCGCGCAAGGACTTGATCGCCACGACGCGATCATTCAAGCGAACCGCGACCGCTTGC
>DASVPY010000056.1:0-24541 GCA_036389395.1 Pyrinomonadaceae bacterium
GTGGCCGCGCGCCGCGTGCTGTCAGTGAGCGGCCAGCCACTCGCTGAAGATTTGCGCCTCTTCGTGCTTGCCGCTCCAGCGGGCGCGGTTCTTGCCCGTGAGCGCCAAGACCATCGCCTGGTGCTGCCCGGCGCGGTCGCCGAGCCGCTCGAAGTAGTTGTAGAGCCGGTCGATCTTTTCCACCGACTCGCGCGCCGCCGCCGCGTTGCGGAACGAGAGCACGTTGCGGAAGAAGCGCGTGTAGACGTTCTGCTCGCGCGCCGTCGTCGTGTAGAGATCGAAGTAGCCGGTCAGATGCCCGGCCTGCTGCAAGACCTGCGCGACGTAGGACGGGCGCGCGCCCACCTGGCGGACGAGCTGCGCGATGTCGGTCGTGCCCGCCGCGTAGAGCGCGAGGATGCGCTCCTTCTTCGTCTGCCGCTCGGCGTCGTCGTCGTGCGCGGGCGCGTGCGCGCCCTCTTCCTCGTGCTCGACGACCGGCGCGTGCGACTCGAACTCGGCGTACTCCAGTTCGAGCGCCAGCGGCTTTTCCTGAATCAACTCTTCAGTCGTCATCTCAGTCACCCCCTGGGAAAGTGGGCCGTAGGGGCCGGAAGTCGGAAGCCAGAAGCCGGAATGAAAGGTCGGCCTTTCTGCTTACGCGTTTTCTACGGTCTCCCTACTGGCTTCTGACTTCCGGCTTCTTCTTTCTGCCTTAGCTCGCGCGCCGCATCGGCTGCTGGCCGAAGGCTTCCTGCTGCAAGCCCTTGAGGTGGTCAATGAAGCTGGACGCGGCCTTCTTCGACAACTCCTCGGTGCGGCAGCGCAAGACCTGCTGGCACTCCTCGTCGGCGTCCACGTGCGCCTCGCGCGCGAGCGCGCGGATCATGCCGAGCTGCTTCGGCGTGACCAGATCGGCCATGGACTTGGCGAGCGGGTCGCGCGGCAGGTCGCCGGGCTGCGGCCCCTGGCCGTCGCGCTCGATCACCTCGGACTCGCGCTGGTACAGCTCGCGCGCGATGCCGAACTTGATGGCGGCGCGCTTCAACGCGTCGTGCTCGGCCTTCTTGATGCCGGTCTCGTTATCGGCCGTGCCCGTGCCGACGCCCTCGCGCGTCACGCCGCCAATCGTGATGGCGGCCGTGACCGCGACCATGTCGCCGATCTGGACGATGCCGCGGACGGCGTGCGACCAGGTCGGCGCGACGCGATCCAAGAGGTCGGCGACCGTGTGCCACTCGACGTACTCGACGGCGTGGACTTGCCCGTTGCGGTCGCGCCAGCCTTCGCGCGTCTTGATGAGCTTCGGGTCAATCGGCTGGCGCAGCGTGCGCAAGGTGTTGGCGAAGGCGAGCGGCACGACGGGCGCGCCCGCCTGCTCAGGCTGCATGGCCGCGTGCTCTTCGGCCGTAACGAAATCCAAATCCTGCTCCGGCGCGGCCGGGGCGGTTGCGTGTTTTCTGTTCATCTCTGTCTGCTCCTCTGCGTTGTCGTGTTCCGCGAGCGGGCTGGCGGCCTCGGCGGGCGCGACCTCCGTGGTCACGACCGGCGGGACTTCGGCCTGCTCCCGTTCGAAACGCGGCGCGGGGCTGTCGGCCTGCGGCGCGCGCTTCTCGGCTGCGGTGTCGTTGTTCGTGGGCGGCGGTAACTGCCCCAGCGCCGCGCGTGCGGCGACGTTCGGCGACGGCCGCGCGGTGGCGGCCGCCTCCGTGTTCTTCAAAGTCAGCGAGTGCTTGACGGCGAGGATGTGCTCGCAGCGGAACGCGGCGTCCTGCGCCGTCTGCTCCTCGAATTCGAGACACGAGCAGCGCACCTTGCCCGCCTCGTCGCGCCAGACCTCGTAGCTGTTGCGCTTGCCGCGCAGCGAGGGCGTGGTCACGCGGAAGCGGTCGCCCTCGCGCTGGACGAGGCCCATCGCGGCGATGCCTTGCGCGCGCTTGTCGCGCATGATCGCTTTCTTGTCCTTCGGCGTGGCGGTTGCGGTCGGCATTGCTCTCATCCTCCGTCAAAACTGCTGGCAAACTCTTCAGGCGGCGCGCTCGACCGGCAACTCCTCGACCGGCGCGGGCGCGGGCGCGGGCTTCGTGCGCTCCGCCAGGCGGCGCTCCAGATCGACGATGCGCGCCTCTAACTCCTCCACGCGCCGGCCCTGGCGGTGGACGGTCTTGAACAGGTTATCGAACGTCTCCCAGATGAATTCCGTGCTCACGTCGCCTTCGTCCTTTCACGCGGCCCCTGTCTGTCGGCCGCGCTGTTTCATACGTGAAACAGTGTACCACGTGCTCCGGTTTGTTGCAAGCATAAAACAAAGTCTTGCATCTGGGATTTGACCTGTGCTATGGTCTGGGGCTAGAGACGTGCGCCGTCCGGCCCGAGAGTGGGCCAAAGCGGCCGCGCCGGAAGGAGGCCAACGATGGCACAGACGGGCAAGAGTTTAGTCAACACGATTGAGTTGGGGCGAGCGATTCGGCGCAAGCGGGAGGCGGCGGGGCTGTCCCTGCGCGACGTGGCGGACGAGACGGGCGTCTCGGCCTCGACCCTGTCGCGCATCGAGAACGGCACGGGCAAGCCGGACGCGGACAACATCGCGCGCCTGACCGCCTGGCTCGACATGCCGATGGAGCGCGTCATGAGCGGCCGCGCCGAGAGCGGCGACGGCGCGAAAGCGGTCGTCTACTTCCCGCAGGAGGCCACGCCCGACATCGTCGAGGCGCACCTGCGCGCCGACCGCAACCTCACCGAAGAGACCGCCAAGGCCCTCTCCGAACTCTTCCGCGTCGCCTACGCCCAATTCAGCCAACCCGGCCAAGACCCCCGCGGGCGCAACCGGCGGAAGTAGCGGACTAACTAGGTTCCGAGTTGAAGTTCATCAGGCGCTCAACCCACCTTGAGTTGAGCGCCTGTGTTCTTTAAGCGGTGTTCGCGCTACTGTTCGTAGCCGAAGAAAGTTTCAAGGCTCCTTATGAGCGTGCAATTCATCCTGAGCGAATACATTGAGCGTGCGCTAGCGCGGGCCGAGTATGACAAGCTGGAGGATGGCACGTTCGCGGGGCGGATCGGGGTGTGTCCGGGCGTGGTGTCGTTCGGCGCGACGTTGCGAGAGTGTGAGACGGAGTTGCGCTCGACGCTCGAAGACTGGCTCTGGCTGGGGTTGAAGTTAGGGCACGCGCTACCGGTGATTGACGAGATTGACCTGAACAGGGAGCCGGCGTATGAGTCGGTGGAATCCGTGTAAGCGCGCCGACTTCATCCGGCGGCTGCGCCTGCTTGGGTTCGAGGGCTTGTACTCTGGCGCGAAACACCAGTTCATGGTTCACGGTCAGCACCGACTCACCATCCCGTCCAACGCCGAGTATTCTGTGCCGCAACTTCGGATGATGCTACGCGAGGTTGAGGCCATCATCGGGCGGCAGGTCACGGCCGACGAGTGGAACAGGCTTAGTTAAACCCGCGTTCGTCCACGGCCGATGCTTCTCCGCGCTTACATCCCAGCGCCGCCGCCGGCGGCGTTCGTGGCGTTGTACTGATTGTGTAACTGCTCCCGAATAACCCAAGGAAGGAGAGTGCGTTTATGACGGACAAGGTGAAACCGATCCCGGAGGGCTACCACACGGTGACGCCGTACCTGATCGTGGGGGACGCGGCGCGCGCCATAGAGTTTTATAAGGAGGCGTTCGGCGCGACGGAGTTGTTTCGCATGGCGGGGCCGGACGGGCGCGTGGGGCACGCCGAGATCAGGATCGGCGACTCGCACGTCATGCTCTCGGACGAGCACCCGCAGATGAACGCGCGCGGCCCGCAGAGCTTCGGCGGCTCGCCCGTGAGTTTCGTGCTCTACGTCGAGGACGTGGACGCGGCGGTCGAGCGGGCGGTGGCGGCGGGCGCGAAGCTCGTGCGCCCCGTGGCGGATCAGTTCTACGGCGACCGCACGGGCGGCGTCGAAGACCCGTTCGGGCACGCGTGGTACATCGCCACGCACATCGAGGACGTTGCGCCCGAAGAGTTGCAGCGCCGCGCCGCGGCCGCGCACGGCGGCGCTTAGAACGTCTGACATAACCACAAAGGCACGAAGACACAAACATCAAACTGTAGTTCTCTTTGCGTCTCCGTGTCTTTGTGGTGAGTTCTGTTCGACGTTCTTAAGACGAAGGAAACGACGAGCGAGGGGCGGGTTGTGAGGTTCAGGGCGGTTTACGGGGTGGACTTCAGCGGGGCGCGGCTGGCGGGGCGGAACACCTGGTTGGCGCGGGTCGAGCGGCGCGTGCGCGCGGCGGGCGGGCCGCCCTACCAGCTGGCGGCGCTGGCGCGGCTCGAAGACTTGTGCGGCACGGCCGAGCGCGCGCCGGCCCTGGCGCACCTCGTCGCTTTGATCGCCGCCTCCGACCGCGCGCTGTGGGCGCTCGACTTCCCGTTCGGGTTGCCGGTCGAGGTGATCGACGAGGGGCCGGGCTGGCGCGCGCAGTTCGCGCTCCTGCGCGCGTGGGGCGAGGACGACTACGGCGTCGGGTTAGAATGCGTGCGGCGGGCCGAGGCGCGCGGCGGCCCGCGCCACATACGTCGGCTCACAGACCTCGAAGAGCGCGCGCCCTTCGACCCGTACCACTACCGCATCATCTACCAGACCTTCTACGGCATGCGCGACGTGCTGCGCCCGCTCTTGCGCCGAACGCAGACGGCCATCCTGCCGTTCCAATACCGGCGGCTCGCCACGGCCCGGCGCGTGCTGGTCGAAGCCTGCCCGGCTTCGACGCTCAAGCGTCTCGGGCTGCCGCACCAGAACTACAAGCAGCCGGAGGGCGGGCCGCTGACCCTTGTGCGCCGGCGCACGCGGCGCGTCATCCTCGAAGGTCTGACGGCGCACGTCGAGATCGCCGCCGCGGAGCGCCGCCGCATCATGCGCAACGGCGGCGGCGACGCACTCGACGCGGTGCTGGCCGCAGTCGGCGCGCTACGCGCCTGGCGCGCCGCCGACCACCAACAGATCGCACGCCACGCGCGCTACCCACGCGAGGGCCGGCTCTACGTCTGACGCGCGCGCGGCCTCAATCAAGCCGCAAAGCGTCGCCGATGATCTCGCCGCCACGTCTGCCGCGCGCCTTCAGTCCTTCGACGACGCCAGGATGATGAGGGGCAGGCCGATGGCGGCGAACAGTGCGCCCGCGGCGAGCGCGATCTTGAGACCGCGCGGGCTGCTCACGTGTTTGCCGGTGAACAGGCTGACGCCTTCGTAGCCGCTGCGCGCCTTGCGCACGTCGCGGTAGAGGATGGTGAACAGGTCGTGCCTGTCCACCTCGGCCAGCGCGAAGCTGTCCGCGCCGATCTGCGTCACCGTGCCGTGCAACTCCTCGCCGTTGTTGAGAAAGACCGTCAGCCGCTCGCCCACGCCGACCTTGGTGACGACGCGCTTGATCCGCTGCGACTGTTTGTCCAACGGCAGCGGCGTCTGACTCGGCGGCGCTGACTGCGCTGGCGTCTGCGCCGCGGCCGCCGGCGGCGTCTGTTGCGCGCGCGCGCAGAGCGGGGCGCAGGTTAAGACCAACGAGAGCGCGAGCAACAATGACAGGCTGTTGCGACACATGACAGGGGTTGACTCCTTCGGCCGTGATCCCGGCGAGCGGTTAACTTCAAGCTCCCTGGTGCAACGCCAGTGCCAGCGGCGCGCGCGGCTCAGAACGCGCAATCCGGCGCGGACAGTCCCGTCCGGGCGCAGCAAAAATGCGCCACTTGTCGGGAGTGACGACGCGCGGGGCGGGTGGTCTTGTGGCGGCATGTGGCGCGTGGTCGGTCTCACACAGAGAGTCTTAACTGTGCCCTCTGTGTGCCCTCTGTGTCCTCTGTGTTGATCTGATCTTCGGTTAAAGTCTCCTCCGAGCTAATCTAAAGCTCGAAACGAGCGCGCCCCGCGGGTATAATCGAGCCGTGAACGAGACGACGTGGCCGCCAACTTTCAAGGGCCGGCAGTACGAGCTGCGGGCGCTGGGCCTGCGCGACTTCGCGGGCCTGCGCCGCGACGACCAACCGCTCGACCCGTTCGCGCTCGCGCACTTCGCCAAGCTCATGGTCATAGACTTCGACCAGATCGAGGGCCTCTCCGACCAGACGCGCGAGCACCTGCTCGGCGTCGGCGCGGACGCTTGGTCGGGCGGCACTTGCTCGCGCCCGCTGCCCAACGGCTGGCGGCTCGTCATCCTCAACCCGCGCCACGGCCGCGCGCGCAACAACGCGACGCTGATGGAAGAGGTCTGCCACGTCTTCCTCGGCCACAAGGCCAACCGGCTCGCCATCGTCGCGCAGAACAAGCAAGGCAAGACCGTCGCGCGCGACTACAACGACGAAGACGAGGAGGCGGCTTACGCCGTCGGCGCGGCCGCGCTCGTCCCCTACACGGCCTTGCGCCGCCTGACTCTGCGCGGTCTGACCTCGGCCGAGATCGCGCGCCACTTCAACGTGAGCCGCGAGCTGGTCGAGTACCGCCTCAAGGTCTCGCGCCTCTGGGGCGAGTACCGCGCGCGCCACGAAGCGGAGGTCGCCGCGCGCTACGCCGAGCGCCAGCAGGCCATCGCCCGCGCCGCCGCGCGCCACGCCGCCGAGCCGGCGCGCGCCGACGACGAGCCGTCTCCGGCTCACCCCGATGACGTGCCCGCGCGCCGCAACGGGCACAGACGCCATGCCGGCTGAGCCGTCCGTCTCACGCGCCCGCCTGCTCGAACTGCGCGACCAGGTCAAGCGCGTCGTTGACTATCGAGCCTTCTACCTGCGCTACTGCCCCGGCGCGCACCAGACGGGCCAACGCCTCCAAGCGCTGTGCCCGCTGCCCACGCACAACCACAGCGGCAAAGGCCACCCCAGCCTCTCCGTCGATCTCACGCGCGGTCTCTTCCACTGCTTCTCGCGCGACGAGGGCGGCGACGCGATCACCTTCTACGAGTTGATGCACGGCGTGACGTTCGCCCGCGCCGTCCGCGCGCTGGCGCGCGAGCTGGGACTGACGGCGGGCGGCCCCGCCCGCGCGCTCGCCGCCCGCGCCGCGCCCGACCCGGCGGACGACGCGGCCCCCGCCGAGCCGCTCGCGCGCGAACGCGTCACCGCCATCTGCGAGACGTTTCTCGCGGCGTGCCGCGCCGAAGATCAGATCGAAGGCATCAATTACCTCGCGCGCCGCGGCATAGACGCGCGCACCGCCCGCGCCGCCGGTCTCGCCTACTTCCCGCGCCGCGCCTACCGCCGCATCATGCGCCATATGCTCGCCGCGTTCCCGCTCGCAGACTTGCAACGCTCCGGTCTCTTCAACGCGCGCGCGCACCTGACCTTCTACCGCCACCGCCTGCTCTTCCCGTTCCGCGTCGAAGGCCACGTCGTTTACTTGCAGGCGCGCACCACGGCCGCGGGCGTCGAGCCGCGCTGGCACAACATGCGCGGCGGCGTGCCCTCGCTCTACAACGTGGACGCGCTCGCCGCCCTGCCCACCGGGCGCACGGTCTACCTCGTCGAAGGTTTTACCGACACGCTCACGCTCGTGGCCCACGGCTTCGCCGCCGTCGGCCTCGTGGGCGCGGGCGGGCTGAAACCCGAATGGCTCGCGCCGCTCGCGCGCTTCCGCGTCGTCGCCGCGCTCGACCCCGACGCCGCCGGCCGCCGCGCCGCCGCCGCCTACGAAGAACTCTTCGCCGCCCGCGGCCTGCGCCTCGCCCGCGTCACCCTCCCCGCCGACGTGAACGACTTCTTCCGCCACCACCCCACCGCCGCCGTCGAACTCGAACTGCTGACCGAAGCGGCGCTGGAAGGGAGGAGGGAGGAGGGTGGAAGAAGACAGGAGGCAGAAGACAGGAGCCAGGAGCCAGTATGAATAGCCGGCCTTTCTTCATCCTGTTATCGCCTTCATGCTCTCAGCTTTTGGTTGCCGGTTTTAACTTCTGGCTGCTGACTCCTGGCTGCTGACTCCTGTTCTTTTCCTCCCTCCGCCCTCATCCCTGCTATAATCTCCGGTTTGAATCGTCATGGCTGAGAACGTCAAAGAAGCTTCGGCAGGCGGCGCGGTGGGGCAGTTGACCACGGAGGCGAAGCTGCGGCTGCTGCTCGACATCACGCAGAAGATTAGCCGCTCGCTCGACGTGGACGAGGTCTTGAACCTCGTCATGGACACGCTCGGCACGCTCATCCCCTACGACGCGGCGGGCATCTACATCATCGAGCCGGGGCAGCGGCGCGACGGGCACGACACCGACCCCGGCGCGCTGCGCGGCTTCTCCACCACGGCCGTGCGCGGCTACGACATCGAGGAGTTGACCAGTTTGAAGCTCAAGGTCGGCGAAGGGCTGCTCGGCTCCGTCGCCGAGACGGGCGAGCCGGTCATCGTCCACGACGTGAGCCGCGACGCGCGCTACATCAACGCGCGCGTGGAGACGCGCTCCGAGATGGTCGCGCCGATCATCTCGAACGAGGAAGTGATCGGCGTCTTCGACCTCGAAAGCGACCGGCTCGACGCCTACACAGAGGCCGATCTGGACGTGCTCAGTCTGCTCGCCGCGCAGGTCGCCATCATCATCGAGAAGGCCCGACTGCACGAGCAGCGTTTGGAGAAGCGCCGGCTGGAGGCGCAGTTGGAGATCGCGCGGCAGGTGCAGTTGGAACTGCTGCCGGCGCGCGACCCGGAACTGCCCGGCTTCGACATCAGCGCCTACAACTTCTCGACCGAAGAGGTGTCGGGCGACTACTACGACTTCGTCAAAATCCACGACGACCACCTGGGCGTGGTCATCGCCGACGTGTCGGGCAAGGGCGTGCCGGCGGCGCTCCTGATGGCGTTCCTGCGCGCGTCTCTGCGCGCCGCGCTGCACATCGGCTACGCGTCGAACGTCTCGATGGCCAAGGTCAACTACCTGCTCTGGGAGTCCATCGAGAAGCACCAGTTCGTCACCGCCTTCTACGGCGTGCTGGACGCGACCAACAAGACGCTGGCTTACGCCAACGCCGGGCACAACCCGCCGCTGCTGCTCGGCGGCGACGGGCAGGCGCGCTTCATCGAGCGCGGCGGGCTGCCGCTCGGCATGTTCCGCGACACGCGCTACTACGAATACTACCTGCCGATTGAGCCGGGGCAGGTGCTCGTGCTCTACACGGACGGGCTGGTCGAGGCGACGAACGCCGACGGCGTCGAGTACGGGCGCGACCGGCTCGCGCAGAAGGTGCTCGAAGGGCGCGACCTCCCCGCCAAGCAACTCATCAAGTTCATCCACTCCGACATGCTCGACTGGACGGGCGGCCGCGGCGCTGGCGACGACGTGACGTTCTTGATCGTCAAGGCGCTCTGACTTTCCTGATCGCCAAAGTCCTCTAAAAACAACAAGCGGGAGCGACCCTTGTCGGGTCAACTCCCACTTGGTTTTATCCGCCGCCGGGGCAAACGCGCCCGGCTGAAACTTGCTTAGTGCGCGGTCGGGTGCTCGTGCGCGTAGTCGCCGCCGGGCGCGAGTGGCGCGCGGTAGCGGCCGTAGTGGAACTCGGCCTCCGGCTCGGAGAAGGCGTACACGTCGAAGCCGTAGGCGTCAAAGTAGGCGGTCAGATCGCCTTCGGCGCAGAGGTAGATGGCCGGCTGGTGGCCCGCCTCGGCGCGAATCTCTAACAGGCGCTCGATCACTTCCAGCGGTGCAAACATCCGAATCGGATCGCGGTACGTCGCCATCGTGCCCTCACGCCCCCCTTCCCACCGGATTGGACGCGCGCGCCGCCCGCAAAGTTTCATTAAATACTTGCGGCGGAGCGCGCCTCTCTCGTACACTCAGATGTACGCCGGATACGGCGCGTTGGTTTGCGCCCGGCGTTCCATTTTCTTCGCAAGCGTTACAAAACTGTCCGCCTCAACCCCAGCGGCAGTCAGCCCACGACAACCCGAACAAGCCACGCGGCCACGCGCCCACGCCAACACGGCCCGCGCGCCCGCTGCACCTCCACCTACTGACTACCGACTACCGACTACTGACTACTACTCTCATGACTACCCTGAACCCACAGCCCGCGTCCACGGCCATGAACTTCCTCGACGTGCTGGGCGCGATGCTCGCCGTCTCCGACAAGGTGTCCGATCTGATCTTCTCGCCGGGGCGGCCCCCGCAGGTCGAGTTGCATAGCAAACTGCAAGGCGTCCACGTGCCGGGTCTCGACAAGCTGACCCCGGCGCACACCGCCGGCATCGCCAAGCTGCTCATCGGCACGCAGCAGGTGGCGGCCGAGAACCTGGAGAAGTTCGGCTCGACCGATCTCTCGTTCAGCGCGCCCGGCGTCTCGCGCTTCCGCGTCAACATCTTCATGCAGCGCAGTTCGCACGCCATCGTCATGCGCGTCATCCCCGCGCGCCCGCCGCAGTGGGCCGACTTCAACCTGCCGCCGCAATTGAGGGACATCGCCGAGTTGAAGAACGGGCTGGTGCTCGTCACCGGCCCTACGGGCAGCGGCAAGTCCACGACGCTCGCCGCCGTCATTGATTTGATCAACGACACGAAGGCTTATCACATCGTCACCATCGAAGACCCCATCGAGTTCCTGCACACGCACAAGCAGTCCACCATCCACCAGCGCGAGCTGCACTCGGACGTGCCGAGCTTCGCGCTCGCCCTGCGCGCCGCGCTGCGGCAAGCGCCCAAAGTCATCCTCGTCGGCGAGATGCGCGACCGCGAGACCATCGAGGTGGCGCTCGAAGCCGCCGAGACCGGCCACCTCGTCCTCTCCACGCTGCACACGATTGACGCCTCGAAGACCGTGGATCGCATCATCGGCGTCTTCCCCAAGAACGAGGAGGCGGTCATCCGCGCGCGCCTCGCGCAGACCTTCCGCTACATCGTCTCGCAACGGCTGCTGCCGCGCGCCGACCGCCAGGGGCGCGTCGCCGCCATCGAAATCCTGAAGTCCACCGCGCGCACGCGCGACTACATGGAGAAGGGCGAGAAGGAAGGCAAGACCCTGATCGACGCCATGGAACAGGGCGAACTGGAAGGCATGCAGACCTTCGACGCCGTGATCGAACGACTCATCCGCGACGGCGTCGTCAACCAGGACGAGGCGCTCGCCTACGCCAGCAACTCCGGCAACCTCCAACTCCGCCTCGCCGACTACGGCGGCCCGCCCCCGCCCCCCGCCCCCGCCCAGTCTAACGGCCGCGGCAGCGGCAACACCATGCTCGACATGCTGGATCGGTGAGCAATCAGGAGTCAGGAGTCAGAAGCCGGAAGCCGGAAATCAGCAGCCGGGAGTCCGAAGTCACAGTAGCTTGTCCACGGCCGGCACGCGACGCTGCCGCGTTGCGGCGCGGCACGTGCCATCGCGGCTTGCCGGCTTCCGGCTTCTGGCTCCTGACTCCTGACTCCTGACTCCTGATTTCTTCCCGGCATCGCGGCGGCGGCGGCGCGCGTCTAACCCTCGCCATGCGGACGAGGGGTTGGCCGGTCTGGATTTTTCTGTGCTCGCTGGGCGTGCTGGTCTTGGCGCTGGCGTGCGGGCGTAAGACGGCCGTGCGGCGGGGCAGCGCGGGCGGCCCCGTCGTCACCCTGCCCGACGACAAGCCGCGCACGCTCGCGCCGCTGCCCGCGCGCACGCCCACGCCCAAACTCGCGCGCCTGCGCGACCGCGCCATGCAGGCGACCGCCGCCGCGCGCGGTCTCGACTGGCAGACCGCGCCCGGCGTCATCGAACTGACCGGCTGGGAGTACGGCACGCGCTCGAAGGAGATGGCGGACGCGCTCGGCGGCGAGGAACTGCGCGCGCTCAGCCGGCTCGCGGTCGCGGGCGGGATGCTGCCCGAAGGGACTGACCTGGCGACCTTGGCCGCGAGCTTCGCCGCCGCCTCCGCGGGCGCGACCTATTCGCCGCTCGACAAGCAAGTCCTCTTGCTCGCAGACCCGCGCGGCAAGACGCCCGCCAACGACTCGCTGCTCGCGCACGAGTTCACACACGCCTTGCAGGATCAGCACTTCGACCTGCTCAAGCTCCTGCTCGCGCGCCCCTACGACTTCGACCGCGAGGAAGCACTCTTCGCCGTCGTCGAAGGCGACGCCGTGGACGTGCAGCGCCGGCTCGAACAGGGCGACGCCTGGACGCGCCGCCCGCTCGAAGACCTCGCGCGCTTTGAAGATCAACGCTTCGACTTCTACCGCAAAGAGATCGGCGCGCTCTTCCCGCCGCTCCTCACGGAGACTTTCATCTTCCGCTACCGCGACGGCGTCCGCTTCGTCGAAGCCGTCCGGCGCAAGGGCGGCGCGCGCGCCGTGGACGAACTGTTCCGCCGTCCGCCCGCCACGAGCGCACAGGTCTTGCACCCGGAGAAATATTTCGCGGACGAACGCCCGCCCGCCGTCTCTGTGAACGAGCAGTCCTTCGCGGCCGAAGGGTGGACGACTAACGCCGCTACGCCGCTCGGCGAGATCGGCGTGCGCGGGCTATTGCTCAAGGCGCACGCGCCGAAGGACGCCGCGCGCGCCGCCGCCGGCTGGGCCGGCGACCGCGCCTACCTCTTCGAGCGCGCCGCCGCGCCCGCGCCCCTCTTCGTCTGGCAGACCAACTGGGACAACACGACCGACGCCGAAGAGTTCTGCCGCGCCTACAACGCGCTCCTGCGCCAGACCGCGACGCCCGCCCAAACGAACGCCGCCAACGTCTCCGCCTGGCGCGAAGGGCAACTGCTCGTCGTCGTCCGCCTCGACGCCGCCGCCGTGCTCGTCGTCCGCGGCGCGGAGTCGGACGTGCGCGCCGCCCTCGCCCTCGTCCCGCCGCAGTAACGCGCTACTTTATGCCGGGAGCGCGGGCATCCCTGCCCGCCAAGCGTGCGTCAGCACGCTAACAAAGAAACGTTAGCTTTCAAGCTTGAGCGCCGCCGCTTCCTCTGTTCGCGCTTTGCGCTCATGGCGGGCAGGGATGCCCGCGCTCCCGGCTGCGACTAACTGCTTGAAGTCCGCGCGGCGGGCGAGTAAGCTAGGCCCATCGGTGGGTCTATTCTTCCTGTCCGCGTTGGTTGGCCTGAAAAGGAGCCGCCTCATGAGTCAGAGATCGTGGTTCGCGCCGCTCGTCTCGGCGGCGTTTGTTTTGTCGCTCGCCGGCGCGGGCCTGGCCCAGACGACGGGCACGCGCCGGGGCACGACGCGCGAACCGAGCATCATCCCGGCCCGCGACATGCGCGTCATCTCGGCGCGCGCGGGCGGCGTCAACTTCGTCGCGGGCGAAGTCCTGCGCGCGCCCGCCGGCTCGGACGTGGCCTTGCGGTTGACGGTCTCCGACGAGTTGCGCGTGGGCGACGTGGTCAAGACCGGCGGCGACGGGCGCGTCGAAGTGTTGCTCAACCCCGGCTCGTACCTGCGCGTCGGCGGGGCCGCGGAGTTCGTCCTGCTCGACGATTCGTTCGAGCACCTGCGCTTCCGGCTCAACCGCGGCGCGGTCGTGGCCGAAGTCATCGGCTTCGACGACGGCCAGCCCGCGCTCTGGATCGAGACGCCGCAGACGCAAGTGACCGTGCTCAGGAGCGGCGTCTATCACGTCGCGGCGCAGGCGGGCGCGACCGAGGTCGCGGTCTTCAAGGGGCGCGCGGAGGTCACGCCCGGCGCGGTGCTCGTCAAAGGCGAGCGCAAGGCGGTCGTCACTAACGGCAGTTCGGTCGCGGTCGCCAAGTTCAAGCGGCGCGACGAGACGGACGCGCTCGACACGTGGAGCCGCGAGCGCGCGGAGACGTTGGCGAAGGCCAACGACCGCGTGACGCGCAACCGCGAACTCGTGAGCGTCTTGGCCCGCATCACCCAGGGGCCGTTCTGGGGCCCGGACTTCGGTTGGGGGCGCGGCTACGGCTACGACTTCCGCGGCAACGGCTACTGGGTCTACGACAGCTTCGCCGGCTCTTGGGTCTTCGTCCCGTTCTACTGGCGGCCCGTGAGTTGCCCCTACGGCTTCAACTACAACAACACGATAGTCGTGACGCCGCCGCCGGGGCTGCTGCCGAACGACGTGCCCTGCCGCGGCTGCGCGTCCAACAAGCTGCCCGACCAGCACGTCGGCGGCGGCGACTTCTCGGACGGCGGGGGTTTCTCGAAGGGCGGCGGCGGCATCAGCCCCAAGTACGCGCCCCCGCCCCCGGCCCCTTCGGCCGACACTTTCTACCGCGCGCCGAAGCAGGACATCAGCCCGCCGCCCCCGCCCCCGCCGCCCAGCGACAGCGGCGAGCGCATGAGAACCAAAGTTGACCCGCCGCGCTAGTCAACGCCGCCGCGCCGTCGTCCGCGAAATCATCTCCGCCCCGCCGCCCGTCGCTTAACGGGCCGGCGGGGCGATTTCGTTGGCGACGAGGAGCGCGCCGTGCGTGACGGCGGCCAGCCCTGCGCCGGGGCCGACCGTGTCGCCGACCATGAAAAGGTTCGGGACTGAGGTGCGGTGCGTGAAGACGTGCGCGGGCGTGCCGGCGCGGCCCTGACCCGCGCCGCCGACCTGACCGAGCTTGCGGCGCGTCAACTCGTAGAAGGTGCGCGGCGTCGCCGTCTCGATCACTTCGAGGTCGCCGCCCAACTCCGGCAGCGCCGCGTGCAACCGCGCCCAGCACGCTTCGAGCATCGTCTGATCCTGCGCCTCGTGCTCGGCCTCGTCTTCGTGATACGCGAACCACTGCGCGGCGTCCGTGAGCGTCCAGACGGTGACGGCGCGCTGCCCCGCGGGCGCGCGCTTTGAACCGGCCGCGTTGCAGACGAGCGGCGCGGTCGTCAGATGGTGCTGCGCGTTCGTCGCTTCGCGCGGCGCGGTCTCATCCTCGTCAGTCAGCGCGATGACGCGCGGGGCGGGGAGGCGTGGCGTCGCGCGCTCGTCGAGCGCGGCGAAGATAAGGTAAGCGCCGTGCCCGTGCAGGTCGCGCAGCCGCGCGCGCGCGTCGGCGGGCGTGCGGTTGAGACCGAGCAGCTTGCCGTAGGTGTCCCAGACGGTGAGGTTGCTGACGACGGCGCGCGTCGCCTCGACCCGCTCGCCGCTCAACAGGTCAACGCCCACGGCGCGGCCGCCGTCGTCCAGAGCGAGACGCAGCGCCGTCGTGTTCAGACGCAACGCGCCGCCGCCGCGCGTGACGGCTTCGGCCAGCGCGTCGGTCAACGCCGCCACGCCGCCCTGGATCGTGTGGAGACCGGCACGCGGCGCGGCGAGCGCGAGCGCAGCGTGGAGGTAGGCACACTCGTCGGCTTGTGCCTGTGCGAAGACGCGCAGTTGCGCGTCCACGAAGCGGCGGAAGCGCGGCGACGCGCCGTCGAGATGCGCGCCCGCCGTCTCGTCCACGCGTGCGAACACTTGACGCGCGCTGCGCGGGGCGCGCGCCAGCAGCTTCATGCGTTCCAGTCGCGTCAGCGCGGCGAGCGCGTGCGGCGCGGCGAGTGCAGGCGCGTGGCGCGCGAGTTCGCACAACGCGTCGGCCGCCGCGTGCAACTCGCGGTAGAAACCGACCGCCGCGTCGGCGCATTCGGGGAACGCCGCGCCGAGCGTCGTCTCGAACTCTTCCGGCTCAGCGCCGCCGACCGGCACGTCGCGCCCGTCCGGCAGGCGCACGACGTAGGCGGGCGCGAGGCGCGCGACCGTTGGCGGCGCGACGGGCAGTTCGCCGAAGACGCGCGCGTGTATGCCGTCCGCGCCCCAGCCGGCGTAGAGGTCTGCGCCCGGCTCGAACTCGTAAGCGCCGTGCGCGGACGGCGCGGCGCACCCGCCCGCCTGCGCCGCGCGCTCCAACACGCACACGCCGACGCCGCGCGCCGCCAGCAGCGCGGCGACCGTCAACCCGCCCACGCCGCCGCCCACGACCAGCACCTCGTAGCGCATCGCCTCAGACGTGCAACCCGGCGGCGCGGCCGAGCGCTAACAGGAGCAGCAGACCTTGCGCGGACGCGTCATGCGCGGCGCGCGCGTGCGCTTGGTAGAGGATGGCGGCGGAGGTCACGCCGTTGAAGAGCGTGTGGACGATGATGCAGGGGAGGAGCCGGCCCGTCTGCGCGCGCACGAGCGTCAGCGTCAGACTCAGCAGCGAGATGGCGATGATGACGCCGACGTTCTGTCGGTACTGCCAAGCGTGTACGCCCGCGAACAGTGCGGCGACGACGAAGACGGCCCGCCACTGCCCCGTCGCGCGTCGCAGCGCCGGGTAGAGGACGCCGCGATAGACCGTCTCCTCGACCGCGGGCGCGGTGAAGGTGGCGAGCGCGACGACGACGAAGCGCGCCGCCGCCGAACTGGTGATGATCTTTTCGAGGTCTGTGTCGCCGCCCTGGAAGTAGCGCGCGATCAGCCCGTTCGCCACGAACAGCAGCCCGACGACGCCGAGCCACGCGAAGACTTCGAGCGGCCCCAGCCGCCGGCTCCAACCGAGGCCCAGCATGGCGCGCAACGAACGCCGCCCGCCTGCGGTAACCAGCCACCAGATGAGCCACAGCGTCAGCAGGTGTGCCGGGATGACGGCCGCGACCGAGATCAGTATGAACTTCGGATCGGCGATGAACAGCTCGCGCAGCTTGTCGGCCGGCACGCCGCGCATACGCGTCAGGACGTAAGCCGCGCCGGCCAGCGTGGGCACGATGAGCAGCAGCAGCACGCTCGCCAGCCAGACCAGCACCCCCGCCGCCACGCCCCACGGCGGGTTGTCCGGGCCCCAATCGTTCGCGCCGGAAGAAGACGACGGCGCGGCCGCCACCGGCCCGGTCGTCGCCGCAAATGGCCCCGCCGTGCCGTACTCGTCCGCAACCGGCCCGCTCACACTCGTCTCTGTCGGCGTCTCCACGATGACGCGAGTGTAAGCGGCCGCGCGCGCGAGCGTCAAAGGAAGGGCGGAGGGATGAAAGAAGAAGACAGGAGTCAGGAGTCAGGAGTCAGAAGCCGGGGTGAAAGGCCGGCCTTTCATCTTCCGCTTCCTGTCCTGTCTCCTACTGCCTTCTGTTCGGCCTTCCGGCTCCTGGCTCCTGGCTTCTGGCTCCTGTCTTCTGACTCCTGTCTTCTTCCTCATCCCTCAGCCCTAGCCTCGCGGCGGCGAGGGTGAGGCCGATGATGGTCTTGGCGTCTTCGATCTCGCCGGCGGCGATCATGTCGAGGGCGCGCTTGAGCGGGAGGCGGACGAGTTCGATGTGCTCGTCCTCTTCGGGCGCGGCCGCGGTCTCGGTCAGGTCGGTGGCGAGGTAGAGCCACATCTTCTCAGTCAGGAAGCCGGGCGAGACGAAGAACTCCGCGAGCGACTCCCAGCGCCCGGCGAGCAGCCCCAACTCCTCCTGCAACTCGCGCGCGGCGCAGACCTCCGGCGCTTCAAAGTCGGCGCGCGTGCCGGCGGCGATCTCCAAGAGGTACTTGACCGCCGGGTGGCGGTACTGGCGGACGAGCGCGACCGTGCCGTCCGAGAAGACGGGCACGACGGCGGCGCTGCCGGGGTGGCGCACCACGTCGCGCCGGTACTCCTGCCCGGCCTCGCGTACCGTGTCCGTCGAGACCGTGAAGACGCGCCCGCGGAACACGTCCTCGCTCGCCAGCACCTCCGGCGCTTCCTTGTCCGATGTGTCCATGCCGCGCAGTTTTGATCAACGGGGCGCGGAAGGCAAAGCCCGCCGCATTAAGACGCGTGCTCCGCCCGTCCCTCGTCGTCGAGTCGTTGCATGATCGCGCCGACTAGATAGAGCGAGCCGGTGACGCAGACGAGACCGTCGGGCGGCGTGGCGGCGCGGGCGAGGCGCAGGGCGTCGGCGGGCGTGGGCGCGAGGGTGACGCGTTCGGGGGCGACGTGAGCGCGCGCGAGTTGGAGGAGCGCGGCGGGCGCGGCGGCGCGTGGATTCGGCGGGGCGGTCAGGACGAGCCGCGCGGCGGCGGGGAAGAGGCGCGCGGCCATCTCTGCGAGCGGCTTATCGGCCATCGCGCCGAAGACGAGCGTGACGGGCGCGCGCGCGAACTCGTCCAGGTACGCACCGAGCGCGGCCGCGCCGGCCGGGTTGTGCGCGCCGTCCAACAGAACTGCCGGCGCGCCCGGCCGCAACTCAAGCCGGCCCGGATGGCGGGCGCGTTCCAGACCTTCGATGATCGCGGCGCGCGTTATGTCGAACCCTTGCGCGCGCAACTCTTCGGCGAGCGCGACGGCGACCGCCGCGTTCGTCAGTTGGTGTCGCCCGCGCAGGGCGAGCAGGACGCGCTCGTAAGAATCCGTCTCGGTGCGGAAGGTCGCGCGGAGGCGGCCGTCCGGGGTCGCGTCGTGCATTTCGATGTCGTCGGTCGCGCGACGCGGCGTGACGCCGCACTCGCGGCAGCGCGCCGTGATGACCGTCTCGGCCTCCGGCGCTTGCGGCGCGAGGACGACGCGCGCGCCCGCGCGGATGATGGCGGCCTTCTCGGCGGCGATCTCGGCGAGCGTGTCGCCGAGGTAGGCTTGATGATCGAGCGCGAGGGGCGTTAGGGCGACGGTGGCGGCGCGCGCGGCGGTGGTCGCGTCGAGCCGGCCGCCGAGGCCGGTTTCGAGGATGGCGAGGCGCACGCGCGCGGCGCTGAAAGCTTCGAGCGCGACGGCCGTCACCTGCTCGAAGAAGGTCGGGCGCGCGCCCGTCTCGGCGTGGAGCGTCTCGGCGGCGGCGCGCACCGCGGCGGCGTGGCGCGCGAACTCGGCGGGCGCAAGCTCGCGCCCGTCAACCTGGACGCGCTCGGTGATGGAGACGAGGTGCGGCGACGTGTAGAGACCGGCGCGCACGCCCGCCGCGCGGCAGACGGCGGCGAGCATGGCGGCGGTCGAGCCTTTGCCGTTCGTGCCCGCGATCTGCACGGCGGGGTACGCGCGCTGCGGATCGCCCAAGGCCGCGAGCAGGCGCGTCACGTTCGCCAGCCCCAGCTTCATCGCCAGCGTCTCGTGCCCCAGGCTCAGCAGGTAGTTGACCGCGGCGTCGAAGTCCATAAGAAAAGTGGTCAGTGGTCAATGGTCGGTGGTCGGTGAAGAGTTCAAAGTTCAAGGTTCAAAGTTCAAAGTTCGACGCCGGGCTAACGTTGAACTTTGAACTTTGAACCTTGAACGTTTGAGCGTTGGGCTTTAGACCTTGGGCTTCGGATTTACACCGACCTCTAACTTCTGACCTCTGACCTCTGTCGTTTGCGGGTCGCGGCCGTTGCCGTTGGGGTTGAACTGGGGCGCGGGCGCTTGGGCCGCGGGGTTGACCATGAAGGTGAGGAGCTTGATGAGGAAGGGGCGCAGCTCGCGGCGATCCACGACCGCGTCCACCATGCCGTGCTCTAAGAGGAACTCGGCGCGCTGAAAGTCTTTCGGCAACTTCTGCCGGATGGTCTGCTCGATGACGCGCGGGCCGGCGAAGCCGATGAGCGCCTTCGGCTCGGCCAGGATCACGTCGCCGAGCATGGCGAAGCTGGCGGTGACGCCGCCCGTGGTCGGGTCGGTCAGGATCGAGATGAAGGGCAGGCGCGCTTCGTCCAGGCGCGCGAGCGCGGCCGAGATTTTCGCCATCTGCATCAAGGAGAGCGTGCCCTCCTGCATCCGCGCGCCGCCTGAGGCCGCCACCGTCACGACCGCGCCGCGCGCTTCGAGCGCACGCTCGATCAGGCGCGTCAGCTTCTCGCCCACGGCCGAACCCATCGAGCCGCCGAGGAAGTGGAAGTCCATCGCGCCGACGAAGACGAGCTGCTCGCCGATCTGGCCGCGCGCCGTGATGATGGCTTCGGGCAGCCCCGTGGAGTTCCGGGCCTGTTCGAGCCGCAGCGGGTACGGCTTCGTGTCGGTGAAGTGCAGCGGGTCGTGCGAGGTCACGTCCGCGTCCAGCTCTTCGTACTCGCCGTCGTCGTAGAGCCAGGCGAGGCGGTCGCGCGCGCCGACGCGGAAGTGGTAGGCGCAGTGCGTGCAGACCTGTAACGACTCCTCCACCTCGGGCCGGAAGAGCGCCGCGTCGCACTCCGGGCATTTGACGAAGATGCCTTCGGTCTTAACGACGCGCTCGTCCGCCGGAACCGGCTCGATCTTCTGCTCCTTCTTATGAAACCAAGTCATAGCAGCCGGCAGTATGAACCAAGAACGCGGAATGGCAAAGCCCGGAAAGTGGTCAGTGGTCGGTGGTCAGTAGTCAGTCGTGCTTGTCTCGTCAGTTGCACGTTACAACTTCGGCGCGCAACTCACGCGCAAAGAACAACGGACGACTGACCACGGACGACGGACAGCCTTTAAGCCACCTTCACCGTGTCGTGCTCTTCGCTGATCGGGTTGAGCGCGGCGTCGGGCGGGACGCTCAGGTGCGGGCTGGCGCGCTCGACGGCTTCGACGAGCAGCGCGACGACCGTCTGCTCGGCCTCGTCCCACGCGCCGGTCAGCGTGCAGCCGGCGGCGTTGCGGTGGCCGCCGCCGCCGAACCGCTCGGCGATGCGCGCCACGTTCACCTCGCCCTTCGAGCGCAAGGAGGTGCGGTAGACGCCCGGCGCGGTCTCCTTCAGAAACGCCGCCGCCTCCACCTCGCCCACGCTCATCGGGAAGTTGACGAACCCGTCCGAGTCCTCGTCCGACGCGCCCGCCGCCGCCTGCATCGCCATCGTCTGCCGCAGCCACGCGACGCGCCCCGACTCGTCGTGCCGCAAGGTCGTCAGCACCAAACGCATCAACTCCAACTTGCTCCACGGATAATTGCTGTAGACGGCCTGCGCGATCTTCGCCGGCTTCACGCCCGCGCGCACCAACTCGGACGCGACCTTGAACGTGCGCTCGGTCGTGTTCGAGTAGTGGAACGACCCCGTATCGGTGACGAGCGCGGTGTAGACGCACTCGGCGAGCTCGCGCGAGGGGCGCACGCCGATGGCCTTGCACAAGTTGTAGACCATCTCGCCGACGGCCGAGGCGGTCGAGTCGATCCAGTTGACCTGGCCGAAAAGCGAGGTGGTCGCGTGGTGGTCTATGTTGACGACCAACTGCCGCGGCAGATCGCCGAGGCCGGGGCGCTCCACGTCCGAGCACTCGATGACGAAGACGGCGTCGAAGCCGGGGCCCACTTCCGGGGCCACGCGGACGGTCTCCGCGCCGGGCAGCTTCAGGTACGCGTGGGGGACGGGGTCGCGCATCACCACCTCCGGGTCTTTACCGAGCGCGCGCAGCAGCCAGTACAGACCCAGACTCGACCCCAGCCCGTCGCCGTCCGGGCGAATGTGCGACGTGATGGCAAAGCGCCGCTTCGCCTCGATCAACTCGACGACTTGACTGAGCATAAGTTGGAAGGGCTGAGGGCTGAGGGCTGAGGGATGAAGAAGGAAGGGCCTGAAGCTTTTCCTTCTTCATCCCTCAGCCCTCAGCCCTCATCCCTCGTCTCTCCTCTCTACTGATTCGGCCGCCGGGGGGGCGGCTTCGGGCGCGCGGGCCCGCTCGATGTCGGTGAGCAGTTCGTCCACGCGCGCCGCCTGTTCTTCGACGGTGTCGCGGATGAAGTGGACGAACGGCGTGCGCCGCAGGTTGAGTTCCAGGGCCAACTCGCGGCGCACGAACGCGGTCGCGTGCTCCAACGCACGCTGCGCGGCGGCGGCCTCGGCCTCCGTGCCCGCGACGGTGTAGTAGACGCGCGCCTCGCGCATGTTCTCCGACATGCGCACCTCCGTCACCGTCACGCCCGCCAACCGCGGGTCTTCCAACTCGTAGCCGACGATCTGCGCGATCTCCTCGCGCACCAGTTCGGCGACTTTCTCGGGCCGACGCATGAAAACAAGTAGAAGGGCGAAGGGCGAAAGTCAGGACACGCCTGCGGCGTGACTTCTGAAAAGAAAATATCTGAAAACGCTCGGTGCGTCAGCGCCGCCCGCACTTTCCCCCTTCGCCCTTCGCCTTTCCCCTTTCTACAGCTCGGTCGCCGCGATCTGCTCGACGATGTACGCCTCGATCTGGTCGCCGACCTTCACGTCGTTGAAGCCTTCGAGCGCGATGCCGCACTCGAAGCCCTCGCGGACTTCCGCCACGTCGTCCTTGACGCGGCGCAAGCTGGCGATGCCGCCCTCCCAGGCGACGACGCCGTCGCGGATCAAGCGCGCGCGGGCGTTGCGGCGGATCGTGCCGTCAATGACCATGCAGCCCGCAACGGTGCCGGCGCGCGGGACTTTGAAGAGCGCGCGCACCTCGGCGCGGCCCAGTATCCGCTCCTGCTCGATCTTGTCGAGCATCCCGATCATCGCGGCCCGTATCTCCTCCTCGACCTTGTAGATGATCGAGTGCAGGCGGATGTCCACGTGTTCGAGCTTCGCCAACTCGGCGGCGCGCACCTCGGGGCGCACGTTGAAGCCGATGATGACGACGGCCGTGCCGGCCGCGCCGGCCTGCGTCGCCGAAGCCAACAGCACGTCGGACTCCGTGATCGCGCCGACGCCGGAGCGGATGACCTTGACCTTGACCTGATCGGTCGAGAGTTTGGTCAACGTGCTCTTCAACACTTCCACCGAGCCTTGCACGTCCGCCTTGACGAGTATGAGCAGTTCCTTGACTTCCTTCTGCCCCAGCGCCTCGATGCCGCGCTTGGTGGACTGCAAGAGCGCGCTCTGCCGCGCGAGCTGCTGCCGGTGCTCGGAGATGCTCTGCGCGCGCGCCACGTCCGCGACGACCTGGAACATGTCGCCGGCCTGCGGCACGCCTTGCAGCCCCAGCACCTCGACGGGCGTGGCGGGGCCGACCTCCGCGACCGGCTCGCCGCGGTCGTTGAACATCGCGCGCACCTTGCCGAAGACCTGGCCCGCGATGAACGGGTCGTGGACGTGGAGCGTGCCCTGCTGCACGAGCACGGTGGCGACCGCGCCGCGCCCGCGATCCAGTTTCGCTTCGAGCACGACGCCGGCCGCGCGCCGCGTCGGGCTGGCCTTCAGGTTCAGGATGTCGGCCGTGAGCAGAATCGTTTCGAGCAAGGTCTCTAAGTTCTCGCGCCGCTTGGCGGAGACCGGCACCATCTCGACCTCGCCGCCCCACTCGACCGGCTGCAAGCCCTGGTTCGCCAACTCCTGGCGCACGCGGTCGGGGTTCGCGTCCGGCTTGTCGATCTTGTTGATGGCGACGACGATGGGCACGTGCGCGGCGCGCGCGTGCTCGATGGCTTCGATGGTCTGCGGCATGACGCCGTCGTCCGCCGCGACGACGAGCACGACCACGTCGGTCGCCTTCGCGCCGCGCGCGCGCATCATCGTGAACGCCTCGTGCCCCGGCGTGTCGAGGAAGACGACGCGGCGCTTCTCGTCGTGGTTGTCGGGGTTGGGCACTTGCACGCTGTACGCGCCGATGTGCTGCGTGATGCCGCCCGCCTCGCCCGCCGCCACGTCCGTCGCGCGGATCGCGTCGAGCAAGCTCGTCTTGCCGTGATCGACGTGACCCATGACGGTGACGACGGGCGCGCGCGGCAACTCCACGTCGTCCGCCTCCGTCATGATCAACTCCTCGAACTCTTCCTCGGCCACCATCTCCTCGAACGGCACGAACTGCACGTCGAAGCCGAAGCGGCGACCGAGATCGACGGCCACATCATCATTGAGCGGCTGGTTGATCGTGGCGAAGACGCCGCGCTGCAACAGGAGCGCGACCACGTCCTTCGGCTTGATGCCGAGCTTCTCGGCGAACTCCTTGACGGTCGAGCCTTCGACGAGACGCACCTGTTTGAGTTCGCTCGTCGCGCCGCCGAGCGAGCCGGCGATGCGCTGCTCCAACGTCAGGGCCTTCGGCGGCGCGACGTAGTCGCGGTCGAAGCGGCCGCCGCGCGCGCGGAAGCCGCCCTCGCGCCCGCCGGCCGCGGGCGCTGGCCCGCCGCGGCGCGAACGCGCGCGCGGCCGGCGGGCGTCGGCCGGCGGCGTGTAGAGCGTCTGCGGCGTCGCGCTCTCGCCGGGCGTGCCGGTGAAGGCGACCGGCTCGCGCCCGCCGCGGTTGCGTTCGCGGCCCCCCCCGCCGCCGCGCTCCTCGCGGCCCGAGCGGCGTTCGCGCTCGCGCGGCGTGGGCGGCGGCGCGACGGGCGCGGGCGCGCGCTCGCCGGGCCGGACGCCCGCGTTGATGGCGGCCGCCGTCGGCCTGAGCATGCGTATCTGCTTGGCGGGCGGCGGCGCGACGGGCGCGGGCTTGGGCTGCACTTCGGGCACGTCGGTCGGCGCGATGGGTACGAGCGGCGCTTCGCCGGGCTGCTCGACGGCGACGGGCGCGACCGCCGCGGCCTCGACCGGCGCGGCCTCGACGGGGCCGGGCCCGCTGGTCGGCGGCTCGGTCACGGGTTGGGGCGTCGGGTAGGACAAGTCTGCGAGCGCGGGCGCGGGCTTCTGCCCGGTGATGGTCGCGCCGGGATGTTCGGCGCGCGCGGCCGGGGGCAGAGGCTTCTTGACGAGCCGCACCGCGCCGCCGCCGGGGCGGCCCGCGCCTGCGTCTTCAGCGTCCGGCGCGGGAGCTTCCGGCGCGGGCACAGGCTCGGCGTGCTCGGCCGCCGCGCCGGGCGGCACGGAGACGTGTATGTCGCCGTGCTCGTCGCCCTCGTGGCGGGCCTTCTTGACGACGCGGATGGAGCGCTGCGGGGCCGCTTCCTTCTTGGGGAAGTAGCGGTTGCGAATCTTCTCGGCCAGCTCT
>DASVPY010000057.1:0-27925 GCA_036389395.1 Pyrinomonadaceae bacterium
CCCGCAGCAGGGCCAGCCGTCTGTCGTCGAGCGAGGCGGGGTAGCCGCCGCCGTGCGGCAGAGGTGCGAGACTATCGCCCGAGCGCGCCAGTTTCAGCAACCGCCCGACCGTACAGCGGGCGACGCCGAAGGTGTCAGCGAGCTCGTCGAATGTGCCCTCGCCGCCCTCGTAGGCGAGCACAATCTTCTCTCGCAAGTCGGTCGAGTACGCCCTCATGGGCTAATGAGTGGCGTAAGTCGCAGTCTCAATGCAAGTGCAAAGCGCTATAGGTACTGTGAAGTAACATTCGGGAACCTAAACATTGTCGCAAGGTACTCAAACACCGCTTCGGGGTTCCCGAATACTCTTCCCAGGTTCCCGAATGTAACTGCGAGGTTCCTCTGAGTAATGTTCAGGAACCGGAATATAACTTCGGGGTACGCGTTTCCTCTTGGCCCGTACCGGCTAAAAGTAAACGGGCACGTGTTAAGGGTTAACACGTGCCCGTTTTATGTGCGGCCCGGCTTTATCGGCCGGGCGGGTTGCCGGTTCGACGCGCGGCTCTAGACGGTGATGGTCGTGCCGTCGAACTTGGTCAGGCTAAAGCCGTTGAAGGTCTCGTTGTAGAGGGCGCGCTGCTCGCGCAGGATGCTGATGCCGATGGCCTCGCCGAGCTTCATGGACTCCGTGCCGTCCGAGCGCCAGTGGACGCCCGCCGTGTTGCGCCCGAGCGCGACGTTCGAGGCGATCTTGTTCAGCTCGCCGCCCACGGTCAGGCTGCCGGCGTCCGCGCCCGTGTAAGGCGACAGGCTCGTGCCCGTGCTGTCGGGTTCGAGCGGCACGAGACCGATGTCCACGAGCTTGGTCGTCTCCTTGAACCACGCCTTCAGGATGGTGACGCACGCGCCCGCCACGGTCGCGTGCCCCGCGCCGTAAGACGGGTGCGTGGGCGAGCCTTCGGGGAAGGCCATCGGCAGCAGGGCGTTGCCCGCGGGCAGGTAGCCGCCGAGGCGCGAGGCACTGGTCACGTCGTTCAGGATGTCCGGGTGGACGGGGTAGCCCGCGCCGTGGTAGGCGGTGCGATCCACGCGCGCGGCGAAGACCTCGGGGCGCAGCCGCCGGTGCACGAACCACTTCTGATACCAGACCGCCTTGAGCGCGCGCGTCGCCACCTCGCAGACGAGCGCGGCGATGTGCGGCCCGCCGAACGTGCCGAAGCCGTCCTGCGTCGGGTTGCCCTTGTAAGGGTTGTTGTCGTCCACCGGCGCGCCCGCGCCCGCGAGCACGAGGAACGCCTGGAAGTAGGCCTGGAACAGCACGTCTACGTGTACCCACTGCCCGATGTCGCGCCCGTTGCGCATGTAGCGCAGCGACGGGTCAATCGCCTGGACGGAGGACGGCGGCGCGCCGTTCTGGATCGCCAGCCACTCGCCGAAGTCGGTCATGTAGTTGATGCCCGGCATCGAGGTCGTGATCATCTGGCTGACGTTGTTCGCGCCGAAGTGACAGGTCTGGTAGAAGAACTGCGACAGGTACGGCCCCGCCTTGTCGCCCGGCGTCAAGCCGCGGAACAGAAGCTGCGGCGTGACGACGCCCGCGCCCGTCTTGGCGACCTTGGCGTCCGCGCCGTAAGAGGTCATGTCGGCGGCGGCGGCGGCGGCAATCGAGTTCACGCCGTACTCTGCGTAAGGCACGTCGCGCAAGAGCGCCATCCAGTAGTTCTCGGCGATCTCGGCGGCGATCTCGCGGCTGGCGAAGGCGGGCGCGGGCGGGATGACGAAGGCGTGCCCGTCGCCCCCTTCGAGATCGAAGGCGAGACCGGACTGCGGGTTGGTCTGGTTGCGGCCGAAGGGGCCCGCGCCTTTCGGGAGGGCGTTGAAGTCGGCCTGACTGCCGGTCGAGAGCGCGCGCAGGAGTGCGTTGTAGGCGCTCAAGACGACCGTGCCGTCCGGGTTGTGGGGCAGCCCCTTCGAGTAGTTGCCGAGCTTGTTGGGGTAGATGTCTTCGTCCGTGTTGGTCGGGTGCTGTAGGTTCGACGGCGTGGCGGCCTGCCCGGCGGTGGCGGCGTCGCGGCGAATCTTGGCACACTGGTTGGCGCGCTGGTTCGAGCCTTGCGGCTCGACGGCGGCGGCTTTAGCCGTCGTGCGCCGGCCGCCCGCGAGGGGTTCGAGGCTGACGACGCCGGCCGCGACGGCCGCCGCGCCGACCGTGCCGAGAAACTTGCGCCGGCTGGGGGGCTGTTGTTCGTTCATATAATTCTCCAAGGGAAACGTAGGGCGTCCGAAGCGACTGTCTCAGGAGCGACTGACTCAAGAGGTTGGGTGTCGTCCGTAAACGGATAATCGGCCGGTTCTTCCACCGAGACGTGACGACGCGCTGGAGAGACGAGGCTGATCCGCGGGGCGCGCGCGCGGCGGCCCGCGCGCGCAAATTGGACGGCTATTCACGAGGGCGCGGGCGACGGAGACGTTAAAGGCCCGCAGTCCGGTCATTGAAAAGCGCGCACAGCGTAAACATACTGCGACGCGATGTCAACCTTGCGTGCGCGCGCGTGCGCCTTCACGAGCGCCCGGCGAAGGCGGCGAGCAGCGCGGCGGCGGCGTCGAGGTAGGCGCGGCGCGCGTCCGCGTCCGGCGGGTAGTGGTTGACGATGAGCGAGAAGGCGAGCCGCTCGCCCGCGGCCGTGGTGACGTAGCCGGAGAGCGTGGCGACGTTGTTGAGCGTGCCGGTCTTGGCGCGCACGTTGCCGGCGGCCGGCGTGTCGCGCAGGCGCGTGCGCAGCGTGCCGTCCACGCCCGCGACGGGCAGCGCGTCGCGCCAGACTTGCGCGTAGCGTTGGCGGCTCATGTAGACGAGCAGTTGCAGCGTCGCCTCGGCCGTGATGAGGTTGCTGCGCGCGAGACCGGAGCCGTCGTAGAGACTCAGGCGGTCGGCTTCCGTGACGCCCGCGTCGCGCAGGAACGCGCGCACGACGGCCGAGCCGGCCTCGGCCGTCGTCAGCTTCGGATCGCTACTGGGAAACTGCTTGCCGAGCGTGCGCAGGATCAACTCGGCGTAGAGGTTCTGACTCGGCTTCAAGGTCTGCGCCGCGACCTCGCTGAAGGGCGGCGACTCGCGCCGCGCGAGTTCGACGAGCTTCGCCGGGTCGAAGGGCGAGAACGTGCGGTCGCCCGCGTCCAGGGCGCGCAGCCGCCCCTTGATGCTGACGCCGCGCCGTTGCAGCGCGGCGCGCAGCATGGCGACGAAGGTCAGCGCGGGGCGGGGCGCGGCGACGCTCGCCGTGTAACCCGTGTCGCCGAGCGGCACGCTGCCGCGCAGCAGCAGCGTGGCCGAGCCGAGCGGGCGCTCCACCGTCAGCTCGCGGCGCGTGCCCGCCGCCGCGGTCGTCACCCGGTTGTCGAGGACGAGCGCGGGTGCGTCGGCGCGCGTGATGTCCGAGCCGAGGTAGGTGAAGGAGCCGGTCAGGAACTGCCCGAAGTCGGGGCCGGTCGTGACGAGGGCCTGCGCGCCGACGCGCGCGCCGGGTTTGACGGAGAGATCGAACGCGTTGTCGTTGACGGCGAGCGCGCTGACGGGCGCGGCGTAGTACCACTGTAGGTCGTCCCACTCCCAGCCGGGGCCGAGCGCGGGGCCTGTGAAGTAGCTCTCGTCGCCGACGAGGTTGCCGTCCACGCTCTTGACGCCCGCCGCGGCGACGCGCGCGGCCAGATCGTCAATCGCCTTGAAGTAGTCGCCGCCGTTGAAGCGCGTGGCGTAGGTCGGGTCGCCGCGCCCGTAGACGAGCAGGTCGCCGCGCACGCGGCCGTCTTTGTCTGGGCGCGCGTCGGCGTAGACGGAGGTGACGAAGCGGAAGTCCGGCCCCAGCCGGTCGAGCGCGGCGGCGACCGTGTAGAGCTTCATGTTCGACGCGGGCATGAGGAGCTTGGCGGCGTTCGCCTCGAACAGCACGCGCCCCGTGTCGAGCGAGGCGACCTTCGCGGCCAGCAGCGCGGGCGCGAACTGCGGCTGCTCCACCAACGCCTGCAAGCGCGCGCGCAACTCCTCGACCGTGCGCGGCGCGGGCGACGCGGGCGTCGGCGCGGGCGTGGGCGTCGCCTGCGGCGTGGGCGTCTGCGTCTGTGTCTGGGTCGGCGTCTGCGCCGGTGTCGGGCGCGGGGTCGGCGTCTGCGCGGGGGCGGGCGCGCAGAGCGTCCAGAGCAGTAAGAGGCTGAAGAGGCGGGCGCGTGTGCTGTGCTTCGACGACATGTGTTTCACGTTGACGGTCTGCGGTCGGACTTAAGAGCGCCGGCCGGGATTAACCACGAAGGCACGAAGACGAGAGGCCGGCTGATCTGCGCGTCCCTGGGTTTTCGATGAGAGGCCGGCTGATCTTCGCGTCTCCGTGTCTTCGCGTCAGTCCTGCTTAAGCGCCGCCACCGCGCGCGGCGCGCAAGGTCGGCACTTCGCCTTCTGGCTTCTGCCCGTCGTCTTCCTGTCTGCGCGCGTCACCTTCGCTCTGCTGCTCGCGCTCGCTCTTGAGCAGCGAGGTCTCGTAGCGGATGTTGCCGAGCAGCGTGTCGAAGACCGCCTTGATGAAGCCGAGGATGGCCGGCCCCAGCACGATGCCCGGAATGCCGAACGTGTAGACGCCCGCGACGAGCGCCAGCAGCATCCAGTAGAAGTTGAAGCCCCCCGCGCCGCGCGCGGCCAGGCGCGGGCGCAGCAGCAGGGACGAGCCAAGCGTCATCAGCACGCCCACCAGCAGGTAGACCAGCGCGCCCGTCGCGTCGTGGCGGAAGGCCAGCAGGTAGACGCTGACGGGGATGTAGATCGTCCACTCGCCGAGGAGCGGGAAGAAGCCGACGAGGAACGTCGTGATCGCCAGCACGACCGCGAGCGGCACGTCGTAGACGAGGTTGAGCACGAGGACGAGCAGGGCCTTGAGCGCCTGATCGATGAAGACGGCTTGCAGCGCGCCGGTGAGCGCGCCGCCCACGTTCTCGCCCAGCTTCTCGTAGAGCGGCAGGTACTCGCCGGGCACGCGCACCTTGATGTAGGCGGAGATGCGGCGGCGCTGCGTCAGCACGTAGAAGACCGTGAAGAAGAAGAGCGCCGTCGAAGCGAGCAGCAGCGCCGCGCGCTCGCGCAACTCCTGCACCGCCGCGGCCGAGCGCGTCACGCCTTCGGTGAACGCGGACTGTAGGCCGACGCGCAGGCCCTGCCGGCTCACCGGCACGTACTGTTCGACCGCGCGGCTGATCGCCTCAATGATCTCCGCCTGGTGTTTGCCGACGTAGATCGAGTAGCCGGAAAGCTCGCGCCAGGCGTAGCCGACCAGCACGACGAGCGGCACGACGATGAGCGCGATGGTGATGAGCGCGCTGCCGGCGGGCGCGCGCAGGTGGCGCTCCAGCCACGTCTGCACGGGCAGCAGGTAGACGCCCGCGACCACGCCGAGCAGCAGCGCGACGAGCACCTTGCCGACCAGCATGAAGAACAGCCCGCACGCGAGCGCCACCGCGATGCCGTACACCACGATGCGGCGCGCGTCCGCCACCGTCAACTCGCTCAACCGCCGGGGCGTGTCTTGCGTCATCCGCCGTTTAATGTAGCACACAAGTTTTCCCGGCCTGAACGCGCGCCCCTGACAAGCCATCACGTCAGCATTGACACAAGCCGTCACGTCAACATTGACAGCCGCGCCGCCGTTGCGCGATGCTGCCTTCGGTCAAGACGGCTGCTCCTTGCTGGTATCCCAATGCTCACCGCCGACATCAACGTCTTCATCAGCTACAGCCACGACTCGTCGGCGCACGAAGCGCGCGTGCTCGCGCTCGCCGACCGCCTGCGCGAAGAGGAGGGTGTTGCCGCGGTAATTGATCGGTATCAGACTGCGCCGCCGGAGGGCTGGCAACTCTGGATGGAGAAGCAAATCGCCGCCGCCCGTTTCGTGCTGTTAGTTTGTACCGAGACTTACCTGCGCCGTGTAATGAAGGAGGAGACTCCCGGCAAGGGCCTCGGTGTTCTCTGGGAAGCCTCGATCATCTACTCACATCTCTACGAGGCGGGCGGTGTGAACGAGAAGTTCATCCCCGTCGTTTTTGAGCAGAGCGACACGCAGTTCATTCCGAGACCGTTAAAGCTGACAACGTACTACGAGGTCAGCACGGACGAGGGATACGAGAAACTCTGTCGCCGCCTCACGGATCAACACGAGACGCCCGCACCACCACTGGGCCAGCAACGTGCGCTGCCGCCGCGTCAACGCGCGACTCCGCCACCTCCTGCTCAACCAAGCCCTCGACTCGCGCCGAATCTCGTCCACCCCTACCCGATGCAGGCCAACTTCACGGGCCGCGTGCGCGAGCGCGAAGAGTTGACGGCGTGGCTGGCGGACGACGCGCGCCCCGTCTGCGCGCTCACCGCGATGGGCGGCATGGGCAAGTCGGCACTCGCCTGGTACTGGATAACGAACGACGTGCTGCCCGGCGACCAGTCGGCCGCCGCCGAGGGCGTGATGTGGTGGTCTTTCTACGAGGGCGAGTCCTCGTTCGCCAGGTTCATTGACGATGCGTTCAGGTACGTCACGGGGCAGACCGTCATTGACGCGGCGCGCTTCCCCACCACCTACGACCGCGCGCAGGAGCTACGCCAACAGTTGCAGCGCCGCCGCGTCCTCTTCATCCTCGACGGCTTCGAGCGCCAGCTCCGCGCCTACGCCCGCCTCGACGCCGCCTACCAACAGGACGCCGCCGCCGACACCTCCGCCGACGCCCGCGCCTGTGTTGACCCCACCGCCGCCCGCTGGCTCAGAGACATCGCCTCCGGCGCGACCCGCGCCAAAGTGCTCCTCACCACCCGCCTCACACCCCGCGACCTCGAAGACCGCGCCGACTTTCCGCTCGCAGGCGTCCTCAAACGCGAACTGACAGAACTGCCACCCGACGACGCCGTCCGCTTCCTGCGCGCGCAAGGCGTGGCCAAAGGCATAGACTCCGAACTCGCCCGCGTCTGCGCCGACTACGGCAACCACCCCCTGAGCCTGCGCCTGCTCTCCGGCCTCATCGCCCGCGACGCCCGCACCCCCGGCGACATCGCCGCCGCCCCACGCCACGACGTTCACGCCGACCTCATCCAACGCCAGCACCACATCCTCGAACAGTCCTACAACGCCCTCCCCAAAAAAGAACGCACCCTCCTCTCACGCATCGCCGCCTTCCGCAACCCCATGACCTACGACGCGCTCGCGATATTCGACAACTTCGGCTTTGCTAATCATCCCAACGCAAAGAAATTCGACGCCGCGCTCGAAGACCTGCGGGTGCGCGGGCTATTGCAACGCGACACGAATAAAAACCGCTACGACCTGCATCCTATTGTGCGGCGCTACGCCTACGACCGCCTGGCAGACAAGACGGGCGTGCATACGCGCCTGCACGACTATTTCGCGAAGATTCCCGCGCCCGACGCAGATAAGGTGCAGAGCATTGACGACCTCGCGCCCGTTATCGAACTCTACCACCACACTGTCCGGGCTGGGCGATATGATGAAGCGGCAGAATTGTTCTATGACCGCCTCGGCAACCCACTCTACTTCCGCTTTGGCGCATATCAAATCTACATCGAACTCTTGGGGGCGCTATTCTCCGACGGCGAAGACCGCCCGCCGCGACTAAAGAGCGAAGGCGCGCAAGCCTGGACGTTGAACACACTAGCGAACTCGTATGATCTTTCTGGTCAATCTCGCCGCAGCTTGCCGCTAAGCGAGCAAACCATCTCTCTTCGAGAAAAGTTAGACGACAAAAAAAATCTCGCTGTCGGACTGGGAAACATCGCCACGACTCAGTTAAACCTCGGCGAACTGACAGCGGCGGCGCGGCACCTGACGCGAAGCATCGAATTGTGCCACGAGGTCGAGAACGAGTTCGGTGTAGCCGTCAGTCATCGAGAATTGGGAAAGCTACTCGCTTATTGTGGTGAGTTCGATGAAGCTGAGACAGAAATGTCAGTTGCCCAAGAGATATTTGACCGTAGATACAAGAATGGCCTAATGAATAATAGCGTGTCTACTGTTCGAGCATATCGTTCACTTCGCGCCGTTTTGATGGGCAATATTAATGACGCGCTTACTATGGCGCGCGAATCGCGGAAATGGGCAGACGAAGTTGCGGGTACGCTCTTTCCATCCGAACGCGATTTCATTCGCGCCGAATGGCTATTGGGTGTGGCGCTGGTAATAGAAGGTAAAAACCTGAACGCCGCCGACGGCCACCTCTCCGACGCGCTCACGCGCTGTCGCCGCATCAATATGGTTGACCACGAGCCGGACATCTTGCTCGCGTGGGCGCGTTGGCATCGGGCGCGGGGCAATGCGGAGGAGGCGCAGACGCAGGCGGAAGAGGCGCTGGCGATTGCGGATCGTTGTGAGTATCGGTTGAAGCAGGCGGAGATTCATAATTTTCTGGCGCGGCTGGCGTTGGAGGCGGGTAGGCGGGAGGAGGCGCGGGCGCAGGCGGAGCGGGCTAAGGAGCGGGCGTGGTGTGACGGGCCGCCGTATTGTTATAAGCCGGCGTTGGATGAGGCGGAGGGGTTGTTGCGGGAGTTAGGAAGGGATGAGGGATGAGGGATGAAGAGATTGCTTCATAGGTCATTCGTTTATTGATTCAATGAACAAATGAGTCAATGAGTCAACCGCTCATTCCGGTTCATCCTTGATCCCTATTCTTGAATGAGGAAAGGCCGCGGCAGATGGTTGCCGCGGCCTTTCTGTTGGTTGGGTTTGAAGTGGCCGGCGGCGGCGCGTGGTGCGGGCCGCCGGGTTGGGGGGTTACTTGATCTGGAACTGCACGGAGTGTGTGACCGGGTCGCCGGTGACTCGGAAGTCGAGGCGGTAGGTGCCGGTCGCGTAGCCGGTGGTCTTGAGGTTGAAGGTGTAGCTGCCGCCCGTGTAGCGGAAGTTGAAGTCGGGGTTCGCGTTGCCGGGGTCTTGCAGCGCGCCGGGCGCGTTGTTCGACAGTTGCGTGACGGCCGTGACCGTCACGCCAACGCTCGACGCCGAGCGGTTCGCGCCCGCCGCGTCCGCCAGTTCCAGCTTGACGGGGACGGTGCTGCCGCTCTTGTTCGCCGCCGCCTGATCGAAGCGCGGGTTGACGGCGTAGGTCACGCGGTAGTTGACCGTGCGCGCCACGGTGTTGCCCGCGTTGTCGCGCGCGTTGACCGTGAACGAGTACGAGCCGACCGCGCTCGTATCAAGCAGCGCGCCGCTGGCGACAGGGCCGGCGCACTGCGCCACGCCGGAACTCGTGTCCGCGCAACTGTAGCTGGCGGTCACGGCCTGGCGGAGCAGGTAAACGGTGTCGGTCGGCGCGTTGACCTGGATCGTCGGGGGCGTCGCGTCCGCGCGCTCGACGACGACGAACGGGCTGAGCGAGGTGACGCGCGCGTAGACGGTGCGCGTCGAGAAGTTGTGCGCCGGCGTGTCGGGCGCGAGCACCGTCCGATCCACGAAGTTCGGGACGGGCGGCGGCTCGCTGTGCAGGACGCGCAGAGTGCTGAACGTGACGGGGTTGTTCACGCCCGCCACCTGGAAGCCGAGCGTGATCGGCCCCGCGTAGGCGGCCGTCGTGTGTACCTCGTAGGCGAGGCTGTTGGCGTTGATGACGTACTCGCCGGGCACGCCTTGGAGCAGGTTCGGATCAATCGGGATGATCGTCGTCTGCCCCGCCGCGGTGACGCTCGTGAACGTGACCGCGACGCCGTTCTGCGTCACGGTGACGTTCGTGCCGGCGGGCGTGTTGCCCGGCGGCGGCGCGGGCTGCCAGCGCGGGCGCTGGTAGTAGGCCGGCGCGTTCGTCAGATCGACGCGCCCCGTGCCGTCCGCGTTGATGAGGTCAATGCCGCCCGCGTTGTTGCGGTTCGACACGAACGCGAGGCGCGTGCCGTCGGGCGACCAATCGGGGTAGGTGTTGTACTCGATGTCGTCGCCGAAGTGCATGCGCCCCGTGCCGTCGGGCTTGACGGTGTAGATGCCCGCGCCGTAGCCGCTCAGCAGGATGCTGAAGTAGGCGAGGCGCGCGCCGTCGGGCGACCAGCGCGGCTCGTAGTCGGGGTCGGGCGAGTTGGTCACGTTGGTCTGCTGCGAGCCGTCGGCGTTCATCACGTAGATGTCGAGGCCGTTGTTGCGCTGCACCCGGTAGGCGATCTTCGCGCCGCCGGGCGACCAGACCGGCCCGAAGTTGACGCCCGTGCTGTTGGTCACGTTGCGCCGGTTCGAGCCGTCGGGGTTGATGACGAAGATGTCCGTGGCCGTGCTCGTGTCGTCGAAGTGGGCGAAGGCGATCTTCGTGCCGTCGGGCGACCAGGCCGGCTCGTAGTCGTGCGCCGTCGCGCCCGCGGTCAACTGCGCCGGGTTCGTGCCGTCGGCGTTGACGGCGTGGAGCAGGCTCGTGCCCGTCGCGCCGTCCTGCGTCTCGTAGACGATGCGCGCCGAGTCGGGCGACCACGACGGCGCGTTGTCGTGATCGTTGGGGCTGTTGGTCAGGCGCAGTTCGTTCGAGCCGTCGGCGTTCATCACGTAGAGGTCGGCCTGGCCCGTCATGTCGTCGAACCGCTGGAAGGCGATGCGCCGGCCGTCGGGCGACCAGACGAAGCCGGCGTCGTCGGCGGGCGAGTTGGTCAACTGCGTCTCCTGCGTGCCGTCGGCGCGGCGCGTGTAGATGTCGAAGTTGCCGTTGCGCCGCGACTGGTAGGCGATGAGCGGGTTGGCGCTCGCCGCTTGCGGCGCGCGGCCCCAGTCGGGGCTTTCGTCGGCCGCGGCCTGGTGGTTCGACACGTTGCGCAGGTTCGTGCCGTCGGCGTTCATCGCGTAGATTTCGCCGAAGGGGCCGTTGCGCTTGCTCATGAAGACGAGTTGCGTCGAGTCGGGCGACCAGGCGGGTTCCACGTCGGCGCTCTGGTTGTCGGCCGTCAGGTTCGTCTGGTTCGAGCCGTCGGCGTTCATCACGAAGATGTCCTCGAAGCCGACGCGGATGCTCTGGAAGGCGATGCGCGTGCCGTCGGGCGACCACGCGGGCGCGAAGTTGGGCACGCCGGGCGCGTTCGTCAGGTTGAGCAGCCCCGTGCCGTCGGCGTCCACGCCGCTCGTCGCGGACATGACGTAGATGTCGTTCTGCCCGTAGTTCTCGCGGCTGACGAAGGCGATGCGCTGGCCGTCGGGCGACCAGGTCGGCTGCGAGCCGCCGAAGAAGTTGCGCGTGAGCAGGCGCGGGAGCGTCAGCGCGCGCGCGTCGCGCACCCAGACGCGGCTGCCGCTCGTGTAGGCGATCCAGCGGCCGTCGGGCGACCAGGCCGGCTCGGTGTTGATGTCAGTCGCCACGGTCGTGAGCTGGTAGACGCCCGTGCCGTCGGCGTTCATCACGTAGATGTTCGTGCCGCCCGTCTCCTGCCGCCCGAAGGCGATCTTCGTGCCGTCGGGCGAGAAGGTGGGCGTGTACTCGTTGGCCGTCGTGTAGGTCAGGCGCACCTGCCCCGTGCCGTCCGGGTTGATGGTGTAGACCTCGTTGTTGTTGATGTCCTGGTTGCTGACGTAGACGACGCGGCCGTTGAAGACGGGCGCGGGCGTCGGCGTCGGGACGGGCGCACCGGCGACGAGGAACTGCGTCTGCGCCGTGTTGTCGAAGGGGGCCGGGTCGGGCGTCGTGCTGCCGACGGTGAACGTGGCCGTGAGCGGCGTGTAGGGCGCGGCGTTGGTCACGAGCGTGGCCGGCACGCTGATCGTCCGGTCGGTGTTCGCGGGCACGGCGGGGAACGTGCAGTTGAAGCTCGCGCCGTCGGCCGCGCGCGCGCAAGTGCCGTCGCCGTTGTTCACGACCGAGTTGATGGTCACGCCGGCCGGCATCTGGCCGGCGAGCGCCACGCCGGCGGCCGCGCCGGGGCCGGAGTTGTAGATCGTGACGGCGTAAGTGACCTGCGCGCCCGAAGCCACGTAGTACGGGCTGGCATCGCCGTAGACGGCCAGGTCGGCCGGCACAGGCGTGGGCGTGGGCGACGGGGTCGGCGTAGGCGTCGGCGTCGGCGTCGGCGTCGCGGTCGGCGTCGGCGTGGGCGTCGGGTTCGCGTCGCAGGGCGAGACGTAGGGGTAGTAGCCGTACATGACCTCGCGGACGCCGGAGTTGGTGGTGCGCAAGCTGGTGTCGAAGAGGAACGGGAAGCTGACCTTGTTGTTGTGGCCCGTGATGGGCGTGCGCGCGCCGGTCGCGGGGTCAACGCGGTGGTAGCGGACGATGCCGTTGTCCACGGCCAGCTCGAAGACGCTCGTTTCGTCGAACGTGCCGAGGCCGCCGCCGAGACCAGTCACCCAGTCGTAGAGCGAGCCGTTGCTGAAGTAGAGCGCGATCTGCGAGGCGGGGAAGCTGGCGTTCGGATCGCTGGCGGCCAGCCCCGTGAGCATATAGTCGCTCGCGTGCGCGGGCTTGAAGCGGTAGAACGAGTTGTCGCCCGTGATCTGCTGGACGGAGGACGCGCCCGCGTCGTAGCCCTCGCTCGCGCCGCCCGTCTTGGTGATGGCGTTGCCGTTGACCGTCACGTTGATCGGGTTCTGCCACGTGACCGGCTGCACCACCGGCACCGTGCCGCGCACCTTCAGCCCGCCCGCCGCGGTGAACTGCGTGACGAGCACCTGCGTGTTCGGCGCGTAGAGGATCACGTAGAGGTGGAGCGGGACGGTCGTGTGCTTGTGGCTCGTCCAGTAGAGCGCGTTGTTGACGAAGTACCTGACGGTGTCGCCGGTGCGCTCGATGCGGAACGTGGGCGCGGTGTTCGGGGCGATGCCGCCCGCGTCCGGGCGCGTGCCGTCGGACTGGTACTCGCGGATCAGGTAGAGGCCGCTGCCGAACGGGTAGCCGTTGTAGTTGGGATCGACGTGGAACAGGTAGTCCACGGCGTCGTAGCTGCAAAACGCCTCGGTCTCCGTCAAGCCCACGTAGGCCGTGCCGCCGTTGGGCACGACGAACTCGACCGCGCCGTCGCCCGTCATGGCCTCGGCGCTCATCAGCCCCTCGAAGTGGTACTGGCCGCGGTAGGTCGGCGACTTCTCGAAGAGGTGCTGGTTAAGCGTCTGCGTGTGGACTAAGCCAGCGCCGCAGGTGGCCGGCAGCGGCGTGATCGAGTTCTGCGTCTCGCACGCTGTCGGCGTGGGCGTCGGGGTCGGCGTGGCCGCCGGGGTTGGCGTCGGCGTCGGCGTCGCTGTGGGCGTCGGCGTCGGGGTCGGCGGGGGCGGGGGCGCGGGCCGCCAGTCGAAGCTGCTGTCGGGGCCGGCGGCGTAGTCGCTCAGGTTGCGTTTGTCGCTGCCGTCCGGGTTCATCGAGAAGATGTCGAACTGGCCGGCCACGGTGGTGACGTAAGCGATCCGCTGCCCGTCGGCCGAGTAGGCGGGGGCGTTGGAGTTCGACGTGTCGGTCAACTGCGCGACGCCCGTGCCGTCCGCGTTCATGGCGAAAATTTCGGCCCGGCCGTTGCGCGTGCTGGTGAAGACGAGGCGCGCGCCGTCGGGCGACCACGCCTGCTCCGTGTTCTGCCCCGCGGTGTTGGTCAACTGCGTCTGGTTCGAGCCGTCGGCGTTCATCACGAAGAGTTGCAGCGCGCCGGTGCGGCGGCTGACGAAGGCGAGGCGCGTCGAGTCGGGCGACCAGCGCGGCGTGTGATCGGCCGCGGTGGCGGTCAACTGCTGCTGGTTCGAGCCGTCCGCGTTCATGACGAAGATTTCGTCGCGGCTGTGGCGGTAGCTCGTGAAGGCGATGCGCGTGCCGTCGGGCGACCAAGCGGGCCGGTCGTAGGTCGCGCCGTCCTGCGTCAAGTTACGCATCCCTGTGCCGTCGGCGTTGACGACGAACACGTCGGGCTGGGCCTGCGCGTTCTCGGCCACGAAGAGCAGGCGCGTCGAGTCGGGCGACCAGACGGGCTTGTCTGTGTACATGCCGAGACCGTTCGCGCCCGCGTTGGTGACGCGCGTCAGGTTCTGCCCGTCGGGCGTGACGGTGAAAATCTCCATGCGCCCGTTGTAGCGGCCCATGAAGGCGACGTGCGTCGCGTCGGGCGACCACGCGGGGTAGACGCTGTACGCGCCGTCGGCGGTGAGCGCCGCCTGGTGCGAGCCGTCGGCGAGCATCGAGAAGACGCCCGTCACAGTCCCGCGGAAGCTGTTGAAGACGAGCTGCGCGTCCACGTCGGGCGTCGCCGCGGGCGCGGGCGTCGGCGTCGCTTCAGGCGTGGGCGTGGGTGTCGCTTCGGGCGTCGGCGTTGCGGTCGGCTCAGGCGTCGGCGTCGGCGTCGCGGTCGGCGTCGGCGTGGGCGTCGGCGTGGGCGTCGTGGCCGTGAGCCGCTGCCAGTTGGAGGTGTAGTCGAAGGCCGTGCTGTTGCTCAGGTTCACGAGGCCCGTGCCGTCGGCGTTGACGACGTAAATCTCCGGGTTGGGGCCGGGGAGTTGGACGCGGAAGAGGAGCTTCGTGCCGTCGGGCGACCAGAGCATTTCGTTGTCGGCGTGCAGCCCCGCGGTCACGCGCGTCTGGTTCGAGCCGTCGGCGTTCATCAGGTAGAGCGACGAGATGCCGACGCCGGGATTATCGCGCAGGCTCTTGAACGCGATCTTCAGCCCGTCGGGCGACCAGGCGGGCTGACTCTCGGTCTGCGCGTTGGGCGTCAGGCTGTAGGCGTTCGTGCCGTCGGCGTTCATCACCCAGACTTGGCAGTTGCGGCCGACGCGGCAGGCGGTGTAGGCGATGCGCGCGCCGTCGGGCGCGAAGCTGGGGCCTGAGGTGTCGAGCGTGCCGGTGAGCGGCGTCAGGTTCATGAGGCCCGTGCCGTCGGCGTTGATCGCGTAGATGGCGTCGTGGGTCGTGTCGCTGTCGTCGTTGAAGAGGACGCGCGTCGCGTCGGGCGACCAGACGGGCGCGAGGTCGCGGCCCGGCAGGTTCGAGAGCCGGCGCTGGCCCGTGCCGTCGAGGTTGACGACGCTGATCTCGAAATCGACGGAGCTGAAGTCGGGCGGGCTGAACGTGCTCTCGAAGGCGATCTTCGTGCCGTCGGGCGACCAGACGGGGCGGCCGTTGGCGTGCCCGTCGGTGCTGACGCGGCGCGGGCTTGTGCCGTCGGCGTTCATCACCCAGATGTCGCGCGAGTTGATGTAGGCGAGCTTCGCGCCGTCGGGCGAGTAGGCGGGGTTGCCCTCCTGCTCGTTGTTGTTGGTCAGGCGCGCGAGGTTCGAGCCGTCCGGGTTGACGGTGTACAGCTCGCCGATCCCGTTATCGCGGTTGCTGCCGAAGATGACTTGGCCGTTGGCGGCCGTGACGGGGAAGGGCGTGGGCGTCGGCGTCGGCGCGGGCGGCGCGGCGGTGCTCGCGCCCCACGAGGGCGTCCCGTCGCTGAGGCCGTTGTCGCCCGTGTAGTTGACGACGTTCGTGCCGTCGGCGTTCATCACGTAGAGGTCTGCGGTGAAGAACGTGTCGCGGTTGGCGGAGAAGACGATCTTGGTCGCGTCGGGCGACCACGCGGGGCTGAAGTCGTTGCGCGGGTGCGAGGCCAGCAGGCGCTCGTCGGAGCCGTCGGCGTTGATGGTGAAGATTTCGTAGTTGGGCGCGGAGGGCGACCCCGTCGCGCGGCTGAAGGCGATGCGGTCGCCCGCGGGCGACCACGCCGGCTCGTTGTCGGCCACGGCATTCGTCGTGACCGGGTGGACGTTCGAGCCGTCGGCGTTCATCACGAAAATCTCGAAGCTGTTGACGCCGGAGCGGAAGCCGCTGAAGGCGAGCTGCGTGCCGTCGGGCGACCACGAGGGCGCGCGCCCGATGCCGGTCGTCGTCAACTGCGTCTGACCAGTGCCGTCGGCGTTCATGACGAAGACCTGCTCCTGACCGGCGCGGTTGCTGGTGAAGGCGATCTTCGAGCCGTCGCGCGAGAAGACGGGCGTGTTGTCGGCCGCCGCGTTATTCGTCAACTGCGTCTCGCCCGTGCCGTCGGCGTTCATCACGAAGATGTCTTCGTTGCCGGCGCGGTCGCTGACGAAAACAACCTTGCGGCCGTCGAAGGAGACGGCCGGGTCGTAGTCGCGCACCGCGTTGGTGGTCAGGCGCGTGGCCTCGGCGTTCGTGCCGTTGCCGTTGATGGCGTAGATGTCGGCGTTGCCGTTGTTCGTGCCGCCGAAGACGATCCAGCCGTTGACGACGGGCGTGGGCGCGGGCGTCGGGGTCGGCGTCGGCGCGGGCGTGGGCGTCGCTTCGGGCGTGGGCGTGGGCGTGGGCGTCGGCTGCGGGAGCAGGCTGTCGAACTTGGTGGCGAAGGCGTCTCTGCCGCCGCTGCGCGCGGGCTGGACGGCGTTGCTCGTGGGGAAGTCGTTCGAGCTGGTGTAGCCGGCGACGTAGACGCCGCCCGCCGTGTCCACGGCGACGGCCGTGCCGGCGTCCGTGATGCCGAAGCCGCCCGCGAGGTACGAGCCGCCGAGGAAGCTGGAATAGAGCAGCGCCGTGCCCGTCGGGTTGAAGACGGTGACGAAGGCGTCGTTGTCGGGCGTCGTCGGGCGCAGGGCGTCGGGCGTGGTGTGGTAGGCGGGCGTGGCCTCGCCCGTGACGACGGCGTTGCCGAACGAGTCCACGGCGACGGCCTGGCCGTAGGAGCCTGTGTTGCCGCCGAAGTAGGTCACGTAGGGGAGCGCGGTCGCGTCGCTGCTGAGCTTCATGAGGAAGCCGGTGGCGCGGCCGTTGTTCGACGCTTGGTAGACGGGCTGGAAGGCGTTGGCGGTGACGGGCAGGTCTGCGGAGGACGTGCCGCCCGTGATGTAGGCCGCGCCGCTCGCGTCCACGGCGATGGCCCGCAGGTCGTCGCCGCCGGAGCCGCCGAGGTAGGTCGAATAGTCGAGCCGGGTCGAGGGCAGGAGCGCGTCAACGGGGCGCACGTCCGCGAGGCGCTGGAACTTCATGGCGAAGCCCTCGCCGCCCGTGCCGGCCGTAGGCCGGACGACGCCGGGCGTGGTCGGCAAATTCGGCAGGATGTTGCAGCCGAAGATCGTGCAGTCGTTGCCGATGCGGCCCGCCACGTAGAGATTGCCGGCCGAATCCACGTCCGCGCCGGCCATCTGGATGTTGCCGTGGATGTACGTCCCGTAGATGACGACGTTGCCGGAAGGGTTGAGCCTGAGGACGAAGCCGTCGCTGACGCCGCGCGTCGTTTGGAGGGCGTCGGGCGTGACGGGGAAGCCCGCCCAGGTGGTCGTGCCGACGACCCAGGCGAAGCCGTTGCCGTCCACGGCGATGTCCTGCCCGCTGTCGGGGCCCGAGACGACGCCGCCGGGCGAGATGCCGCGGTTCGGGCCGCCGAGGTAGGTCGAGAAGAGGAAGCCCGCGCCGTCCGGGCGCAGCTTGAAGACGAAGGCGTCGTAGAAGTCGCTGCTGAAGTCGTTGCCGTTGGTGTCCGGGTCGCCGCCCTGGAGCGCGAACTGCGTCGTGGGGAAGTCGGTCGAGATCGTCGAGCCGGCGACGTAGGCGTCGCCGTTGGTGTCAATGGCGATGCCGCCCGGCTCGTCGTTGAAGTTGCCGCCGACGTAGGTGCAGTAGTCGAGGGCCGTGCCCGCAGGGTTGAGTTTGGCGACGAAGACGTTGCCGTTCTGCGTGCTGCCGGGCGCGCTCCCTTGGGCCGCGCCGGGCGTCGTGGGGAAGTTGGTCGAGCTAGTGGAGCCGAGCAGGTAGGCGCTGCCCGCCGCGTCCACGGCGATGTCCTTGACCTGATCGTCGCCCGTGCCGCCGAGGTAGGTCGAATAAGAGACGACGGGATCGATGACGAGCGGCAGCGCCGCATCATACGCGCCGAGCGCGAAGCCGACGCGCCGGCCCTTGAGCACGTAGGCGCAACTGACCTCGCGGCGGCCTGCGGTCGTCTCCTGATAAGCGACGGGCTTGTGTTGGAGGATGCGGCCCGAGGCGGTGTCTAAGGTGAGCGCGCCGTTCCCCTCGATGCCGAGGCGGCGCGCGCCGGTTACGTCGAAGCGGATGAGGCTGGGGTCTGCGCCGGGCGCGAGGCGGAAGTCGTATTCGAGCTGGTCGTTCGCGCCGTGGTAGAGCACGTCCACGCCGGGGTAGACGCCCGCGTGCAGGACGCCGCCGTAGGTCTCGATGTTGGTGCGCCACAGGCGCGGGTCTTTGCCGATCAGGTAGTTGACCCGGCCGGGCTGCAACTGCGCGCCCGTGAGTTGCGCGCGCGCGTCCGCGCCCGCGAGCCGCAGCCGCACCACGTCGCCCGCGCGCCCGCGCGCGGCCGCCGGGGCGTTGAGGGCGAGCGTCGCGCCCGTCTCGGTCAGGAGCAGGTTGTAGCCGCTGGCGTGCGTGAGGTACTTGACCTCGGCGCGGGCCTGCCCGCGGTTGACCTCGAAGCGCAGGGGGAGCTTGCCGTAGGCCGCGCGCTTGTCGGCGGCCGAGTCGTGCGCGGCGGCGCGGGCCGGCGCGGGCGCGGGTGCGACGTTGGCGGCACGCCGGGGGGCGGGCGCGGCGTTCAGCGCGGGGGCGGCGCTGAGCAGAGTGGTGCAGGACAACAGGAGGCTGAGTAGTGCTCTGAGGCGGGGCGTATACATGGGGGCAAGTCTCCTAAAAGCTTTGTGGACGGTTGCGCGGTGAGCGCCGCGGACGCACGTCGGGCCGGTCGGGGGGCCTTCGGGCGTGCGTCGGCAGCGCCGCTGCCAGTGGCGATGAGTTAGACCGTGAACGGGTTCGGCGCGCGCCGGGTCGGGGGTACTTGAGACCGGACGAGGGAACTGCCGGGCAGCGTCGCGGTCTGCTTTGGCGCGCTAACGGGTCTTAGCCGGCAAGCTGTGTGCCGGGCGGCCGGGCGGCGTCACGTCAGACGCGAGCGCCGCCGCACAAGGGGCGTGGCCCTTGCGCTTAACTTGCAGATAGGCTGACTGGTTCGGTGAAAAGCGAAGGAATGTCGGAACGGAGTGCCTTCGTAACACGCAAACAACAACCAACTAGCGGCGCATATCTTATAGCGTTTTATTTTCTTGTCAAGTTACGCGCAGGGTGGGAAAAATTCCGCACCCGCCAGTCGCGCCACCACGCCCCGACGAAAACTATCTCCTGATACACAAAAACCGCCTTCCGGCCCGGTAAATCCGCTCCCCGACGGCGCAAACCTGCCGCCCGTCTGAGACAAAGGGAAGCCCGTCCGGGCCAAAGGGAAGCCCGTCTGACCGGAAGGGAAGCCCGTCCGGGCCGGACGGGCTTCCGGTTTGGGCGGACTGGAGGCGTGGCGGGGCAGACGGGCTTCGGGATCGGGTGGACGGGCTTGCTGGCGGCTGGGAGCGCGGGCATCCCTGCCCGCCAAGCGTGCGCTAGCACGCTAACGAAGCAGCGGCGGCCTTCAACGTCGAAGGCCGCCGCTAGTTTTATTCGCGCTGGCGCGCTCACGGCGGGCAGGGATGCCCGCGCTCCCGGCGGGGAGGTGCTTATTTGATCTTGACGGTGAAGCTAACGCTGCCGGTCTTGCCGGCGGGGATGTTGCCGGTGATCTGCCAGGCGACGTAGGTGGCGACGGTGTCGAAGGTGCCGTTCGCGCCGGGCGGGGTGTAGGCGATGGTCGGGGCCCAAGGGGTGGGCGGCAGCGGGTAGGGGATCGCGTCGCGGTAATACTTGGGCGTGAGCGCGGAGGCGAGCAGCCCCGTGTCGCCGGGGTTGAACGAGAGCGAGCCGACCTTGAGATCGGTGGTGCGTGTGACGGTCATCGCGGTGTTGTTGATGGTGAGCGGGATGATGTCCACGATGGTCAGCCCGGCGGCGGGCGCGCCGCCCTCGTTGGTGAAGGTGATCGTGTAGGTCAGTTCCGCGCCCGGCGATTGCGCGGCGGTCAGGCAGTCGGCGGGCGCGGAGCAGGTCTTTTCCAGTTTGAGCTTGGGCGCGCCGGTGACGGTCACGTCCTCGTTGGTGGAGGACGCGGAGTTGTAAGTCGCCACCGCCGTGCCGCTGGCGACGGTGCGCGTCGGGTCGGCGTAAGTGGCGGCGGCGGGGTTCTGGTACGTGCCGGCGGCGTTGAAGGCGATGTTGACGGTGAAGGTGAGCGCGACGCTCGCGCCGCCCGGAATCTGGAAGACGCCCCAGGCGGGGACGGCGTCGCCCGCGGTCGGGTCGGAGACGCTTGAGCGCGCCGCGCCGTTGTTGGTCGTGATCGGGCCGGTCGAGGCGTAGGTGAACAGCGAGGGGAGCGTGTCGGAGAGCGTGACGTTCTGCGCGGTGCTGCGCACGGACTGGTTGGCGACCGTGATCGTGTAGGTGGCGGTGACGCCCGTCGGCGTATTCTTGACGGAGGGCGTCGAGGTCGTCTTGGTGACGGTCAGGACGGGGAGGCACTGATAGCCGGGGTTCGCGCCGGGGATCGAAGAGGCTGTGAGCGTGGCGCTCGTGCCCGCGTTGCCGGGCGTCGCGCCGTAAGTATTGTTGGGCGCGCCCGTGGTGGTGGTGATGCCGTTCGCGCCGCCCGCGACGTTGGCCGCGCCGCTCCAGGTGGAGGCGACGTAGCCGCCGCCGCCGCCGCCGCCGGGGCCGTGCCGGTTGTCCGTGTCGCAGGGCGTCGAGCCGCAGATCGTGCCGACGGGCGAAGTGTTCCACGCGTCGCCGCCGCGCCCGCCGCGTGCGCTGAGCGCGATTGCGCCCGCGTAAGTGCCGGCGCTCACCAGGATGCTACCGCCCGCGCCACCGCCGCCGCCGCCGTCGTTCAAGGTCAGGTTGTAAGCGTCCGAGCCGTTGGCGCTGACCGTGCCGCCGCCCGCGAGCGTGCCGGCGCGGATCATGACGATGCCGCCGCCGACCGCGCCGCTCGCCGCCACGCCCGAAGAGTTGTTGCGCGACCCCGCGCCGCCGCCGCCGCCCATCACGACGCGCGTGTTGCTGGGCGGGACGGTCGTCGGCATGACGCCGCCGAAGCCGCCGATGTTGTCGCGGTTGCGCCACGTCATGCCGCCCATGCCGCCCGCGCCGCCGTTGCCGCCGCCGCCGCCGCCGGAGTTCTCCTCGTTGTTGGCGGTCGAGCCGTCCGTGCCGCCGCCGCCCGCGTTGCCCGGCGCGCCGCGCCCCGTGGCCGCGCCCGCCGTGAAGGTCGTGTTGCCGGGGTAGCCTTCCGCGCCCGTGTCCACGACGCTCGTGCCGTTGTAGACGTAGCGCGGCGTGCCGGCGACGCCCTCGCCCTTCTGCCCGTTGAGGTTCCAACTCGTGGGCAGCATGTAGTCGGTGGTCGCGGGCGTGCCCGCGCCGGAGCCGCCGCCCGACGTGCCGCGCCCGCCGCCGCCGCGGAAGCCGCGCCCGTCGGCGCTGACCGTGCCGTTGACGGTCAGCGTGCCGGCCACGTCAACGGCGACGACGCCGCCCGTCGAGCCGTCCCAGGCGCGGGCCGAGAGCGTGGTCGCGCCGGCCACGGTCGCGCTCGAATACTGCGGCACGCGCACGACCTGAAAGGTGCGTTGCCCCTGCGTGTTGCTCCAGGCGGCGGTCGTGTAGGTGTTGCGCAGCCCGCTGCCCGTGCCCGTGCCGCGGACGGTGAGCGACGCGCCGACGAGGTTGACGGCGACGACGTACTCGTAGAGGCCGGCGTTGAAGTTGGTGGCGAGCGCGCCGCTGCCCGGATCGCCGCTCACGCCGTCGCCGTAGCGGTTGCTGTTGCGCGTGTCGATCTGTGCGTCCTGCATCTGGATGACGAGCAGCAGGTCGCCGCCGCTGATGACGGTGGCCGCGCCCGTTGGCGTGCCGACGGTGATCGTGTTCCCGCCCGCCGAGGCCGTGCCGACGCCGGGATAGTAAGTGTTGACGACGCCGCTGAGCGTGGCGTTGGGGCCGTCGTTGCCCGCGGTGGCGCAGAGGGTCTGCGCGCGCACCGCGGCGGGCGCGCCGAGCAGCGCGCAGCCGAGCGCGCAGGCGAGCGCGAGCCAGAACGACGGCGCGCGGCGCGGCGCGAGTCGCCGCCGTAAGGCATGAGCAAGCGAGGCGCGGCTCACGGCTGGCCTCCCCCCGGCGCGGCGTCCGCGCGCGGCGTGGTCTTCGGTTCGACCTTCGGCGCGACGGGCGGCGCACCGGCGTCGGTCGGCACGGCGAGGCCCTGGGCGGCCGTGCCGAACAGGTCGAAGAGGTTCGAGAGCTTGGTCGAGATGGTGAAGTAGAAGCCGCGCGGCTGCGCGAGCACGACGCCGCCCGGCTCGCCCGCCGCCGTGAAGTTGTAGCCGACGGCGAAGCGCACGTCGCGCACGACCCAGTAGCCCAGCTCGACGCCCGCCGAGGTGCGCGTCGTGTGCGTCGCGGGCTGCGCGGCGAAGCGGTACTCGACCGCGGCGTCCAAGGCGCGGTGCAGGCGGCGCGCGGCGCGCAGTTGCGTGATGTAGGTCAGCGCGGAGGTCGGGATCAGGCCGTCGCGCCCGTTCGCGCCGAACTTGAGCGCGAAGCGGCCGAACAACTCTGTGCGCCGTTCGGGCTGCCAGTAGCCGTCGGTCGAGAGCACGTCGCTGCGCTCTGTGGTCGCGCCCGTCAAGCCGACGCCGTCCTGCGACAGATCGCGGTGCGTGTAGCTGAAGAGCAGGCCCTTCGTGTCGGAGTTGACGGGGCGCAGGGCGAGCGCCGCCGTGCCGATGAGCGAAGAGGTGGCGCGCCCCTGGTAGTCCGAGTGCGACCACTGGAAGCGCGCGAGCGTGGTCGCGCCTTCGGTCAGCCGGCCGGCCGCGCCGACGGTGAAGAGCTGGCCCATGCCGCCCGCCTGCTGGCGCAGCTCGTAGCGCGCGGCGGTGCGCAGGTCTTTGTTCGCCAGGTAGGAGAGGCCGAAGCCGCCGCCCGTGAAGCTCTCGCCCGCGCCCGCCATGTGGAAGCCGCGCTCGAACGAGAAGTCGAGCGCGAGCCGCTCGTTCAAGGGCAGGCGGTTTTGTAGGCCGACGACGGCGAAACTGTCCGTGCCGTTCGCGCCGTTCTCCAACTGGTAGCGACCGCTCAGGGCTGTGTTGCGGCCGAGCTTCGTCTCGACGCCGACGGCCGTCTCGCGGCGCGAACCCGTGGCGGCGAAGCCGGTCGCGGCGGCGTCGCTGATGGGCACGATGGGCGCGGCGGCGAGGCGCTGCGTGAAGAACAGGCGCGCCCAACTGTTCCACTGGTAGTTGGCGGCGAGCGTCGTCTGATCGGGGTAGGTCGGATCGGCGTCGCCCAAGTTCTGCTCGCGCTTGACGGCGAGTTGCAGCTTGTCGGTCGCCTGCCACTCGACGCCCGCGGAGACGAGGTTCGACGTGGTGCGCTTGTCGTTGAGCGCGTCGGTGAAGTTGCGGAAGTCGTAGCCGAAGGTGGCGCGCAGGCGATCCGTGAAGGTCTCCGTCCAGAGGAGCGAGGCGGTCTGCCGCTCGTTGTTGACGTTGGCGGTGCGGTTGCGCTCGTCCATCAAGGCGAGACGCAGCGTGGAGCGCCGCCGCAGCTTCACGTCCACCGAGGCGACGGCGCGCTGCGAGCCGGGCGTGACGGTCGCGCCGAACGGATTGATGAAGCCCTCGTCGGCGCGCGCGTAAGAAGCGCGCAGCACGGCCTCGCGGAACGGGAGCGGCTGCGTCCATTCGAGCCGGTAGGCGTTGCCGTCGTGCGTCGTGTCGCCCTCGTCGAAGAGGTTGCCGGTGGTCGCCACCGCGCCGCGGCTCGCGGCCCACTCGAACTGCAAACGCCCGCCGCGCGGCGTGCGCTGCTCGCCGTCGAGACCCGCGAGCTTGAACGCGCCGAGATCGGCCTGGCGCTGCTCGACGAACGAGAAGCCGAGCCGCGTGCCCGTGCGCGTGATGTGCTTGACGCCGCGCGCCGTGTAGACGGCGGACGACAGCCCCGCCGCGCGGTGCTCGTAAGTCACGACGAGCTGCACGAGGTTGAGCGCGTAGTCGAACGCCGAGACGGGGCGCAGCATGAAGAGCACGCCCGCGGTCGGGTCGAGGTTGTAGTCAACCGAGCGCGCGAGCGTCTCGCGCGAGAGCAGCAGTTCGGGGTTGCGCCGGTCGCGCACTTCGAGCGTGACGGTCTCGGAGCCGGGCAGGATGTCGCCGTAAGAGAGCTGGATGAGACCGAGCCGGCCGGCGGCGAACACGTCGCGCGTGAAGGCCGTGTCGGGGCGCGCGCCCGTGGCCGCGAGGAAGTCGCCGCGCTCGTTCTCGACGTGGACTTTGACGCCCGTGAGCCGGCGCGCGTAAGAGGCGAGACCAAGGTCGCTCTGCTCCGTGTCGAAGTCGCCGAACATGGCGTAGGAGCGGTTGCGGTCGAGGCGCGCGTAGACTTTGGAGTTGCTCTGCGCGTCCTCGGCGCGCGTCGAGGTGTCGCCGAAGAGCGGGTAGGCGCGCTCAAGCGGGTCGAGCTGGAAGAGGCGGTCGCGGCCCGCGGTGCGGTTGATCGGGCGCTGGCTGTCGTAGGCGAGCGTCAACAGGTTCTGGCCGAAGACGCGCCCGCGGTAGTAGAACTCGACGTGGCTGCGCACCGTCGAGTCCGTGCCGCGCAAGGCGTTCTCCGGCGCGGCGCGGCCGACCGAGACTTCGGCGAGGCCGACGAGCAGCGTGGGGCGCAGCTCCGGCGTGAAGCGGACTTCGCCGCGCGCGTCCGTCGTGCCCGCGCTCGCGTGCAACTCGGCTTCGCCCGCCGCCGTGTCCGCGACCAGGCGCACGACCGCCTCGCCGCCCGCGAGCGAGACGAACTGCTGGCGCGCGCCCGCGGCCGTCTGTTCTTGGTTCAGGTCGGGCACGTTGCGCGTGGAGACGTTGAGCTTGGTCGGATCGTTTTGATCGGCCTGCGCGCCTTGCGCGCCGCGCACGGACAAGAGCCGACCGGATGAAGTCTCGATGGCGACGGGCGCGTCGGCCGCCGGGTGGTTCCACTGATCGTAGGCGCGCACGCGCACGAGCGTCTCGTCGCGCCCGTCGCCTTGCAGTTCTTTCCTATCGGCGACGATCTCAAGGCGCACGGCGGGGCCGCGCCCGTAGACGGTCTGCTCGACGGCCGCGCCCGCGACGCCTTCGGGGCTGACGGGCATGACGCGCAGGCGGTTGGGGCCGGGGCGCAGGTTGAGACCGACGAAGCTGTAGGTGACGGTGCGGCTGCGATGGTCTACGCGCGTCTCGCCGAGGTTCGCGCCGCCCGCGCGCGTGCCGCCGATCTCGACCGTCACCGTCCAGCCCTCGGCCACGCGCGCCTCGACGCTCAGGGCGGGCGTGCGGATGACCTCTTCGGCCGCGGGCGCGACGAGCAGCAACGCGCCCGGCGCGACCGGCGCGAGCGTCTCCGTCGCCTCGACCTCGTAAGTGCCCGGCGCGAGCGGCACACTCGGCGCAGCCGTCGGCGTCGCAGTCGCAGTCGCACTCGCGCCCGCGCCGTTCGCGGGCGGCGAGTTGATGGTGGAAGTGTTCGTGTGCGGCGCGTTGGTGTCAGGCGTGTTCGGCGTCGCACTCGTGGAGAGTGTGCGTGCGCCGTCGTCCGTTGAGGTGAAGCGCGCCTTCTGCGTGGGCGTCGGCTCGTTGTCGCCGCGTGTCGGCTGCGCGTTGTCGCTTGCGGGTTTGGCGTCGCCTTGTGTCGGCTGATCGTCGGGCTGCGGGCCGGCGGGCGGCGGGTTGAGCGCGAAGTTCTGGCGGAGCAGCCCGCCGCCGCCGAGGGGCGTGCGCAAGAGGCGCGTCCAACTGCGGCCGTCGCGCGTGTCTGCGTCGGCGAGCGTGAAGCCTTTGGGCAGCGTCGTCGGGTCGAGCGCGAGCACGACCGCGCCGTCGTCCACCGCCGGCAGGTTGTACATGCCGTTCGGGTCGGTCGTGACCGACTGCCCGTTCGGCAGATACAGGCGCACGCCCGCGACGCCGCGCTCGCCGTCGTCGAAGCGCCCGTTGCCGTTCGCGTCCGCGAAGACGCGCCCCAGGACGATCTGCCGCGTCGAGAAGATGCCGCGCGTGACGCGGACGGAGGCGCGCGCGGGCGCGCTCGTCACCGGCGCGCCGAGCGGGTCGCGCGCGGCGACGAACGCCGAGTTGACCGACTCGCCCTCGCGCGCGTTGACGCCGATGCGGACGCGATAAGTGAGCGTCGCCTGCGCGCCGGCCGCTAACGGCCCCAAGTGGAACGTGAGCGCGTTGCCTTGCACGTCCGGCTCGACGGCGCGCGCCGTCGCGCCCGCGCCCTCGACGCGGGCCGTGCCCGGCGCGTAGTGGAACGACTGCGGCAGCGTGTCGTGGACGGTCACGTCGTCGAAGCCGGCCGCGGTCGGGTTGCGGATTTCGACGCGGTACGTGACCACGTCGCCGATCTCGGCGCGCTGCTGGTCGGCCGTCTTCGAGATTTCGAGCGCGTTGTTCTCGAACATCGGCACGTTGAAGACGAGCGCCGCGAGCCGCGCCAACTCGACCGGCTGCTCGGTCAAAGCGAAGCTGCCGGCCTCGGCGACGGGCTGCGCGTCGAGCGCGCGCACCGTGGCGGCGTAGAGGCCGGCGACGTTTGGACGCAAGCTTAGTTCGATGAGGCGCGAGCGGTAGCCGGGCGCGGTGACGTGCAGGAAGTAGCGCGCGGGCGCTTGCTGTGTGCCGAACTGTTCGGGCGTGAGCACGAAGTTGAAGCGCCCGCCGCCCGGCGTCGTGAATGGGTTCTCGTTGTGCGTGTTCGGCGCAAAGCCGATGTCGGGCGTGACGGAGAGCGGCACGGCCGCCTGCTCGTCCGTGACGAGCGTGACGCGCGCGCCCGCGATGGTCAGCGCGCCGCCGCTGCGCCCGGCGTAGACCGTGCCGAACGGATCGACGACGGCGATGGCGTCCGACGTGTTGATGGCCGGCGCGTTGTCGGCCGAGACGACGGCGTTGTTGACCGCGCCCGTGCCGGCCGGAATCTGGCCCGTGACGCGCGCCTGGAACGTGACGCGCACGACTTCGGCGGGCGCGACTTCACTGAGCCGCACCTCGAACTGGCGCGGCGGCAGCGCGCGCCCCTCGTCGGCGTCGGCCTGATCGGTGAGCGCGCGGTCGCCGAGCTTCAGAGAGCCGGGCACGTAGACGAGACCTTCGGGCAGGAGGTCTGCGACGACGACGTTGCGCGCCGTCACGTCGCCGCTGTTGCGGAACGTGATCGAGTAGTTGAGCGCCTGACCGGGCGCGGCCGTCACGCGCCCCTGCTCCTCGACGAGCTTGACGGGCGGCAGTTGCGTGTCCACGGGCGAGGTCAGGCGGACGCCCGCGCCGACCGTGTTGATGATCGTGCCGTCGTCCTGCGCCAGCCCGCCGGGGCCGGCGGCGACGTTGGCGCGGGCGGTGAGCGTGACGGTCAACAGCGAGTTGGCCGGAAACTCGTTCGTGTCTAAGACGACGAGCACGCCGACGCACGCGCCGGGCGCGAGGCGCGGGCTGAGCGTCTGGTCGAGCGTGACGAGCGGGTCGCCCTGCGTGACCGTGCCGCTCGCGTCCGCGTCGAAGTAGAGAGAGACGAGGGCGGCGGGCGCGGTGACGGCGGCGCGCGTGACGGTGTAGAGGTCGGGCGTGTTGCCCGTGTCGCAGACGCGGAAGACGCGCGTGACGCGCTCGCGCGGGCCGACGACGGCCGAAGGCGCGGTCTCGTCGGGCGTGACGCTGACGGCGACGACGGGCAGGACGGTGACGGTGATGGTGGGCGAGACGGTGGCGAAGGCCGCGCCGGTGTCGTCCGTGTAGGTGGCCTCGGCCTGGTTGGAGATGACTGTGTCGGCGGGCGTGGGCGTGTGGTCGCCGCCGCCGAGTTGTGCGCGCGTCGCGGGGGCGAGCGCGAGGGCGAGCGCGAGCCAGACGAAGAAGTTTTGCAGCCGGCGAGTCATCAGGGGTGGCGTGAGTCTCGGGGCCTTAAAGATATTTTCGGTGCGGCGCGCGCTTAACTTCACGGGCGCGGGCACTACGCCGGGCGGAAGGGCGCGCGCGCCGCACCGAAGGTCGGGCGGCGCGCGCCGGGGCCAAAA
>DASVPY010000058.1:0-170123 GCA_036389395.1 Pyrinomonadaceae bacterium
CCGCCCCTCGGCCTCTCAGGTTCGGGCGGCAGCAGCGGCTCGACGACCGCCCACAGCTCGTCGCTCACGATGGGTTTCGCCATGGCGAGCGATTTTATCAACACTCAGCTCACCGGCTGAGGTTTTGCAACGGACTCTTAGTCTTTGTCGGGCGCTTCTTCTTGCGGCACGCCGCCGATGTGGTAGCGGCGGGCGGCGCGGGCGGCGGGCGGTTGCGGCTCAAGGTGCAGGCGGAAGATCGTGCCCTTGCGGGTCGGCGTGTTGAAGATTTCGGGGCGTTCGATGAAGCCGAGCATTTCGAGTTGCGCGATCACGTTGTAGCACTGGCGCTCTTTCAGCCCGGCGGCCGCCGCCAACTTCGGCATGGACGTGAAGCACTCGGCCAGCCCGCGCTCGTGCGTCAGCTCGAAGAGCACGCGGCAGACGCCCATCTGCCCGGAGCGCAGGATGGGGGCCCAGCGTTTCGAGAACTCCGCGAAAGAGAAGGGAACTGTCGCCGCCGTTCTCGCCGCCGGTGCTGATGAGATCGCGGCCGCGCCGGACTTCGGTTTGGCGGCCGCGGGTTCGGCGACCGGCGCGACGACGGCCAGCGGCGCTTGCTTCACCCCTGCAATCCGCTTTGCAGGGGTGGGGGTGCGACGCGGCTCCGGCGGGCGCTGCGGCTGCGGCGTGACGAGCGCCTCCTCCTGCGCCTTGGCCTCGCGCAAGAGGTCGCGCAGCGGGTTCTCTTCGACGGGCCGCGGAGGGCGCTCCGGCAAGCGGAACTTGCTCTTGCCGGCCACACGCTTTTCGGGTTTTACCTTCGGCTCGGCCATTAAGCGCGCGTCTCCTCAGCGGCCAGTTTGAGCTTGCCTTTATTCTTCCTGACGCCGAGGCGCTTCAGGATTTCGTCCGTCAACTCCGAATAGAGGAGTGCGCCGCGCGAGCCGGGCGCGTAGAGTTGCACCGGCTGGTGGAAGGCGGGCGACTCTTCGAGCTTCACGTTGCGGTGAATGATCGTGTCGAACACGCGCCCGCCGTAACGCTGCTTCAGCCCGCGGAAGGACTCCGCGGCGACCGACGTGCGGCCGTCGAACATCGTGCAGACCATCCCCAACAGTTCCAATTCAGGATTGGTACTGCGCACCTCTTCAAAGGTGCTCATCAGATCGTCCAGCCCGTCCTGCGCCAGCGGCGACGCCGCGACGGGCACGACCATGTGCGTCGAGGCGAGCAGGGGCGTGGTCAGAATCTGACCGAGCGTGGGCGGCGTGTCTATGATTACGAAATCATAAGTGGCGGCGAGCGGGACGAGCTTGGAGCGCAGGCGGTTGATGGCGATGGCCGGCTCCTTCTCGAAGCGCGCGAAACGCAGCTTCGAGGGCACGATGTCCAGGTGCTCCATCTCGGTCGTGACGATGGCGGCTTCGAGCGGCAACTTCTCGCGCTGCTCCGACTCGATCAGCACGTCGGCGATGGACATGCCGACCTGGTCGGGCGCGAGGAAGTGCGAGGTCACGTTGGCCTGCGGGTCGCCGTCGATCAAGAGCGTCTCGTAGCCGCGGATGGCGAACTCCGCGGCCACGGAGGCCGCCGTGGTGCTCTTGCCGACCCCGCCCTTCTGGTTGGCGATGGCAATCGTAATCATTAAGCCGCTTTCCTCTCCGTGGCCCGCAGGGCGATCAGCTCAAGCAGTTTCAGCACCGGCGGCGAAGGCTTGAACTCGTCGCGCTCGTAGCGGGCGACGGTGTTCGGCGTGACGCCCAAGGCGTCCGCCAACTCGGCCTGCGTGTACCCAAGCCTCTTCCGCAACTCCTTAATTTGTGCGCCGTTCATGACTGATGAATCCTTCCTGCTCTGAGGCATACTACTATACGAGGCGTATATACGTTACGGATAATTCCGCGCCCGTCAAGACCCCTGCAACATTCGTTGCAGGAGAGGTACACCCCTGCAACGAACATTGCAGCCCCTGCAATGTTCGTTGCAGGGGTGTGTGTGAGACGAAACAGGATTAACTCTCTTCGCGGCCCTTTGCGTTCCTCTTCGCGGCCTTTGCGGTTAAGTCTTAAAACCTTTAACCGCAAAGGCCGCAGAGATGGCCGCAAAGGAATGCAAAGACTTTCTTGAGGGTTGCGGGCGCGGGTTAGATGCCGAGTTTCTGGGTCTCTTGTTCGCGCTTGCGGCGGCGGACTTCGATGCGGTAGAGGACGTTCGAGACTTCGTCCATCGCGGCCATGAAGTCGCTTAGCGTCTGCTCGTCCAGGTCTTCCGGCTGTATCTCGCGCATGGCGAAGAAGAGCCGCTTCATCTCTTCCCAGAACATGTGGCGCGCGTCCGCCGGGTCGATCTCCAACAACTCGTCCACGCGCCCCATTACCGCCGTCATACTCGCCGACGTGATGGTCTGCGCCTGCTCCTCGCCGAGCAGTTCCTTGACGCGCATCCGCAGACGCGTCTGCGAGCCTTGCATGGCGACGTGCGTGCGGAGTAGTTCGGCGCGGCGTTGGCGCGCCTCGGCGGGCGTACAGTTGAGTCGTTCGGGCGTCAGCCGCGCCAGTTGCGCTGCTTCTTGCAGGGTCGCGTCGCCGCTGGCGAGCGCCGTCTGCACGTCGGCGGGGAAGCGCAGGACGCGCAGGTGTTGCCCGATGAAACTCTGCGGCGAGACGCGCCCGCCCGTTTCACGATCAAGGATGGCGCGCAGGTGGCGCGCGACTTCGAGCAGTTGCTCGCGCGGCCAGCGCGGCGGGCGGCCGCGCTTGGTGTCGGTCGCGGGGCGGCGCTCGGCGTTGCGCACGGCTTCGAGCATGAGCAGTAACTGCCGCTCCGTCGGCGGGATGAGGTGCGGGCAGCGCGCGCGCAGTTGCCGGCAGACGGCGCGCACCGCGTCGGGCGAAGCTAAGGGCGAGATTGTGCGGGCGCGGCGGCGTGTGGCGCGCATAAGCGGACTTGCTCCTCAAGGGCCGGGGCGGTGTTTCACAACGCGCCCGAATATAGCATTACTACCAGTTCAATAGGCTAAAGAATCACACGCGACTAGGCTGATGCCTCTACCGAGACAAAACTGGAACCTTAAAGATTTGCTGAAAAAACTCACGTAGTTACCCTCTTCGCGTACCTTTGCGTTCCTCTTCGCGTCCTTTGCGGTTAAGTCCGAAACCTTTAACCGCAAAGGACGCGAAGAAGAGCAGAGGGCCGCGAAGGCTTCTAACATTGAGTGTGCGGGTTATAATTCGCGTCATGGAGCGAATCTTTTTTATCATCGGCGCTGTGTCGGCGTTCGTCGCGGTGGCGGCGGGGGCGTTCGGGGCGCACGGGTTGAAGGGGCGGCTCGACACGGAGTTGTTGAGCACGTTCGAGGTGGGGGTGCGCTACCAGATGTATCACGCGCTGGCGCTGCTCGGCGTCGCGTGGGCGCAGACGCGCTGGCCCGGCTCGTTGGTCACGACGAGCGGTTGGCTCTTCGTCGCGGGCACGGTGCTGTTCTCAGGCAGCCTGTACCTGCTGAGCCTGACGGGCGTGCGCTGGCTGGGCGCGATTACACCATTCGGCGGGCTGGCGTTTCTCGCCGGCTGGTTGTGCCTCGCGTGGCGCGCGCTCAGGGCTTGACCATGCGCGGGCTGCTTTCGTGTCAGTCCGCGCGGTGGTAAAACTGCCGCCATGCGTTCTTACTATCTCCCGTTCGCCGTGACGATCTGCGGCAGCCTGCTTTATCACCTGTCGCAACGCTCCATCCCGAAGGGCGTCAACCCGTTTCTCGCGACCATCATCGCTTACCTCGTGGGCATCGGTCTGTGCGCCGCGTGCGTGTTGCTCTACCCGGCGGAGCGACCCTTGCGCGCGACGCTCGGCGAGCTGAACTGGGCTGTGTTCGCCGTGGGCGTAGCGGTCGTGCTGATCGAGCTGGGCTTCCTGCTCGCCTACCGCGCGGGCTGGCGCTTGAGCGTGGCCGCGGTGGCGACCAACGTGGCGGTGTCGGTCATACTTTTGCCCGTCGGGCTGTTCGTCTTCAAAGATCAGTTGTCGTTCAGAAACGTCCTCGGTCTACTCTTCTGCGTCGTCGGCTTGCTGCTCGTGGCCAAGAGGTAGCGAACTTCCGTTTATCTCTGTGTCCTCTGTGTTGAATCTGCGGTACGGCCATTTCAACACAGAGTACACAGAGGGTACACAGAGGACACAGAGGGCACATCACACCAAGCCGCTAGCCCGCGGCGGAAAAAGGTTCGGGGAACAGTTGAGAGGTGCTAAAATCGCGCGCCATGAGAAGGACGCAAGCCCCTCGCGCCCCGGAGAACGTCGGCAAGAGCAGCGCCCGCTTCAACGTCTTGGAAAGGACGCCCGCCCGGCGCGCCTGGTCGTTGCTCGCGCTCGGTCTCTTCTGCCTGGCGCTCGGTGGCTGCTCGTCCGACTCCTCCAGCGCGGAAGCGCCGCCCGCCCCCGCGCACACGCCCGACCCGGCGCTGCTCCGACAGGCCGACGAGTGCTACGCGCAGCGCGCCGATCTGGCACAGGCGCGCGCCGGTCTCGCCCTGCTGCGCCGCGCACGCGCCGTCGCGCCCACAGACTACGAGACGACCTGGCGCATCGCGCGCCTCGCCTACGTCATCGGCGACCGCACGACCGACGAGAAGGAACGCGAGACCGTCTTCCACGAGGGCATCGAGGCGGGCGAGACGGCGGCGCGCTCCGCGCCCGGACGCGTCGAGGGCCACTTCTGGCTCGGCGCGAACTACGGCGGCTACGCGCAGACGCAAGGCGCGCTCGGCGGGCTGGACGCCGCCGACAAGGTGCGCCGCGAGATGGAGACGGTGCGCAAGCTCGACGAGGGCCTGTACGGCGGCAGCGCCTACGTCGCCTTGGGGCAAGTCGATCTCGAACTGCCGGGCTGGCTCGGCGGCGACCGCCAACGCGCGCTCGCCACGCTCGAACAGGGTCTCAAGTACGGCCCGCAGAACGCCCTGCTGCGCCTGCAACTCGCCAAAGCCTACCTCGCCAACAAGCGCCCGGCCGAAGCACGCCAGCAACTCAACTTCATCCTCGCCATGAACCCCAACCCCGACTTCAAGCCCGAATACGACAAGTGCGCCGCGGAAGCGCGCGAGTTGTTGAAAAAAAATTTCTAGCCCGAACGTTTTCTAACCACCAAGACACGAAGGCACGAAGATGATAGGCCATGTCTTCTTCGTGCCTTCGTGCCTTCGTGTCTTGGTGGTTAATCCTGTAAGCGCGCTGAAAATCCGTCGCCCACGACCACGCGCCACGCGGCTCAAGTTCGCCTCAAGAATTTCTCAACCGGGCTGGCTAACCTGTACACGTTCCCTCAGCGAAGTAGTTGACAGCGCGGGTGCAAAGCCGTCCGGCCGGCGCGCGACCCGCCTAAGAACCACGCCGCGGGAGAAGGAGAAACTCGACATGTACCGCCAGCCACACGTTTCGTTCGCGTTGCGTTTGACGCTCGCCTGCGCCGCCTGCTTTTGCCTCGTCGCCGTGCTGACCGCGCGCCGGGCCAGCGGCGCGAACCCCGTGAGCGGCATCGTCACGCTCGCCAACACGGAGTCCCGCCCGGTCACTTACACGGCCGGGCCGTTCCTCGTCCCGAACCCGACCGGCCTCGTAGGCCTCCAGTGCAACCCGCAGACGCCGTGCGACGACTACTCTCTGACGGTCAACATCCCCGAAGCCTACATAGACACCTACGAGGTGCGAGTCCGCTGGAGCTGGTCGAATCCGGCGGCCGACTTCGACACGCTCGTCTACAAGAACAACCACATCTTCGCGCAGGCCGGCTCGTCTTCGATGCCGGAGTACGTCGTGCTGCCGGCCGTGCCGGCGTCCTACGTCCTGCGCTCCGTGCCCTTCAACCCGAACGGCAGCACGCTGACCGTCAAAATCTGGGTCGCGCCCAAGCCCAACGCCCGCCCCGCCGCGACCGGCCCCGCGCCCACGTTCCAGAACTTCGTCGCGCCCGCCGGCATGGGCGACGAGGCGGGCGAGCCGTCCATCGGCGCGAACTGGCGCACGGGCCGCGTGCTCTACGAAGCCGAGTTGCAAACCCTGCGCGTCACCTTCAACGACGACGTGACGCCCGCCACCGCCACCTGGGAGGACGTGAGCGCGCCCTCCTCCGTCACGTCGCTCGACCCGATCCTCTTCACGGATCGCTTGACCGGGCGCACCATCGTCTCGCAACTCTCAGGCACGACCAGCCTCTCGTCCTACACGGACGACGACGGCGACACCTGGACGGCGAACGAAGGCGGCGGCATGACTTCCGGCGTGGATCACCAGACGGTCGGGGGCGGCCCCTTCGCCGCGCCGCTCAACCTGCGCAACAACAACGCCTACCCGCACGCCGTCTACTACTGCTCGCAGCAGCTCTACACGGCCTTCTGCGCCATGAGTCCCGACGGCGGTTTGACCTACGGCCCGACCGTGCCCATCTACACGACCGAGTGCGGCGGCATCCACGGGCACGTCAAGGTCGCGCCCGACGGCACGGTCTACGTGCCGAACCACAACTGCGGCGACAACCAGGGCGTCGCCGTCTCGGAAGACAACGGCGTGACGTGGAAAGTGCGTAAGGTCGTGGACAACGATCCGGCGACGAGTGTGGGCGACAGCGTGCCGAGCGATTGGGACCCGTCGGTCGGCATCGCCTCGGACAACACGGTCTACTTCGGTTACAAGGCGGGCGGCGAGGCGCACGTCGCCGTCTCGCACGACCGCGGCGCGTCGTGGGTGAACGACACGGCGGTCGCGCCGGGGCTGGTGCGCAACACCGCGTTCCCGTCCGTGACGGCGGGCGACCCCGACCGCGCCGCCTTCGCCTTCCTCGGCACGGACAAGCCGGGCGGCGACCCGACCGCGGTCTGGTATCTCTACATCGCCGTGACCTACGACGGCGGGCGCTCTTGGGCGACGGTCAACGCGACGCCGAACGATCCCGTCCAGCGCGGCTCGATCTGCTCCGGCGGTCTCGGCTGCCAGGGCGACCGCAACCTGCTCGACTTCATGGACGTGACGATAGATCAAGACGGACGCGTCCTCGTCGGCTACGCCGACGGCTGCACCGGCGCGTGCGTCAACGCCTTCCCCAACTCCTTCACCAAGAAGGCCACCATCGCGCGCCAGTCTTCGGGCACGCGCCTGCTGGCGGTTGAAGATGTCATAACCGTGCCCTAAACGTGCGCGCGTTGACGTGTAACGACAGGCCGATCTAACACAGAGGGCACAGAGGTCACACAGAGGACACAGTTTTTACTGTGCTCTCTGTGTGACCTCTGTGCCCTCTGTGTTAATTTGATCCTGCGCTACACCCAACCGCCCGCATGTCGAAGCCGACCACAAACGAAACGACCGAACATCCGGGCCGCTGGCGCGCGCTCGTGCTGCTCGCGCTGGCGGAGTTGCTGGGGATGTCTTTGTGGTTCAGCGCCGCGGCGGTCGTGCCCGTCTTGCAGCGCGAGTGGCGTTTGCCGGCCGAGCGCGCCGGCTGGCTGACGCTCGCCGTGCAACTCGGCTTCGTCGCCGGCACACTCCTAAGCGCGCTCGTCAACCTGCCCGACGTGGTCAGCACGCGCCGCCTCTTCGCCGCCGCCGCCGCGCTCGGCGCGCTCACCAACGCCCTCTTCGCCCTCTACGCGCACGACCTCAACACGGGCCTGCCCTTGCGCTTCCTGACGGGCGCGTGCCTCGCGGGCGTCTACCCGCCCGGCATGAAGCTGATGGCGACGTGGTTTCGGCGCGGGCGCGGCCTGGCGCTGGGGCTGCTCGTCGGCGCGCTCACGCTCGGCAAGGCCGCGCCCTATCTCGTCAACGCCATCGGCAGCGCCGACTGGCACAAGAACGTCCTCTTCGTCTCGGCGCTCGCGCTCGCGGGCGGCCTCGTCGTCCTGCTGTTCGTCGGCGACGGCCCGTACAGTACGCCGACCGCGCCCTTCGACTTCGCGCAGGTCAAGAACGTCTTCCGCAACCGCGGCGTGCGCCTCGCCAACCTCGGCTACTTCGGCCACATGTGGGAGCTGTACGCGATGTGGACGTGGGTTCCCGTCATGCTGCGCGCGAGCCTGGGCGGGCACAACCCGGCGCTCGCCGAGGTCGCCTCGTTCCTCGTCATCGGCGCGGGTGCGGTGGGCTGCGTCGCGGGCGGGCTGCTGGCGGATCGCGTCGGGCGCACGCTCGTCACTTCGTGGGCGATGGGCATGAGCGGCGCTTGCTGCCTGCTCGCGGGGCTGCTGTTCGGGGCCAGCCCGCCGCTGCTGTTGGCGTTGATGGTCGTGTGGGGCGCGACGGTCGTCGCGGACTCGGCGCAGTTCTCAAGCTGCGTGACGGAACTCGGCGAGCCGCGCTACGTCGGCACGGCCCTGACGATGCAGACCTGCCTCGGCTTCCTCCTGACCGTCGGCTCGATCAACCTCATCCCCGCGCTCGTCGCCCGCGTCGGCTGGCGCTACGCCTTCGCCGCCCTCGCGCCCGGCCCCTTCCTCGGCATCCTCGCCATGCTGCGCCTCCGCCGCCTCCCCGAAGCTACAAAGATCGCCCAGGGCCGAAGGTGACAAAAACAGTGACGAGTGACGGGTGACGAGCAAGACAAAGTTTTTAACTCGTCACTCGTCACTGTTCTTATCACCAGCGGTGGTAGGCGGGGTGGCCGGGCTTGACGGCGACGAAAGTGCCGCGGCAGGTGGCGCAGATTTTGTCGTGGGCGATGAGTTCGGCTTCGACCGTGGCGCGATCATCTGTTGAGTCAACGACGCGGGCGACGAGACGCACAGGCATATCCGTCGGCGTGGGGCGCAGAAGCTTGATGGCGTAGTCGGCGGTGACGGTGCAGGGGGGCGTCTCAGCGCCGCTCTGTTGCATGAGGTGGTGTGCGGCCGTCCAGTTCGAGTGGCAGTCGAGCAGCGTGCCGATGATGCCGCCGCTCAACATGCCGGGGAACGCCTCGTGGTACTCTTCCGGCTGCCACTCGGCGACGACCTCCGCGCCGCGCGCGAAGCTGCGCACATGCAAGCCCCGCTCGTTCGCCGGCCCGCACCCGAAGCACGCCATCCGCGGCGCGTAACGCTCCTGCAAGCTCTGCTCCATCCGTAAGCCCTCCTCGTAAGCGTTCGGTCTGATGTGAAGCCTCGCCAGCATCATAATCTGAGCATGTAGGGAATTGTATCTCCGGCTCGGCTCTGGCAACCCCCAGTTTAGTCTTGGCCCGATAGTTACGCGGGAGTAAGATGCACAGGCCGGTGCACATTTGCCTCGCCCACAGTTACCTCGGCCTTCTGAACGGAAGGAGCTGCACATGCGAAATAAACGTTCGATCTATACGCTTTGCCTCGTCGCTGTCTCAACCGTACTGATTGCGGCCGGTGCCTGCTACCTCCTGCGCGGCGCGCGCCTAACTTCCGTCGCCGCCGCGCAGACCACGCAGCGCGTACTCAAAATCGAGCGGCTTGAGAACGCGCCGGTTGATGTGTTAGCGGTCAAAATTGACGGGGCCCCTGTCGCCGCCGATCAACCTTTCGAGGCCGCGCCCGACTGGTTTCGGAAATTGATCATCGAGGTGCGCAACGCGAGCGACCAGCCGATCACTAACGTGACGGCCAGGTTAGTCCAGAAGGGCGGTGTGAAAGGTAAGCCCGGCCACGGGGCCTTGTACGAGTTCGGAGCCCCCGACTGCGCGCCCGACACAGCGGTGCGGATCGCGCCGGGGGCGACCGGCATACTGATCTTCAAAGTCGGTACGGCTCACAAGGCGGGGCCCGACGATCTGCGCCCGTTTACGCTGTTTCTGGAGACCGTGATCTGGAACGGCGATGATTCTCGTATGTGGTCCGGTGGGGAGTACGTGCACAAGGTTGGGGAAGGGCGGTGGGTCCCTGACCCCCGCCTTCCGCCCGCTATGTGTGGCCGCGCGGTCTCAAGCGGCCCGCCCGCTCTCTCAGCGCCGCCGCGGTAGAATGCACCGCCTGCCCTCCCTGCGAGGATAAGTCGAACGGGCCGTTCGACTCTTCCTGCGACCACCAAGGCTTGCCGTGCACCACGGCCTATTGCTACTACCATCAGGCCCACACGCCCAAGGCGGTGCCGCTCTGCGGCTACGGGACGACTTGCAACATTTACGATGTCGGCATCTACGACTACATCTGCCAGCAGTCCTGCACCCCTCAGGCGTGCATCAACTACGGGGTTGAGACCGACTACTGGAGCCTTGGGTGTAACCCGCAAGGCTCGTCGCCGATCATCGTTGACGTGCTGGGTAACAACATCCGTCTGACGGACGCGAGGGGCGGCGTCCTTTTCGACCACAACGCCGACGGCTCGCCGGGGCTGACGGCGTGGACGGCCCCCGCGTCAGACGATGCCTTCCTGACGCTCGACCGCAACGGCAACGGCGTGATCGATAACGGGGCCGAGTTGTTCGGCGATCACACGCCGCAGCCGGCCTCTTGGCGGCCGACGGGTTTAAGGCGCTGGCCGTGTTCGACGGGAATAACGACGGCCAGCTCGACGCCGCCGATCAAGTCTTCTCGCGCCTGCTGCTGTGGCGCGACGAGAACCACGACGGGGTCAGCCAAACGAGCGAGCTTTACCAGGCGGTGCAGTTGGGCGTAACTGCCATCAGCCTGGACGAGCGTGTGTCTGGTCGGCGCGACCCATACGGCAACCAGTTCCGCTACCGCGCCAAGATTTCGGGTTTGCGCGGGCAGCCTTTCGCCTACGATGTGTTTCTGCAACGGGGGTGAACGTGTCGCACCTGCCGCGCGCCATTTTGTGGGACGTTGACGGAACTTTGGTTGACTCGGCCGAGTATCACTGGCTGACGTGGCGCGAGGCGTTGGCGCGCGAGCGTTTCCAACTCACGCGCGCGCAGTTCGACGCGAGCTTCGGGCAGCGCAACGACACGATCCTGCGCGGCTACTTCGGCGCTGACTTGCCCGACGCGGAGGTGGCGCGCATCGGCGGTCTCAAGGAAGAACTCTACCGCGAGCTGGTGCGGACGCGCGGCATCGAGCCGCTGCCCGGCGTCACGCGCTGGCTCGCGCGGCTCAAGGCCGACGGCTGGCGGCAGTGCGTCGCCTCGTCCGCGCCGCGCGCCAACCTCGACGCGATCACGGCGGCGCTCCGCCTCGGCGACTACTTCGACGGCATGGTCTCCGCCGAAGAGGTGAAGCACGGCAAGCCCGCGCCCGACATCTTCCTGGCGGCCGCAGCGAAGTTCGCGTGCGAGCCTGTGCGCGCGGTCGTGGTCGAAGACGCGCCCGCCGGTCTCGAAGGCGCGCGCCGCGCCGGCTGCCGCACCGTCGGCGTGCTCACGACGCACGCCGCGCTCAACGCCGATACGGTGGTCGCGTCGCTCGCCGAACTCCGCGCCGACGCGTTCGACCAACTCGTGCCCGCCGCCGTTTGACGTGCCCGCCCGCGCTCAACGAAGATACCCGCGGACTCAAAACCCGCCGCGCGCCCCGTCGGCATTCAAATCGGAGTCGCACCGTGGACACACACACGAGTCGGAGTTATTTAACGCGCCGGAGTTTCTTAACGGGCCGCGCCCTGTTGCTCGCCCTCTCGCTCGCGCTCGCGGCGCAGGCGGCGCGCGCGCAGGAAGAGAAGCCCGTGCCGCCGCAGCCCGTGCCCGTCGTCGTGCAGGAGCCGACGCCGGAGCCTTCGCCCACGCCGACGCCCACGCCGACGCCCGCGCCGCGCAAGGCGAACCCGCGGCCCGCGGGCGCGCCCGTGGAGCCGTTCGACGACGCGACCGTCGCGCAGATGGCGACCAAGTGCGTGCGGCTTGAGACCGAGGCGGGCACAATCGAGCTGGAGATGTTCCCGGAGTCCGCGCCGGAAACGGTGCGCCACTTCCTGAACCTCGTCGCGTCGGGCGCGCTCGACACGACGACCTTCAGCCGCGTCGTGCCCGGCTTCGTCGTGCAGGGCGGCAACCTCTCGACGCGTCTGACGATGACGACGGCGATTGCCGAGCGCATGAAGCGCACGGTCATAGACGAGCCGAGCCTCATCCTGCACCGGCGCGGCATCGTCTCGATGGCGCGCGCCGACACGCCCGACAGCGCGACCACGCACTTCTTCATCCTCGTCGCCGACTCACCGCACCTGAACGGCACGTTCTCCGCGTTCGCGCGCGTGACGAAGGGCATGGAGGCGGTGGACGCGATGAACAAAGCCGAGGTGCAGGACGAGAAGCCGACCAAGCCCGTGCGGCTGAACAAAGCGACGGTCGGCGCGTGCTCGAAGCCCGAACCGGAGAAGACCGCGCCCATCCCGCCGGAAGAGTGAATAGCGGGTGCTGGTTCAGTCTGGGGTCGAGCGGCGGCGGGAGATGAATTCACCACAGAGGCACAGAGGGCACGGAGGATGCACGGAGGCCGGAATGCCGTTCAAGCCTCCGTGCTACCTCCGTGCCCTCTGTGCCTCTGTGGTTAAGAACTTTCCATAACAGGCAATGCAAAATATACCAATCACGGAGAGTGATCCGACAGGAGACAGTTGTTAAGCCGATGAGCACAGCAGCCCCGAACAAAGTCATCTACTCGATGGTGGGCGTCAGCAAGTTCTACGACAAGAAGCCCGTCCTCAAAGACATCTACCTCTCGTACTTCTACGGCGCGAAGATCGGCGTGCTGGGCCTGAACGGCTCCGGCAAAAGCTCGCTCCTCAAGATCATCGCGGGCGTGGACAGAGAGTTCGTCGGCGAGACCGTCCTCTCGCCCGGCTACACCGTCGGCTATCTCGAACAGGAGCCGCAGCTCGACGAGACGAAGACCGTCCGCCAGGTGGTCGAAGAGGGCGCGCAAGCGACGGTCGATCTCTTGAAAGAGTTCGACGAGATCAACGAGAAGTTCGCCGAGCCGATGTCCGACGACGAGATGGCGGCACTGCTTGAGCGACAGGGCAAAGTGCAGGAGAAGCTGGACGCCGCGGACGCCTGGGATTTGGACAGCCGGCTTGAGTTGGCGATGGACGCCTTGCGCTGCCCGCCCGGCGACACGCCGGTCAAGATTCTGTCGGGCGGCGAGCGCCGCCGCGTCGCGCTCTGCCGCCTGCTCCTGCAACAGCCCGACATACTTCTGCTCGACGAGCCGACCAACCACCTCGACGCCGAGTCGGTCGCCTGGCTCGAACAGCACTTGCAGCAGTACGCCGGCACGGTCATCGCCGTCACGCACGACCGCTACTTCTTAGACAACGTCGCCGGCTGGATACTCGAACTCGACCGCGGGCAGGGCATCCCGTGGCAGGGCAACTATTCGTCTTGGCTCGAACAGAAAGAGCAGCGGCTCGCGCGCGAAGAAAAGACTGAGGGCGAGCGGCGCAAGACCTTGCAGCGCGAGCTTGAGTGGATCAGGATGACGCCCAAGGCGCGCCACGCCAAGTCCAAGGCGCGCATCAACGCCTACGAGGCGCTCGTCTCGCAGGAGAGCGAGCGCCGCGCCGCCGAGCTTGAAATCTACATCCCGCCGGGCCCGCGCCTCGGCGACGTGGTCATCGAGGCGCAGGGCGTGCGCAAGGCTTACGGCGATAATTTATTGTTCGACGATCTCACGTTCGCGCTCCCGCCCGGCGGCATCGTCGGCGTCATCGGCCCGAACGGCGCGGGCAAGACGACGCTCTTCCGCCTCATCACGGGCCAGGAGCAGCCCGACGCCGGCACGTTCCGCACGGGCGCGACCGTCAAGCTCGGCTACGTCGATCAGAGCCGCGCCGCGCTCGCGCCCGACAAGACCATCTGGGAGGAAGTCTCAGGCGGGCAGGACGTGATCCAACTCGGCGGCCGACAGGTCAACTCGCGCGCCTACGTGGCGCGCTTCAACTTCGGCGGCACGGATCAGCAGAAGAAGGTCGGCGCGCTTTCGGGCGGCGAGCGCAACCGCGTCCACCTGGCGAAGATGCTCAAGGAGGGCGCGAACGTTTTGCTCTTGGACGAGCCGACGAACGACCTGGACGTGAACACGATGCGCGCGCTCGAAGCGGCGCTGGAAAATTTCGCGGGCTGCGCCGTCGTCATCAGCCACGACCGCTGGTTCTTAGATCGGCTCGCCACGCACATCCTCGCCTTCGAGGGCGACAGCCGCGTCACCTGGTTCGAGGGCAACTACACCGAGTACGAGGCCGACCGCCGCGCGCGCCTCGGCGCGGACGCCGCCCGCCCGCACCGCATCAAGTACCGGCAACTCACGCGCGACTAGAAGACGATGCCCCGACGCGCGCGGCGCACGATCAAGACCGGCTGCTGCGGCTTCCGCCAAGCGCGCGGCGAGTACGTGCGCCAGTTCGACGTGGTCGAGGTGCAGCAGACCTTCTACCAGCCGCCGCGCGTCGAGACGCTCGCGCGCTGGCGCGCGGAAGCCCCGCCCCGCTTCGAGTTCACGCTCAAGGCGTGGCAGCTCATCACGCACGAGGCGCGCAGCCCCACCTACCGCCGGCTCAAGCGCGAGTTGAGCGAAGACGAACGCGAACAGGCCGGCTCGTTCCGTTGGAATGAAGTCGTGCTCGACGCCTGGGCGACGACGCGCGCGTGCGCCGAAGCATTGGGCGCGACGCGCGTGCTGTTCCAATGTCCCGCCAGCTTCCGGCCCGTGCCGACGAACCTCAACAACCTGCGTCGGTTCTTCAAGAAGATCGAGCGACCGCCGGGTCTCGTCTGCCTGTGGGAGCCGCGCGGCGACTGGCCGCGCCCGCTCGTCGCGGAGTTGTGCGCCGAGTTGCAACTCGTCCACGTCGTCGATCCGTTCGTCGCGCGCACCGTCACGCCGGCCCAATGCTATTATCGGCTGCACGGGCGCGGCGGCTGGCGCTACGCCTACGAGGACGAAGAGTTGCTCGCGCTGCTCGAACTGCTGCCCGCCGCGGGCCCGTCCTACGTCATGTTCAATAACGTGCGGATGCGCGAAGACGCGGCGCGCTTCCGCGCCTTGATCGAGGGGGCTTAGACCGAGATGGACGCAGAGTTGACGGGGCAAGCGGCGCTGGTGACGGGCGCGAGTTCGGGCATCGGGCGGGCGACGGCGGTGCGGTTCGCGGCCGCGGGCGCGCGGGTCGCGCTCGTCGGGCGCAGCGCGGAGGCGTTGCATGAAGTCGAACGCGAGATCGCGGGGCGGGGCGGGGAAGCGTTGGCGGTGGCCGCGGACGTGACGGCGGAGGCGGACGCGGGGCGCGCGGTCGCGGCGACGGTGGAGCGTTTCGGCGGGCTGGACGTGCTGGTCAACGCCGCCGGCATCATCTCGAACGGCACGGTCGAGACGACCACGCTCGCCGCCTGGGACGAGATGCTGAACGTCAACCTGCGCGCCGTCTTCCAACTGATGCAGGCGGCCGTGCCGCACCTGAAGCGGCGGCCCGGCGCGATAGTCAACGTGTCGAGCGTGACGGGCTTGCGCGCCTTTCCGGGCGTGCTCGCTTATTGCGTCTCGAAGGCGGGCGTCGATCAGTTGACGCGCTGCGCGGCGCTTGAGTTGGCGGCGTCGGGCGTGCGCGTCAACGCCGTCAACCCCGGCGTCGTCCGCACGGAGATACACAGGCGCGGCGGGATGGAGGAGGCGGCCTACGCCGCGTTCCTCGAACACTCGCGCACGACGCACCCGCTGGGGCGCGTGGGCACGGCGGACGAAGTGGCCGAGCTGATCCTGTTCCTCGCCTCCGACCGCGCCGCCTGGATCACGGGCGCGACCTACTCGATTGACGGCGGCCGCGCGCAGACCTGCGCCCGCTGAAGCGCGCGCAGGTTTAGAGACCGTAAGGGTCGGGGTCGGTGAGGTAGGCGAGCAGTTCGTGCTTGCGCGGGTGCGCGTCGAGCCAGGCGCGGACGCGCTTGATCTCTTCGTAGTCGGCCGCGCCGAACTTCCGTTCGTAGACCTGTCGGAGACGGTGCACGCGCTCGGCGCGCGTGACCTGCGCCTGCCAGGGCGCGGTCAGCACGGCGTTGATGTCGTCGTGCAGGTTGCGCCGCTTCAGTTCCGCCCACTCGTCGCGGTCGAACCAGATGCCCTTGCAGCCGGGGCACTGATCCAGCCCGAAGGCCAGCCCGTGGCCGACCTTGAACCTGAACATGGGGAAGCCGCATTCGGGGCACGCCTTGGCGACCTCGTCCGCGTCCGCGACGGGCGGCGCGTCCAGGTAGGTGCGTTCGGGCAGGTTCGGGCCGTGCTTGCCGAGCCACTGCCAGTATTCGCGCCCGCGCAGCCAGCGGCCGCCGCACTGCGGGCAGTCGTGCGCGGGCAGGTTCGTCTCCGCGTCAGTGCGCGCGAGTTCCGTGGACTTACAGACGGGACAGTTCATGTCTTTAGTCGTTGGGTTTGCGGCCGGGCGGCGGCGGATCGTTGCTGTTCCTGACGACGGGCAGGAGGTTGGCGTTCTGGTTGGCGTTCTGGTTGCCGCGCTGCTTCTGCTGCTGCTTCTCGAACTCCTTGCGCGCGTTCTCGACGCGCTCGTTGCCCGCCTTGGCGCGTTCCAAGGCCTCGCTCGCGCGGTAGAAGTCCGGGTCGAGGTCGAGCGCCTTCTGGTAGGCGGCCATGGCCTCTTTGTAGCGCGCGAGCTTCGTGTAGGTCTCGCCGAACGAGTAGTAGGTGTCGGCGTCGAACTCTTCGAGCTTCTGCGCGCGCTTGTAGGCGTCCACCGACTTCTCGTACTCGCCGGTCTGCGCGTAGGCCTCGGCCAGACCGCGCAGCGCGGCGGCGTCCTTCGCGTCCGCCTTGGTCGCGCGCTCGTAGGCCTTGACCGCCTTCGCGTACTCCTCCTCGGATTCCTTCTCCTGCCCGAGCACGCGGTAGGTGAGACCGAGCCGCAGGTGCGCCTCCGGGTAGTCGGCCTCGAACTCAAGCGCCTTGCGGTAGGCCTCGACGGCGCGCTCGTCCTCGTCCTTGCGGTAGAACTCGTTGCCGAGCGCGACGTAGCCGGCGGCGTCCTGCGCCGTGGGCAGCGGCGGCGCGTTGCCCGTTCCGTCCGCCACCGCGGGCGTGGCCGCGGGCGGCGAGGTGCTCCCGTTCTTATTCTTGGCCGCGCAGCCGGCGAGGCTGAAGAGTAGACCGACGAGTGCGGCGAAAGTGACAGCGACTCTCATGCGTGTGCCGGGTTGTGGTTGAATTGAAACGGCGGGCCTGTTCTATGCCAAACGGAGGCGCGGAGTCAAACGGGGCCGGATCATTTGGCCCAAACGGAAGTGGGGTGGCAAGCTCCCCCAAGCCTGCCACCCCGCGTGTCCGTCCAGTTGCCGTAAAAGGATGAACAGAAGATACAGGCGAACCGGCCGAGTTTGGTTGCAGTCTCGTTGCGGTCGGATTACGAAAAGGAGACGACGCAAAAAAAGACTGCCGCGGTGTTTGGTGACGGGGCAGGGTGCGGGCGACGAGGGGATAGTTCAACACAGAGGACACAGAGGGAGCACAGAGGACACAGAGTTTTTAACTATGCCCTCTGTGTTAAAACGGCCGCGCGCCACACTCAACCTGAACGTGACCCATACTACTTCGTATTCGGCTGCGGCTTGTTGATGGCGTCGTTGAGGAGGGCGGCGAACTGCGGATTCAGGTTCTTGAGGGCGTTGTACTGGTCGGTCGCCGCCTGCTTGTTGCCTTGTTGCAGGTAGAGGAAGCCGAGCACGCGGCGCGCCTCGGCGTCGTCGGGTTTGAGCGCGACCGCCTGCTCGAACGCCTTGACGGCCTCGTCGGGCTGACCGAGCCGGTTGTAGGTGTTGCCGAGGTTGAACCAGGCGTCGTTGTCCTGCGCGTTATACTTGGTCGCGTTGCGGTAGGCTTCCAGGGCTTGCTTCGGCTGGTTCAACTGGTCGTAGGTGTTGCCGAGGCTGAAGTAGGCGTCGGCGTAGTCGGCCTTGATCTTGACCGCCTGTTGGTAGGCCTTGACGGCGTCCTGCGGCTGCCCCTGGTGGCGCAGCAACTCGCCGAGCCGGAACTGCGCCGTCGCGTCCTTCGGGTTGAGCTTGAGCGCCTCGCGGTACTGCTTCAGCGCCTCGTCCGATTCGTTGCGGCGGGCGTGGTAGTCGCCGAGGTGTAGGTAGGCTTCGGGGTTCTTCGGGTTCGTCTGGCGCGCGAGTTGGTAGGCTTCGAGCGCCTGGGCGTCCTGCTTGAGCGCGCTGTAGGCGTCGCCCATGTGGACGTAGGAGTCCGAGTCCTTCGGGTCGATCTGAAGAGCCAGCTTGAACTCGTTGACGGCCTCCTGATACTTGCCCGCCGCCATGTAGACGTTGCCCATGTTGTAGTGGATGTTTTCGGGCTGGTCTTTCATGTCCTGCTCGAACGCCTGCCGCACCTTCTGCAAGTCCTGTTCGGAGACGGTGGGCGCGGGCGTCGCCCCGCCGGCCGCCTGCTGCGCGTTCTGGTTGGTCTGCGGCGTGGTCTTGCGGCAGCCCGCCCAGAGCAGGCAGAGGGCGGCGCAGAGCAGGATTTTGGCGAAATGTTTCATCGGAATCGGCTCGCTTCAGAGAAAAGTGTTGCTTCGGCGACCGATTATGGGAATAATCTCCGCACGCAGTCAAACCGAGCCGGGGTGGCAGACCCCCTGTTCAACCCTTTGCGCGCGAGCGCACCGGCAGCACACCAGCAGAAAGTTGAGCACACCACTATGTCAGCGACAGAGACGGGCGCGGCCCCGGCGCAGTTCGGCATGATCGGTCTCGGCGTCATGGGCGAGAACCTGGCCCTGAACGTCGAAGAGCACGGCTTCCCCGTCGCCGTCTGGAATTTGGAAGGCGACTGGGTGGATCGCTTCATCAGCTTCCACGGCGACGGCCACCGCTTCACCGGCACGAAGACGTTCGAGGACTTCACGCGCGCGCTGCAACGCCCGCGCCGGATCATGATGATGATCAAGGCGGGCGCGCCCGTGGACATGACCATCGAGAAACTCAAGCCCCTGCTCGAGCCGGGCGACATCCTGATCGACGGCGGCAACTCCTGGTTCAAGGACACGCAGCGGCGCGAGGCCGCGCTCAAGGCCGAGAATTTGAACTTCGTCGGCATGGGCGTCTCCGGCGGCGAGGAGGGCGCGCGCCACGGCCCCTCGCTCATGCCCGGCGGCTCGAAGGACGCCTGGGCCGCCCTGCAACCGATCCTCGAAGCCATCGCCGCCAAGACCGATTCGGGCCCCTGCGTCACGCACGTCGGGCCGGACGGCGCGGGCCACTTCGTCAAGATGGTGCACAACGGCATCGAGTACGGCGACATGCAACTCATCGCCGAGGCCTACGACATCCTGCGGCGCGCGCTCGGCATGTCGGCGGACGAGTTGGCCGCGACCTTCGCCGCGTGGAACAAGGGGCCGCTGGAGTCGTTCCTGATCGAGATCACGGCCCAGATTTTCAAGGCCCACGACCCCGACACCAAGGAGCCGCTCGTCGATCTCATTCTCGACAAGGCGGGGCAGAAGGGCACGGGCAAGTGGACGGCGCAGATCGCGCTCGAACTCGGCATCTCCGTCCCGACCATCGCGGCGGCGATTGACGCGCGCGTGCTCTCGTCTTTGAAGGACGAGCGCGTCAAGGCCAGCAAGAAGCTGAAGGGGCCGCGCACGAAGACCTACCGCGGCGACCGGCCGAAGCTGATCCAGGCCGTGCACGACGCGCTCTACGCCTCGAAGGTCTGCTCCTACGCGCAGGGCATGGCGCTCATCGCCGCCGGCTCGGCCGAGTCCAAGTGGAAGATCGATCTCAAAGAGATGGCGCGCATCTGGAAGGGCGGCTGCATCATCCGCGCGCGCTTCCTCGACACGATCATGCAGGCCTACGAGCGCCGCAAGAGCCTGGCGAACCTGCTGCTCGACCGCGAGTTCAACACGCACATGCGCAAGGCGCAAGGCCCCTGGCGGCGCGCGCTCACGACGGCACAGCAACTCGGCATCCCCACCCCGGCGATGTCCGCGGCGCTCGCCTACTACGACAGCTACCGCACCGCCAACCTGCCGCAGAACTTGACGCAGGCGCAGCGCGACTACTTCGGCGCGCACACCTTCGAGCGCACCGACCGCCCCGAGGCCGGCTTCGTCCACGCCGACTGGGGTTCGATGATCGGCGGCGACAACGCGGGCGAGTAGTAACCGCCCGAAGAACAGATCAACACAGAGGACACAGAGGGGACACGGAGGACACAGTTCTTCTCCATGCCCTCTGTGCCTCCTCTGTGCCCTCTGTGTTAGATGCGGCCGCCCCCTACAGGCCCCCACCGCACTTAAAGAACCCGTTTAAGCTATAGGAGCGCGTCATGGCTGTTACAATTGAAGGCACGGTTACGCCGTGCGCGACCGCGCCGCTGCCCGAAGTCGAGCCGGCCGTCATCGTCATCTTCGGTGCGTCCGGCGATCTCAGCAAGCGCAAGCTCGTGCCCGCGCTCTTCGATCTCTTCCACGGCGGCTGCCTCAAACGCAACTTCGCCGTGCTCGGCCTCGGCCAAGCCCCCTGGACGGACGAAGAGTTCCGCGCCACGATGCGCGAGGGCACGGCGCAGTCCGAGGACGTGGACGAGTTCACCGAAGAGGCCTGGCAGGAGTTCGCCCCGCACCTCAACTACCTGCAAGGCGACCTGAAGGCCGCCGCCACCTACGCCGAAGTCGCCGCCCGCTCGGCCAAGCTGCACGAGCAGATCGCGCCCGCGGGGCCGCGCAACCGCCTCTTCTACTTCTCCACGCCGCCCTCGCTCGCGCCCGTCATCGTCCAACAACTCGGCGCGGCCGGTCTGAACGACGAGACGGCCGGCTGGTCGCGCGTCATCGTCGAGAAACCCTTCGGGCGCGATCTCAAATCCGCGCAGACCTTGAACGCGGAGATCGCCGCCGTCTTCGCCGAGCACCAGGTCTTCCGCATAGACCACTACCTCGGCAAAGAGACCGTCCAGAACGTCCTCATCTTCCGCTTCGGCAACTCGCTCTTCGAGCCGGTCTGGAATCGCAACTACATTGACTACGTCGAGATCACGGCCGCCGAGACACTGGGCGTCGGCAACCGCGCCGGCTACTACGAGGAGGCGGGCGCGCTGCGCGACATGGTCGCCAACCACCTGCTGCAACTGCTCGCGCTGACCGCGATGGAGCCGCCCGTCGCCTTCGACGCCGACTCCGTGCGCGAAGAGAAGGTACAGGTCTTGCGCTCGATCCGGCCGATGACGCCCGCGGAGGTCGCGCAGCGCACCGTGCGCGGGCAGTACGACGCCGGGCGCATCTCGGGCGAGGCCGTGCCCGCCTACCGCGCCGAGCCGGGCGTGAAGCAGGGTTCGACGACGGAGACTTACGTCGCCGTCGAGTTCTGCATAGACAACTGGCGCTGGGCGGGCGTGCCGTTCTACGTGCGGACGGGCAAGCGGCTCGCGCGCCGCGTGACCGAGGTGGCGGTGCATCTGAAGCGCACGCCGCAGGCGCTCTTCGCGCGCACGTCGGCTGATCGCGTCGAGCCGAACGTGATCGTGCTGCGCATCCAGCCGGACGAGGGCATGACCGTCACCGTCGCCGCCAAGCAGCCCGGCATGGAGATGCGCGCCGGCACTGTCCACATGGTCTTCAACTACGAGTCGGGCTTCGGCGTGCGCACGGCCGCCGCCTACGAGACGCTTTTGCTCGACGCACTGCAAGGCGACGCCACGCTCTTCACGCGCCGCGACGAGACGGAGGCCGAGTGGCGACTCATCACGCCGATTGAAGACGCTTGGGCCGAGCAGCCCGCGCCCGACCTGCCCAACTACGCCGCCGGCACGGACGGCCCCCGTGCGGCCGCCGACCTGCTCGCGCACAGCGGTCACCACTGGCGCACGCTCGGCGAGAGCCACGAGGACGCGAAGGCCGCCGCCGAGACGCCGCAGAGCACGACCGACACCGGCGTCAAAGTGCAGGCCGGCGAAGCCGCGCGTTCGTGAACGGGTGCGAAAAAGGAAGGGGCCGGCAGCGCCCTCGCACGCCGCCGGCCCAACCTCGCACATCTTTCCTTTGTTGGGGGAAAGGATGCGTAGGTGGCTGCGGACTCTAACATCAAACTTTTGATATGGCAAGGGTCGTGGGCGCGCCTGCCGCCGCACGGCGCGGGTGCTAAACGGGCCGCCGACCGCTATACTTGGCCCGTTCACCTGTCTAGCTCGCGCGGGATCGTTTTCAGACTTTGCAGATCACTTTTCTGGGGACAAGCTCCGGCGTGCCGACCAAGGCGCGCAACGTCTCGGCGGTGGCGCTCAAGCTGCCGCAGCGCGCCGAAGTTTGGCTCTTCGACTGCGGCGAGGCCACGCAGCACCGGCTGCAACACACCGAGCTGCGCATCAGCCAGCTCAGCCGCATCTTCATCACGCACCTCCACGGCGATCACGTCTACGGGCTGATGGGTCTGCTCGCCACCTGCGGCATGGCCGGGCACGCGCAGCCGATCACCATCTACGGCCCCGCCGGTCTCGAAGAGTACGTCAACACGTCGGCGCGGCTCTCGCGCCTGCGGCTCGGCGAGCAGATATCTGTGCGGACGGTCGCGCCGGGCCTGCTCTTCGAGGACGAAGAGTTCGCGGTCAGTTGCCAGCCCTTGCGCCACCGCGTGCAGGCGTTCGGCTACCGCGTGACGGAGAAGGACAGGGCGGGGCGCTTCAACGTCGAGCGCGCGGCCGAGTTGGGCATCCCGCCCGGCCCCGTCTACGGCCGGCTCAAGCGCGGCGAGACCGTCGTGCTCGCCGACGGGCGCACGATCCACGGCGCGGACTTGTGCGCGCCGCCCGAACCCGGCCGCGCCGTCGCCTACTGCACCGACACGACCTACTGCGACAACTCGGTCGCGCTCGCGCGCGGCGCGGACGTGCTGATCCACGAAGCGACGTTCGTCTCGGAAGACGAAGACCTCGCGCGCCAGAGTATGCACTCGACGGCGCGCGACGCCGCGCGCGTGGCCGCGGAGGCCCGCGTCCGGCGGCTCGTCCTCACGCACGTCAGCCCGCGCTACGCGCCCGGCAACCCGGTCACGCCCGACGAACTGCTCCGCCAGGCGCGCGCCGTCTTCCCCGACACGCTCCTCGCGCACGACTTCATGACGCTCGACGTGCCCCGCCGCGTCGAGTGACGAGCCGGCCGCGAACATGAAAGGAACGCTGATCAGCATGACGACTCGTGTCAGAGCTTGTTATCTCGTCGCCCGGTCTCGCCGGTTCGTCTTCGTCCGATCTTGCCGGCTCGTCCTCGTCTGTCTCTTGCTGCTGTGCCCGGCGGCGCGCGCGCAGCAGCAGCCGATCAGCGCGCAGACGCAAGCCGACCTCTCGCGGCTGACGGGCGAAGTGCTCGTCAACGGCGAGGCGTATAGCAATCTCGAATACCTCTCCGACCGCATCGGCGCGCGCGTGACCGGCTCGGAGGGCGAGCGGCGCGCGCTCGAATGGACGCTCGCGCGCTTCAAAGAGTACGGCTACGCCGACGCGCACCACGAGCCGGTCGCCGTGCCGCACCGCTGGACGCGCGGGCCGGCCGAAGCCGCGCTCGTCGCGCCCGTCGCGCGCCGCGTTGACGTGACCTCCTACGGCTGGGCCGTCGGCACGGACGGCGAAGTGACCGCGCCCGTCGTGCCGTTGGACGAAATCTCGGCCGCGCAGTTCGCCGCCAAAGCCGAACGGCTCCGCGGCGCGTTCGTCAACTTCACGCTCGCCAGCAAAGTTGACTACCACTTCATGGCCGAGGCCGTGCGGCTCGCCCTGCGCCACGGCGCGCGCGCCATCCTGATGCCCGCCTTCAAGCCCGACAAGCTCAACAACACGGGCGACCTGCTCTGGGGCGAGATCGTCCGCCTGCCCATCGTCTCCATCGCCAGGGAGGACGCCGCGCTCGTCGAGCGCCTGCAAGCGTCGGGCGAAGAGGTGCGTCTGCGCTTGAACGTTCAGAACCGCGTCGGCGACGGCTTCACGACCGCCAACGTCGTCGCCGAGCTACGCGGCGCGGAAGCGCCCGACGAGATCGTGCTCGTCGGCGGCCACCTCGACAGTTGGGACTTAGGGACAGGTGCGACCGACAACGGCACGGGCGCGATGGCCGTGCTCGAAGCCGCGCGCGCCTTGGTGAAGCTCGGCGTCCGCCCGCGCCGCACCATCCGCTTCGCGCTCTTCACCGGCGAGGAGCAGGCGCTCTACGGCTCGCGCGCATACGTCGCGGCGCACGCAAAGGAGTTGGACAAACACGTCTGCGTGCTGATCATGGATCACGGGCACGGGCTGGTGCGCGGGTGGGAGTTGCCGGGGCGCACCGATCTGGTCGCGCCGATGCGCGAGGTCATCGCGCCGCTGGCGAGTCTGAACGTGACCGAGTTGGTGCAGAAACCTTCGGTGGATACAGACCACGCCTTCTTCGTCCTGCAAGGCGTGCCCGGTCTCGTCATGAGTCAAGACCCGAAGGACTACCGCACCATTCACCACGCCGCGAGCGACACGTTCGACAAAGTGGACAAGCGCGAACTGCTGACGGACGCCGCCGCGCTCGCCGCCACCGCGCTCGTCATCGCCAACCGCGCGACCCGGCTCGCGCCCCGACAGACGCCCGCCGAGATCAGACGGCTCGCCGAAGAGACCGGCATGGACAAAGAGCTACGCCCCTTCGGCCTCTATCCCTTCGCGGACAGGTGACGGCGGTAGTGGATTCAGATTCGGGTTGCGTGTGACGTGCGGCCGGTCTCACACAGAGTACACAGAGTAGGCACAGAGGACACAGTAAAGACCTCTGTGCCCTCTGTGTGACCTCTGTGCCCTCTGTGTTAAAGCGGCCGCTCGTTACTTTCAACCTAACCCGCAACCGACAGTTTGAAAACTAAGGCGCGGCGGGTTTAGAGTGTGCGCGGAAACTCCTCAAGCGCGTTTAAGAATATCTTCAGCAGGAGAAGCTCATGAGACGTGTCTACACCTTGCTCGCCGTCTGTTGTGCCCTGTCGTTGTTGACTGCCGTGCCGCGCGTCGCGCCAGCCGCGCCGCAGCGTAACGCGTCGGCCGCCGCGCCGATTGAGTTGGTCGTGGACGCGACCGAAGCGCCGCGCCGCGTGCTGCACGCGCGCGAGACCTTCAAGGTCGAGCCGGGGCCGCTGACGCTCTACTACCCGGCCTGGATTCCGGGCGAGCACGGGCCGACAGGCCCCATCACCGATCTCGTCAACCTCCGCTTCACCGCCGGCCGCCAGTCCGTCCCTTGGGAGCGCGACCAGGCGGACATGTTCGCGTTCCAACTGAACGTGCCGCCCGGCGTGCGCGAGCTTGAGGCGACGTTCGATTTTCTGTTCACCACCAACACGCAAGGGTTCTCTTCGGGCGCGTCCGCGTCCGCGCAGCTCGCCGTCATCAGTTGGAACCAAATCCTGCTCTATCCGATGGGCCGCCCCGCCGCCGACATCACGTTCGCGCCGAGCATACGCCTGCCCGCCGGCTGGAAGTTCGACACGGCGCTCGACGTGGCCCGCGAGGCGCGCGGCGCGGTCGAATTTCAACCCGTCCCGCTCCCGACGCTCGTTGACGCGCCGCTGCTCACGGGCGCTTACTTCCGCGTCTTCCCGCTGGCGACCGCGCCCGTGCGCCACCAGTTGGCCGTCGCCGCCGACAGCGCCGCCGCGCTCGACATAATGCCCGCGCAGCTCAACGGCTTCCGCCGCCTCGTCGGCGAAGCGCAGGCACTCTTCGGCGCGCATCATTATCGGCACTACGACTTCCTACTCACACTGAGCGATCAAGTCGCCAGCTTCGGCCTCGAACACCACGAGTCGAGCGACGACCGCTTGCCCGAGCGCACGATGGTTGACGAGTTGACGGCGAAGAACGCCGCCGGCCTCCTGCCGCACGAGTTCGTCCACTCCTGGAACGGCAAGTACCGCCGCCCGGCCGGTCTCGTCAACGACACGTTCCAACAGCCGATGCGCACGGAGTTGCTCTGGGTCTACGAAGGCTTGACCGAATACCTCGGCGTCGTCCTGACGGCGCGCAGCGGTCTCTGGACTGAAGGCGACACGCGCGAGAACCTGGCCTGGCTCGCCGCTTATCTCGACAAGCGCGGCGGGCGCGGTTGGCGCTCGCTCTCGGACACCGCGACCGCCGCGCAACTGCTCTACAACGCGCCCGGCGCTTGGGCCAACGCGCGCCGCAGCGTGGACTTCTACGACGAGGGCACGCTCGTCTGGCTCGACGCCGACGCGCGCATACGCCAGCAGACCAACGGCCAGAAATCGCTCGACGACTTCTGCCAACTCTTCCACGGCGGCGCGTCGGGCGGCCCCGCCTTGAAGACTTACACGTTCGACGAGGTGGTCGCCGCGCTCAACCAGATCGCGCCCGGCGACTGGGCCGGCTTCCTGACGACGCGCGTGCGCGCCGTCGCGCCGCGCGCGCCGCTCGGCGGGCTTGAGGCGAGCGGCTGGCGGCTCGTCTACAACGACACGCCCAACGAGTACGTCAAGGCGCAGGAGGCCATCAACAAGGGCGTCGAGCTCGGCTTCTCGCTCGGCTTGCGTTTGAACTCGTCCGGTCAGATCCGCGACACCGTGCCGGACACGCCCGCCGACGCCGCGGGCCTCAGCCCCGGCATGAAACTCGTCGCCGTCAACGGCCGCCGCTACTCGCCCGAAGTGCTGCACGACGCCATCCGCGCCGCCAAGACCGACCGCGACCCCGTCGAGCTGCTCGTCGAGAACGCCGACTACTTCCGCACCTACAAGCTCGACTACCACGGCGGCGAACGCTACCCGCACCTGGAACGCATCGCGGGCCGCCCCGACCTGCTCGCCGACATCCTGCGCCCGCACGCGCCACGCAGCGCCGGGCAGCAACCGGGCAACTAGTCGTCGCCTGCACTTTCACGCGCCCGCGCTTCCCTGAAAGGAGACACAACGCGCCATGTCCCGCCAACCCGCCGGCCGCGACCGCTTCGAGGACTACGTCCCGGTTGCCGAGCGGCTCGAAAAATTCTACGAGCGTTTCCCCGACGGCCGCGTCATCACGCACATCGTCCAACACGATCTTGAGACCGGCTTCATCCTCATGCGCGCCGAGGTTTATCGTAATGCCGACGACGCGCAGCCCGCCGCGACGGGGCACGCCTTCGAGGTGCGCAGCGAAGGGTATGTCCAGAAGACTTCCTACGTCGAAGTCTGCGAGACATCGAGCGTTGGCCGTGCGTTAGCGTTGTTGGGCTTCGAGGTGAAGCGTGGGATCGCGTCGCGGGAGGAGATTGAGAAGCCTATGCGGATGGCGGCGGGGCGCGGGGCGCAGCAGCCGGCGGAGCCTTCGCCGGAGGAGCAGGCGGCGACGCTCGACGCGGAGATCGTGCAGGCGGCGGCGGCACTCGGCTACGACGCGGCCAAGGTGCGCAAGTGGGTCAACCAGAAGTTCAAGGTGACGGAAGGCTTGGCCGCGCTCTCGCCCGAACTCAAGCGCGAAGTGCTCAAGACCTTCCGCGAGAACGCCGCCGCGCGCAAGTGAGAGGCTGCGGGCGGCGGCGACCTATCTGGGTGCGGACGGGGGCGTCAGAAATTTCTTGAAGCTCTTAAGCTAGAGTTCAATGATGAGGCCCGAGTTTGCGGGGCTGACAAGGCATTGCGGCACAGTCTCGTTTAGCCTTGCCGTTGATCGGTGTAGGGTGAGCACGATGAAGGCGAAATTAACAACATCCCGCGCGGCAGTCTTTGTTCTCTTGACAGTCGTGGGCGTTGTCGCGCTGTCAATGGCCCAGCGGCGGCCGCGGGAAGACACCAGCCCATCTCAGCCGCGGGATGCGGACGAAGGCACGCTGCAATGGCACGCCCGGCGCGCGCGGGCCAAGGGCCTTCAGGAAATAACCATTCCCACGCCGCGCTGGCGGATAACGGGTGCAGCCAACCTGGATGAAGCCCTTAATCAGTTCTCGGTTGTGCTCGCGAAGCCGGTCGAGGAGAAGAGTTTTATCTGGTCGCCTTACAACATACGGACTTGGTACAAGTTCAAAGTGCGTGAATTTTTATCCCAGCGGGATTGGCCGACGTGTGACGTATGTCCCGCGCCACCGGGCGCGCCCGCCGACTTGTTGCCCCTCAAACGGGATGAAATCCTGATCGTGCGGGCCGGCGGCACGGCGGTCGTGGACGGCGTCAGAATCACGAGCGTGGACAGTGCATTCCCGCCTTTCTCCAGAGGTCAGGAGTACCTCTTGTTCGTTAAGTTAAATCGCGCCGACCGAGTGGGCGAGATAACCATGTCGCACTACGGCGTCTTTACCGTTGATGAGGGTGGCGTCCGGCAGCTCAACAACCGCAGCCACCCATTCGCGGCCGAACTAACGGCCCACGGCAACCGCGTGCTCGAATTCGTCCGAGCCAAAATCGCCGAACATAGAAGATAGCCGGCGCTTGTTGCTCCAATTCACACCTGGCGGTGGCATGTCATGCGACACAGATTGGCTTACATCCTTAGCTTGGGCCTCGCTCTATTCATCCTAATGGCCCAGGCGCAACAAAACCCATGCCCGCCTTGTTTTAACGACCTCGACCCGTTGCCGGGGCACGGGACAACAAACGGGCGGCGCAACTTGAACATTTATCTCCAACCCCAGGGCTGGGACAGCAGCAATATACACGGCAGAGTTTACGCGGCTTTGAATTGTGCCATCAGCGAGTGGAACGACGCCAGAGGCACTGACATAAATACCAGAATCCCTTACAACCTCGGCCTGACAGCCGGCACGAACTCGGCCGATATCGTAATCCAGCGGGGACTGGCCGAAGGTGGGTGTGGGCAGGATAATTTCGGGCAAACTATGGACACCATCAACCTGGACAGTGCCGCCCAGAACCTTAGCGATAGAGAATTGTGCTTACTGATAGCACATGAGTTGGGGCACTCGCTCGGTCTTGATGACAATTTAACTTGTCCCACTATCATGGGTGGCGCGCAGGATGGGCAATGTAACTCATCACCTCTGGCCCAGGCCATCCAGCCGACTGACGTAGATCGGGTTAATCAACACTTCAGCGCACAGGCAACTTGTACGAGTGGCAATACCACGCCGCCGCCGCGCGCGCCTGCCTGTACGGATATTGACGGCGACGGCTACGGCGAAGGGGCCGGCTGCCTTGGCCCGGATTGCGACGATTATGAGCCACAGCTAACCACCAACTGCGATAGCACCGGCGGGTGTAGCCAGGCGCAGATTTCTTACTGCTCCAGCTACGGGGTCGCCTGCTACAACGGCGATTGTTTCACGCCGGTGCTGATTGACACCTCGGGCAACGGCTTCGACTTAACCGACAACGCGCACGGGGTCTGGATAGATTTAAACGACGACGGCACGCGGGAGCGTCTCTCATGGACGGCCGCGAACTCGGACGACGCGTGGCTCGCCCTCGACCGCAACAACAACGACGTGGTTGATTCCGGCTCAGAGTTGTTCGGCGGCTTCACCCCACAACCGGTGCCGGCGGCCGGGGAGAGTAAGAACGGCTTCAGGGCTTTGGCGGTCTACGATCAGCCGGCGCAAGGCGGCAACGGGGACGGTGAAATAACCGCGCAAGACGCCGTCTTCACCTCGTTACGACTGTGGCAGGACACGAATCATAACGGAGTTTCCGAGCCGGGCGAGCTACACACCCTGTTTGAACTTGGGTTGACGGCCGTCGCCCTCGACTACAAATTGTCAAAGCGCACCGATCAGTACGGCAACCTGTTCCGCTACCGGGCGAAGGTCAAGGATATGCTGGGCGTGCAAGTAGGCCGCTGGGCGTGGGATGTGTACCTAGTGACACGGTAGTCGCTGACACCAGCAAGCTGGAAGTTATAACCGCCCGGCAGCCGACGAAGGCTGCCGGGCGGCGCTTCTTCTGCCGGGCTTAACCGGCCCGCCGTTAAAGGTCAGGCGCATCTTCATGCGCCGCCGAAGCGCGCGCGGAACTCGGCGGGTTCCAGCCCGGCGGCGGCGGCGAGTTGCGCGACCCAGGCTTCGTCGGCGAAGTCGTGCGGCCCGATGCGCACCATGTAGTCGCGGGCGACGCGGTAGCTCTCCGTGTCCACGTCCACGAAACGCTGCCGGCCGCGCCCGGTCGCCGGGTCGATCACTTCGGCGAACGGCACGGGGCGAAACTCCCCGCCCTGCGTCGTGATCATCGCGCCCGTCCCGCCCTGCGTCAGATACTTGAAGGCCGCGTAGCCGAGGTCGCGTGCGTACTCGGCGTCGTAAGGGATCGGCGGCGCGCAGCGCAACTCGTAGCCGATGGTCTTGTCCACCATCGTCACCTTCAGCCCGCGGCGTTCGAGCCGCACCTGCACCTCGTTCTTGACCTTGCGCCCCAGGTCGATCTCGGTCACGCGGATGTTGCCCTGCTCGTCGCGGTCAACGTCCTGCAACTCGGCCACCTCTTGCGGGTCGAAGTGTTCGACCAGAGCTTCGGCCAGCAGCACGACGCCGTGCGTGCGCCCCATCGCGCGCCGCTTGATGATCGTGCCCTCGACGATGTCGGCGATGTCGGCGAGCGGGATGTGGCGGCGGCGGAACTCTTCGGGGATGATGGTGCAGGTGGCCCCGGCGGCCTTGCCGATGCCGAGCGTCAGGTGGCCCGTGGGTCGCCCCATCGTCACGCCCAAGTACCAGCGCCCGGTCGTCTTCGCGTCCTCCATCAGCCGCTTGACCAGTTCGACGCCGACGTGGCGCGCGGTCTCGAAGCCGAGCGTCGCCACGGGCAGCGGCAGCCACAGGTCGTTATCAATGCTCTTGGGCACTTGCACGACGCGGATCGCGCCGCGCGACTCGCGCTCGACCGCCGCCGAGCTGCTGACCAGATCGTCGCCGCCGACGGTGACGAGCGCCTCGATGTTCAACTTGCGGAGCGCGGCGACGGCGTTGGCGAGCCGCTGCGGGTCGGACGCGATGTCGGTGCGCGCCGCGCCGAGGACGACGCCGCCGCGCAGGTGTATGCGGGCCACCTCCGGGATCGTCATCTCGTGCTGCTCGTCGGTGTAGCGCTGCGCGAGCCACTCGAAGCCGTCGTGCAGCCCGATGGGCGTGCAGCCCGACTTGATCGCCTCGATGACCACGGCCGAGATGACGCCGTTCGTGCCCGGCGCAGGCCCGCCGCCGACGAGGATGCCGACTCGCTTAGGTGTCATAGTCTTTTCTTAAACTCTAGTGCCCGCGTGCGCCGGTCTCAGGCGGGGACGTGCCCGCTCAGGTAGCCGAAGCGATCCTGGAACTCTGCGGGCGTCATTTGCGCGGCCTGGGCCAGCTTCTCGACGTGCGCCGGGTCGGCGAAGTCCTCCGGCTCAAGCCGGAGCATGTACTCGCGCGCGACGCGGTAGCCTTCGCTCGCCACGTTGACCATGCGGACGCGCGTCTTGCCCGTGCCCGGCTCGCGTATGTCGGCGAACGCCATCGGCACCATGCGCCCGCCCTGCACGGTGATCATGGCGTCGGAGCCGCCGCCCAGGAGGAACTGGATGGCGCTGTAGCCGAGGTCGCGGCAGTAGGCGGCGTCGTAGGGGATCGGGTCGGCGCAGCGCAACTCGTAGCCGATGTTCTTGTTGATGATCGTGACGCGCACGCCGCGCCCCGTCAGCCGCCCCTGCACCTCCGCCTTGACCTTGCGCGCCAGGTCAACTTCGGCGAAGCGTATGTGCCCGTGCTCGTCGCGCTCCACGTCTTGCAGGTCGGCCAACTCCTGCGGGTCGAGCTTCTCGATCAACCCTTCGGCCAGCACGGCCACGCCGTAAGGCCGCCCCATCGCGCGGCGTTTGATGATCGCGCCTTCGACGATGTCGCAGATGTCTGCGAACGCCACGGTCTCGCGCTCGAACTCCTCGCCGATGACGGTCAAGGTCGCGCCCGCCGCCTTGCCGATGCCGAGCGCGAGGTGGCCGGCCTTGCGCCCCATCGCCACGACGATGAACCAGCGTTTGGTCGAGCGCGCGTCTTCCATCAGGTTGTAGACCAGCTCGACGCCGACGTGCCGCGCCGTCTGATAGCCGAAGGTCGGGATGTGCGGGGGCAGCGGCAGGTCGTTGTCAATCGTCTTGGGCACGTGGACGACGCGTATCTGTCGGCCCGAACGCTCGGCGATGAAACTGGCCGACAGGGCCGTGTCGTCGCCGCCGATGGTGACGAGGTGCGTGACGCCGACGGCGCGCAGGGATTCGATGGCGGCGCGCGTCGCCTTTTCAGACTTGGTCGGGTTGTCGCGCGCCGTGCCGAGGATCGAGCCGCCCTGTAGGTGTATGCGCGACACGTCCTCGATGCGCAGGCGGCGCACCTTGGCGGTGTCTCCGCGGATGAGCCACTTGAAGCCGTCCTGCACGCCGTAGACCTCGAAGCCCTGGTTGATGGCCTCGATGACGGCGGCCGAGATGACCGCGTTGATGCCGGGGGCCGGCCCGCCCCCGACCAGAACCGCGAGCACGCCTTTAGTCATTAAACCACTCCATTAAATTTCCGAAGCCGTGCATTATAGCCTAGCCCATCGCGCCCGCCGACGGAAACCACGAAGCCGCCGCCGGGAGCGCGGGCATCCCTGCCCGCCAAGCGTGCGTGAGCACGCTAACAAAGAAACATGGGCTTTCAGGCTTGAGCGCCGCCGCGACTTCTTGTTCGCGCTCACGCGCTCATGGCGGGCAGGGATGCCCGCGCTCCCGGCGGCGAGTTGCGCGCTCCGGCGGGGCGGCAATTGCCGGCCGAAGCGTGCTATGCTGTCCCCCGCGGGCCGCCCGCGCCCGTCCCTCTTTTATGGCCACTGAAGACGCAAGGCTGGCGGCCCCCACGGAGGAGCGTTTCCACGCCGTCCTCGAACAAGCGCCGTTCAGCGTCCAGATCGTCGCGCCCGACGGGCGCACCCTGCGCGTCAACCGCGCGTGGGAAGAACTGTGGGGCGTCACGCTCGCACAACTCGGCGACTACAACATGCTGGCCGACGCGCAACTGGCCGAGAAGGGCGTGCTGCCTTACCTCCAACGCGCCTTCGCCGGCGAGGCCGTCGAGATTCCGCCCATCCTCTACGATCCGAACGAGACCATCCCCAACATCACGACCCGCGCCGAGCCGCAGCGCTGGGTCAGGGCCGTCGCCTACCCCATCAAGGACGAACGGGGCCGCGTCCGCGAGATCGTGCTCATGCACGAAGACATCACGGCGCGCGTGCGGGCCGAGGAGCGCCTGCGCCAGAGCGAGGAACGCTACCGCGCGCTCTTCGAGACGACGCCCGACGGCATCATGATCGTGGACGACGAGGGGCGCTACGTCGAAGTCAACGAGAGCCTGTGCCGCATCCTCAAGGCCCCGCGCGCGCAACTCGTCGGCGCGCACTTCAGCCAGTTCATGCTGCCCGAACGGACGGACGAGGCGCACGCCGCCTTCGTCGCCCTGCGCGACACGGGCGCTTACGTCGGCAGCTTCCCGATGCGCGCCGCCGACGGCAGCACGGTCGAACTGGAATGGAGTTCGCGCGCACACTTCGTGCCGGGGCTGCACATGTGCGTGGCGCGCGACGTGACCGCGCGCGGGCGGGCCGAGGCCGAGTTGCGCCGCAGCGAGGAGCGCTACCGCAGCCTGTTGGAGAATGCCAACGACATCATCTACGCGCACGACCTGCAAGGCAACTACCTCTCGATCAATCGCGCGGGCGCGGAGATCACCGGCTACACGCGCGACGAAATCCTCGGCGGGCTGAACATCGCGCAGGTCGTCGTGCCCGAGCACCTTGAGCTTGCGCGCGAGATGGTCGCGCGCAAGCTCACAGACCCCACGCCCACCGTCTACGAGATCGACATACGCGCCAAGGACGGCCGCCGGCTCACGCTCGAAGTCAGCACGCGCATCTCCTGGCGCGACGGCCGGCCCGTGGCCGTCGAAGGCGTGGCGCGCGACGTGACCGAGCGCAAGCGCGTCAAGGCCGAGCGCGCGCGGCTCGCCGCGCAGCTCGACGATCAGCGCCGCCACTTGCAGGCCATGGTGGCGAGCGTGCCCGGCGTCGTCTGGGAGGCTTGGGGCCAGCCCGACGCCGCCGCGCAGCGCATTGATTTCGTCAGCGACTACGTCGAGCAGTTGCTCGGCTACACGGTCGCCGAGTGGCTCGCGACGCCCAACTTCTGGCTCACCGTCGTCCACCCGGAAGACCGCGAGCGCGCCGCGCGCAACGCCGCCGAGCACTACGCGCGCGGCGGCAACGGCGTCAACCGCTTCCGCTGGGTCGCGCGCGACGGCCGCGTCCTCTGGGTCGAGTCGCAGTCCTCGGTCATCGCGGACGAGGCGGGGCGGCCGCTCGGCATGCGCGGCGTGACGATGGACATCAGCGAGCGCGTGCGGCAGGAGACGAACGAACGTTTTCTGGCCGAGGCGAGCACCGCGCTCTCGTCCTCGCTCGACTACGAGACGACGCTCGCCACGGTCGCAAAACTGGCCGTGCCGCACTTCGCCGACTGGTGCGGCGTCGAGATGCTGGACGAGTCGGGCACGCTCAAGCGCCTGGCCGTGGCGCACGTCGATCCGGCCAAGGTCGCGTGGGCGCACGAGCTGGCCGAGCGTTACCCGGCCGACCCCAATGAGCCGCGCGGCATCTACCAAGTGCTGCGCACGGGCGAGTCGGAGTTCTACCCGGAGATACCGGACGAGCTGCTCGTGGCGGGCGCGCGCGACGCAGAGCACCTGCGCATCCTGCGCCAGATCGGCTTCCGCTCCGCCATGCTCGTCCCGCTCAAGACGCGCGAGCAGACGCTCGGCGTGCTCTCCTTCATCAACTCAGAGTCGGGCCGCCACCACACGTTGGAAGACCTGGCGCTGGCCGAAGACCTCGCGGCGCGCGCCGCGTTGGCCGTGGACAACGCGCGCCTCTACCGGGCCGAGCAGCGGACGCGCCGCGCCGCCGAGGTGACGGCGGATCGCCTGGCCCGTTTGCAGAACGTCTCGGCGGCGCTCTCGCAGGCGTTGACGCCGCAGCAGGTCTGCGTCGCCGTCATCGGGCAGGGCATCAGCTCGCTCGACGCGCACGCCGGCTCGGTCGTCGTCTTAAGCGACGACGGCGCGGAGCTGGAACTCGTGGACGCGGTCGGCTTCCCGCCGGAGTTGCTCGAACGCTGGCGGCGCTTCCCCTTGACGAGTGTCGTGCCCATCGCCGACGCCGTGCGGACGAAGCTGCCCGTGCTGATCGAGTCGTTCGAGAACTTCGCCGAGCGCTACCCGACGTTGGGGCCGCTCGCCTCCGTCACGGGCAGCCGCGCGCTGCTCGCGCTGCCGCTCATCGTCAAGGGGCGCACCATCGGCGCGATGGGGCTGGCGTTCCCGCGCCCGCGCACCTTCGGCGAAGAGGAGCGCGGCTTCATGCTGGCGCTCGCGCAGCAGTGCGCGCAGGCGTTAGAGCGCGCGCGCCTCTACGAGACCGAGCAGCGTTTGCGCGCCGAAGCCGAAGCCGCCAACCGGCTCAAGGACGAGTTCCTCGCCACCGTCTCACACGAACTGCGCACGCCCTTGACGGCCATCGTCGGCTGGGCCGGGATGTTGCGCGGCGGCCAGTTCGACCCGTTGACGACGGCGCGCGCCGTCGAGACCATCGAGCGCAACGCGAAGGCGCAGGCGCAGATCATCGAAGACCTGCTCGACGTGTCGCGCATCATCACGGGCAAGCTGAGCCTGGACGCACGCGCCGCCGAACTCGGCTCGATCATCGAGGCGGCGGTCGAGGCCGTGCGCCCGGCGGCCGCGGTCAAGGGGCTGACGCTCAAGACCGACATCGCGCGCGCCGTGGGCGCGGTCTGGGGCGACCCGACGCGCTTGCAACAGGTCTTGTGGAACCTGCTGACGAACGCCGTCAAGTTCACCCCGCCGGGCGGCGAGGTCTGCGTGCGGCTCGCGCGCGCGGGCGCGCACCTGCGCATCGTCGTGACCGACACGGGGCAGGGCATCAGCCCCGACTTCCTGCCTTACGTCTTCGACCGCTTCCGCCAGGCCGACGGCTCGATCACGCGCCGCCACGGCGGCCTCGGCCTGGGGCTAGCCATCGTGCGCCATCTGATCGACATGCACGGCGGCACGGTCGCGGCCGCGAGCGCGGGCGAGGGCCGCGGCGCGACCTTCACCGTCGAGTTGCCGCTCATGGCCGCGGCGGACGAGACGCCGCGATTGACTGGCGCGGGCGGTGCGGATCAGTCGGTCAAGACCCCGCCGTCGCTCGAAGGCGTACAGGTGCTCGTCGTGGACGACGAGCCGGACGCGCTCTTGCTGCTGACGACGATCATCGAGCAGCGCGGCGCGCGCGTCGTCGCCGTCACGTCGGCCGCCGAGGCCTTGACCGCGCTCAAAGAGTTTCAGCCGGACGTGCTCGTGAGCGACATCGGTTTGCCGGGCGTGGACGGCTACGCGCTGATGCGGCAGGTGCGCGCGCTCGACGCGCAAGCCGGCGGGCGCGTCCCCGCCGTCGCGCTGACGGCCTACGCACGCGAAGAGGATCGCCTGCGCGCGCTCCTCGCCGGTTATCAAGTCCACCTGGCGAAGCCGATCAACCCCGCGGAGCTTTTAGTCGTGCTCAGCGGCCTCGCGGGCGTGACGACCGCGCGCAAGTAGTTTGACCGGACTTGCAAAACCGGGCCGGTTGGTTTTTAGTGAGCATGTTCTGAGCGAGTCGGGCGCGCGGGCCGCGCGTCGAGGAGGTGGCTGATCGTTGCGGATCAGATTTTGGGGCACGCGGGGTTCCATCGCCACGCCGGGGCCGGGCACGAACCGCTTCGGCGGCAACACCTCCTGCGTCGAGCTGCGGACGGAGGCGGGCGACATTCTCATCTTCGACTGCGGCACGGGCGCGCGCGCGCTCGGCGCGGAACTGATGACCGCCGCCGCCGCGCCGCTGCGCGTCCACTTCCTCATCGGGCACACGCACTGGGATCACATCCAGGGCTTCCCCTTCTTCGCGCCCGTCTTCGCGCCCGGCAACCGCGTTGACCTCTACGCGCCCGACGGCGGCCGCCGCTCGCTCCATCAAGTGCTCGCCGGGCAGATGGAGTACACCTACTTTCCGGTCGAGCTGGCCCAACTCCCCGCCGAGATCAAGTACCACGTCCTCGGCGAAGGCACTTACGCCGTCGCGGGCGCGCGCGTGACCACGCAGTTCCTCAACCACCCCGCGCCCACGCTCGGCTACCGCCTCGACTGCGACGGCGCGACGGTCGTCTACATGGCCGACCACGAGCCGTTCGCCGAAACGCTCTGGCGCGGCGACGCCGAGCCGGGCCGCGTCGAGTCCATGCTGCACGAGGGCGACCGCCGCCACGCCGAGTTCATGCGCGGGGCCGACCTCGTCATCCACGACGCGCAGTACACGCCCGAAGAGTATCAGGCGAAGAAGAACTGGGGGCACAGCGCCTACGACTACGTGGTCGGCGTGGCGGCGGCGGCGGGCGTGCGCCGCCTCGCGCTCACGCACCACGACCCGGCGCACGACGACGCCTTCGTCGCCGAGATCGAGCGGCGCGCGCGCGCAGAGGCCGCGCGCTACGAGACGAGGCTTGAGGTCTTCTGCGCCTACGAGGGTTACGCGTTGCGCGTCGGGACGGGCGCGTCGGGCGAGATGGCGCGCTCGCTGCTGCGCGCGTCGGGGCCGCTCTCGCCCCCGGTCGTCCTGCCCGCGCGCCCCGAACTGCTCTTCGTGGACGACAACGACGAACTGCGTATACTGACGGCCCAGTTCCTCACCAAAGAAGGCTTCAGCGTGCGCGAGGCCGGCGACGGGCGCGAGGCGCTGGCGCGGCTGAGTGAGGCCGTGCCCGACCTGGCGCTGCTCGACATGGACATGCCGCACCTGGGCGGCCTGGAGGTCTTGCGCTTCATGCGCGCGCGGGCCGAGCTGGCGCGCGTGCCCGTGCTCATCCTCACGGGCGCGACCGACGAGGAGAGCATCCGCGCGGGCTTCGAGGCCGGCGCGACCGACTTTCTGTCGAAGCCGTTTTCGACGCCGCAACTGCTGGCGCGCGTGCGCGCGTGCCTGACGCGCGCCGCCGCCGGAGGGAGCGCCGCCGTGCCGGACGCGAGCTGAATCGAAGAGAACCGAGCCGCGCCGTCAGCCCGGCGTCCGGGTGTCACAGCGGGGGCCATGCCAGCCACGCCACAACCAACGGTGATGAAGTTCGGCGGCACGTCGGTGGCGGACGCCGCCGCGTTCCGGCGCGTCGCCGAGGTCGTGTGGACGCGGCAGGAGTTGCGCCCCGTCGTCGTCGTCTCGGCCATGAGCCGCGTGACGGACGCGCTGCTGGCCGCCTGCGCCACGGCCGCCGCGGGCGACGCCGAACGGGCCGAGCGCGCCCTCGCCGAACACTTCGCGCGCCACCGCGCCGTGGCCGAAGAACTGCTGTCAACAGCAGAGACGGACGCCTTCGCGGCCGAGTTGGACGCGGCCCGCGCCGGACTGGCCGAGGCGCTGCGACGCGCCGCGGGCGCGGACGAGACACGCACCGAGGCGGCCGCGACACGCGCCGCCCCGGACGCCGCGCTGCAAGACGAGATCGTCTCTTACGGCGAGCGGCTCTCGGCGGCGCTGCTGGCGGCGGTCTTGCGCGGGCGCGACTTGAAGGCGCGCGCGCTGGACGCGCGCCGCTGCGTCATCACCGACGAAGAGTTCGGGCGCGCCACGCCGCTCGCGGACGAGACCGCGCACTGCACGCGCGCGCACATCGGCGCGGCGCTCGACGCCGAAGAGCTGCCCGTGCTCGGCGGCTTCATCGCGGCCACGCGCGCGGGCGTCACCACCACGCTGGGGCGCGGCGGCTCGGACTACACGGCGGCGCTCGTCGGCGCGGCCCTCGAAGCGCGCGAGATACAGATTTGGACGGACGTGCCCGGCGTCCTGACCGCAGACCCGCGCGTGGTCGCCGCGGCGACGACCATCCCGCGCCTCTCGTTCGCCGAGGCGGCCGAGTTGGCCTACTTCGGCGCGAAGGTCTTGCACCCGAAGACAATCCTGCCCGCCATCGTCCGCGGCATCCCCGTCCGCATCTGCGACTCGCGCGACGCGGGCGCGCCCGACACAGTCATCTTCTTCGACGCCGAGCAGTCGCCGCGCACCGTCAAGGCCATCGCGCACAAGCGCGGCGTGACCGTCGTCCACGTCACGTCCGCGCGGATGCTCGGCGCGTACGGCTTCCTGCGCACGCTCTTCGAGGTCTTCGCCCGCCACCGCACGGCGGTCGATCTCGTGACCACTTCGGAGGTCAGCGTCTCGCTCTCGCTCGACGACACGGGCGCGCTCGCCGAGATCGTGACGGAGTTGGAAGAGATCGCCGCCGTCAAGGTCGAGCACGATCTCGCGGTCGTCTGCGTCGTCGGCGAGGGCTTGCGCAACACGCCGGGCGTGGCCGCCCGCGTCTTCACGGCCGTGCGCAACATCAACGTCATGCTCATCTCGCAGGGCGCGTCGAGCGTCAACCTGACCTTCGTCGTGGCCGAAGAGACGGTCGAACAGGTCGTGCGCCAACTGCACCAGGCCTTCTTCGAGCGCGACACGCGCGAGCTGTACCACACGGCCATGCTCGAACACTGAGCCGCGCGAGCGTCGGTTAACATTCGCGTCATGGACTTGTTCGCTTTCACGCGTGAGCTGATCGACATCGCGTCGCCGAGCGGCGACGAGGGGGCGTGCGCGCGCTTCCTCGCGGCGCGGCTCGAAGGGGCGGGCTACCGCGTCGAGTTGCAGACGGTCGAAGGCGCGCGCGCCAACGTCATCGCCCGGACGCACGCGCCGCCGCGCGTCGTCTTCTCGACCCACGTTGACACCGTGCCGCCGCACATCCCCGCGCGTGAAGACGCCGAATACATCCACGGGCGCGGCGCGTGCGACGCGAAGGGCATCATCGCGGCGCAAGTCGTAGCGGCCGAGCGCCTGCGCGCCGCGGGCGTCGCAGAGATCGGGTTGCTGTTCACGGTGGACGAAGAGCAGGCGAGCATCGGCGCGCGCGCGGCGGACGGGCACGCGTGGGCGCGCGGCTGCGAGTATCTCGTCAACGGCGAGCCGACCGACAACCTGCTCGCCGTCGGCTCGAAAGGCTCTCTGCGCGCGCGCCTGCGCGCGGCGGGGCGCGCGGCGCACTCGGCTTACCCGGAGCAGGGCGAGTCGGCGATTGAAAAACTGCTCGACGTGCTGGCGGACGTGCGCGCGCACGCGTGGCCGCGCGACGAGTTCTACGGCGCGACGACCTGCAACATCGGCACGCTCGCGGGCGGCACGCGCGCCAACGTCATCCCCGCCGCCGCCGAAGCCGTGCTGCAACTGCGCCTCGTCAGCGCCTCCGCGCCGGTGCTCGCCGAGCTTGAGCGCATCGCCGCCGGGCGCGCGGAGGTCGAATGCCTCTCGGTCTCCGAGCCTGTGCGCCTGCACGCCGTGCCCGGCTTCGAGCAGACGGTCGTGCGCTTCACGACCGACATCCCCTACCTGCCAAACTGGGGCACGCCCTTGCTCTTAGGCCCCGGCTCGATCCTCGACGCGCACACGCCCCACGAGCGCGTCGCCAAACGCGAACTCGAACGCGCGGTCGCACTCTACGAACAACTCGCGCGCACGCTGCTTAACGAAACTAAAAAGCCGCGCGCGACCGCGGAACAGAACGCCGGGGCGGAAGGACGAAGCGCATGAGGCTCGCACTGTTGGGGCACGGCACGATGGGCCGCTTGGTGGAAGCGCGCGCGCGCGCCGACGGGCACGAGGTCTCTGTCGCCGACTCGCGCGCCGCGGCCACAGACCTCGCCGCGCAGTTGCGGGGCGCGGACGCGGCGATTGACTTCTCGGTCGCCGCGGCCGTCGCGGCGCACGTCGCCGCGTGCGTCGAGGCGCAGGTGCCGTGCGTCGTCGGCACGACGGGCTGGCGCGAGCAGGAGGCGGAGGTGCGGCGCGCGGTCGAAGCCGGGGGCGGCGCGCTCGTCTACGGCGCGAACTTCTCGGTCGGCGCGAACCTCTTCTACCGCGTCGTCGCGCGCGCGGCGGAGTTGTTCGCCGGCTTCGACGCCTACGCGCCGTTCATCGAAGAGGCGCACCACGCGCGCAAGCGCGACGCGCCGTCGGGCACGGCCCTGAAGCTGCGCGACCTGCTCGCCGCGAGTTACAAAGCGGACGTGCCCGTCAGCACGACGCGCGCCGGTCACATCCCCGGCACGCACCGCGTCGGCTTCGACGCAGTCGAAGATCAGATCATCCTCACGCACGCGGCGCGCTCGCGCGAAGGCTTCGCGGCCGGCGCGCTCGTCGCGGCGCGCTGGCTCACGGGGCGGCGCGGCGTCTACGAGTTCGGGCAGGTGATTGACGAGATGCTGAAAGAGAGGCTTGAGCAACGATGACGATGAACGCGGACTGGCTGCGCGGGTGCGCGACGGCGCTGGTGACGCCGTTTAAGCAGGACGGCGCGGTTGACATCGAACGCTTCCGGGCGCTCGTCGAGCGGCAGATCGCGGGCGGCGTGCGCGTGCTCGTGCCCTGCGGCACGACGGGCGAGAGCGTGACGCTGACCGAAGACGAGAAGCACGAGGTCATCAAGACAACCGTCGAAGTCGCGGGCGAGCGGGCGCACGTGCTCGCCGGCACGGGCAGCAACAACACGGCGCACGTCGTCGAGCAGTCGCAGGCGGCGCGCGACCTGGGCGCGGACGCCGTGCTCGTCGTCGCGCCTTACTACAACAAGCCGACGCAAGCGGGTCTCTACGCGCACTTCCGCGCCGTGGCCGAGTCGGTCGCGGGCTTGCCCGTCGTGCTCTACAACGTGCCGGGGCGCACGTCTTCCAACATCTCGGCGGAGACGACGCTGCGGCTCGCGCGCGACTGCGAGAACGTCGTGGCGACGAAGGAGGCGTCGGGCAACCTCGCGCAGATCATGGCGATCTTGAAAGACCGGCCCGCGCACTTCCGCGTGCTCTCCGGCGACGACGCGCTGACGCTGCCGATGATGGCGCTCGGCGCGGACGGCCTCGTCTCGGTCGCGTCGAACGAAGCGCCCGACCTGTTGAGCGAGATGTGCGAGGAGGCGCTGGCCGGCGAGTGGGAGCGCGCGCGGGCTTTGCACTACCGGCTGCTGCCGCTGATGGAGGTGAACTTCATCGAGTCGAGTCCGGGGCCGGTCAAGGCGGCGCTGGCGATGTTGGGCTTGTGCGAGGAACAGTTCCGTTTGCCGCTCGTGCCGGTGGAAGAGAAGAGCCGTGCGCGCGTGCGCGAAGTGCTCGTCGAACTGGGGCTGTTGCAGGGGAGCGGGCATGTCGCTGCGTGAGCGGATCGAGGCGCTGGTGGCCGACGCCAAGGGCGCGTACACGGCGGCGGACTTCGCGCTGTTCGAGGAGTTCCGAAGCGCGCTTGAGCGCGGCGCGGTGCGCGCGGCCGAGCGCGACGCGGACGGCCGCTGGCGCACGAACGCCTGGGTGAAGCAGGGCATCCTGCTCGGCTTCCGCATGGGGCAACTCGCCGACATGTCGCCCGCGGATCGGAGCCTCGTCTTCTTCGACAAGGCGACCTACCCGGTGCGCGCGACGACGATTGCGGAGCGCGTGCGCATCGTGCCCGGCGGGTCGAGCGTGCGCGCGGGCGCGTACCTCGCGCCGGGCGTCGTCTGTATGCCGCCGATGTACGTCAACGTCGGCGCGTACGTGGACGAGGGCACGATGATCGACAGCCACGCGCTGGTCGGTTCGTGCGCGCAGGTGGGCAAGCGCGTACACCTGTCGGCGGCGGCGCAGGTGGGCGGCGTGCTTGAGCCGGTCGGGGCCGTGCCGGTCGTGATCGAGGACGACGTGCTGGTCGGCGGCAACTGCGGCGTGTACGAGGGGACAATCGTGCGCGCGGGCGCGGTGCTCGCGCCGGGCACGATCCTGACGGGCGCGACGCCCGTCTATGATCTCGTGCGCGAAGAAGTTTATCGGCGCACCGGCGACGCGCCGCTTGAGATACCGGCGGGCGCGGTGGTCGTGCCCGGCGCGCGCGCCCTCGCGAGCGAGCGCGGGCGCGCGTGGGGCCTCTCGCTCTACGCGCCGGTCATCGTCAAGTACCGCGACGAGAAGACGGACAGCGCGGTGCGGTTGGAGGACTACTTGCGTTGAAGGAGTCGCGGTCGGAGGATTGTCGTTGAGCGAGTTTCGGCCGGCCGCGCGGCTGCGCGGGATCGAGAAGAGCATGATCCGGCAGGTCTTCGACCGCGCGCGGCCGGGCAGCATCAACCTCGGCCTCGGCGAGCCGGACGTGCCCACGCCCGACGTGATCCGGCGCGCGGCCGCGCGCGTCGTCCTCGAAGAGCAGAACGGCTACACCGTGCACGCCGGTCTGCCCGCGTTGCGTGCGCGCGTCGCCGCCGACTACCCGTGCCTCGCCGCCGACCCGGCGCGCGTCGTCATCACCGCCGGCTCACAGGAGGCGCTCTACCTCGTCCTGCTGACGCTCGTGGACGAGGGCGACGAGGTGCTCTTGCCCGATCCGGGCTTCGTCGCCTACCCGACCATCGTCCGCATGGCGGGCGGCGTGCCGGTCTTCTACCGCCTGCCGGCGGCCGATGATTTCGCGTTCGACGCCGACGAGTTCCGGCGGCGCGTGACGCCGCGCACGAAGGCTGTCGTCTGTATCAGTCCGTCGAACCCGACCGGGCGGACGTTGACGAATGACGATCTCGCGGCGATGGCCGACGCGCTCGCGGGCACGGGCGCGCACCTCATCAGCGACGAAATCTACCGCGACCTTTATTACACCGACGCGCGCCCCGCTTCGCCCTCCGAACACTACGAGCGGACGGTGGTCATCGGCGGCTTGTCGAAGTCTCTGAGCATGACGGGTTGGCGGCTGGGGTGGCTCGGCGGCCCCGCGCCCGTGGTGGCGAGCGCGCTCGTCCTGCACGGCTACGTCACGACCTGCGCCTCGACCGTCTCGCAGAAGACGGCGCTCGCCGCCTGGACGCCTGAGGCCGAAGAGGCGCGCGCTCGTATCCGGCGCACCTTCCGCGCGCGCCGCGATCACCTGCTCGCGCTCGTCCGCGAAGAGTTGCGCCTGCCCGTCGTCGAGCCGCAAGGCGCGTTCTACATGATGCTGGACGTGCGCGCGCACGGCGACTCGATGTCGGTGTGCGAGGCGCTGCTGGCGCACGCCGTCATCACCGTGCCGGGCGGGGCCTTCGGGCGCGAGGGCGAAGGCTACCTGCGCGTCTCCTTCTGCGCCGACCACGAGACGCTCGCCGAAGGCGTGCGCCGAATGCGCGCCGCGCTTAAACTGTGAACGCGAAGGAATTTGACTAAGCGGAGAAACTGGATGAGTGAGAAGTTGAGGATCGGGATACTGGGCGCGACGGGGATGGTCGGGCAGCGGTTCGTGCAGTTGTTGGCGGCGCACCCGCAGTTCGAGTTGGCGGCGCTGGCGGCGTCGGATCAGTCGCAGGGCAAGACTTACGGCGAGGCTTGTACGTGGCGTCTGCCCGGCGAGATGCCGGCGGCGGCGCGCGCACTCGTCGTCGCGCCGCCGCGCCCGCCGCTCGACTGCGACCTCGTCTTCTCCAGCCTGCCCGGCGGCATCGCGCGCGAAACGGAAGAGGCGTTCGCACGCGCCGGCTACCCCGTCATCAGCAACTCGTCCGCCTTCCGCATGGACGAAGACGTGCCGCTCCTGATCCCGGAGATCAACCACGAGCACCTCGCGCTGCTCGAACGCCAGACGACGACGCACGACGCGGGCGGCTTCATCGTCACCAACCCGAACTGCTCGACCATCATGCTCGCGCTCGCGCTCGCGCCGCTCCACCAACGCTTCGGCGTGGAGGCCGTCGTCGCCACGACCTTGCAGGCGCTCTCCGGCGCGGGCTACCCCGGCGTCGCCTCGCTCGACGTGGTTGATAACGTGCTGCCGTTCATTGACAGTGAGGAGGAGAAGATCGAGACCGAGACGCTGAAGATTTTAGGCCGGTGCGACGGCGGGCGCGTCACGCCCGCGCCGATGAAGGTGAGCGCGCAAGTCCACCGCGTCAACGTCTCGGACGGCCACATGGCGGCCGTGCGCGTGAAGCTTGCCCGCCCGGCCGAACTCGCCGAGGTGCGCGCGGCGCTCGCAGATTTCGCCGCGCTGCCGCAAGAGCTGCGCCTGCACAGCGCGCCCGCGCGGCCCATCGTCGTCCGCGCCGAGCGCGACCGCCCGCAGCCGCGCCTCGACCGCGACGCGGGCGGCGGTATGAGCGTCACCGTCGGCCGGCTCGCGCCCGACAGGGTGCTCGACTTCCGCTTCGTCGCGCTCAGCCACAACACGATCCGCGGCGCGGCCGGCGCGGCGCTCTTAAACGCCGAGTTGTTGCTAGCGACCGGCCGCTTGCAACCGAAAGGGGCCGCGCGCGTCGCCGTCTGAACCGGCCCGCCCAAGCGCGTTCCGCCGCGCAGGCTTGGAGGCAGCGCGATAGTTAAAAGACGGCGCGCGCCGCGCGCACCGTGAAGCTCGAACGTATGCAGGCGTGGATCATCAACTGGTTGCGGACGGTCTCTTGGCCGGCGGCGTTCGGCGTCTTCCTGGCCGAGAACGTGCTCATCCTGCTGCTAGTCGTCGCCGTCGGGCACTGGGTCGGGCGGCGTTGCGTGGGGCGCAGGGTGGCGCTTGCGCCTGAGCCGTTGACGGCGGCCGAGTTGGCGGCGGCCGGCGCGAACGTGCTGCTCAACACGCTGACCACGCTGGCGGGGCTGTGGCTGTGGCGCGCGGGCGTGATCCGGTTCAGATCGGACACGGGGCTGCGCGCCGCCCTCGACGTGCTCGTGCTGCTAGTCGGCATGGACGCACTGATGTACCTCTTGCACCGCGTGGCGCACACGCGCCTGCTCTTCGCGGCGCTGCACCAGTTTCATCACCGCTTCGACCGCCCGCGGCCGCTGACGCTGTTCGCGCTGAGTCCGGTCGAGAACGTAGCGTTCGGCGGGCTGTGGCTGGCGTTCATCACGGTCTACCACGCGTCTTGGCTCGGCATGTCAACCTACCTGTTCCTGAACGTCCTGTTCGGCGCGGTCGGGCATCTCGGCGTCGAGCCGTGCCCGCCCGCGTGGGCGCGCCGGCCCGTGCTCCGACACCTCGCCGGCAGTTCCTTTCACGCGCAGCACCACCAAGACCTGCGCCACAACTTCGGCTTCTACACCCTCATCTGGGATCGCCTGTTCGGGACGGTGCGCGCCGACTACGAGACCGACTACGGCCGCGTCCCGCGCTGGCTCGAAGAATGACTCTCTTTGCGGTTAAGTCCGAAACCTCTAACCGCAAAGGACGCAGAGAGGGCCGCGAAGGGCCGCAAAGTTTTATTGTTTGGTGTCTGGCTCCCAGCCTTCGGCGATGGCGGTGGCGAGGAGGATTTCGGCGGCGGTGAGCGGGCGGTCGGGGTCGGGGTTGTCGCCGAGTTCGGGGTCGAGCGCGGGCGGGATGGGGAAGTAGTCGAGACCGGCGCGCTCGTCCGCGCCCAACTCTGCGCCGCGGCACGGGCGCGGGCGCGGCACGCGGCCCCCCTGGTCGAGCACGAAGCAGTCGTAGCCCCGCTCGCGCCAGTAGCGCAGCACGTGCCAGGCGTTGTCGAAGCTCTCAACTATCATGGTAAAGCAGTGACGAGTGACGAGTGACGAGTGACAAGCAAAAGCTTTGTCTTTAACTCGTCGCTCATCACTCGTCACCGTCTTTCTGCTCGTCACTCGTCACTGCTTCACTGAGGTCGGCTTCGGCGAGGCGGGCGGTGAGCCATTGGCGGAAGATGTCGGCCTCGCGCCCCTTGCTCGTCCAGCGGGCGCGGTCGAACATGGTGAGCGCCATCGTGAGCGCGTGGTGCTGGCCCGCGCGGTCGCCCGCGAACTCGAACTGCCGGTAGAGCCGATCAATGATCTCGACGCTCTCGCGCGCCGCCGCCTCGTCGCGGAAGCCGAGCCGGTTGGCGAAGAACTTCGAGTAGACGTTCATCGGGTGCGCGGTCGAGGTGTAGAGATCGAAGTAGCCCGTCTTCAAGCCCGCCTCCTGCAAGACCGAGCCGACGTAGCTGGGGCGCGCCCCCGTGATCATTGCCAGGTCTTCGACCTCGTTGATGCCCGACATGAAGAGCGCCAATATTTGATCCTTCTTGCTCGCGCGGGCCGCGCGCGCCTCTACGCGCCCGCCCGCCGCCCGCTTCACGAGCGCAGTCTGCTTTTTCGCCGCCGTCGCCATCGTCTAAAACCTCCTTGTTTGCGCACCGCCGCTCCGGCACGGCTCTGCTCCGCCTCTGCTTATCGGGGGTACGCTTCAAATTACTACAACCCCGCGGCCGCGCAAAGCGGCATTTACCACAGAGACACAGAGGGCACAGAGGATGCACGGAGGCCGGACGGTTCAAGACACGCTGGAATTTTTCGCGGCGCGACTTCAAGGCGCGGGCGCGGGCTGGTAAACTGCTGGCGTTCAAGACGGCAATTCGGTCGGTCTCAAGTCTCCTCGCCGCGGCGCAGGTTTGCGCGAGCGGCGCGGGGGCTTTGCAGGGCACACACGGACATGAACACGGCGCTCATCATCCACGGCCACTTCTACCAGCCGCCGCGCGAGAACCCCTGGACGAACACCATCGAGCCGCAGCCGAGCGCGCGCCCGTTCCCCAACTGGAACGAGCGCATCCACCGCGAGTGCTACCGGCCCAACGCCTACGCCCGCGTGGTTGATTCGCGCGGGCGCGTCGAACGCATCGTCAACAACTACGCCAACATCAGTTTCAACTTCGGCCCGACCCTGTGCTCCTGGCTCGCGCAGTTCCACCCGGAGACCTACGCGCGCATCATCGAGGCCGACCGCGCGAGCGCGCGCCGCCAATGGGGCCACGGCAACGCCATCGCGCAGGGCTACCACCACGCCATCCTGCCGCTCTGCAACGAGCGCGACCGGCGCACGGAAATTCGCTGGGGCCTGACCGACTTCCGCCGCCGCTTCAGCCGCCCCGCCGAGGCCCTCTGGCTGCCCGAAACGGCCGCCAACGACGCCACGCTCGGCGCGCTCATCGAAGAAGGCTTGCGCTTCGTCATCCTCTCGCCGCACCAGGCCGAGCGCGTGCGCCCCCTGGGTGCGGAGGTGTGGAGCAGCGTCGGCAGCGGCAGCGTTGACCCGCGCCAGCCCTACCGCTACTTCCACCGCGACGGCTCGGGCCGCTCCATCGCCGTCTTCTTCTACGACGGGCACGTCGCCAAGACCATCGCCTTCGACGGCGTGCTCGCCTCAAGCCACTTCCTGCTCGACCGCATCGAGCGCGCGGTGGGCGACGGCGGCGCGCTCGTCAACGTCGCTACGGACGGCGAAAGTTACGGCCACCACTTCATGTTCGGCGACCGCTGCCTCGCCTACGCGCTCGAAGTCGAGGCGCGCGGGCGCGGCTTCGAGGTGACGAACTACGGCGCGTTCCTCGCGCAGAACGAGCCGACCTACGAAGTCGAGATCAAGCCGGGGCCGAACGACGAGGGCACGGCTTGGAGTTGCGCGCACGGCCTGGGGCGCTGGGCGCGCGACTGTAGCTGCCACGCGGGCGCGCGCGAGGGCTGGCATCAGAAGTGGCGCACGCCCCTGCGCGCCGCGCTCGAATTCCTGCGCGATGAGGCGGCCGAACTGTTCGAGACCGAGGGCGGCGACCTGTTCCGCGACCCCTGGGCCGCGCGCGACGCCTACGCCGAGCTGCTCGTCGAGCCGCGCGCCGACCGCGCCGCCTGGCTCGCGCGCCAGACGGGCCGCCACCTCGACGCGGACGAGCAGGTGCGCGCGCTCACGCTGCTTGAGTTGCAGCGCAGCGCCCTCGCCATGTTCACGAGCTGCGGCTGGTTCTTTAACGACCTCTCCGGCATCGAGACCGTGCAGGACTTGAAGTACGCGGGCCGCGTCATGGACTTCTTCGGCGAGCTGAAGACGAAGCCGCCGCGCGCGCAGTTCCTCGACATACTGGCCGAGGCCGATAGCAACGTGCCGGAGTACGGCAACGGCGCGGACATCTACCGGCGCTTCGTGGACGGCGCGCGCGTCACGATAGCGCACGTCGCGGCGAGCCTCGCCATCGCCAGCCTCGTCGATCAGCCGGACGAGCGCGACGAGCTGGCCGGCTACGCCTTCGCCCGCTCCGAGCTTGAGCAGCAGCGCCACGGGCGGCTCGCGCTCGCCACCGCGCGCATCGATCTCGAATCGGTCGCCACCGGCAAGCAGCAGTCGTACCAGGCGGCCGCCATGCAGTTCGGCGACATAGATTTTTACTGCGCGCTCAAAGAGTTCTTGAACGAGGAAGAGTTCAACGCGGCGACCGAGCGGGTGTGGGCCGAGTTCCGCACCGCTTCGCTGCCGACGCTCTTGCGCGTCATGCAGGACAAGTTCGGGCCGCGCGAGTTCGGTCTCGAACACCTGCTGCCCGAAGGGCGCAAACGCACCTACGAGATCGTCTTCGGGCAGATGGTCGCGCGCTTCGCCGAAGAGTACGAGCGGCTGTACGAAGAGAACCGGCGCAACATCGAGATTTTGCAGCGCGCGGGCTTCGAGTTGCCGGTCGAGCTGCGCGCCGCCGCCGAGTTCACCATGACGCGCCGCTTCGAGCAGGCGTTGAGCGGGCTGGAAGACGCCGACCCGCTTGCCTACCAGCGGGCGCAGCAGATCGCCGACGAGATCGCGCGCCACGGCTACCGGATTGATCGGACGAACCTACAGCAACACCTGGAAGAACTGTTGACGCGCGCCGTGCGCCGCGCCGTCGCGCAGCCCGCGGCCGAGCACTACGGCGCGGCGCTCGCGCTCATCAACATCGCGCAACTGCTCGACCTCGAAGCCAACTTCGAGCGCGCGCAGGAGAGCGTCTACGAGACGCTCATGCGCGGCGCGCCGCTCACGGAGGGCTTGCGCGAGCTGGCCGCGCTGCTCCACCTCGCGCCCGCGCTCCTGCGCCCCGCCGGGGCCAAACCGAAGCAACCGGCGGGGCCGGCCGAGCCAGTCGTCGCTGCGTCGTGAGTTTGTTTCCTAAGCCTTCTGCGCGTCTGCGCGTCTTCGCGTGAGACTTTTTTAACCTCGCGCAAAGACGTAAAGGCGCGAAGACGAGGGCGTAACGGACAGGGGTGCTTGATATGCTTGAGATCGTCTACCCGACCGTGCCGGCGCAGGAGCTTGAGCGCCTGTTGACGCTGACGCACCCCGACCCGCACGCGTGGCTCGGCGCGCACCCGACGCCGCTCGGCGTCATCGTGCGCGCGTACCGGCCCGAGGCCGCCGCGGTCGAGATCATCGTCGAAGGCGAAGGGCCGCGCCTCTTGGAGCAGACGCACCCGCGCGGCCTCTTCGAGTTGTTGCTCGCCGACAAGGCGCAGACGTTTCCCTACCGCTTGCGCGTCGTCTACCACGCGGGCGAGTTCACCTTGCGCGACCCTTACGCCTTCCTGCCCACGCTCGGCGACTTCGACGAGTACCTGTTCGGCGAGGGCAAGCACACGCGGCTCTACGAAAAACTCGGCGCGCACGTGCGCCATTTGGGCGACGTGCCCGGCGTCTCGTTCGCCGTCTGGGCCCCGGCGGCCGAGGGCGTGAGCGTCGTCGGCAGTTTCAACAACTGGGACGGTCGCCTCCACCAGATGCGGCGGCTCGGCGTCTCCGGCATCTGGGAAATTTTCGTCCCAGACATCGGCCCCGGCACGCTCTACAAGTACGAGATGCACCACCGCGGCGTGCTGCCGTTTCTGAAGACCGACCCCTACGCGCTCCAAGCCGAAGTGCCGCCCGCGACCTCGTCCATCGTCTACCAGCCGAGTTATCAATTTCAGGACGGCGACTGGCTCGCGCGCCGCGCGCACGAAGAGCACATGCGCCGCCCGCTCTCGATCTATGAAGTCCACCTCGGCTCCTGGCGGCGCATCATGGAAGAGGGCGACCGCCCGCTCAGCTACCGCGAGACCGCGCCCATGCTCGCCGGCTACATGGGCGAGATGGGCTTCACGCACGTCGAGTTTCTGCCGCTCAAGGGCCACCCTTACGGCGGCTCTTGGGGCTACCAGGTCGGCAACTACTACGCGCCCACCGCGCGCTACGGCACGCCCGACGACTTTCGTTACTTGGTAGACTACCTGCACCAGCGCGGCTTCGGCGTCATCATGGACTGGGTTCCCGCGCACTTCCCGAAGGACGCGTTCGCGCTCGGCCGCTTCGACGGGACGGCGCTCTACGAACACCTCGACCCGCGCAAGGGCGAGCACCCGGACTGGGGCACTTACATCTTCAACTACGGGCGCAACGAGGTGCGCAACTTCCTCGTCGCCAACGCGCTCTTCTGGATCAAGGAGTGCCACATAGACGGCTTGCGCGTGGACGCCGTCGCCTCGATGCTCTACCTCGACTACAGCCGCTCGGACGGGCGCTGGGTCCCGAACAAGTACGGCGGGCGCGAGAACCTCGAAGCCATCGAGTTCCTCAAGGAGTTGACCGAGACTGTTCATAACGAGCACCCCGGCGTGCTGATGATCGCGGAAGAGTCAACGTCGTGGCCCAAGACCACGCACCCGGTCACGGACGGCGGCCTCGGCTTCGACTTCAAATGGAACATGGGCTGGATGCACGACACGCTGCTCTACTTCCAGAAGGACGCGGTCTACCGCCAGTGGCATCACAGCAACCTCACCTTCGGGCTGTGGTACGCGTGGACGGAGAAGTTCATCCTCCCGTTCTCGCACGACGAAGTCGTCCACATGAAAGGCTCGATGCTCAACAAGATGTGCGGCGACGTGTGGCAGAAGTTCGCCAACCTGCGCGCGCTCTACGCCTACATGTGGGCGCACCCCGGCAAGAAACTCCTCTTCATGGGCGCGGAGCTGGCGCAGTGGCGCGAGTGGAGCGACGACCGCAGCCTCGACTGGCACCTGCTCGACGACCCGCGCCACCGCGGCGTCCACGATCTGCTGCGCACGCTCAACGGTCTTTATAAAGACGAGCCGGCGCTCTGGGAGGCGGACACAGAGCCGGCCGGCTTCCAGTGGCTCGACTCGGACAACGCGCGCACCAGCGTCCTCGCGTTCATGCGACACGCGCCGACGGCCGGCCGCCAACTCGTCTGCGTCTGCAACTTCGCGCCGGAGGTGCAACGCGGCTACCGCCTCGCGCTGCCCCACGCCGGCACGTACCGCGTCCTCGTCAACACGGACGACGAACACTTCGGCGGCAGCGGCGCGGTCAAGCTCGGCGAGTTGCACGCCGAAGCGCAGTCGCACCACGGCCAAGATCATTCGGCCGCCCTCGACCTGCCCCCGCTCGCAACCATCTGGCTCGCATGATGAAGGCAAAAGGCAAAAGTGGGGGCACGGACGCCGGGCGGCGACCGCGACCCGCGCGTCGGAGACGACCGCGGCCCGCGCTCCGGCCCGCTAACTACCTTTTGCCTTTTGCCCTTTGCCTTTTGCCTGTTGCCTTCTGGCTGCAACCCTCCGCCGCCGATCAAGCCGTCGCTAACCAGCCCGCCTCCGAAGGTCGCCCCATCACGCCCGCGGGCGAGTTGTTGCAGGACGCGACGACGCGGCAGCCTGCGGTCGGCGCGCTGCCCGTTGACTTCGTGCGCAGCCCGGACGCGACGGGGCCGGGCGGCGGCGGGCGCTACCTCGTCGCCGTCAACAGCGGCTACGGCTTGCGCTTCAACGCCGCGACGAACAAGGCGCAGCAGTCGCTCGCCGTGATCGATCTAAACGCGCGGCCCGCGCCCGTCGTCGTGCAGAACGTCTACTTCCCGACGCCGCAGAGCGCGAACGTCGGCGTCGTCTTCGCGCCCGCGCCCGCGGCCGACGGCGCGTACACGATGTACGTCTCCGGCGGCGGCGAGAATAAAATCTGGCAGTTCGACTTTCGCCCCGGCGCGCGCACGCCCGTCACGCCCGCCTCGCCGGGGCCGGACACGACGGTCAACGCGCCCTTCCTCGACGTGCGCGGCTTCAGCCCCGTGCTGCCCGCGCAGCGTTACAACGCGGGCCGCGCGCCCGTCTACCCCACGGGTCTCGACATCAGCGCCGACGGCGCGACGCTCTTCGTCGCCAACAACCTCGACGACAGCCTCGGTCTCATACGCGACCTCTACGGCACGCCCCGCCTCGAACGCATCCCGCTCGCGGGGCAAGCGGCCGCACGCGCCGACGCGCCCCACAGCGATCCTCTCGTCTACCCCTACGGCGTCGTCGCACTACCCGCGCCGACGGCTACGACAGAGGCGCAGCCCGCGGCGAAGGCTTACGTCTCCTGCTGGGGCGACGCGTCGGTCGCGGTCGTGGACTTCGCCGTCGCGCCGCCGCGCGTCGCGTACGTCGCCGTCGCGCGCCACCCGACGAAGATGCTCTTGGACAAGACGCGCGGGCTGCTCTACGTCGTCAACTCGAACGCCGACAGCGTCTCGGTCATAGACACGCGGCGCGACATGGAAGTCGAGCGCATCAGCGTCCGCCTCAGCGAGACCGTGCCCGTCGGGCACAGCCCCGAAAGCCTCGCCCTCAGCCCCGACGGCCGCACGCTCTACGTCGCTAACGCACACAGCAACGCCGTCGCCGTCGTCGCGCTCGCCGACCATTTAATCGAGCGAGCGACGGGCGGAGAAGAGAGGCGCGCGGCGCGCGATGAGGACGAGCGCAGAGGACGTGAGGAAGATGAGCGCGGGCCTCGTGACGAAGACACCGCTCGTTCGCGGAGCGGCCGCTTCGAGCCGGAGTTGGATGAGCGCAGCCGCGTGCGCGGCTACATCCCGACGGGGCAGTACCCGTCGGCGTTGGCGCTCGTCGGCGCGACGCTGTTCGTCGGCAACGGGAAGGGGACGGGCTTCGCCAACTCTTCGCTCGTCGTGGACAACTCCGGGCGCGTGCCCAACCTGCCCAACGACCGCTTCCCCACCGGCACGGGGCGCGCGGGCGGCATGGGCGGCGCGTACAGCCCCGCGCTCGTCAACGGCAACGTCAGCCTCGTGCCCGTGCCCGACGCGGCGCAACTAGCGCGCTACACCCAACAAGTCATGCGCAACGCCGGTCTGCTCGACGCGCCCAAAGTGAAACTCTTCGCCGGGCGCTCGCCCTTCAAGCACGTCATCTACGTCATCAAAGAAAACCGCACTTACGATCAAGTCTTCGGCGATCTGGAACGCGCGGGCGACGGCACGCCGGCCGACGGCGACCCGGCGCTCGCCATCTTCGGCGCGGGCGAAGCGGCCCGTCGGCCCAACGGCCCCGCGCAGAACGTCACGCCCAACCAGCGCGCCCTCGCCCTGCGCTTCGGTCTCCTCGACCGCTTCTTCACCAACGCCGAAGCGAGCGCCGACGGGCACAACTGGTCAACCGCCGCCTTCTCGAACGACTACACCGACAAGGCTTACCGCTGGAACTATTCCGACCGCGGTCGCTCCTACGACTTCGAGGGCTTCAACCGGCTGCCGAACTACCGCCCGGCCGCGGACCTGCCGCCGCTCACGACGCAGCCCAACTACCGCCCGCCGCCCGACGCGCCGCCCGTCATCCCGACGCCCGCGACCGCCGAAGACTTCGCCAACTTCCTCCGCCGCTTCGTGCCCTACCTGCGCGGCGCGCGCGACGTGGCCGAGCCGGAGACGCTCTACCTCTGGGACGCGGCCGCGCGCGCCGGTCTCAGCTATCGCAACTACGGCGAGTTCGTCGGCACGGAGTCCGAGCAGTTCATCGCGGCGGTCAACGTCAACCGCGCGCGCGCGTACCCGGACGTGTCGCCGACCGCCTTCGCCATCCCGACCAAGCGTTCGCTCGAAGGCCACCACAGCGCGACGTTCCGCAACTTCGACATGCTCACGCCCGACGCCATGACGCCCGACTCCTACCGCGCGGCGAAAGAATCCGGCGGCGCAATCGATCCGCTCATTCGCGCCGCGCATACGGACGCGCGCCTGCGCGGCAACTCGCGCGTGGGCGAGTGGCTGACAGAGTTCGAGGGCTTCGTCGCAGACCTCGCGGCCGGGCGCGGCGACCGCCTGCCCGCGCTCTCCATCGTGCGCCTGCCGAGCGATCACACCGAAGCCGTCAACGTCGGCTACCCGACGGCGCAGTTCTACGTCGCCGAGAACGACTACGCGACGGGTCGCCTGGTCGAAGCCGTCTCGAATAGTCCTTACTGGCGCGACACGGCCATCCTGATCGCGGAGGACGACGCGCAGGACGGCCCCGATCACGTGGACGCGCACCGCTCGCCCGCGCTCGTCGTCAGTGCCTACAACCGGCCCGGCGCGCTCGTCCACACGTTCCACAATACGGTCAGCCTGATCCGCACCATCGAAGTGCTGCTCGGCATCGAGCCGATGAACCAGCTCGACGCCACGGCCGCGCCCATCGCCATCTTCCGCGCCACGCCCGACCTGCGCCCGTTCAAAGCGGTGCTGCCCGACGTGGCGCTCGATAACCTGATGAACGTCGGCGCGCGCAACGCCGAGGAGGCCTACTGGCAGCGCCGCAGCGCCGAGCAGAACCTGTCGCAAGCCGATCAGGCCGACGCGCGCGTGCTCAATCAGGCGATCTGGTTCTCTGTGCGCGGCCCCGACTGCCCGATGCCGCAGGTCGCCAGCCAGCCCGGCTTCGAGGCCATGAACGGCGGCCGCGGCGTGCGCGACGAAGACGAGGGCGCGCGTCGCGTTGCGTCGGCGCACGCGCGCCGCACGCGCCGGCCCGCGAGTTCGGAAGATTGAGCTTGAAGACAAGGTCGCTGAGTTTTATGTCTAACATGATGCTGATGAAAAGAGAGCCGCGTGTGAAAAGCGTGCTGCGCCTGAGCTTCGCTTGTCTGCCGGCGTTCGCCGTGCTGTTCTTCGTCGCGCTCGTGCCGCTGCGCGCGCAGACGCCGACGCCGGCCGCGCCGCCGACGCCGACGCCGACACCGCCGCCGCCGTTCAATCAACAGTTCATGCGACAGTTGGAGGAGCTACAGCGTTTGGCGCTGGCGGACGATTACGCGTACCGGCAGGCGGGGCATTTGACGAACGGCATCGGGCCGCGCCTGACCGGCTCGCCGCAGGCGCAGGCGGCGGTCGAATATGTCGCGGCGGAGATGCGCAAGCTCGGTCTCGAAGTGCGTCTGGAAAAACTGTCTGTGCCGCACTGGGTACGCGGCGACGAGCGCGCGGCGCTCGTGCAGTTTCCGGGGCAGGCCGCGGGCACGGAGCAGAAGGTCGTGCTGACGGCGCTCGGCGGGAGCGTCGCGACGCCCGCGGCGGGGCTGACGGCCGCGGTCGTCGTCGTCAACGACTTCGCGGAGTTGCAGAACCTTGGGCGCGGTCAGGTGGCGGGCAAGATCGTGCTCTTCAATCACCGCTTCGACGACCGCATGGCGAAGCAGGGCTTCGGCGGCGAGGCTTACGGGGAGGCGGTCGGCTACCGCGGCGGCGCGGCGAGCGCGGCGGCGCGGCTGGGCGCGGTCGCGGCGCTCATACGCTCGGTCGGCGGCGCGCAGTTTCGTTTGCCGCACACGGGTTCGACGCGCTACGCGCAGGACGCGCCGCGCATCCCCGCGGCCGCGCTCGCCGCCGAAGACGCCGACATGATCGCGTACCTCGCGCGGCAAGGCACGGTGCGTTTGCGGCTCGTGCTCACGCCGCAGCAGTTGCCCGAGGCGGTCAGCTACAACGTCGTCGCCGATCTCAAAGGCAGCGCCGAGCCGGAGCAGTTCGTCATCGTGTCGGGGCATCTGGACAGTTGGGACTTGGGCACGGGCGCGATTGACGACGCGGCGGGCGTGGCCGTGGCGATGCAGACCGTGCAACTCATCAAGCAGATGCGGCTGCGCCCGCGCCGCACGATCCGCTTCGTCGCGTGGATGAACGAGGAGAACGGGCTGGTCGGCGGGCGCACCTACGCGCGCGAGCACCAGGCGGAGGTCGCACGACACTTCGCCGCCATCGAGTCCGACCGCGGCGCGGGCCACCCGCTCGGCTTCGAGGTGAAGGGCAAGCCGGAGATCGTGTCGCTGCTCAGGCAGGTGGGGCAGGTGTTGGAGAGTCAGGGCGCGCCGCTCATGAAGCTGGTGGACGATACGGAGGCAGACATCTCGCCGCTCGCGGCCGCGGGCGTGCCTTCGTTCGGGCTGTGGCAGGACACGCGCACATACTTCGACTACCACCACACGGCCGCCGACACGTTCGACAAGATCGACCCGCGCGAGCTGGCCGAGAACGCCGCCGCCATGACCGTCCTCGCCTACGCGCTGGCGAACCTCCCGCAGCCGTTGCCGCGTTGAGGTCGTTATTGTAAGTCGTCAATCTGTAGCCCGACCGGATCAGCGCCCGCGCCCTTGACGGCGTCTATGACGCGGGCGACTTCGCCGTAGCTCAGGCCGCGGGGCGCTTTGAGGAAGACGGTGCGGGCGCTCGGCATGCCCGGCGGGGGCGGGCCGCCGTGCAGTTCGGCGGCGCGGCGGTTGAGCGTGTCGGCGAGCCGCGCGACGAGCGGCCCGGCGTCGGCGGTCGTGCCGAGCACGTCGCTCTGATTCAAGCGGAGTCGCGCCTGCGCGTCAATCTGGACGACCAGCGTCCAAGGGTTCGGCTCGATGTGAACTTGGGGTGGCGGCTCGGCGGGCACGAGGGCTTTGAAGCGCGCGGGCCTGAGCGGGCTGAGCACCATGAAGATGATCAGCAGGACGAGGAGCACGTCAATCAGCGGCGTCACGTTGATCTGCGGCACGGCGCGCCCGCCCGCCGAGTCGGTCGTCGTTTTCATCGCACGGCTCTCCTTAAACGGTCTCGGTCTCACGCCGGGCTTAGACACCGGCCGCGCGCCGCGGGTTCCGCGCTGGACAATGACTTTAACGAACGAGTAGATCAACACAGAGTCCACAGAGTTCTTACTGTGTCCTCTGTGTGACCTCTGTGTCCTCTGTGTGAGACCGGCCCCACACTATCCTCAACCCCAAACCGCTCAATGGTCGCGAAAGCGGCAGGCGCGCCGGCCACTGTGAGGGGCCGGCGCGCCTGCGTTCGGGGAGAGTTAACTGGTGGAACTTTAGCGCGGCAGGAAGATGGTGTCGCAGTCGCCGGCATGGCGGAAGCCGACCTTGCGGTAGAGCGCCTGCGCGGCCCGGTTCTGTTCGTTGACGTAGAGGCAGACGGTCGCGGTGTGGCCGAGCAGTTGGCGGCACAGTTGCGACAGGCAGCGCGCGCCGAAGTGTTGCGCGCGCGCGGCCGGCGCGACGTAGACGCCTTCGACGTAGACGGCTTCGGGCGTGACCGCTTGCAACTCGGCCTTGAAGAGTAGTCGGGTGTCTTCGACCACGGCCCAAGTGCGCCCCTGCGCGAGCCGGCGGGCGCAGCGCGCGCGGAAGCCTTCGGCGTCGCCCGCGCGCGGGTCTACGCCGCTCGCCGCCGCGGCCAGTTCCGCCTGCACGGGCAGGAGCAGGTCTAACTCGGCGGCCCCGGCGGGGCGGAGCGCGCCGGCCGGCGGGAGCGCCGGCACGGGGAAGCGCAGCGCGAGGAGTTGCTCGCGCGTGGCGTGGCGCGGCGCGGGCGTGTCGGGCGTGGCGTAGTGTTCCCAGAAGCTCGCGAGCTGTTCGCGCTCGCCCATGATCATGTGCGCGGGACGGGCGTTGCGGGCGGCGCGGGCCAGTGCGGCCAGCGCGCGCTCTGTGCGCGCCTCGAAGAGCGTCGCGTGGCCAAGTAGGGCGACGCCTTCGAATGTGCCGCGCTCGTCGCGGCAGCCGTAGAACGCGCCGCGGTTGAGCGGGCTGGCGAGGCCGTTGTCGCGGACGAGGCCGGCCATGCAGACCGTCTGGGCGGGGCGCGCGGCGAGGAAGCTGAGCACCTCGGCGGCGCTGCCGGCGGCGAGCGGGCGCGCGCTCACATTCGGCGCGGCCGCGCCGCGGGCGCGTGGCGGCTGTAGGTTTTGGGCGTAAGCGGTCAGCATGTGGCTACACTCCGAGTGTGCGACGGGCAGAGACTTAAGGAACTGGCTAGACTTCAGGCGCGGCGCGGAAGTGAGCGCGTCACTTCCGCGGCGTCGTGACGCTGGCGGTGTTCGAGTAAGCGGTCTTGCCGCTGCCGTTGTAGGCGCGCACGCGGTAGTAGTATTTCGTGTTGAGCAGCAGCCCGATGTTCGCGTAGGTTCTGACGTTGGCCCCGACCGTGGCGATCTGCGTAAAGGTCGTGCCGTTGGTCGAGCGCTCGACGGCGAAGCCGGTCTCGGTCGTGCTGTTGTCCGTCCAACTCAGGTTGATCTGTAGGCCGGAGGCGGCCGTGGCCGTCAGGGCAGTCGGCCCGCCGTCGAGCGTGACGCCCATGCCGGCGGTCGCGTCGCCGAACAGCATCGCATTACTGGCCTGCGTGGCCACGTCGCCCAGCAACACGCCGTCGCCTAAGAGCACGCCGTCGCCTAAGAGCACGCCTGTGCCGAGCACGGCGCGGTCGCCTAAGAGGACGCCGTCGCCGAGGAGGACGCCGGTCGCGCAGAGCGTCGTGCCGTCGCCGATGAGGACGCCGCTGCTGGTCAGGATGCTGTCGCCGAGCAGGACGCCGTCGCCCAAGAGGACGCCGTCCACGACGAGCGCGCCGCCGGCGCTGAGCTTCGTGCCGTCGCCGAGGAGCACGCCGAGGCCGTAAATCTTCTGGTACTCGGTGATCAGGTTCGAGCCGGAGGCGTAGGTCTGATCGAGGATGATCCCTTGCGACCAGGCGAAGGTCGAGCCGGCGATGGTCGTCTGCGGCGTCGGCGCGGCACTGGTCAGCAGCGGCGTGCCGAGCGGCGTGCTGTCGTTGCAGTCTGTGCGGACGAGTTTGGCGAGTCTGACCGCGCCCTCGATGTTGACCGCGCCCGCGCCCTGCTCGAAGTGGTCGAAGCCGGCGAGCGGCTGCGCCGTATACATCAAGAGCGCCTTGACCATGTTCGGCGTCAGGTTCTGGTTCGCTTGCAGCATCAGGGCGGCCGCGCCCGCGACGACCGGCGTCGCCATGGACGTGCCCGACAGGTACATCTCATCTTTCGCGGCCGCGCCGCTGACGTTGGCGTCGAGCGTAGGGTTCGTGGTGACGAGGTAGTTGTTGACGGCCTGCGCGGCGATGATCTTGTTGCCGGGCGCGGCCACGTCGGGCTTGACGAGGTTGTCGTAGTGCTTGACGCCGGTGGCGTCCGTCCAGTAGCCGCGGGTCGGCCCGCGCGAGGAGTAAGAGGTGACGGTGTCGTCGTTGCGCGCGTCCGTGCCGTAGGTGTTGAGCGCGCCGACCGTGATGGCCGAAGGCTCCGTGCCGGGCGAGTGAATCTGCCCGTAAATCTTCTGCCCCAGACTGTTCTTGCCCTCGTTGCCCGCGGCGCAGACGACGACGACGCCCGCGTCCACCAGCCGGCGCACGGCCAGGCAGAGCGGGTCGTACTTGTAAGAGTCCACGGCGGCCGTGCCGAGGCTCATGTTGACGACGCGGATGTTGTAGGAGTTGCGGTTGGTGAGCACCCAGTCGAGCGCGTTCAGCAGCGCGGCGGTCGTGCCCGTGCCCTGCGCGCCGAGGACGCGCAGGTTGATGAGCTTGGCGTTGGCGGCGATGCCCTGGTAAGCGCCGCCGGCCACGTTGCCGTTGCCCGCCGCGATGGAAGCGACGTGCGTGCCGTGCCCGTAAGGGTCGGACGTGACGGGCTTGCCCGCGCCGTCCAACTCGCCCGTGAAGTCCACGTTGGCGGCGATGCGCGTCTTGTTACTCGAATCGTTGAGCGCGACGTGGTTGGGGTCGAGGCCGGAGTCTATGACGGCGATGCCGATGCCCGTGCCGTCGTACTCGTTCGAGCCGCCGAGCGCGCGGGCGGCGTCCGCGCCGGTCGTCAGCGAGACGTGCCCCAGCTTCTTCACGTCGCGGTCGAGCGCGATGTAGTCAACGTCGGAACGGCCGGCGAGGTTGTCGGCGGCCGCGGCCGGCAGGTTGACGACGCGCAGCCCGAAGTTCTTGTAGCTGCGCGTGACGCTGCCGCCGTTGCTCGTGACGGCCGAGTCGAGCGAACCGCTCCAGGAGCTGGTCGGCTGGACGATGACGTTGACGCGCGCGGTCGGGGTGTCTTTGATCTTCTTGCGCAGGTCTTTCGCCACCTTGTCGTGGGCCGTGCTGGACTGGGCGTGGCTGCGGTCGCTGACGAGAATGCCGGCGGCGAGACAGAGGCACGCGACGAGGGCGAGGCGCGCGGCGAGCCGCGGGGAGCGGGGGCTGGCTGTTTGGCGTTTCATCTTCATGTTTGGTTGACGCGTTGCTGACATCGGGCGAAGGCGGCTGCTCACAAACCGCCGCGCTCCACAGGGCAACGCCCATGCCAGGACGAAAAACAGGCGATTTCCTCAGCAATTTCGCGTTTTCGGGCGGCGGGCGCGGCGACGGCGCGGGCGCATCGTTCATCCTGCGTGAACGATTCAGGTCAGATTGAAGCGCGCGCCGGAGACTTTGCAGCGGGTTTGAGTTGTGGTTAAGTTCCTCTGTGCCCCCTCTGTGCCCTCTGTGTCTGCGGTGGTGAACGCTGCTCACACGGGCATTCACCGCAGAGACACAGAAGATGCACGGAGACGAACTGAAATCAGGAAGCCGACAGATGCCGACAGAACTCGCGTTCACAGACCTAGCGGACGCGCACGAGCCTGTAAGCAAACTCTTCCCGCGGCCCCGACGACGGGCCGAGTGGGCGCGCTACCGGCTCACGGACGCGCAGGTCGGTTTCTTCCGAGAGCACGGCTACCTCGCCGGGCTGCGGCTGTTGACCGGCGCGCAGGTCGCCGCGTTGCGCGCGGAGTTGCGCGCCCTGACGCGCCCGGCGCATCCGGGGCGCGCGCTCTTCTACGAGTACCACACGAACGAGTCGCACGATCCGGCGCGCGTCCTCTTCCACGCGCTCGGCGCTTGGCGCGTCGCCGCAGGCTTGCACGATCTGTTGTGGCATCCGGGCATCGTCGTGCCGGCGGCGCAGTTGCTCGGCGGCGCGGTGCGCTTCTGGCACGATCAACTCTTCTGCAAGCCGGCGCGGCACGGCGGCGTGGTCGCGTGGCATCAGGACTACTCCTACTGGACGCGCACGCGCCCCTTGGCGCACCTCACCTGCTGGGTCGGTCTCGACGACGCGACCGTCGCGAACGGCTGCGTCCATTACGTGCCGGGCAGTCACCGCTGGAAGCTGCTGCTGCCGCGCACGGGGCTGGCGGACGACATGGAAGCGATCAAGCGCGTCCTCACGCCCGCGCAGCGGCGCGCCTTCCGCCCCGTCGCGGTCGAGCTGAAAAGCGGCGAGTGCTCGTTTCATCACCCGCTGCTCGTCCACGGCTCTTACGCGAACGGCTCGGCGCGACCGCGCCGCGCGACGGTCGTCAACGTCATGCGCGACGGCGTCGAGTCGGCCACGACCGAGCCGCTGCTCGCGGGCGTCCCCGTGATCCCGCCCGGTCACAAGATCGAGGGGCGCTTCTTCCCGCTCCTCTTCGACCCGGCCGCGGCGGAGCTTTCGATTGACACCCCCGGCGTTTAAGCCTACTCTGCTTACGTTTTTCAGCGCGTAAGTGCTCCTCTTCGCCGCCGGCTTCGGGCCGCGCCTGCCGCCCGCCCGGTCGCCACCCTGACCCGCACCGCAAGTCTCGGCCGACGCAAGCCCGGCCAGAGGTCAAGCGCGAAAGTGAAGCAGACACAGAGCACGAGCCAGCCGCGCGCGCCCGCCGCCCGCCACACGCCCGCGCCCGCCGCCGTGCCCCGCCGCCGCGTGCTCGTCGTCAACTGCTACTTCGACGACTCGCGCCGCCCCGTCCGCCGCGCGACCAAAGTGCCGCAGGCGATGGGGCCGGTCTACCTGGCCGGCGCGTTCGCGCGCGCACACTGCGACGTGCGCCTCTACAGCGAGCTGGCTTCGGGGCCGCTCGAAGACGAGGCGCTCCTGGGCTGGCCCGACCTGCTCGTGCTCACGGGCTTGACCAACACCTTCGACCGCATGTTGCACCTGACCGCGTACGCGCGGACGAAGAACCCGCGCGTCGTCGTCGCCGCGGGCGGCCCCGCCGTGCGCCAACTGCCGCGGCTCGCCGCGCGCGTCTTCGACTACGCGTGTCTGGGCGACGTGGAGGAGTTGCGCGAAGTGGCCCGCGCCGCGCTCGGGCCTGATTACGTCGCCGAAGAGATGGAGCCGCGCTTCGATCTCGCCTACTGGCTGAACTGGCTCGGCCACGTCGAGTCTTCGCGCTACTGCAACTTCCGCTGCGCCTTCTGCGCGCTGACCGGCGAAGGGCGCGACTACCAGCCCTACGAGTTGGCCGCCCTGCGCCGCCAACTCGTCGCCGCCGGGCGCAAGCGGCGCGTGCTCTTCATTGATAACAACTTCTACGGCAACGACCGCGCCTACTTCGACGCGCGCCTCGCGCTCATCGAAGAGCTGCGCGCCGACGGCTATCTGAAAGAGTGGAGCGCGATCCTGACGAACGACTTCTTCGCGCGCGCCGATAACCTCGCGCGCGTGCGCGCCGCGGGCTGCCTGCTGCTGTTCAGCGGCGTCGAGTCGTTCGACCCCGCGTGGCTGCGCCAGGTGAACAAGCGGCAGAACGTCGTCCACCCGACGGTCGAGATGATCCGCCGCTGCCTCGAAGCCGGCATCGTCTTCTGCTACGGGCTGATGCTCGACACCACCACGCGCCGCGTCGCAGACCTGCGCCGCGAGTTGGACTTCATCACGGCGACGCCGGAGATCACGCTGCCCAGCTTCCTCACGCTCTCGATCCCGCTCCTCGGCACGCCCTACTTCTTCGACCTGCTCCGCCAGCGCGCGCTCCTGCCGCGCTTGAAGCTCCGCGACCTCGACAGCACGACGCTCGTCACGCGCCCGCTCGATCCGCTGCCCGAAGTGGTCGCGTTCCTGCGCGCCTTCGAGACCATGCGCGGCTACCGCCTGCGCGTCCTGCGCCACACCGCCGGCTTCGCGCGCCGCTACGCGCGCCGCCTCAACCGCGTGCAACTCGCCGCCGTGCTCGGCAACGCCGCGCTGACCTGCGCGCACGATCTCGCTTCGACGCTCAACGGCCGCGACTGGCTGCGACGGCGCGGCCGCGCGCGCACCTACGTCACCACGACCGAGCCGCTCGACGATCAGTACACGCCAAAGTTCCGCGTCGCCGCGCGCTACGCGCACCACTTCCGCCCGATGATGATCACGGACGAGCGCGGCGAGTTGACCGCCGAGATGCTCGCCGCGGGCCTGCTGAAGACCGGAAAGGCGTCGGCCTCAACGCCTGAGATAACCACGAAGACACGAAGACACGAAGACACGACCGTCTGCCCTCTTTGAGTCTTCGTGTCTTCGTGGTTAATTCTCTTCGGCGCTCCACGCGCCGCCGCGCTCGCGCTCGACGAGCAGGCGGCGCAGCAGCTTCCCCGAAGCCACGCGCGGCAACTGCGCGACGAACTCAAGGCGGCGCACCTTCTTGTGCGGCGCGACCCGCGCGGCGACGTAAGCCAGCAATTCTTCCATCAAGTCCGCGCCCGCCGCGTCACCCTTCAGCACGACGAACGCCTTCGGTACTTCGCCCGCCTCCGGGTCGGGGCTGGGCACGACCGCCGCGTCCGCCACCGCCGGGTGCGTCAGCAGCACCGCCTCCAACTCGGCCGGCGCGACTTGCAGCCCGCGGTACTTGATCAACTCCTTCAGTCGGTCAACGATGTAAAGGTGGCCGTCCGCGTCCGCGTAGCCGATGTCGCCGGTGCGCAGCCAGCCCGCTTCGTCAAATGCCTCCGCGGTCGCCGCCGGCTGGTTCAGGTAGCCGCGCATCACCTGCGGGCCGCGCAGGCGCACCTCGCCGCGCGCGCCCGGCCCCAACTCCGCGCCCGTCTCGCAGTCAACGATCCGGCATTCGGTCAACGGCAGCGGGTAGCCGACCGCGCCGGCTTCATCATGTGTCTCACCGGGCGCGCTCATGTGCGAGAGCGGGCTGACCTCCGTCTGCCCGTAGGCGTAGCTGAGTTCGACGCCGAGGCGCGCGCGGCAGCCTTCTGCGTCCGCGGCGGCGAGCGGCGCGCCGCCCGAATGGACGTGCTTGAGCGCCGAGAGATCGAAGTCGGCGACCGACGGGTGCAGCGCGAGCGCGCGCACGAGCGGCGGCACGAGCGGCGCGCGCGTGACGCGGTAGTCTTGCAGGGTTTGCAGGAACTGCGCGAGGTCGAAGCGCGGCAGCATGACGACGGTCGCGCCCGCGGCGAGCGACCAGTTGACGATCACCTGCAAGCCGTAGAGGTGCGCGAGCGGGACGACGCAGATGAGAGTGTCGCTGTGGGCAATCGCGCCGACGGCGAGCAACTGGCACAGGCTCGCGACCATGTTCGCGTGCGTCAGCATCACGCCCTTCGTTAGTCCGGCCGTGCCGCTCGAAAACGGCAGCGCCACGAGATCGTTCGCCGGATCGATCTCGACACTCGGCGCGGGTGCGTCGCAACGCAACAACTCCGCGAACGAAGTCGCGCCTGTCTCCGCGTCCGCGCTCATGTCCGCGTCGAAGACGTAGACGCGCTCGACGTGCGTCTCTGTGAGCGCGGCGCGCGCGACGGGCAGGAGCGGCGGGGCGGTGAAGAGGAAGCGCGCGCGCACGTCTTGCAGTTGGTGCGCCAACTCGGCGGCGGTGTAGAGCGGGTTGACAGTGGTCGTGGCCGCGCCGCAGAGCGCCGCCGCGTGGAAGGCGACGGCGTACTCCGGCGTGTTCGGGCTGAAGACGGCGCAGGCGTCGCCTCGGCGCAGGCCCGCGGCGGCGAGACCGGCGGCGGCGCGGCGGGTCTGCGCGCAGAACTGCGCGTGGGTCAGCGCGCGGCCGGTTGTTGCGTCAACGAGCGCGGGCTTGTCGCCGTGGCGCGCGGCGCGCGCGAGGACGAACTCTGTGAGCGACGCGCGCGGGACTTCGATCTGCGGGAAAGGGCTGCGGAAGATCATGGTCTGCTTCGCTCCGTGGTGAGACTTTGAGGGGCACGGGCCGACTCACGGCTTGAACGTCGAAAGCCCGTGATCGCCGAACGGTTCGTCGCGCTCGCGCACGGCCTGTTTGAAGCCGGCTTCGGCGGCGCGCTGGCGGAAGGCGTGCCCTTCGGGCGTGTGGCGCGCCAGCCCGTCGCAGATCGTGCCGAGCGTCTGCGCCGCCGACAGACCTTGCGCGAGCGCCGACTGGTTGAGCAGCAATTTCATCATCGCCAACTGGTTGACAGGCAGCCGCGCGATGCGCTCGCAGAGCACCTCGCAGCGTTCGTCCAACTCGGCGCGCGGCGGCGCTTCGATGGCCAGGCCCCACTCGTAAGCCTCGCGCCCCGACAGGCAGTCGCCCGTGAAGAGCAGGCGCTTGGCGCGTTGCAAGCCGAGCCGGTGCGCCCAGAGCGCGGTCGTCGGCACGCCCCAGACGCGCGCGGGCGGGTAGCCGAACTTCGCCCCGTCTTCGATGACGAGCAGGTCGGCGCACAGCGCCATGTCCGTGCCGCCGCCGACGCAGAAGCCCTGGACTTTGCAGACCACGGGCTTCTCCGCGTGGAACAGCGACATGAAGGCGCGCACGTTGCGACTCATCAGCGCGTAGTCAATCATCGCGTCCCAGGGGCGCGCCGGATCGTGATTCGCCGACTGCACCGCGGGGTCGAGCGGCGAACCGGCAAGCGGGTCGTCTGTCGGCGACTGTGCGTCGGCAGCTTGCGCCGGTTGCTCGGCGAACTCGACGAGATCGTAGCCGGCGCAGAAGCCCGCGCCGCGCCCCGCGAGCAGGATGACGTGGACGGCCGGGTCGAGGCACGCCGCTTCGACGCACGCGGCCAGCTCGCCCGGCATGTCGAGCGTGATGGCGTTGCCGCGCGCGGGCCGGTCAAGCGTGACGCGCGCGACGCGCCCCGTCCGCTCGTAATGAATCGTCCGCAGTCTGTCCACGTCCTTACTCCTTCGGCGCGCCGATGTTCACTCGATGCAAACGTCAACATCGCCGCGCGGCGCTCAAGCCGTCCGCTCGTCTTCGTCTTCGCGGCCGGCGCGGAAGCCGGGCGCGAGCATACGCGTGACGCGGGCGGGCCGGCGGATGGACTGGGCGCGCATCCAGGCGTCCGCGTCGGCGCGCAGGCGTTGGCCGTCCGTGCCGCCCGTCAGTTCGCCGAGGCGGCGGCGCGTGACCGCCGCGTAGAGTTGCATCTGCGCGGCCTCGAAACCGGCGAGCGCGACGGCGCAGAGTTCGGCGGCGCGAGCCGCGTCGCCCGCGAGACCGGCCGCGCCCGCGCGCACGAGCGCGACGAGCGGCCGCGCCCAGGCGACCTCTTCGCGCTCGATCTGGCGCGCGAGTTGTTCGGCAGTTGCCGTCATGCGCGCGCGCTCCGCGCCGCCGCTCACGACGGCCGCCAGCGCGCAACGCGCGCGCAGGTGGCGCGCCTCGATGCGCAAGACCTGCACGCGCATCAGGAGCGAGCGCGTGAGCGCGCCCCACTGCCCCATCAGGTGTCGCCACGCGACCGCGCCGTCGCCCGTGTACAACTCGATCTGCACGAGCGCGAGCAGGGCGCTGTAGTGTTGCAAGTGGAAGCCGGCCTGCGGCCAGTGTTGCATCGCGTCGATCACTTCCTGGCGGGCCACGTCGGGCTGATCCTGCGCGAGCCAGATGAGGTTGAGGCGCGTGCGCAGGTCGGTCGAAGCGAGCAGGTTGCCCTGTTCCTGCGCGGCGGCTAAGAGCACGGGCACGCGCCGCGCCAGTTCGCCGACTTCGCCGCGGAACAGCAGCGCGCCGAGCAGGAAGCGGTGCGCGACGTTCAACTCCCAGGTGACGCCCGTACACTTCTCGCGCAGCAAGGCGCTGGCGCGGTCGAGCAGCTTGGCGGCGTTCGTGAAATCGCCGAGCAGGTAGGCGGCGATGCCGCGCGCCCAGACGGCGAGGCTCTGCGCGTGCGGGTGCGCGGAGCGGTAGGCCAACGCCTCGGCCTGTTCGAGCAGGTGCGCGGTCTGCGCTTCGGCGCGCCGGCCGGCGGTGGCGATGAAGCCGACCTCGCAGCAGAGCGCGCGCGCGATGCGGTACAGCTCGCCCGCGCGCAAGGCGAGCAACAGGTGGCGCGTCTGGAAGACGTAGGCGCGCATCGTGTCCACGAGGCCGAGGCCGGCGGCGACGGCCCAACAGGTGTCTATGCGCAGCAGTTCGTCCTTCGACACTTCGGCGGCGGGGCGCGCGCGGAACTTGAGACCGCGCAGGCGCAGGTGCGCGCGCTGGCGCAGGAGCGACAGCAGTGCGCGACGCGGGTCGCGCGCGAGGCGGAAGCCGACCGCGGCCAGGACGCGCCCTAACACGTCGAGGCCTTCGTCCATGTGCCCGCCCATGAGGAGTTGTTCGGCGGCGCGGCGTTGCAGTTCGAGCGCCTGCGTCGCTTCGGCCGCGGCGGCCGCTTCGAGGTACACGACGGCGGCATCGGCGGGCCGCCCGGCGTTCGCCAAAGCGTCTGCGAGACCGAGCCGGAGCGGCAGCAACTCCGCGCCGACGACGGGCGCGAGTTCCAACGCGCGGCGGTAGAAGCGGGCGGCGCGGGCGAAGGCGAGCGCGGTGGCGGCGCGGCGCGCGGCGAGCGCGGCGAGCGTGGCCGCGAGTTCCGTCTCGCCCGCGCCGAGGAAGTGCTCGAAGAGTAGTTCGGGGTCGTCAACGCCCTTGGCGGTCAGGGTCTCTGCGAGGCGGCGGTGGATGCGGCGCACGGCCTCTGCGTCGAGCCGCGCGGCGAGCGCCTCGCGTATGCGGTCGTGATACAGCTCAAGCTGCTGCGTCGTGCCGCCGCTGCGCAGGAAGCGCGCGGCGCGCAGCGCGGCGATGAGCGGCGCTTCGTCTTCGTCGAGACCCGTGGCCTGCGCGGCCACGTCGGGACGCAGGGGGCGGCCGGCGACCGAGAGGAGTTCGAGCAACTGGCGCGCGCCCGCGGGCTGTTGTTGGAGACGAGCGTCGATCATCTGCGAGAGTGAGAGACCGGCGTGCTCGGTGCGCCCGCTCGTCAGCGCGTAGCGCGCCAGTTCTTCGAGGAAGAGCGGGTTGCCGGCCGCTTCGCGCACGATCACTTCGACGGCCGCGTCGAGCCGGCGACTCTCGGCGGGCAGCAGCGAGCGGACGAGCGCGCGCGCCTCTTCGTCGTCGAGCGGTTCGAGGCGCAACTCGCGGCAGGCCGCGCCGTCCACGCGCTTGAGCAGTTGTCGGAGGAACGGCTTCGTCTCGATCTCTTCGCCGCGGAAGCTGGCGACGAGCAGGAGCGGCGGCGCGTCGGGCGGGCGCAGGAGATCGGCGAGCAGCGCGGTCGAGTCGGCGTCGGCCCAGTGCAGGTCGTCTATGAAGACGACGAGCGGCTGGCGCAGGGCGAGGCGCGCGAGCAGCTCGCGCAGGGCGGCAAAGGCGCGGCGGCGCAGGACGAGCGGATCGGCCAGCAGTTGCTCGCGCTGCGGCGCGGCGCTGACAGCGCCGACTTGCAGGATGACGGGGAAGAGGCGCGCGAGCGCGGGCGCGTCCACCGGCATCAGCTCGTCAACTTGCTCGGCGGGCAGCGCCAGGAGGTGTTTGCTCAGACTGTCAACCACGCCGTCGAGCGCCTTGTAAGGCACGGTCTCGCGCTCGTAGCAGCGCCCTTCGAGCACGACCACGCCGGCCTCGCGCCGGCGCAACTCGTTAAGGAAGTGTTCGACCAGCGCGCTCTTGCCTAAGCCCGACGTGCCGTGGACGTAGACGCTCACGGCCTGCCCGCGCTTCGTGTCGGCGAAGGCGGTTTCGAGCAGACGCAGTTGGCGCGTGCGTCCGACGAACGGCTCGTCCCCTTCGGCGGGCGCGGGCGCGGCGACGTGCGTTGCGGCGCTGACGGGGGCGCGCGTGTCGCCGTGCGCGCCGTGCGCGAGGCGCGCGATGATCTCGCGCCCGGCGGGCCGGGCCTGCGGGTCGCGGCGCAAGAGTTCGCGGCAGAGCGCGTCGAGGTCGGCGGGCGTCGAGGGCACGAGCGCGGAGGGCGGCGGCGGCTCGGCCTGCTGCTTGCGTTCGAGCACGTCGAGCACGGGGCCGGTGAAGGGGAGTCGGCCCGTCAACGCTTCGTAGAGAATGACGCCGACGTTGTACCAGTCGCTCGCCTGCGTGAGCGGGCGGTTGGCGATCTGTTCGGGCGACATGTAGGCGGGCGTGCCGGCGAGACCGCGCGCCGGCCCGCGCGGAGCCGGCTCGGTCGTCTCCACGATCAGGCCGAAGTCGAGCAGCACGACGCGGCCGGCCTGCGTGACGAGCACGTTCGAGGGCTTGATGTCGCGGTGGAGTTGGCCGGTCTCGTGCAGGGCGTGGACGCCCGCGGCGAGTTGCGGGAGCGCGGCGCGCAGCCGCCTGATGTCGCAGACGGGCGCGGTGCGCGCGGAGACTTGGGCGGGCGCGCGCGGCGCGTCGAGCGTGTCGCTCTGTAGTGTCGGCGCGGCGCGATCAAGGGCGAGGGGCGCGCTGGTCGGGTCGTGCGTGGCGAGCAGCGTGGGCAGTTCGTTGGTCGGGCCGTCGGCGGCGAGCGCGCCCGCGCGCACGTGTTCGAGGAAGTTGACGCCCTCGACCAGCTCCATCGTGAAGAACCAGTTGGAGCCGTCCGACATCAGCTCGTAGAGCGAGACGAGGTTGGGGTGGGCGAAGTCGGCGAGGGCGCGGAACTCGCGCTTGAAGCGGTAGAGGTCGTCGGCGCTGGCGCGCAGCAGCGTCTTGAGGGCCACGACGCGGTCGCGCTCGCGGTCGTAAGCCTCGTAGACGACGCCCATGCCGCCCGCGCCGAGCCGGCGGCGCAACTCGAACCGCTCAGAGCCGAGGAAGTCTTCGCGCGCGCGCGTCATCTCTGCACGCCCGCGCCGCCAGCGGGCCAAAATCTGAGAAGCTGTTTGAAAAGCGTCTCTTTGCGGCCCTTTGCTCCTCTTCGCGGCCTTTGCGGTTAAGTCTTAAAACCTTTAACCGCAAAGGCCGCTAAGCGGGCCGCGAAGGGACGCAAAGGGAAACTTTTCAAACAGCTTCTTGTGTGCGGCCGCCTAGCCCTTCGCTTTCGCGCCGTCGCCGCCCGCTTCGCTCTCAAGCAGTTCCTTGGCGCGCAGGAGGTTCTGCTTGTGCTGCTCGCTGACCTCCGGGTACTTGAGGTCGAGCGACTTGAGCTTCTGGATGATGATGTCCGCGACGGCCGCGCGCGTGAACCACTTGTTGTCGGCCGGGATGATGTGCCAGGGGGCCCAAGGGGTCGAGGTGTGGCGGAAGATGTCCTCGAAGGCCGCCATGTAGTCGTCCCAGTAGCCGCGCTCCTTGGCGTCGTTCAGCGAGAACTTCCAGTTCTTCTCCGGCGTGTTGATGCGCGCGAGGAAGCGGCGGCGCTGCTCCTCCTTCGACACGTTGAGGTAGAACTTCATGATGATGATGCCGTTGCGCGTCAGGTAGCGCTCGAAGTTGTTGATCTCGCGGAAGCGCCGCTTCCAGATGTTCTTGCCCTTCGCTTCCGGGGGCAACTGCTGCATGTTCAGGTACTCCGGGTGGACGCGCACGACCAGGCACTCTTCGTAGTACGAGCGGTTGAAGATGCCGATGCGTCCGCGTTCGGGCAGCGCCTTGAACGAGCGCCAGAGGTAGTCGTGATCGAGTTCCTCGGCGCTGGGGCCTTTGAACGAGTAGACCTGCGTGCCCTGCGGGTTGACGCCCGACATGACGTGGCGGATCGTGCCGTCCTTGCCGGCGGCGTCCATCGCTTGCAGGACGACGAGCAGCGCGTAGGTGTTCTGCGCGTAGAGTGTGTCCTGCAACTTGGCGAGCCGCTGGATGTCCTTTTGCAGCTTCTCGGTCGCTTCCTCTTTCGACTTGAACTTGCCGGTGAAGCCGGGATCGTAATCGCTCAGCTTAACTTTTCTGCCGGGGGGCACGATGAAGGGGTCATGATTCATGTTGCGCGGCGCTCCTCATAAGGCGTGTTGGGTCGAGCGTGGGGTCGTTAAGAATCAGTTAAGACTCGGCCGCCAACTCCTTCGGGCGGGCGAGCCAGGCGAGACGGCCGGCGCGCGGCGCGACCGCGCGCCAGGCCGTCAGATCAAAGGCGACGCAGGCGAGCGCCGCCGTCGGCATACGTTCGTGTACGTTGGTCAGCGTGGCGATGAGCTGTTCGAGACCGGGGTTGTGCCCGACGAGGAGCGCGCTGGCGTGCGGCTCCGTCAGTTCGCGCACGACTTCGAGCAGGCGCTCGGCGCTGGCCTCGTAGATGCGCCCGTCGTAGCGGGTCGGGGCGGTGACTTGCGCGGCCTCCGTGACGAGCGCGGCCGTCTGGCGCGCGCGCTCGGCGGGCGAGCAGACGACCAGCTCGGGCTTGAGCGCGCGCTGCAACAGGAAGCGCCCCATGCGCGGCGCGGCCTGGCGACCGCGGTCGTTCAGCGGGCGCGCGAAGTCCGCCAGGGCCGGATCGGCCCAGCTCGATTTCGCGTGGCGCATGAGCAGCAGCGTCTTCATCGTGCAGCGGGTTTACTCGTCGGCGACCGCCGCCGCGGCCACGGCCGCCTCGGCGGCGGCTTCGGCGGCCCCCGCGCCGATGTCTTCGTCCAGCGGCGGGGCCGGTTTCACCAACGCCTTGAGCGTGCGGATCACGTCGCGGTGCGAGACGTAACGGCCCTTGCGCTCGTCCTTCTTCGAGTGGCGCACGATGTCCGCGATGGAGAGTATGCCGACGAGGCGGCCGTCCGCGTCCGTGACGGGCAGGCGGCGCAACTGCTCGCGCCGCATGACGGCGAGCACGTCCGCCACGTCGTCCTCGGGCCGGCACGTGCGCACGCGGCCGGCGCTGACCTCGCCCGCGGTCAACTCCGACGCCCTGCGGTCGCGCGTGGCCAAGGCCATGCAGATGTCGCGATCCGTCAGGACGCCGACGGGCTGGCCCGCGCCGTTCACCACGGGCACGACGCCGCAGTCGTCGTCCCACATGATCATGGCGGCGTGCGCCAGGGTCGCTTCGGGGCCGCACGTCCGCACGTCCGTGGTCATGATCTCGCGCACTTTCATCCGTTCGCTCCTTAAGAGGCTGCCGTTGCCTGCCGCCCGGCGCGGGCGTGTGAGGCGGGCGCTCGGCGCGGCGCTTGACATCAGATCGAGAGCATTGCGCACGAAGTTTTAGCACAAAACCGGATATAGAGCCACAAGTATTGTGCGCGTTAGCTTTCGCCGCGCGCGCCGCGGTTCGGTTATAATGGGCGCATCCCCGGTCGCCCCCTGTTTCGCGCAGCCGAAGTGCGCGCCCCGCGCGTGCGTGCGGCGCGCGCGAACGCCCACCCCCGCGAGAGTGTGACGGAGATTTTTGCGCGCCGGGAGGTGTCCGAGTGGGCGAGCGCACGATTGTGGTCGGCGACATACACGGCTGCTACGACGAGTTCGTCGAGCTGCTGACGAAGCTCGCGCCGGGGCCGGCGGATCGCGTCATCGCCGTCGGCGATCTGATCGTGAAGGGGCCGCAGAGCCGCGCCGTGCTCGACCTCTTCATGAGCGAGCCGCGCCTGTCCGCCGTCGTCGGCAACCACGACCTCGCGCTCGTGCGCTACTGGCGCGGCGAGACGCGCCAGCTCAAGCCGACGCAGGAGCGCGCGCGCGCGGAGCTTGAGCCGGAGCGCGCGCGTTACTTCGCGTACCTGGCCGGGCTGCCCGGTCTGATCGACTTAGGCCAGCACGTCGTCGTCCACGCGGGCGTGCGCCCCGGCGTGCCGCTCGCCGCGCAGAGCCTCGCGGATTTGACGGAGTTGCGCACGCTCGGCCCGGATCGCACGAGCCGGACGGGGCGGCCCTGGTACGACGTGTATAATGGCCCGCAGAAGGTGCTCTTCGGCCACTGGCCCGCGTCGCCGCCGCGCGCCGGCCGTTTCGCACAAGGTCTGGACACGGGCTGCGTCTACGGCTACCAACTGACGGCTTACGTCCTTGAGACGGAGGAGTTCGTGCGCGTCCAAGCGCGACGCGCCTACGAGCCGCCGAAGCAGCCGGTCGCGTGAGGCGCGCGTTACGCGTTCGTGACACGCGCCCGTTAAAGTTCGACGGGACGCGCCCGTAAAGTCGCTCGCATGATCCAGTACGGCCAGCACAAGTTCCCCGGCAAGCTGTTCGTCGTCGAAGGCACGGACGGCAGCGGCAAGTCCACGCAGTTGGCGCTGCTGCACCAGTGGCTCAAGGCGGAGGGCTACCCGGTCTTCTTCTCCGAGTGGAACTCTTCGCCGCTCGTCAAGGACACGACCCGGCGCGCCAAGAAGCGGCGGCTGTTCACGCCGACCAGCTTCTCGCTCATCCACGCCACGGACTTCGCCGACCGCACCGAGCGCGACATCATCCCGCCGTTGAAGGCCGGCGCAATCGTGCTCGCCGACCGCTACATCTACACGGCGTTCGCGCGCGACGTGGCGCGCGGCTGCGACCGCGCGTGGGTGCGCGAGGTCTACCGCTTCGCCGTGCGGCCGACCGTGGCCTTCTACTTCCGCGCGCCGCTCGACGTGGCGATTGATCGCATCACTTCGGGCCGGCCCGAGTTTAAGTACTACGAGGCGGGTCTCGACATGGACTGGAGCGACGACCCCGAGGAGAGCTTCACCATCTTTCAGGGCCGCATCCTGGCCGAGTACGACCGCATGATCGAAGAGTTCGGGCTGACCATGATCGACGCGACGCGCTCGATTGAGAAACAGCAGCGCGAGGTGCGGCGCATCATCAAGCGCCACCTGGCGGGCGAGGAGGCGTTGGCAACCGGCGCATGAAGCAGATGACCTTTTACGGCACGGCGCTCCCAGGCGTCGCGCCCGAACCCTACGCGGGCAAACTGATCGTCATCGAAGGCCCGGACGGCGTCGGGCGCTCGACGCAGATCGGTCTGCTGCGCACCTGGCTCGAAGCGCGCGGCCACGCCGTCCTCGACACCGGCATGACGCGCTCCGTCTTGGCGGGCGGCGGCATCAAGGAGGCGAAGCTGGGGCACACCCTCGGGCGCATCACGATGCACCTCTTCTACGCCACGGACTTCGCCGACCGGCTTGAGAACGAGATGCTGCCGGCCCTGCGCGCCGGCTTCATCGTGCTGACGGATCGCTACATCTACTCGGCGATTGCGCGCGCCGTCGTGCGCGGCGCAGACTCCGACTGGGCGCGCGCCCTCTACGGCATCGCGCTCGTCCCCGACGCCGTCTTCTACCTGCGCATCCGCACCGCGGCCGAGTTGGCCGAGCGGCTCGTCGTCTCCGGGCGCGGCTTCAACTTCTGGGAGTCGGGCATGGACATGCACCTGGGCGAAGACTTCTACGACAGCTTCATCGCCTACCAGACGCGTATGCTCGGCGAGTTCGAGCGGATGACCGCCGAGTACGGCTTCCAGGTCATAGACGCCTCGCGCCCCGTCCAGCGCGTCGCCGCCGACCTGCGCCGCGCCGTCGCCCGCGCCATCGGGCGCAAGGGCCCGCCCATCCACCCCGCCCACACGACAGCCACGTCCGCCACGAACAATAACCGCCCCACGTCCGATAACGCCGACAGGTCAGACGCCGCTGCGACATCTGGCACGTCAGACAGGCCGACTACGGCCACGGCCACGGCTACGACGGCCACGGCAACAGCTACGACGGCTAATCTTTCCACAACGGCTAATCAGGCTCCTTCTAACCAGGCTCAATCTAATTCGGCCGCTACGGCTAACACGGCCGCGGCTGCGCAGTATGCAAAACGGGCGCAGGAGGCGTCGCCGGGCAAGGGGGCGGGGAAGGACGGCGGCACGGTTTGAAGCTGGCGGCGATAGACATCGGGTCGAACTCGATCAAGCTGGTCGTCGTGGACGCGGCCGCCTCCGACTCCTTCGCCGTGCTCGCGCGTGAGAAGGAGGCCGTGCGCCTCGGGCACGACACCTTGCAGGCCGGCGTGCTCGCGCCCGAGGCGATTGACCGCGCCGCCGAGTGCATCAAGCGTTTCGCCTCGATGGCGGAAGCGCGCGGGGCCGAGCGCACCGTCACGATTGCGACCGCTTCGGTGCGCGAGGCGCGCAACGCACGCCAGTTCCTACGCACGATCAGACAGCGCACCGGCATCGAGGTCGAGGTGCTCTCCGGGATCGAGGAGGCGCGGCTCATCGGCGTGGCGGCGGCCTACGGCTGCGCCGATGCGCAAACGACGCTGCTCAACGTGGACATCGGCGGCGGCTCGACCGAACTCTCGCTCATGCGCGCGGGCGTGCCCGCCGCGCTCCACTCGATCAAGGTCGGCGCGGTGGGACTCAGCGAGGCTTTCATCAAGACCGATCCGGTCAAGCCCAAGGAACTGCGCGCGCTGCGCGACCACGTACGCGCCGCGCTCGAACGGCCCGCGCGCGAGCTGAAGGGGCAGAGCTGGCAGGAGACGACCGGCACTTCCGGGACGATCATCGCGCTCGGCGCGGTGCTCAGCCAGCAGGCGCAGAAGGACGCGCGCCGCCGCGAGCAGGGCGCACAGCCCGCGGGCGCTGAGATCACGCTCGCGCGCCTCGAACGCCTCAACCAGCAACTGGCCGCCCAGACGTTCAACGAGCGCCGCGCCGCGTCCGGTCTCAGCGCGCAGCGCGCGGAGATCGTCGTGGCCGGCGGGCAGATACTCGAAGGCGTCATGCGCGCGCTCGGTCTCACACACCTGCACACCTGCGAGTTCGCGCTGCGCGAAGGCGTCCTTATAGACCGCCTGCGCGAGTGGGAAGCCGAAGCGCGCCCGCCCGTGCCCGACGTGGCCGACCCGCGCCTGCGCGGCGTCCACGCGGTCGGCCGCCGCTACGGCTACGAGGAGGCGCACGCGCAGCAGGTCGCGCGCCTCGCCGAGCGCATCTTCGACAGCCTCGCCCAAGCCTACAAGCTGACGCGCCACCAGCGGACGCTGCTCGCCGCCGCCGCCCTGCTCCACGACATCGGCTATCACATCGCGCACGAGGCGCACCACAAACACACGCTCTACCTCATCAAGCACTCGGAGCTGACCGGCTTCTCCGAAGCCGAGCGGCAGGTGATCGCCAACGTCGCGCGCTACCACCGCGGCACGCCGCCGCGCGAGCGCCACCCGGACTACGCCGCGCTGAGTCCGACCGACCGCACGACCGTCAGCCGCCTCGGCGCGATCCTGCGCGTCGCCGACGCGCTCGACCGCGGGCACGACGCGCGCGTCATTGACGTGACCTGCGAGCAGGTCGAGGAAGGCTTCCGCCTCGTGCTGCACAGCGCGCACTCCTGCGAGCCGGAACTCTGGGCCGTCGAGCAGAAGCGCGACCTCTTCGAGCGTGTCTTCGGCTGCAAGCTGATCGCGCGCAAGGGCTGAGCCGCAAGCCATGGCCAAGGCGAAAGAGATCGAGGGGCTTGACTGTGCCGCGCCGGCCCGCGCCGGCGTCGCGCTGGTCTTACGCACGCGCTTCGAGGAGATGTGCGCCTACAGGGCCGCGGCGCTCGACTGGTCAGACCCGACCGGCGTCCACGACATGCGCGTCGCCTCGCGCCGCCTGCGCAGCCTGGTGCGCGACTGCGCCCCGTACCTGCGCCGGCGTCTGCCGCGCAAGCGCCTGCGCGCGCTGGCGTCCGCGCTCGGCGCGGTGCGTGATGAAGACGTGACCATCGCCGCGCTGGAAAAACTGTCGGTCGAAGCGGGGCCGGAACTCGCCGCCGGTTTCAACCCGCTGCTCGCCGAACACCAGCGGCGGCGCGAAGAGGCCCGCGCCCTGCTCACGCTCGCGCTCGAAGAAGCCTCGCTCGTCGGACTCGAAACGAAATTCCTGCGCCGCCTCGAACGCGCCACCATCCCGCGCCGTGCCGACGCACAGAGCAACCCGCCCGCCGCACAGAGAGACACGGCCCACCAGCCAGAAGACGCGTCCGATAAGGCAGGCGGCACGGATAAGCAAGGAAGCACGGCTGACGAGCAAGCGGATGCGGCCGGCGTGCAGGGCAGCGCGGCCGGTGAGCAAGGCAGTGCGGCTGACAGACAGGGCAGCACGACTGATGATCAGGAGAGTGCGGCCGACGATCAGGGGGCGACTGACGAGCAGGGCAGTGCGGCCGACGAGAAGGCGAGTGCGGCCGGCGAGCGTGGGGGCGTGGCTGATGTGCGTGAAGGTGTGGCCGGCGGCAGGTTCGCTTTCCGTCAAGCGGGTCAGGAGATCATCGCCGCGCGCCTGCGCGAGTTGATCGCGGGCGGGCGCGCGCTCTACCGGCCCGACAACGCGCACGGTCTGCACGATCTGCGCATAGCGGCCAAGCGCCTGCGCTACGCGCTCGAACTGTTCGACCCCTGCTTCGAGTCACAACTGAAGGAGGCCGCCGCCTCGGTCGCGCACTTGCAACAGGCGCTCGGCGATCTGCACGACTGCGACGTGTGGCTCGCCGACCTGGCCGCACGCCTCAAAGCCCTCGACGCGCCCGCCGCCCATGAGGCCGCGCCCGCCGCGCCTCCCGACGCACCCACGGCCTCTGCTGCCGCGCACGCCGCGCCGGCCGGCGCGCCCGCGCTGGAGCGGCGCGCCACCTTCTGGCTGCTGGCGCACTTCGTCGAAGCGCGCGCCGCCCATTACCGCGCCGCCCTCGAACACTGGGGCGCGTGGGAAGCCGAAGACTTCTTCGAGCGGCTCACAGACTTGTCCGACTGAAACGACAACAGCGCACCCGCCTCCGAGCCTGAACGTCATCCAATTAGAAGCTATTCGAGTCCCGCTCAACCCCTTTGCGTCCCTTCGCGGCCCGCTTGGCGGCCTTTGCGGTTAAAGGTTTTAAGACTTAACCGCAAAGGCCGCGAAGCGGGCCGCGAAGGGACGCAAAGAAAATCTTCAACGGGCGTCTTAGATTCTCGGAACATGCCTTGCCCTTCTACACGTACTGGTCTGATGTGTAGGAGGAGGAGGTAACAGCTATGACGCAGACCAAGTCCGATCTGCCGCAGGGCACGTTGGATTTGTTGATCCTGAAAGTCGTCGCGCTCGGCCCCGTCCACGGGTACGCGATTGCGCAGCGGCTCGACCAGGCGTCGCGCGGCGTCGTGCAAGTGCCGCAAGGGTCGCTCTACCCGGCGCTGCACCGGCTCGAAAACCGCGGGCTACTGGCGGCGGAGTGGCAGGCGACCGAGACCGGGCGCGAGGCCAAGTTCTACCGCCTGACGCGGACAGGGCGGGCACAGCTCGAAACGGAGACCGCGAGTTGGCGGCGGCTGACGGCAGCCGTCGGGCTGATCCTCAAACTGTCCGAGGGAGGTGCGTGATGACCTGGTGGCAGCGCCTGTTTCGCCGCAAGCGGCAGGAAGCGGAACTCGACAAGGAGTTGCGCTTCCACCTGGAGCAGCACACGAGCGACCTGATCGCAGAGGGGCACAGTTCCCGTGAGGCGCGGCGGCGCGCGCGGCTCGCGCTCGGCGGGCCGGAACAGGTCAAGGAGATGTGCCGCGACGCGCGCGGGACGCGTTGGCTGGCGGACTTGCTGCAAGACCTGCGCTACGGCGTGCGGATACTGGCGAAGCAGCCCGGCTTCACGGCGGTCGCCGTCTTGGCACTGGCGCTGGGCATCGGCGTGAACACGGCCATCCTGAGCGCGGTGAACGGCTTCGTCCTGCGCCCGCTGCCCGTGGACGAGCCGGCGGAGTTGATGTCTCCGCGCTGGGGCCGGAAAGTGGACAGGCAGGTCTGGGGCGACTTCGCTTACGCGAACTACGTGGACGTGCGCGAGCAGAACAAGAGCTTCGCAGACCTCTGTGCGTGGCGCGAAGTTTCGGCGGGCGTCAGCTCCGCCGAGAGCCGTAACGCCGGCGACAGCAGCGAGCGCGCGGAGGTCGTGTGGGGCGAGTTGGTCAGCGGCAACTACTTCGACGTGCTCGGCGTCCGGCCCGTGCTGGGGCGCGGCTTCCTGCCGGAAGAAGATCGCACGCCGAACACTCATCCGGTCGCGGTGATCAGCCACGCGTTGTGGCAGCGGCGCTTCAACGCGGATCAGGGCGTCGTGGGCCGGACGATTTACCTGAGCGGCAACCCGTACACCGTCATCGGCGTCATGCCGGAGTCGTTTCTCGGCTCGTCATATTATCTACGCCATTCGTTCTGGGTTCCCGTGATGATGGCGCAGAAGTTCGGCCGGCGCGCCGAGTGGCGGACGGATCGCACCTACGAGCAGTTCAGGCTGTACGGGCGGCTGAAGCCCGGCGTGACGTTGGCGCAGGCGGAGGCGGACTTGAACGCGGTCGCCAACTCGCTGGGGCAGCTTTACCCCGACGAGGACGCCGACACCAAAATCCAGATCACGACGGAGTTGGACGGGCGTTACGACGCCGCGACACAGATGATCAAGTACGGCGCGTTCATGGCCCTGTGCGTCTCCGGGCTGGTGTTGCTGGTGGCGTGCGCCAACGTGGCGAACCTGATGCTGGCGCGGGCCGTCACGCGCGCCAGGGAGATCGGGATACGCCTGGCGATTGGCGCGAGCCGCGGCCGCATCGTGCGGCAACTGCTGACCGAGAGCGTGCTGCTCTCCGTGTCGGGCGGCGCGCTCGGCTGGGCGCTCGCGTACTGGGGGACGGACGTGATCCGTGCGAGTTTCCCGCACGTCCCGTACCCGATCAATCTGGACTTCTCGCCGGACGCTTACGTGTTGAAGTGGATGCTGTTGGTCTCGCTGGCGACCGGCGTGCTCTTCGGACTGGCTCCGGCGTTGCTCGCTTCGCGGGCCGATCTGGTCGCCGTGATCAAAGGCGGGGAGCCGCCGCCGACGCGCGGGCGGCGGCGCTGGAATCTGCGCGGCGCGCTGGTGGTCGCGCAGGTCACGATCTCCATCGTCATACTGATCTGCGCGGGGCTGTTCATACGCAGCCTGCGCCAAGTGCTCCAGACCGATCCCGGCTTCCGCACAGACAACCTCGTCACGATGATGATTAACCCCAGGCTGCTGGGCTACGACCAGCAGGCCATCTGGCGGTTTTTCCCCGAACTCCTGCGGCGCATCGAGGCGCAGCCCGGCGTGCGCGCGGCCGCGCTGACAGACGATCTGCCGCTCACCGTCGGCGACCTCTCGCGCGGCCCCGTCGTGAAGGAGGGCGAGGCCGACCCGCCGCCGAATCAGGGCGTCATCTCCGATTGCAGTTTCGTCTCGCCGAAGTATTTCGAGACGATGCGGACGCCGCTGGTCTTGGGGCGCGACTTCACGGAGCGCGACGACGCGAACGCGCCGCCCGTCGTGATCGTCAACCAGGAGTTCGCGCGCAGACTCTACGGCAGCGCCGAGAACGCGCTGGGGCGGCGCTTCCGCTTCGCGCAGGGCACGCCGCTGATGGAGATCGTCGGCGTCGCCAAGGACGGTCTTTATCGAACTCTGTACGAAGACCGAAGACCCTACATGTTCCTGCCCGTCTACCAACAGGCGCACGGGGCTGTGACGCTGCTGATCAGCGCGCAGTCGGCCGCAGACTTACAGGCGGTGGCGGAGGGCGCGCGCCGCGAGATCGCGCGGCTGGACGCACGTCTGCCCGTGGTCGGCGTGACGATGGCGGAAGATAACCTGTCCATCGCCTACTGGGGGCCGCGCGTCGCGGCGGGCATGGCGACGACGTTCGGCGTGCTGGCGTTGGTGTTGGCGACGATGGGGCTGTACAGCGTGATGACCTACGCCGTCAGTCAGCGCACGCACGAGATCGGCATACGGATGGCGCTCGGCGCGCAAGTCCGCGACGTGCTGCGGCTGATCGTGGGTCAAGGTGTGCGCCTGGTTCTGCTCGGCATCGCGCTGGGGCTGGCGGGCGCGTTCGCCTTGACGCGCGTGCTGGCGAGCCTGCTGCTGGGCGTCGGCGCGACCGACGCCGTCACCTTCGTCGGCGTGCCTTTGCTGCTGAGCGCCGTCGCCTTACTCGCCTGCTACATCCCCGCGCGCCGCGCCGCCCGTGTCGATCCGCTGCTCGCACTGCGCCACGAGTGAAGCAGCACCAACGCCGGGCGCGATGAGTGGCCCGTACCGTCCGGCGGCGCGCCCCGCGAAAAAAAATTGCAGTCGGCGCGCGTTCCTGATTGACAAGCTGGCGAAATTGGCATAAAAGTTCCGCGCTGAGCAGGGAGAAAGTTGGCCGCCTAGAGTCTCGCCCAACATTTCAGCACACGCAGGTTCTATCCTTCTGGTTCCTCCCTAGTCACTCCTCGGATACGCACGGCGCACGCAGCGCCGCCGCTTAGCCGTCAGTTTTCCCAAAGCCGTTAAGGAGACGAAGAGCATGAATAAGACCCGCTTCGCTGTGAAAGCATGTGCTTTCCTCGTGTTCGCCCTTGCCTGCACGTCCGCCGCGCACGCCCAGGCCTCCCGCACCTGGGTGTCCGGCGTCGGCGACGACGCGAACCCCTGTAGCCGCACCGCCCCCTGCAAGACCTTCGCCGGGGCCATCTCGAAGACGGCCGACAACGGCGAGATCGACGCGCTGGACCCGGCCGGCTTCGGCGCGGTCACGATCACGAAGGGCATGACCATTGACGGTGGCGCAGGCCAGGTCGCGGGCATCGTGTCCAGCCCCAACAGCGGCATCATCATCAACGAAACGTCCAACACGAAGGCGGTCACCCTCCGCAACCTGGACATCAACGGCTTAGGGAGCGGCGCGAGCGGCATTAGAGTCCTTACCGCACGCGACGTGCACATCGAGAACGTGACGGTCTTCGGCTACACCCAGCACGGCATTGACATCAGTTGGGCCGGGGCGGGCAACATCAGCGTGTCGGTGCGCAACGTCTCGATCCACGACTGCGGCCAGAACGCCATCAACATGGCCAACACCGGCTCGGGGCAGATCCTCGCCTCCGTCAGCAACTCGAAGCTCTCGCGTTGCACCAACGGGGTGAGCACAGGCACGCACAGCCGCCTGCTGCTGAGCTTCACCGAAGTGACCCACAACACCAACATCGGCCTCAACAACGCGGCCGCCGACTCAATCGTCAACCTCGAAAGCGTGCAGATCAACTACAGTCAGTCGGGCATCGTGTCGTCCGGCGGCTCGGATCGCATCGTCCGCATCGCCCGGTGTCTGATCACGCAGAACGCGACGGGGTTGAGTATCTCCGGCGGCGGGCTGGTACAGTCGGCCGGCAACAACTTCATCTTCGGCAACAACACCGACGGCGCTCCGACCTCAACACCCGGCCAGAGCTAACGCCCGGCCGGCGTCGCCCTACAGCCCGGCCGCGCCGCCGCCGCACACAGCGGCGGACATTGGGCACCGGGCCGGCAGGTTTGCGGCACGCCGACGGCGGCCGGCGCGCTCGCGCCACGCGCGCGCACGCCGCCGCGCCGAGGGGCGCGCGCAGCCGTTCGTCGCCGCGTCGTGCGGGCGCTCAGTCCGCCGCGCCGCGCGGCCGCAGCCTGCGGAAAAGATTGATAGTTTGAGTAAGGAGAAGCGAACTATGAGGACTCGCACCGGCGCTTTGCTATGCCGCCTGACCAGCCGGATGAGAAGCCGCGCCTTACCCCCGACCCGCGCCGCCAACGGGAGAAGCCGCGCCGCCTACGGTCGCCGCGGCGCGCTCCTCGCCCTGGTGGCCCTGGCCGCCGTCGTCTCATCATCTTCTTCATCGGCCTTCTTCGCCGGCCGATTCTTGCGCCGCGCGCTGCCCCCGGCCCCGGCGCAGACCGCCGCACCCGACGCGGCTGACACGCCCAGGGCGGGGCACGGCCTGCTCCCCTGGCGCGCGCCCGGCTTCGCCGCCGCCCCGCTCGCGCCGCCCGCGCCGCCCGACCCGGCCGGCGAGACCATCACCACCTACGCCGCCGACTGCGTGACCCCGCGGACGACTTTCGCGTTGGGCGAAACGGTCTGCGCGAAGGTGACGAACGCGCCGCTCGGCGACCGCCCGCGGCGGCGCTTCTCCTGGGTCAACTCCGCCGGCTACATCCTGCGGCTCGCCGACATCACGACCGATCCGCAGACCGACAGCTTCACGCTCCCGGCCGACGCCGTCGCCACCCTCGACGGGCAGAGCATAGACAACCGCGGCCAGTGGGCCATCAGAACCGAGGACACCGCCGAGATATCCGTGATCGCCGTCACCTACATCACGGTGCGCGACCCGGACAACCCGGCCGCCGACCTCGCCGTCACCAACCTTGTCAGACCCGGCGCGGCCCAGGTCGCCGCCGGCACTGATGTCGTCTTCGAGACCTACGTCACCAACAACGGCCCCGACACGGCGCAGGGCGTGCAGTTGACGACCGACGTGCCGGCCGGCACCTCCTTCGCCGCCGTGGCCCAGAACGCCGGCCCCGTCTTCTCGTGCAGCACGCCGGGCGTCGGCTCCGCCGGCACGATCACCTGCGCCATCGCCCGTCTCGCCAAGGGCGACGCCGCGAAACTCGTCTTCACCTACCACGTGGACGGCGGCGCGACGCCGGAGACCGTCATTGACAGCACCGCGAGCGTCGGCAGCACGACGCCCGACCGCCACACGCCGGACAACTCTGCCACCGGCACGGCCACCGTCACCGCCACCCCGTGCCGGCTGACGGCCCCGGCCGACATCAAGACGACCGCCGCCGACGGCGAATCCGGCGCGTACGTCAGCTACGAGCTGCCGGCCACGACGGGCGACTGCGGGCAGCCGACGGTCGGCGACGAAGGCGAGCCGATCCAGCCGGTCAGTTGCAGCCCCGAGTCCGGCTCGTTCTTCGGCATCGGGACGACTACCGTCACCTGCGTCAGCCCGAACAGCAACTCGGCGAGCTTCCTCGTCACGGTCGAAAGCCCCGGCGATCTCAGCATCACGCTCAACGGCCAAAGCCCGATCACGCTCGAATGCGGCGCGGACTTCGGCGATCCGGGCGCGACCGCCACCAACGGCGCGGGCGACAGCATCCCGGTCACGGCCACCGTCTCCGGCTCAGGCTCCATCGACGCGAGCACGCCGCCCGGCTCGTACACCATCACCTACACGGCCGTTGACGGGCAGCACTCGGTCTCGACGACGCGCGCGGTGAACATCGTGGACACGACGCCGCCCGTGATCTCAATCACCGGCGGGAGCCCGCTCACGGTGAGCTGCGGCAAGCCCTTCGTCGATCCGGGCGCGACGGCCGACGACGGCTGCGCCGGCCAGGTCTCGGTCAGCTCGGCCGGCACCGTGGACACGGACACGCCCGGCACCTACACGATCACCTACACGGCCACCGACCGCAACAACAACACGGCCACGGCCGAGCGCACGGTGATCGTCAGCAGCGACCAGCCGCCGGACATCACGCTGACGGGCCAGAGCACCATGACCATCGAGTGCGGCTCGACCTTCAGCGATCCGGGCGCGACCGCCGCGGCCGCCTGCGTCGGGCCCGTGCCCGTCTCCGCGTCCGGCAGCGTGGACACGCACACGCCCGGCACGTACATGATCACCTACACGGCCGACAACAACGGCCACACCGCCACGGCGACGCGCACCGTCAAGGTCGTGGACACCACGCCGCCCGTCATCGCGCTCAACGGGGCGGACACGCTGACGGTCGAATGCCACACGGCCTTCGTCGATCCGGGCGCGACCGCCAGCGACGGCTGCGCCGGCGACGTGTCGGTGACGACCAGCGGCAGCGTGGACACGAACACCCCCGGCTCGTACACGCTGACCTATACGGCCCAAGACCCGTCGGGTAATGCGGCCGCCCCGGTCACGCGGACGGTCAACGTGGTGGACACGGCCGCCCCGGTGCTCGCGCTTCTCGGCGCGAACCCGCTGCTGGTCGATCTCAACGCCACGTTCGTTGATCCGGGCGCGACCGCCAGCGACGGCTGCGCCGGCGACCTGACGAGTCAGATCGTCAGGACGGGCAGCGTGGACACGAGTGTGGCGGGCACGTACACGCTCACTTACACGGTGAGCGACGGCGCGGGGCACGTCGTCAGTCGGACGCGCACGGTCAACGTGGGGGACACCACCCCGCCGACGATCAATGTCAACAACCAGACGCCGTCGCTCTGGCCCGCCAATCACAAGTACCAATCCTTCCGGGTGACGGACTTCGTGACGGGCGTGACCGATAACGGCGCGAGCCTCGGCGTGGGCGGCGTGGTCATCGAGAAGGTGACGAGCGACGAGGCCGAGAACGGGCCCGGCTCCGGCAACACGACGGCCGACATCGTGCTTGCCGCCGACTGCAAGTCGGTGCAGTTGCGCGCCGAGCGCGAGGGCAACGGCAACGGGCGCGTCTACACGATCACCTTCAAGGCGCGCGACGCGGCCGGCAACGTCGGGCGCGCCACGTCTAAGGTCGTCGTGCCGCGCAACCCCGGCGAGACGCCTGTGGACGGCGGGGCGCACTACACGGTCAACGGCAGTTGCCCGTGACCTGTGCGTCAGACACCGCCGCGGGGCGCGCGCGCACAGCGCGCCCCGCGGCGGCCGCCAACCGCCGTCCGTCCCGTGCCGCGCCGGTGGCCGGCGCGCGAGGCGGACACTGAGGGCCGCTCTCCCGACCATGAGAGGAGTTTGATATGAAAGTCGCTGACATGAAAGTCGCACACCTGCACCCGGCGCGTAGAGTCGTCCGCCGCCTAACCAGCGTCGTGGCGCTCTGCGCCTTCGCGGCCCTGCCGCTGCTGTCGAGCGCGCGCCCGCCGGCCGCCTCCATCAACGTGGTGAACAACTCCAGCCGCGAGATCATCCACATCTACCTGGCGCACGCCGACGGCGACGACTGGGGGCCGAACCAGCTCGGCAACGCCAGCATCGCGCCGGGCCAGTCGTTCACGCTCGCGAACGTGTCTTGCGACCAGGCCCAGATCAAGGTGGTCGCCGAAGACCAGAACGGCTGTTTCCTCTCGGCCGTGGTCGCCTGCGGCGGCGACTCCACCTGGTCGCTGACCAACAACACGCCCGCCGACTGCGGTCAATGAGGACTGGCTGACTAGCCGGCGCGTCAGTGTCGGCGGCCGGGCAAGTCCTCGGCGAGTGGTTTGGGGATATTTCTCCGCTGCTGGCGGCAGCGCCAGCGCCCGGAATCCGTGCTTCAAAATTAACGCCCGTCGCCGCGGTGTCACCCCCGACACCGCGGCGACGGGCGTTAGGTCTTAAAGGCGGGGCGTTGGGTGTCCGGGCCCGCGCAAGGGTCTGGACGGCCTTGTTCCGCGGGTCAGACTCGTCGGGCCTGACTTCCCCCGCGAAGCCGGCAGGCTTTGTCCGAGAGGATTGGCTCTGGGTTGTCGATTTCTTTTTTTGACGTGACATGCTGCCGGTTCGACTCACCGGGTAGAGAAGCTGCGAGGCCCCGCAACATTAAATCCGCGTTGTCTAGTTCGACGGCTTAGCACAAGAAGCAAAAATTTCACAATAAGTAGCGCGGCGTCACAAAAAGTCCGCGTGATCCACCGCCGCCGAACTGGACGATGAATACTATCAAGCGGCAGCAAAAGTAAAGGAGAGGGATTCGTGGCCGAATCCCTCTCCTCAGATTAGGTGAACTGCAGGTAGATGTCAGCGCCTCGCCTTTGCCTGCTTTGCAAACTGATCTTCGAGATACCAGCGGCGCACCTCGGATGTCAGTTGCCTATACACCTGGGGATCGCGGCCCACCGTATGCGGGTCGTTATTTGCGTTGTCGCTCGCGTTCATAATGGTTCTGACGAGCTTCGGCCCGTATTCGTCGTAAAACTTTATCGGGTCGGTAAGCCACTCGAAATGACCACCACGTTCAACTAACAGAACGCGAAAACCTGAAATGAGCGGAATCGCCAGCCCCTTGTCGATGACTGCATCGCCGAGTTTCGGGCCGTTCTCCGGGTCGAGCCAATAATAAGTCGCCTTACTCTTAGAGCAGTTTTCAGTTGAGTAGCAGGCACAAGCCAGCTACCTTATCGCGCATGAACGCTTACTCCTCCGACCTGCGCGAGCGGATCGCCCAGGCTTACGACGAAGGCGCCGGCTCGCAGCGCGCCCTCGCCGCCCGCTTCCGCGTCAGCCGCACCTTCGTCGAGCGCCTGCTGCGCCGCCGCCGCGAGACCGGCAGCCTCGCGGCACTCCCGCGCTCGGGCGGCCAGCGCTCAGCCCTCGACGCGGCGGCTTTGCGGCTCGTGGCGCGGCTCGTCCGTGCGCAGAACGACCTGACGCTCTCGGGGTTATGCGACCTCGTCGAGCGCGAGCGCGGCTTGCGTGTCTCGGTCCCGACCACGCACCGGGCGGTGGTGCGCCTCGGGCTGCGCACAAAAAAAGACGCTGCACGCTTCTGAGCGCGACACGCCGCGCGTCCGCTCCCTGCGCGCGTGGTTCCGCAAGCGCGCCGAGCGCCTCAACCCGCGCCGCCTGCTCTTCCTCGACGAGTCAGGCGTCAACCTCGCCATGACGCGGCTGCACGGGCGGGCGCCCCGTGGTGAGCGGGTCGTGGGCAGCGCGCCACAGAACTACGGCGCGGGAGTCACGCTGGTGGCCGCGCTCGGCTCGCGCGGCGTGCGGGCGGCGATGAGCGTTGACGGCCCGACCGACACCGAGGTGCTGGTCTCGTTCATCCGCGAGGTGCTCGCCCCGCGCCTGCGCCGCGGCGACACCCTGGTGATGGATAACCTCTCGGTACATAAGACCCCGCGAGTGCGCGAGGCGGTCAGGCTCGCCGGGGCCGAGTTGTTATACCTACCGCCGTACTCGCCCGACCTGAGCCCGGTCGAGCGGTGCTGGTCGAAGCTCAAGGCGTGGCTCCGCAAGGCCAAGGCGCGGACGCGGGAGTCGTTGGGCGATGCGCTCGCGGAAGGCTTCGCCGCGGTCACCGAGCAGGATGCAAAGAACTGGTTCAGACACTGCGGCTATGCCTTACGCTGAGATGAAAACTGCTCTAAAAGTCCGAAAGAGATGGAAGAGAAGATTCACCGCATGCTCGAAGCCTGGCGGACGCTCACGCCTGACAAGACGTTCGGCGGGATGACGCTGGCGCAGTTCGAGGCGGCGGCCGCGCCCTCGCTCAGCACGCGCCGCCGCATCGCGGAACTCGAAGACCAACTCACGCAGGAGATGGCCGCCCGCGACCACGCCGACGACACGCTCGCGCCCAAAATCCAACTCGTCGTCGCCGGTGTCCTCGCCGACCCGACCGAAGGCCCCGACAGTGCGCTCCTCGAAGCCCTGGGCTACATCCGCAAGAGCGCCCGCAAGACGGGTCTCACCCGCAAGCGCAAGACCAAAGAGACGCCCAACACCAAATAACCCTCTGCCACCCGCCGGGCGCGCGGGGCCGAGCAAGCCCCGCGCGCCCGGCGTGTGACCCCGAACGAAAGCCGCGCCCGGACGGGTCTGTACGGATTTACAGGTCGAGCGGGCTGCGCACGCCGCGCCCGCCGCGGTTCAGCACGTGCGTGTAGGTCATCGTCGTTGACACGTCCTTGTGCCCCAGCAGTTCTTGGATCGTCCGCAGGTCGTAGCCGGCTTCGAGCAGGTGCGTGGCCCGCTTCGCCCGTTCAATGCCGGCCACCCATTCTAGCGGCTGCCCCAGCACGTCGCGGTAAAGGAAGAGGATGGCGGGGAGGGCTTGATTCTGCGTCGAGGCGGCCACCTGCCGCTGCACGGTCAGGTAAGACAGGTGGGCGCGCACTTCGTCCGCGCCCACCTGAGCGGGTGGCGTTTGCCGTGGAACAGGATGAAGTCACGGATGCGGTGAAGGTAGGCTTCCTCGGTGCGCAGGCTGTAGTGGCGGGTGCGGAGCAGTTCGCGCGTGCGGTCGAGGAGCTTGGGCATGGTGAACCGACCTTATCCGTGCGGTTGGGAAAGCGCCGCCTAAGCTACTGCGCCGCGCGCCGGCTAATCAATGGCGCGGGCGCGTAAGTTGTTAATAAAATAGCGCAGGTGTGACGGAGCAGATGATTAGGCCGCGCTTTCGCCGCTTTCCACCCCGGCGATTAGTACACCTAATTGTAGTTCGGTGCTTGCTTATTTGCAGAAAAGTCTTGCAACTTTTGATGTTGGTGATAGAATCCGCGCCTACGCTTGATTCATTCTCAGCTTGTTGAAAGGAACTCTCGATATGGCCCTCTATGTTTTGAAGAATAATGAGAAACTCGGCCCCTTCTCTGAGTCTGTCGTTGCGGAGCGAATAGAGGAAGGTCAATATTCTTGGGACGACCTTGGTTGGCGCGAAGGGATGACTGAGTGGCAACCGCTAAAGATGCTCGTATCGCCTGACGATAATAATCCAGAGGTATTTCTCGCCCGCGTAAATGAGGCACATGAGAACATAAAGAGAGGGAGAAAAATTGCTGAGGAATTGGAAAAATTACAACATTACTATGGAGACAAGTTAATTCATGCCGAGAGAACATACAACAACGAGCAAATTATCAAAAGGCGTGGACTCACAAAACTGGTATTCGCAAATGACGACCCCAGAATTATTGAAGAAGTGAAACGTCTCTGCAACAATAGCAGCGACGAAGACCCTGTTTTATTGTTTACAGATGTTCCTAACGAAGAAGATAAATACGAAGTCTATTACAAGAAGACTGGACCTTGCTTTATTGCTACAGCGACCTATGGCTCTCCGCTCGCGCCAGAGGTGCTGGTTTTCCGTCGCTTCCGCGATGATGTTCTATTAACTACGAAGGCTGGCGTATTGCTCGTCGAATTGTACTACTGTGTCTCCCCGCCTATCGCATCGCTAATTGCCCGCAGAAACTGGTTGCGTACTATGACGAGAAGGATTCTCCTCTCGCCAATCTTACGCCTGCTCCAAGCTAAAAAGTTCGACACCTAATCTTTTCATCAGGAGGTTAAATAATGGTTACAGTCAAAGTTGTGCGGCGAAGTTCTGGCGACCCTGTAAAGGGCAAAAAGGTTGCGTTAGGTATTGACGCGATATTTTCCGGCGGTGTAACTGATAGGCAGTGGACCGATTCCAATGGTGAAGCACATTTTGATGTAAAACCGAATCATGGCAAAGTCTTTGTTAATGGCTCAACGGAATACGAAGGTTATCTTTCAGGGCGCATAGTAGTTTATATCTAAATCAACATTGCCTTAAACACCAACGCCGCACCGAACAACTCATTCAACCCGACGCCTCGATAGCATTCTTTTCATCGTTGATTTCTTCTTCCCGTGTTGAATGTCTGCGCTCGGCGCGGGTTAATTCGAGCGTTAGACGGCTACCAAAGCTTGTGATAATCTCAGTTACAGTTTGAGTGATGAGGTGAATGTATGAGCGTTACCGCTATTGAAGCTATTGTTGAGAATGGTCAGATTCGACTTCCTTCCAGTCTCCGTTTGCCTGAAAGGGCGAAAGTGTATGTCCTCATCCCTGATGTAAAGATGCCATCAGTTTCTTACATCGGAAGCCCTCGCTTAGCGCATCCAGAACAGGCGGCCGATTTCCAGAAAGAGGTCATCGAGGAAAGTTCTGATGCCAGCTTATGACAGTACGCTCTTTGACCCACCTGCCCCGTTGGCGAAAGTAACCATTAGGCATCCGACATCTGGGGCAACATTTCTGACGTACCAACGTTGCTTGATACAGGCGCTGACGTCACTTTGTTGCCGCAAGCTTTCGTCGAGCAGCTTGGCATTAGCGTTGATGCAACCGAAGGTTATGAGTTGAAAGGTTTTGACGGGAACGTGAGCATCGCGCGGGTTGTCGAGGTTGATGTACTTTTCTTGCGGCGTGCTTTCAAAGGGCGGTTTCTGCTTATAGAGCAGGAGTGGGGCTTGATCGGAAGGGACGTCCTCAATCATTTGTCGCTATTATTTGATGGATTACGTCTTGAATGGAGCGAGCAGAAGTAAGTTGGGCGGTGAAGCGCCGTCTAACAACTCATTCAACCCGACGCCTCGACAGCATTCTTTTCATGCTGCTTCCTCGCGTTGTAAATTGAATGCCTGCGCTCGGCGCGGGTTAGATACTGTGTTTTGAGTCAAGCAGATTTTGCCCACTCAGGATCGAACGGCTTGCCTGTCTTCAAGACACCGTACGCGAGATGGACGAGTTTCCGCATCACGGCACAGATGACCGTCATCTTGCACTTGCCGCGCTCTCGCAACCCTTCGGCCCAAGCCTTGAAGAACGGACTGCACCGCAGCGCCGTGACGGCCGGGAAGTAGAGTCCTTTGCGCAGACGCGCATTCCCGATCCTTGAGAGTCGGGCGCGCCCTTTGAGAGAACTCCCCGACTGCCGCTCGCGCGGCACCAACCCGGCGTAGGCCGCCACCTGCCGCGCGCTCCTGTACTGCTCGAGGTCTGTGATTTCCGCGAGCAGCCGCGCCGCGGTCGCCTCTGCGATGCCTGGGATGGAATCGAGCAACTCGCTCTGCCGCTTGAGCCTGGGATGATTGTTGATGTGCTCGCGGATCAACTCCTCTGTCCGCTTTATCTCCCCGTTAAGGTACGAGAGGTGTTCTGCAAGACTCTGATGCACGGCCTCGACCGTGATGCCTGAAGAGAGTCGGTTCTCTTCCATCACGCGCATCCCGATCAGAGATTCCAAGCGGCGCACAGGTGCCTGTAGCTCTCGCACTTCTTGAGGTGGTGGCGTCCATGCCGGTGGTCGCTGTGCTTGGCAGAAGCGTGCGAGCAGTTCGGCGTCCACGCGGTCGTTCTTGGTGCGTGAGAGGCGGCTCGCGGCGAAGGCCTTGGTCGCCGCCGGGTTGACGAGGCTGACGGCGTGGCCGGCCTCGGCCAGGAAGAGGGCGAGCGGCTCGCTGTAAGTGCCGGTGGCTTCCAGGCAGGCGTGGGCGCGCTGGCCGCCTTGCTTTGCCGGCCACTGACGGAGTTGCTCGAAGCCAGCTTCGTTGTTGGGGAAGACTTTGTGGCGGAGCTTGCCGCTTGTGCTGATGAGGCAGACGTTGAACTTCAGTTTCGCGATGTCAATGCCGAGTGTTGGCTCTGTCATTGGGTGAACTCCTCGCGGAAGCAAATGCGGCGCGGGTCTAACTTGCGGATGCAAGCTCAGCTTCTCGGTGGAAGCGGCTTCGGATACTGTCCGACCTTTGTGCGCTGCGGGATGGATGCCGGGAGCTAGACTAACCCGCTGACTCTTGGGGTCATAATTCGGGCACAGCTTCTCCGGCACCCTCTGTCGCTAAAGCTTGCTGCTTCAGCCGACTTCAGTCAACATACAAATTCGGGCGTTAGGCGGCTGCAACCTTCTTGGCATTACCCTCGTAATCGTGAAGCAAGGACGTAATGTTGGGCGCGCTGTTAATAGTTGCGCGCTCTGATCATTATGTAAGTAGAGATGCCCGGGGGGAGTTGAGATGGAGGAGCACAGAGGAAAGTATGAAATGAAACACAACCTTATGTTAACCGTCGCGTCTCTGCTCTCGATCCTCTTCCTTACGTTTCACCTGACGGACGACATCATCCGCGGGTACGAAAAGGGAGGGGTCGCAAACCTAACGGCTTTGCCCATCCTTGGCGTTTGGCTGTACGGCACGCTGGTGCTCGCCGGGCGGCGCTCGGGGTACATCATCATCCTCCTCGGGTCGCTCCTTGGGTTGGCCGTCCCCTTCTTCCACATGAAGGGGAAGGGTCTCGGTTACGCCATCATCGCCCATCCGGGCGGCAGCGCCTTCTTCTTCATCTGGACGATCATAGCGGTTAGCGTGACCGCACTCTTCTCCGTAATCCTCTCGGCGCGCGGGCTGTGGGGCCTGCCATGGCACCGGCCCCGTTAGACCAACAACCCGAACATGGAAAGGCCCGTCGCAATATTGGAGACATGGTTATTGATTTGAACAAAGATATCGAGTCGGCCGCAAAAATCATCTCTGGTTTTCTCGACGAACCGCCGGTTAAAGTTACTCCTCTGATTGGCAAGGGCAGCGTCAACAAGGTATTCATTGTGGAGGCGGGAAACTATAAAGTTGTCGTTAGGATGAGCGAAAGAGGGGAAGCCTTAGACGAATATGAAAAGGAAGCCTGGTGCATTGAGAATGCTGCCGCACGAGGCGTTCCCGGCCCGTCAGTGCTTACTGTAGGGCGGTATAAAAGTAATGCCTATATTGTTCAGTCGTATATAGCGGGGGACGAAGGCAGAGTTAGCCAAGTACCTAAGCGGGCCATCTGGCGGGAGCTTGGTAAATACGCCAGGAAGATTCATGCTATTGAGGCGGTGGGCTTCGGGTTAAAGCTGTCTGACATGATGCAAGGTGACGCTCGCAAATCCTGGCTCCGATATCTGGAGTATAATATCGAGAGCCTAACTGAAGACGATCAGTTGATTAAGCTGAACGTCCTGACAAAATCTCAGTCGAAAATTATTAAGGCTATTTTTGCCGACTTGAAGGGGCGCGAATTTATCTTCGGTCTCAATCACGGGGACATTTCTTTGAAGAACACAGTCGTTGATGAGCACGGCATCGTAAATTTACTTGACTGGGGTTCTGCGGAAGGAAACATTGTTCCCCACCATGACTTAATCCAGATGTTGAAGATGAAAATGTTGGAGAACGCTCCTAACGATGAGGAAATCCAGGCATTCCTTGACGGTTACGGTATTGCGCAATCTGAATTTGAACGAATGATGCCGGAGTTAGAGAGTCTCTTACTTCTTCGAGCTTTCGATAAGCTCAGATGGGCGGTTGATTGGCACGTGAAAGAATTAGACGGATTCATCAGTCACGCCAGGGATGCAGTGAAGAGATGTTTGGCTCGAAATTAAACATCCAAGCATCCGCTTTAGGAATGGCGCAGTCCAACAACTCATTAAACCCGACCCCGCGCTAGCCTGCCTTTCATCATCTCTCCTTGCGGTGTAAATTGGTCGCGCGTTAATGCGGGCGTCAGGCGTCGGTTACAAACTGTGCTTGCGACGCCTGAGTTCAGAGTGCCGACACCCGCGGTGCGGAGGAGTCAATGAAGAGAGTTCTAGCCAGTCTGTCTGCCGGCGTCGCCCTTGCGGCGACAGTCTCGTTTCTGGTTATTCAGCGCCGCGCTCAAGCGGTCGAAGGGTACGTCATAGAGCGCGACGCCGAAGTGGCCAAGCAGGAAGGCGGGCCGCATAAAGGGGCGGGGCGCACGACCGGCTATAACTTCTTCGCGCGCGTGCCGGACTTCAAGCTGTCGTTCCGCAAGCGCGTCCTGCACCCCGGCGCGTCAATCGGCTATCACCCGCAAGAGACCGACGAGGTCTACTACGTCGTCGGCGGGCAAGGGCGAATGACGATCAACGGGCAAGAGATGGCGGTCAAACCCGGCGACGCCATACTGACGCGCAAAGGCAGCTCGCACGGGCTAGCGCAGACGGGCGACGGCGACCTGACGATCATCATCGCCTACGACAAGTAAGGCAACGCCGCGCGCTTACAGCCCCGATGCCGGCAAATGCACTCAAGGCGTCGGCGGTAGCTCCGTAGCGCGCCCCAAAGAGGCATTCGCGCGGAGCGGATGCTGACAACTTTTCTACTTCAGGAGACGCAAGCATGGCGACGTTGAGACTGTACTCGCTCTTCCTGGTCGTGATCCTCTGGGGGACGCTGCTGGGCGGGATCGCCTACGCGCACCTGGTTTACTTCCCGGTCTTCTTGTCCGCCCTGCCCGACTCGGCGGTCGTCGTCAACGGGCCGTACGGGCTGCACGAGGCGACGTTTTGGATGCTCATCCACCCGCTGCTCATCCTCGCGCTCGTCGTCGCCCTCGCGCTGAACTGGCGGGCGCGGGCGCGGCGCAAGCTCATCCTGATCAGCCTCGCGGTCTACGCGGTGGTGCTCGTCGTCTCGCAAATCTATTTTATCCCCGAGCTGGTCGCCTTCGCGCGCAGCCCGCAGTCGGGGCTGCCGCCCGCGCACTGGCTGGCCCGCGGGCAACGTTGGCAGCATCTGAACTGGTTGCGCGGGACGGTGATGTACGCCGGCATACTGCCGTTACTACTGGCGCTGACGAAGCCCGCCGGCACATAGCTCGTCGTTAACACTCGCGCGGTTTCGGCGCGGTGGGTGAGCCACGCGCCGTTCGCCGCGCCAGCTTCGTCCGGGCGTTCCTTCATCACCGGAAACGGCCGCTTCGTCACAAAACTCTTCCCGCCGCCTGGCAGGCTCTATATACATCTTCGAGTTGTCGAAGTCCGTCGGCGCGAGAGGGGCGCGCGTAAAAAGTATGATACTTCTCACGCCTACGCGGCGCGGGTGCTAGAATTGGCGGCAGACTGACGGAGCCGCCATGAGCGAGACAAAGCCTGGTAGACTTGAGTCTTATACGAACGCCATTAAAGACGCGATCACTATCCTGGCCGGCGTCGCGGGTATTGGTTATGCCGCCGGCTTCATGGTCGTTAGCAGCTCTTTAATGAGTTGGGGGATTACCGACGTAACGTTGGTGAAAGCCCGTTACGTGAGCGTCGGGTTTCTATTTCTCGTTCACGCGGCGCTCGTCGCCGCGCCCGCTTCGCTGTTGGTGTTGAAGCTTCTCCGGCAAATCTTTGGTGACGCGCTGCCCGTGCCGGCAGCCGCCGCTCAACCCGCGGCCGCGCAGAGCACCGCCGCCGAGCAAAGTACGCCGCCCGCGGACGCACCCGATGCTCCGGCCGCGGCGCAGGCGGCGGCGGCCGAGAAGCGGCCGGCTTCTTTTTCGATCTCGCGCTTCCTCCGCCGGCTGTTTAATTACTCCGGGCTGCGGCGCGGGATTTCGCCGGCCGTGCTCGTCTTACTCATGTTCGCGTTGACGCTAGTCCTGTCCGGGGTTCTTCTTTACGCCACGTCCACGGAAGTGTGGAACGAGGGGCGGGATTTCTATTTCTGGAATTTCGTCCGGGCGCGAAAATGGCGGCTGTTGGCGTTATGGTACACGCCCTTGTTCGGCGGCGGTCTTTTAGTCCCTCTGGTCGCAATGACAATCTCCACGCAGCGTTGGCTGCTCGGCATCCCGGTCAGGCTGCTGCTGATCGGGGGCGTCCTCTTAGTGCTGCTCTTCGCCGTCAGAACCTATGCGGCCGAGATTTATCCGCGCACCGCGCCGGCGCTCGGCGGGGGCGACTTCTTCCTGGTCAAATTTACAACCGGCGAAGACAAGGCCAAGACGCTCGCCGAGTTGATGGACATGAAGGCGGGTTACAGACCCAAGTGGATGTGGCTTCTTGACCAGAGCGACAGGTCGTATTTTGTGCTCCTCCTCCCGCCCGGTTGCGACGGGCGCAACGATGCCTTCGCCGTCGATTATTCCAAGATGCGCTCCGTGGAAGTGCCCAAAGATTTGATTCAGGGGGTGGCGCATTACAATTACAATCTGGACTATCCGGCCGGGTGTGACTGAAGTTGTCAGCTAGTCTCCGGCTTCAGGAGCGACGCAGATGCCCGGACAACGCTTCCTCCACTTGCTCCTCGGACTGGCGGCGCTGATTTTGACCCCGGCGCTGGCCGGCACGATCTATCAAGCCATCGCCGGCCGGCTCGACCAACAGAAATATCCGCCGCCCGGCAGCCTCGTTGACGTGGGCGGCTACCGCCTGCACCTCCGCTGCGCGGGGCCCGAAGGCGCGCCGGGCGACCCGACGGTGGTGCTGGACGCGGGCATAGGCGAGTGCTCGCTCGGTTGGAGTCTGGTGCAGCCGGAGATCGCCAAGTTCGCGCGCGTCTGCGCCTACGACCGCGCCGGCTTAGGCTGGAGCGACCCGGCCCCGACGCCGCGCACCAGCCGGCAGATAGTCGGCGAGTTGCACACACTCCTCGCCAACGCCGGCATCGAGCCGCCTTACGTCCTGGTCGGGCACTCGTTCGGCGGGCTGAACGCGCGCCTGTACACAAATCAATTTCCGGCGGAGGTGGCCGGGCTGGTGCTGGTTGATTCGGCGCACGAAGAGTACCCGATAGGGCGGCTCATCCCGCTGCACGTCAGACTGGGACTGCTGACCGCGCCGCTGGGCCTCCCGCGCCTGTTCGCCCCGCTCTTCGTCTCCGAGAACCCGATCTTCGCCGCCGACTCCAAGTACCCGCCGGCTTACCGCGCCGTCGCGAGCAGTACGAAATACCTGAACGCGGTGCGGCGCGAGTACGCCGCGGCGGACGAAAGCTGGCGGCACGGCCGCGCCGCCGAAACGTCGCTCGGCGACCGGCCGCTCGTCGTTCTCATGGCCACGTCCGAGCACGAGCTGTTCGCGCTCGCCAGGAGGCTCCAGGCTGATCTGGCGAGCCGGTCAACTGCGGGCAAGCTGATCCTGGTCGAAAAGACCGGGCATCACATACAACATGATCGACCGGACGCAGTTGTCGCCGCGGTGCGCGAGGTCGTGGAAGCCGTCCGGCGCAAAACGGGCCGCGGCTGACAACGCGGCCGGCCGGGGCGCGCATCAAGTTGCTTTCATGCGCCAGGCTCGGATGATTTCAGCGCCGCGCCCGCAGGACGATCAGAGAGCATTCAAAGACGTGCCGAACGATCAAGAGTTGATGGAGATGCACGTCCGTGCGTTGTTCACACACGACGCGCGCGGGCGGCTGCTGTCTGTCAACGAGCCTTGGGGCGGAGCGCCGGCCCCCGCCCCGCGCCTGTTCGTCGGCCGGACGCGGGCGGGTCACGTCTGGCGCGTCCGGGCCGATCTGCCGGAGTCGCTCGCCGCGGACTTGGCGGCGCTGTGTGCGACCGAGCCGGCCGGCCGGGAGTTGCAACGTGAGCCGCGCCACGCCGAAGCCTACGTCCGACTCCTCGCCGGCCACGCGCCCGTGCGCGAAACATCGGCGGGGCCGGCCTACCGCTTCACCGAATACCCTGAGCCGGCGCGGCCTCTGCTCGAACTCACGGAGACGGACGCCGGGCGGTTACAAGGCGGCTTCGATGAGTTCATCGAGGAACTGGCGACCGCGCAGCCGTTCGTCGCCGTCTCGGCGGAGGGGCGGGTCGCGTCCGTCTGCCGCAGCGTACGCATCACGGAGGCGGCGCACGAGGCGGGCGTCGAGACGTTGCCTGAGTTTCGCCGCCGGGGTTACGCGGGCGATGTGACGGCCGGGTGGGCGCGCTTGGTGCGCGCGCTGGGCGCTGTGCCCTTGTACAGCGCCTCCTGGGAGAACACGGCCTCGCAAGCGGTGGCGAGGAAGTTGCGCCTCGCGCTGTACGGCGCGGATTATCAAGTCACGTAAGCTCATCGCCGCGCGCGGGCTGAGGGCGCGCGCCGGGTGTTATCGCTATGAACATTGTCGAACTGGCCGCGCGTCTCGAAGAGGAAGGGTTCAACCCGCAGTTCTACTGCATCGGGCCGGGCTGGCGGCGGCTCGGCGACGGGTTCGCGCTGGATCGAGTGGGCGACGCGTTCGAGTGGTTTTACGTCGAGCGCGGGCAGCGGGGCGCGGCCAAAAAAGTCTTCGCGTCAGAAGAGGAGGCGTGCCGGTTCGCTTACGACGAGTTGGCGAAAGACAAGTGGGCGCGCTCACACATGATCGGCATGTTCGAGACGGAGGCCGAGGCGGCCGAGCTGGCCCGCGCCTTGGCCCTTCAGGGCATACGGAGCGAGACCGACCGCATCCCTTACGGCGGTCTGCACGACCCGCGCTTCCGTGTCTTCGTCTACGGCCGCGACGTTTTCAAAGTTAAGGGTTATACAGGGTGACGCGCGCCCGGCGACGGCGGGCGCGCGTCAGCCGCGATGCGAACAGGAGACGAGGCGTTATGAACTCGGATGCGACGAACGACGCGCAGGGTTTAGACGACGCGGCAGCGGTAGCAGTCTTGACCGGCATCGAGCACCAGTTGGCGGCCGCCTGGGTAGCGGGCGACAGCTCGTTTCACGAGCGCGTGCTGGCGGACGACTGGAGCGTGATCGACGGGTCGGGCCGCGTCCTGACCAAAGCCGAGGTCTTGCGCGAGTCGTTCGCGGGCGAGCGGGAGATCACGGTCGGCCAGATTGACGAGATTCGCGTGCGCCTGTTCGACGGCTGGGCGGTCGTGACCGGGCGGACGCACATCGCCGGCCGCTACCGCGGCGCGGAAATAGATATCAAGCTGCGCTTCACGGACGTGTCCGCGCAACGCGGCGGGGCGTGGCAGGTCGTCGCCTCGCAAGCCACGCTGCTCAACGCCTAGCCTGAGCGCCGCGGACGGAGGCCGCGTTATGACTGCCGAGAGAACGCTGAACCTGTTCGTGCCGGCCCTGGTCGCGCTCAACGCCATCGTCATCTTCTTCCTCGTCCACCCGGCCCAGCGGCTCTCGTTCGTGCCCGTGATGATCGTGGCCTTCGTCTGTTACCTGCGCACCAGCTACCGCGCGCTGCCCGGCGTCGAACGTGTGCTGCCCCTCTACCTGCTCGCCCTGGCGCTACAGTTCTTACACTTCACGGAAGAGTACGTCTACGGCTTCCACCGGCGCGTCACGGAGATCGCGCCGGGGATGCCGCCGTTCAGCGCCGACGTGTTCGTCGCCTTCAACATGATCGCTTACGCGCTGTTCCTGTTGGCCGGCGCGGGGCTGTACAAGCGGCTGAAGTTCCCGATGGTCGTCGTGTGGTTCTTCGCCCTCTGCGTGCTCGGCAACGCGGTCTGGCATCTGCTGCTGACGCTCAGGGTCGGCGGCTATTTCCCCGGTCTCTACACCTCGCTGCCGGGCTGGGTGCTCGGGCCATTGCTTTTGCGCCGGCTCTGGACGCAAGACAACGACGCGCACGCCGACTGACGACGCGTTGGGCGGCGGCCCGGCGCGGACGATATAATGACCGCCGAATCAAGACCGCTAAGGGCGCGGCAGACTTAACGGAGGACGTGACTCGTGACGCAAGTGGACGCGGACACGCTCTGGTATCAACCAGACCTTGACGTGTTTCTGAATCGCTGGTTCTCGGACTACGCGGAGGCGCGCCGGTCGCTCGAAACCGACGGCGGCTTTCTGCTGCCCTACAAGCGCCACTTCTTCGTCTGCGAGGCCGAGACGATCCGCGCGCTGGGGCTTGAGCCTGATGACCCCGACTGGCAGAAGATCGGCCGCGACTGCGCGCGCCCGGCCGACGCGGAGGCGTACCAACGTCTGTACGAGCAGCGCGCGCACGTCTTGAGCGAGGGGCGCGACTGAACATGCTCGGTCTAACTAGCGACGCGGTCGCGCTCGTGCCGCACACGGAACTCTGGCATCAACTGTTCACCGAAGAGGCGGCGCGGCTGCGCGCGGCCGCGGGCGCGCACTTCGTCGCTATTGAGCACGTCGGCAGCACGTCGGTCTGCGGGCTGTCCGCCAAGCCCATCCTCGACATCGCTGCCGCCGTGCGCGAACTCGCGGACGTGGGGCCGTGCGTCGCGCCGCTCGCAGACCTCGGTTACGAATACCGCGGCGCGGCCGGGATTCCGGGGCGGCGCTATTTCGTCAAAGGCGAGCCGCGGACTCATCACCTGCACGTGGCCGAGTGGCGCGGCGACTTCTGGCGGACGCACCTGCTGTTCCGCGACTACCTACGCCGCCACGCGGAAGCGGCGGCGGCCTACGAGGCGCTGAAAAGGGAACTGGCGCAAAAGTACAGGACGAACCGCGTCGCGTACACGGAAGGGAAGGCGGCGTTCATCGAGCACTTCCTGCGGCTGGCGGAAGCTGACGCCGCGGGCTAACAGTTTAGCTTGTAGTGTCCTAAATTCCTGACGGGGAGCAGCTAATGTCTCTAGCCGAGTTTCTACAGCAGCACGGTTACCTCCAAATCCCTCTGGACAGGAGCGGCGTCGGCCACTTTCACACGGACGGCTCGCTCAACGGTCGGCCCATCTCGGTGCTGATAGACACGGGCGCGGCCAGCACCGTCTTCAGCCTCGCGCTGGCGCAGGAGATGAACCTGCCGCTGACCAAACTGTCGGTGCGCGGCGGGGGCGCGGGCGCGGCCGAGTTGGAGGTGCATCAGATTCAGGACGCGCAGTTCGCGCTCGGCGGCATAGAGCCGAAGGTGAGCGGCCTGCTCGCCATGGACTTGTCGCACGTGAACCAGGCCCTCGCCAGCAAAGACTCGACGCCGGTGGACGCGATCCTCGGCGTGGACGTGCTCGAAGCGCACGCCGCCGTAATCGACTACGGCAGCAGCGCGCTCTACCTCAAAGAAGTAAAGTGATCCTGCCGACACACGCAAGCGCCCGCCGCCCCGCGGTGCGCGCCGTTTAGCGGTAGATCGAGTGGTACAGGTTCTTGGAACTCACGCCCCTGTAGACCATGTGCAGCGCGTCGGCCGTCGCCGCCAAGGCCGGGGTGGCGGCGCTGGTCTGTCCGGTCAGACGCACGTTCGGCGTCCACTGCCCGTTATACGTCGAATGCCAGATGTCGTTGGAACTGTTGCCCAGGTGCACCATGTGCAGGACGCCGCCGTACACGGCCATGGCCGGCGTGGCCTTGCTCGTCTGATCGGGCACGCGCACGTTCGGCCCGAAGTTCACCGAATGCCAGATGTTGTTGGAGGTGTCGCCCAGATGCAGCAGGTGAATCTGCCCCTGGTAAGAGGCCAAGGCCGTTGTGGTCTTCGTCGTCTGATTCGGGACGGGTTCGTGGCCGGCCGGGTTCGTGCCGTCGAAGTAGATGCGATCCATCTGGCTCTGCGCGATTAAGCGCCTGACGACGAGCCAGTAGCTCGGCGTGTAGAGCAACGCCACCGTTATCGGGGAGAACACACCGTACCCGTAGGGCTGGTCGTTCGGCTCCGGTATCTTGGGGAGCGGCTGCCTTGCTGACCAAGTGCCGTTGAATGTGCTGTAGAACAAGGTGAAGACGGCACCGCCGTATGGATCCCCGCCTGGGAACACCATCAGCGCGCGCCCTTGACCGTCGGCCGCCGCGGCCACCGTGGCGGCGCTTTTCACGAAGGTGCGCGAACTCGTAGACCAACTGCTCCCGTTAAAGACGGACTGATAAACGTCGCCGGTGTTCTCGTCAACCCGCAGCAGGTACAACCGCCCGCCGATGGTCACTAAAGTCGGGGCATCGTTGCTGGTCTGGTTCGGAATCTGGACTGGTGTTGACCATTGCGCCATAACGTCCTCCTCTTAGACGACGGGCTGAGCACAGGCTTGCGCCTGAGTGTCGGCGCGAGAGCAACGCACGGGCGCTGTCCGCGCCGGGCTGACCGCTTGCTCCCGCAGGGCAAGTACGATGCCAGGCGAAAAGCTCCGGGGCGCGGCCCGCCGCGAGTGCGGAGGCGTTGCCGTTGCAAGCTCATTTCGACCGCCGCAACTGGCCGCACCGTGCTGGCCGGCCGGCGGTTGTGTACTCTTACAGACACTTGGGCGCGGCACTGTCGCCAATCATTGACAGTCAGTTCAGCCTTCAGTTGAAAAAGAAATCGCCGCCCGTCGGACGGGCGGCGACCGCGTTGACGTTGCAAGACCGGCTCAGCGTTTGAGCCAGCCGAAGAGGCCGTGGATGAGGGTCTCGCGGTTCTCCTCGTAGATGGCCTTGGTCAAGGGGATGGACATGGGGCAGACGCGGACGCAGTTCTGCGCGTTGCCGCAGTTGGTGATGCCGTCGTCGCCCATGATGGCCTCGATGCGCTCGTCGCGCGTCATCTTGCCAGAGGGGTGCATGTTCATCAGCCGCACCTGCGCGATGGCCTGCGGCCCGATGTAGTTGCCGTCGCCGTACTGCGGGCAGGCTTCGAGGCAGCAGCCGCAGGTCATGCAGCGCGAGTAGGCGTAGCGCTCGGCCACCTCGTCGGGCGACATGCGCGGCCCCGCCCCCAGATCGTGCGAGCCGTCCAGTTCGATCCACGCGTGGACGCGCTTGAGGTGCTGGAACATCTCGGAGCGATCCACGACGAGGTCGCGGATGTTCGGGAACTTCGACATCGGCTCAAGCGTGATCGGCTGCTCCAACTGATCCACGAGCGCCGAGCAAGACTGCCGCACGCGCCCGTTGATGACCATCGTGCAGATGCCGCAGACCTGTTCCAGACAGTTCATCTCCCAGACGGGCGGCGTGGTCGGCGTGCCGTCTTTGGTGACGGGGTTTTTTCTGATCTCCATCAGGCAGGAGATGATGTTGAGGTTCGGGCGGTAGGGGATGCGAAACTCCTCCCAGCGCGCGGGGGCGTCCGGGTTCTCGCGCCGCCTGATGCGTATGTCCACAAACTCGGGCGGCCTGCGCCGCGCGGTCGTGGCCGGGGCGGCGGCGTTCGTGGCCGCGCCGCCCGCGCTTGCTGCTGCGTGTGCGCTCATAGCTCGTCTGACTTACCCCCTGCGTCTTCGAGTGACTTGCCCTGCTCGCGGCGCGTCTCGGCCTCGCCGTGGTTCACGTCGCGCACCTGCTCCTTGTCCTGCCCCCAGACGGCCGGCCCCGTCAGGTCGCGCGGCTTCTGCTCCCAGCCCTCGGCCGGCACTTGCGGCGCGCCCTCCTTCGGCGGCAGCCCCGACGCCTGCGCGCCGGCCGCGACCGCCTCGGTCTTCTTCTGCTCCTTGCCCTTCGAGTAGTCGCGCTTGCGCGGCGGAATCAGCCCGATGTCCACCGGCTCCCAGGAGAAGACCGGGCCTTCGCCGGAGAACTCGGCGATGGTGGTCTTGAGGAACTGCTCGTCGTCGCGGTCGGGGAAGTCGGGCTTGTAGTGCGCGCCGCGCGACTCGTTGCGGTTCAGCGCGCCGAGGGTGATGACGCGCGCGAGTTGCAGCATGTTGTAGAGTTGGCGCGCGTGCGGCAGCGCGTGCGTGGCCCATATGTTCGAGTCGTTGATCGAGATGCGGTTGTAACGTTCGAGCAGCTCGCGCAGCTTGTCGTCGGTCGCCTGCAAACGGTCGTTGTAGCGCACCACCGTCACGTTGTCCGTCATCCACTTGCCCATCTCTTCGTGGATGACGTACTGGTTCTCCGTCCCCGTCTGCTTGAGCAGGCGGTCGTTCAACTCCTGCTGCCGTTTGAGTTCCTGATCGTAGACGCGCGAGCCGTCCGCGCCGTTGCGCTGTAGGTTTTTGGCGTACTCCAACGCGGCGGGCGCGGCGACGAAGCCGCCGAAGACGCAACTGACGAGCGAGTTCGCGCCCAAGCGGTTCGCGCCGTGGATCGAGTAGTCGCACTCGCCCGCGGCGAGCAGGCCCGGCACGTTCGTGCGCTGCTCGAAGTCCACCCAGAGGCCGCCCATCGAGTAGTGGACGCCGGGGAAGATGCGCATGGGCACGTGGCGCGGGTCGTCGCCGACGAACATCTCGTAGATTTCGAGGATCGCGCCGAGCTTGCGGTCGAGCGTGGCGGCGTCTATGTGGGTGAGATCGAGATAGACCTGGTTCTCGCCGTTGATGCCGTAGCCGTCGAGACAGACCTGGAAGATTTCGCGCGTGGCGATGTCGCGCGGCACGAGGTTGCCGTAAGCCGGGTACTTGTCTTCGAGGAAGTACCAGCGCTCGCCTTCGGGGATGGACGAAGGGCCGCGCTTGTCGCCCTTCTGGCGCGGGACCCACACGCGCCCGCCCTCGCCGCGCGCCGACTCGGACATCAAACGCAGCTTGTCTTCGCCGGGAATCGAGGTCGGGTGTACCTGGATGAACTCGCCGTTGGCGTAGCGCGCGCCCTGCTGGTAGCAGGCCGAGACGGCCGAGCCGGTGCAGACCATCGAGTTCGTGGACTTGCCGAAGATGAGACCGGGGCCGCCCGTGGCGATGATGACGGCGTCCGCCGGAAACGCCTTCAGCTCAAGCGTCGCGCGCTCCATCGCAATCAGCCCGCGGCAGACGCCGTGGTCGTCGAGGATGAGCGAGAGCATCTCCCAGTGCTCGTACTTCTTGACCTTGCCCGTCGTCTCGTGGCGGCGCACCTGCTCGTCGAGTGCGTAGAGGAGTTGCTGCCCCGTGGACGCGCCCGCGAAGGCCGTGCGGTGGTGGAGCGTGCCGCCGAAGCGGCGGAAGTCGAGCAGGCCTTCGTTGGTGCGCGAGAAGGGCACGCCCATGCGGTCGAACAGGTAGATGATCGCCGGGGCCATCTCGCACATGGCCTTGACGGGCGGCTGGTTGGCGAGGAAGTCGCCGCCGTAGACCGTGTCGTCGAAATGCTTCCAGGGGGAGTCGCCCTCGCCCTTGGTGTTGACCGCGCCGTTGATGCCGCCCTGCGCGCAGACCGAGTGCGAGCGCTTCACGGGCACGACCGAGAACAGATCGACGTTCACGCCCGCCTCGGCCAGCTTCATCGCCGCGGCGAGGCCCGCCAAGCCCCCGCCGACAATCGCGATGTGCGTCTCTTTGCCTGGTGTCGCCATCTCCGCAACAATCCTCTCACTTAACTTTCGTGACCGGCTGATCCGGGTGCGCCGGGTTCGGGACGAGCTTCTGCCCGCCGCAGTCCACGAACAGATCCAGCTTCTCCAAGACGGTCTGGCCGATCAGCACCTCGTCGCCCAGGATGAGCGCCTCTTCGAGCGTGTCGCGGCCGTTGATGTCAACGATGACCGCCTCGGTCACGCCGACACTCTCTTTGCGTCCGTCCGCGTACTCGGCGACGCGCTGCCCCCTGACGTTCAGCCCAAGTTGCTGCACGACCTGGGCCGGCAGGACACAGCGCACCGCGCCGGTGTCCACGAGGGCGTCGGCCTCGTAACGGCGAATCCGTTCGGGCGCGAGTTGCCCGCGCCGCGCCAGCGCCTCGTCCACCGCGTTGATCAGCAACACTTTGGCCCGGACTGCGCCCATGTCAGTAAAGGATACCTCCGAGCAGCCCGCCGGGGCGGATGAAAGCGATGGCCGCGTTGATGCCGACGGCGAGCAGCAGGACGCCGAACGCGATGCAGGCGTAGCCCATCGTGCGCTGCGCCCGCTCGCCGATCACGATGCCCCAGTCCACCGCGAACAGCCACAAGCCGTTGGCGAAGTGCCACACGGTCGCCGCGATGCCGACGACGTAGACGGCGAAGATGATCGGGTTTAAGAACTCGCGCGCCACGATGTCGAAGGCCTGGAACGGGTGGTCGGCCACCGACAGCTCGTTCAGGCCGGGCAGCAGCCCGAAGCGGAAGTTGAGTACGTGAAAGATGATGAAGAAGAAGAGGATGACGCCCGTCACGCGCTGCACCGTGTAGAACCAGTTGCGCGGGTACGGGTAGTGCAGGTTGTTCGGCCGCATCTCGCGCAGCATGAGCATCCCGTAGACCGCGTGGTAGACGAGCGGGATGAAGATGCCGCCGATCTCGACGAACAGGATGAACGGGATCGATTGCAGGTCTTTGACCGCGTTGTTGAAGTCGGCGCGGCCCGTCATGGCCTTCGAGTTGGTGTAGAAGTGTTCCAACAGGAAGACGCCGAGCGGGATGATGCCGGTCAGTTGGTGCAGCTTGCGCAGCAGGAAGGTGCGACTGATGCGGACGGCCATCTTCGTTTACGTGCCTCCTTCGCGCGCGGCGCGCGGCCTGCGGGCCGCCGCCGGGCCTTTCGCCGGGCGGACGTGCGGCGCGGCTAGGTCTGGGCCTTAAGAGCGCCGGCCGGTACAGCTTGAGGTGGAACGCCCCGATTATAAGGCGCGCGGCCGGAAAAGCAATCGCGCGCCGCCCGTGCGGTCGCAACGTATATGCCGCGTCCCAAGCTGCCCCGGATGAACGAACAGTTTAATGCCCGCGGCGCGCCCGCGTAAAATGAAAAAACTAGCGCCCCGCGGCGCGCCAAACTTATAATCGGCGCGTGCAGATCGAGACCCTCAAAATCTTCTGCGACCTCGTAGACACCAAGAGCTTTTCGCGCGCCGCCGAGTTGAACTACGTCACGCAGTCGGCCGTCAGCCAGCAGGTGCGGGGCCTGGAGACGAAGTTCAAGCGGCAACTCCTAGAGCGCGTGCGCGGGCGGCGCGAGGTGCGGCTCACGGACGCGGGCGAGGCGTTCTACCAGGAGAGCCGCAACACGGTGGCCGCCTACCTGCGGCTCGAAGAGCGTATGCGCTCGCTGACGGGCACGGTCAGCGGCACGGTACACGTCGCCACCGTCTACAGCATCGGGCTGCACGAGTTGCCGCCCGCCATCCGCCGCTTCATGGCGCGCTACCCGGAGGCGAAGATCGATCTCGAATACAGCCGCACGACGAGCGTCGTGCGCGACGTGCTGGCGGGCACGGTCGAGCTGGGCGTGGTCGCGTACCCGAAGAAGAAGAGCGGGCTGAAGATCGTGCCCTTGCGGGGCGACCGGCTGGTGCTCGTCTGCCCGCCGCAGCACCCGCTCGCGCGCCAGAAGAAGGTGACGGCGCGCGACCTCGCGGGTCTCGACTTCGTCCTCTTCGAGCGCGACATCCCGACGCGGCGCGCGACCGACCGCATCCTGCGCGCGCACAACGTCGCCGTGCGCAAGGTGGCCGAGTTCGACAACATCGAGACGATCAAGCGCGCGGTCGAGGTCGGCTTCGGCGTGGCCATCGTGCCGCGCCCGGCCGTGCTCGACGAGCAGCGTTCGGGCCAGTTGGCCGTGGTCGCCCTGGCCGAGCCGGAGTGGACGCGCGCGGTCGGCGTCATACACCGCACAGACCGCGCGCTCGGCGCGGCCGCGCGCAAGTTCATCGAAGTCCTGACCGAGCAAACCGAGGGGCGGGAGTGATCTTCGCAAGCCGGGGGCCGGGAGTGATCTGCTCCGCCCCGTTGACTGACGCGGACGGGCCGGGCGGCGGACTCGTCCGCGCCCTGACAGGGAGAAGGCCAGTGTCGGAAGAACTCACCTCCATGTCGGCCGTAGACCTGATCGATCTGATGGAAGAGCGCAAGGTCTCGCCGGTGGAAGTTGTCGAAGCGTACCTGCGGCGCGCGGACGAGTTGAACGGGCGGCTCAACGCCATCGTCACCTTCGCGCCGGACGTGTTGGAGCAGGCGCGCGCGGCCGAGCAGAAGATCATGGACGAGGAGGACGGGCGGCTCTGCGGGCTGCCCGTCACGATCAAAGACACGATCATGACGAATGGCATACGCACGACGGCCGGCTCGCGCCTCTTTGCGGAGAACGTGCCGGAGCGCGACGCGCAGGCGGTCGGGCGTCTGCGCTGGGCCGACGCCGTCATCCTCGGCAAGACGAACGCGTCCGAGTTGGCGCTCGACTACGAGTGCGACAACCCGGTCTTCGGCCGCACGAACAACCCGCACGACCTGACGCGCACGGCGGGCGGTTCGAGCGGCGGCTCGGCCGCGGCCGTCGCCGCCTGCCTCTCGGCCGCCGACATAGGCTCGGACGCGGCCGGCTCCGTCCGCATCCCCGCGCACTTCTGCGGCGTCGTCGGGCTGCTGCCGACCGCCGGGCGCGTGCCCCGCATCGGCCACGTCCCGGCCATAGACGCGGGCATGGGCGCGCACGTCAGCTTCGGCCCTTTGACGCGCACGGTCGAAGACGCGGAGCTGATGTTCAACGTGCTCACCTGGCGGCGGCGCGCGCGCGAGTGGATGAGCGAAGAGGCCGAGGAACGTCTGCCCAAACTCCGCTTCGCGTGGTACACGGACGACGGCGTCGCGCCCGTGACGGCCGAGACGGCGCAGGCGACGCGCGCCGCGGCCGACGCCCTGCGCGCGCACGGCCTCGTCGGCGTAGAGGCCCGCCCGCCGCACGTCGAGCGCGGGCCCGACCTGTGGCTTGAGATATTCGGCCGCGGCGCGCAGGAACAGATGCGTATGCTGCACGAGGGGCGCGAGGAGTTGGCGGGGCCTTTGGCGCGCGTGCTAATCCGGCGGGGCAAGGAGTTCGGCGGGTTGTCGGACGAAGAGTTCGCGCGCCTGAACCAACAGCGCGAGCAGTTGCGCAAGGAGTTGCTGCTCTGGATGCGCGAGACGCAGCTCATCGTCGCGCCGGTCGGGTCGGTCGCGGCCTTCCCGCACGGGGCGCGGCGCGTGGACGTGGACGGGCAGGAGTTGAGCGTGTGGCGCGCCTTCGGCTACGCGCAGACTTACAACGTGTTCGGGTTGCCGTCTGTGTCGGTGCCGGCGGGCCGGACGCGCGCGGGCTTGCCCGTCGGCGTGCAGATCATCGGGCGCTCGCGGGCGGAGGGCGAGGTGCTGGCGGCGGCGCGCGTCGTCGAAGAGGCCTTGGGCGGCTGGCAGCGGCCGCCGCCGGTTCTTTCACAGGACGGCGGCGATAGGCTATAGTTGCGCCGCATCAACAGCCGGCGCAACGAGCGGCGCGCCCTTTCTGTCAACCGGAGGTCATAAACGCATGGTCGCCCTGTTCCTCTTCTTCGTGCTCGCGTTCTTCCTGCTCGTCGTGGCCCTGAAGACGATCAAGATCGTCCCGCAGGCGACCGTCATGTTGATCGAGCGGTTCGGCCGCTTCGACCGCGTGGCCGCGAGCGGCTTGAACATCATCATCCCGTTCTTCGACAAGCCGCGCGCCGTCTACTGGACGAACGTGCGCCCCGGTCTGACCTCGATTGACCTGCGCGAGCAGTACATAGACCTGCCGCCGCAGCCCGTCATCACGCGCGACAACGTGACGATCCACGTGGACTCGGTCGTCTACTGGCAGATCATCGATCCGATCAAGGCGGTCTACGAGATGAACGACCTGGTCGGCGGCATCGTGCAGTTGACGATCACGGGGATGCGCGCCGTGATGGGCGACATGGACTTGGATCACACGCTCTCGCAGCGCGACCAGATCAACGCGAAGCTGCGCCTGATCCTGGACGAGGCGACGGACAAGTGGGGCGTGAAGGTGACGCGCGTGGACGTGAAGAACATCAACCCGCCCGAAGACGTGCGCATCACGATGGAGAAGCAGATGACGGCCGAGCGCAACCGGCGCGCGCTCGTCCTGCAAGCCGAGGGCGACCGCCAGGCCGCCATCACGCGGGCCGAGGGCGAGAAGCAGGCGGCCGTCACGCGGGCCGAGGGCGAGAAGCAGTCCGCCATCCTGCAAGCCGAGGGCGCGGCCCAGGCCCGCCAGCGCGTCGCCGAGGCCGAAGCCGAAGCCATCGCCCGCGTCTCGCAGGCCATGCTGGGCCACGGCAACCCGGCCCAATACCTGATCACCAAGAGCTACATCGAGAGCCTCCGCGACATGGTGCGCGGCAACAATTCGAAGGTCGTCTTCATGCCCGTCGAGACCTCCACCATGCTCTCCAGCGTCGGCATGATCAAAGAGATGTTCACCGAAACCGGCGGCGATCAGCGCCGCACCGGCAGCGACGACCAACAACCGCCCCCGCGCCCGCGCCAACTGCCGACTTAACTTCGACGCATTGAAGCTATTAGGCCGCTAGACGCCGGAATGAAATTACCGCGGCTAGCGGCCTAATAGTAGTTAGGCCGCCTGAGCGAAACGAACTGAGCCTCAGGCAGCGGTCAGTTCGTTTCTCTGCGGCGGGCTAACATGCCAATGCAGCCGACGCCTCGCCAGCTAGCCTTTCATCGTTGCCTTGTTCCCGCTGGCTTGTCTGCTTTATGCTCGGCGCGGCTGATTGCCGCGTTAGGCGTCGCTACTTTGTTGGGTCTAGCAGTAAACTTGGGACGGATATAAGCTTGTTGCCTGGAGGTGCTTAAGATGAGTGTAGCCAAAGAGCGGTTTGTTGTGGATGAAAGGGGGAATCGTACAGCAGTGTTGCTTGATATAGAACGCTATTTTGAATTGCTCGAAGCGCAGGAAGAACTTGAATCAATCCGTGCTTTTGATGAAGCCAAAGCTTCCGGCGATGAAGCTATTCCTTTCCCCCAGGCCATAAAGGAGATTGAGGGCGCGCGTGAATGAGCTACGAAGTATTTATCCTGCGTCGTGCTCAGAAAGAATTGGCTAATCTACCTAAAACAGATTACGAGCGAATGCGTGATGCGATAGCGGCATTATCAGAAAATCCAAGACCGGCTGGCTGTAAAAAGTTAATAGGGCGCGAAGGTTGGCGCATTCGTTCGGGAGACTATCGCGCTATATATGAAATAGATGATGCTCAACAGAAGATCACGGTTCTGCATATCGGCAATCGTCGAGATGTTTATTCATAGGTGCTTCCAGGGTATCCACGCGCCGCCTGACGACTTAGTCAGCCGGAGCGGGCCGACGAACTGAATGAGGAAGCGTTGGACGTGCTTGATTTCATCTCGTTCGCTAGGACTAACGTTCATACCTGAGTAGGGCGCGCGCACCTGCTTCTTCGGTTTGGCGTGCGCCCGTTGTGGGGGCGCGCGCGTTAGGTGTTGGCGCTGCCCTTGCTCGTCTTCCTGGTGCGCTTGATCTCCTCGGTTCTGACCCCGCCCGCTTTCTCGTACTCGCTGCTGTTCTTGCCGTGCCTGGCCCCGACGCCGGCCAGCATACGCGCGCTCATCTCGCTGATCCGCTTGAGCAGGGCGTCGAGGCGGTTGCCCTTCTCGTCGAGCGTGGCGACGGTCTGGTTGTAGTCGTCCAGCGCCGTCTCGCCCTCGGCGATCAGCGCATCGAAGGCCGCCACCGTCAGCCCGCCGCCAAGGTCGAGCGTCGGCGAGATGGACTTGAGGTTGTTGGATCGCACCTTGGCTTGGGCGATCACGGTACTAGATGTACGTCTGGTACGTCCCATTGTGAGTCACCTCCTCAGTTGTAAAGGAGCGTGAAGAAGCAGGTGCCCGCGTGAGCCTGACGGCCCGGAAGTATATGCCCTTTTCGGGGCTTGGCAAGCCTTTTTTCCGCGCCCATGCGCGCCTGCGCCGGGTGGCGGCGGCGCAAACAACGTAGAAAAAGGAGTTTTCGAGTGCTCAGAGGGAGCTTTTGAGCACTCAGGAAGAGCTTTCGAGCACTCCGAAAGAGCTTTTGAGTGCTCAAAAGGAGTTTAGCGGCACTCAAAAGGAGCTTTCGAGTGCTCAATAGGAGCTTTTAAGCACTCACGAAGAGCTTTTGAGTGCTCAAATGGAGCTAACGAGCACTCAAAAACTCTTATCGAGTGCTCGAAAGCTCTTCCTGAACACTCGAAAACTCCTATCGAGTGCTCAAAAGGAGTTTTCGAGCACTCAAAAGCTCTTATTAAGCACTCAAAAGCTCGTCCCGAATGCTCTGAAGGAGTTTCCGCGTGCCCGGAGCGAGCTTTAAGAACGGCGCGCGTTCGATTGTTACGTTGTCTTATCTTGACCCCGAACCCACGGCGCGCTCGGATGGAAGCGGGGGCGGGTGAGGAGTCAGAAGACAGGAGTCAGGCATCAGAAGCCAGGAGTCAGAAGCCGGCAGCCGGAAGAAAGAAGCTTGCCGACGAGCGCCCTTAGTCGTGAATCAGCCGGTCTGCATTCTCCTTCTGGCTTCTGACTCCTGGCTTCTGACTCCTGACTATTCACTGCTCGCCGTCTGCTGCTCACTCCCGCCGAGCGGGTGGCGCGCGAGCGGGGTGTAGCGCGAGCCGTCGGCGGTGAGGTCGCTGCGCATGACGGTCAGTTCGCGGACGGGGCTGGCGACGGGCGCGAAGCCGGTCGTCTCGTGGTAGCGCGCGAGCCGGCGCGCGGCGGCGTTGACCGTGCGGATGCGCGCCAGCGTCACGTGCGCGTGAAACGGGCGCTCTTCGCGCGCGAAGCCCGCCGCGGCGCACTCCTCTTCCAGCCGCCGCTCCAACAGCTTCAAGCGCCCCGACTCGTCCACCACGCCCAGCCACAGCACGCGCGGGCTGCGCCCCAGAGGGAACCCGCTCGTCCCCCGCAACGTCAGCTCGAAGGGCGCGACCGCCGCCGCCGCCCGCGCCGCCGCCTCATGCAACGCCGGCACGCGCTCCGGTTCGACCGCGCCCAAAAACTTCAGCGTCAGGTGGAGCTTCTCGGTGCGCTCCCAGGAGACCTTCAGGTGCGGCGCGCTCTGCCGCAGCCGCTCGATGTGGTCGGCGGCGCGCGCGCGCGCCTCCGCGCTCAGCTCGACGGCGCAGAACAGGCGTAAACGGGTGGGCGTAGAGGGGCTGGTCATCGGCTCTGCCTTTCGCTCGGGGCGGTGCGGTACGCGCCCGCTGTGGAGTTGGTGCTCGCGCGGCCTCGCGCCCGGCGTGAGAGGAGTTAGACACGGCGCGCTGAACGCCCGGCGCGACGCAATAATAAAACTAATCTGCCGGATTAAAAAGTTTCATGGGGCCCGGCGACTTTCGTTGCAACACATGAGCGCGCCGCCTCGTCTAAGCTCACTCGGCAACGGCCGCTCAGCAGGCCGCATTGCCCTCAGGCGACAGGCTGCCCTCGAACCTGTCGCGCTTAAATAGGCGTGCGGGGCTTTTCTATCGCCCGCGCGACGCACACGAACACTCAAAGGGAAGGATCATCATTAACATGCGTAAGGCATTCATGGCGCTTCTCGTCCTCGTCGGCTGCGCGAGCGTCTCGTTCGCGCAGGGCGAGTATAAGAAGGGCGAAATCTTCGTCGGCTACTCGGCCAACCAGGTGGACACCAACGGCGCGTTCAGCCCCGACCCGAACGACAACGGCCGCGACAACTTCAACGGCGTGAACGTCGAAGCCACCGGCAACCTGACCCGCTACTTCGGCGTCCAGGGCGACTTCTCGTACCACCGCAAGGAGGCGGACTTCACCTTCGGCACGGTGACCACGAACGTCAAGGGCCAACTCACGCAGTTCATGGGCGGCGTCAAGGTGCAGGACAACGCGACGGCGACCCGCTTCCGGCCGTTCGCGCACGCGCTCGTCGGCGTGGCCCACGCCTCGTCCGACCTGCGCACCCCGACCGTCAGCGTCAGCGACGACGACAACGGCCTGGCGCTCGCGCTCGGCGGCGGCCTTGACGTGCGCGCCACCAACAGCCTCGACATCCGGGTCGTCCAGGTGGACTACAACCCGAACCGCTTCAACGGCGAGACGGATAACAACATCCGCCTCAGCTTCGGCGTCAACTTCCGCTTCTAAGCGGGCGGCGAACCGAACGACAAAAGACGGCGCGGGGGCCTGCGTGCCCCCGCGCCGTCTCTCTTCAAGGATTATTTCACACAGAGTACACAGAGGTCACACAGAGTCCACAGAGGTTTTTAACTGTGTCCTCTGTGCCTCCTCTGTGTACTCTGTGTTAACCCGGCCGCACGTAACCCGCAACCACCGACCACACCTCAACGCGGCTGCAACGTCAGCGTCGTCTTCGTCGCGGCGGTCACGGCCTGTCTGCTGAACGGGAGCGCGCGCGGCGTGACGGCGCGCCAGTCCGCGAGCTGGTCGGCCCAGTGCGGGCTGTCGGGCCGCCCAGACTCGCCGAGCGCGATGCCTTGCTGCGTCTTGTCCCAGTCCGACGGGTCGGCGATCAGGCGCATCGAGACGCCCGCGCCCACGTTCGGCGTCGAGCCGGCCGCCGCGCTGCTCCCGTTCTGCGGGAACGGCGCGACCAAAAACTGCTGCCCCACGAACGGCACGCTCGCCAGCGGGTGCGGGAAGCGCGCCTGCGCGTAACGCCCCCAAGTCCACTGCGCCTCGTCCGCGCCGAGGCGTTTCGTCAGCACGTCGCGCGCGTCCTGCAAGCACGCGCGCAGGAGCGCCGGGTAGTCCGCGAACTCTTTCGGCAGCCAGTCGGCCGGCTGCTCCGTGATCAACTGCTCGGTGTAAGCGCCGTTCGGCCAGCTCAGTTGCGTGGCGCGCGCCGGGCCGAGCGCGTAGGTCAGCACGCGGCGGCGGAACGCCGTGCGCAGTTCCGCGACGAGCGGCGCGACGCGCGAGTCCGCCTTCACCTGTCCGTCCCAGTTGCCGAGGTCGGCGGCGTTGCCGAAGAGGATCATGTCGTGCGCCGGCTGCGTCGTGAGCAGCTTCGCGGCGGCGCGCGCGAACGTCTGTCCCCCGATTGAGAACACGTCGCCTTGCACGGCGCGGAAATCGTCCGCCGTCAGCTTCGTGCCCTTGGCTTCGAGCAGGTCGCGTATGCGGCGCGCGCGGTAGGGCGCGGCCCAGGAGTGCGTGAGGAAGTGCGGGTAGCTGCGCCCGACGACGCGCTGGTTCGCGGTGACGATCAAGCCCGACGGCGGATCGTAGACGTGCGGCAACTCGTCGAACGGCACAGAGCCAGTCCACTCGCCCGCGTCCGTGCTGCCGTCGTAAGGCACGCTCCCGTCGCCGGAGCGGCGCACGGGCACGACGCCCGCGCCGTAGTAGCCGATGTGCCCGGCCGTGTCTGCGTAGACGAAGTTCTGCGTCGGCGCTTGCCACGCGCGCAGGGCGTTGGTGAACTCCTGCCAGTTGCGCGCGCGGTTCAGCCCGTGGAGCGCGGCGAACTCCTGCGTGCGCGGGTCGAGCGCCGTCCAGCGCAGGCTGTAGCGCGCGCCCTCACGCTCAAGGATGACGGGGCCGTGGCGCGTGACCGTGACCTCGTGGACTTGCGTCTCGGTCTCCGCGCTGAGCAGACCTTTGCGCACCTTGATCTCTTCGCGGCGCACCTCGGCGTCGCGCCAGCCCTGCGGCGTCATGTAGCGGCGCGGGTTCGTCGGGTCGAACTTCTCCAGGTAGATGTCCTGCACGTCGGGGCCGAGGTTGGTGACGCCCCAGGCGATCTGCTCGTTGTGGCCGATGATGACGCCGGGCGCGCCGGGCGCGGTCACGCCCGCGACGTTGACGCCGGGCGCACTCAAATGCACGAGCCACCAGATGGACGGCGCGGACGCCGGCAGGTGCGGATCGTTGGCCAGCAGAGGCTTGCCCGACGCTGTGCGCCGGCCCGACACCACCCAGTTATTACTCGCCGCGCGATCCGGCAGGTACAGCCCCACGCGCGCCAGCGAACGCGCCGCCGCCTCACTCACGCGCGCCGCTTCAGCAAGCAGGGACGCGGCGACCTTCTCGGTCGTCGTCTTCTCGCTCGCGGCGCTCTTGCTGCCTTTCGCGTCGTCCGTGCCGACGACGAGCACGTCGAGCGGCGTGTACTCTGTGAGCAGCAGTTCGCGCTTGGCGGCGGGGAGGTCTGCGAGCGCGGCGCGCGTCAGGTCTTCCTGCCAGGTGGTCGAGAGCGCCTCGGCGAAAATCTTGCCGATGATGATCGAGTCGGCCGGCCGCCACGCGCGCGGCTGGTATTGGAGCAGTTGAAACTCCGGCGGCAGCGTCTTCGCGTCGAGCGTGGCGGCGTAGGCGTTGACGCCCGCGGCGAAGGCGTCGAGGCCGGCGCGCGCCTGCGGCGGGAGTTGCGCGGCCTGCGCGTCGGCGAGCGCGCCGAAGCCGTAGGTGCGGTGGCGCTTGTCCTCTTCGAGCGTGGCCGTGCCGAAGATTTCCGACAGCTCGCCGCGCGCGGTGCGCCGCAGCAAGTCCATCTCCCAGAGCCGGTCTTGCGCCGCCGCGTAGCCTTGCGCGAAGTAGAGGTCTTCGTCGCTCGCGGCCTCTATGTGCGGGATGCCGCGCTCGTCGCGCCGGATGGTGACGGGCGCGCGCAGGCCCGCGACGCTGACGGTCTGAGCGGCGGGCGCGGATGTTGATGTTTGCGTTGGCTCCTGGGCGCGTGATTGATAGGGGCTGGCGAGCAGGCTGGCGGCGAGCGTCAGGACGAGCGAGACGCGGGCGGCGCTTTGTCGGCTAAGCATAAAGATTCGGTGTCGGTGGCACTCGGAGATGATGTCAGCCGTGACGGCGAGATAAGCACGGCGCGCCGGATGGTAACACAGATGCCGGCGCACGCGTGAAGACGGGCCTGGCGGGGTGAGCGTTAACACGCACTCGGTAAAAAGGCGGCGCGCGTGGAGGTCGTGCCCCGAATGCAAGTCCGTCTCCGTGCATCCTCCGTGCCCTCTGTGTCTCGGTGGTGAATGCCGCTCAGACTAAATTCACCACCGAGACACAGAGGGCACGGAGGATGCACGGAGGCTTGATCATCGGGTAGGGCGCTTCAACCGCTCTGGTAGAGCCAGAGACCGGCGGTGACGTTCATGCCGTCGTCGTAGCCGCCGGTGAGGAGGACGCGGCCGCCCGCGAGCGGCGTCACGGTCGGGTAGAGCCACGCGCCGTCGAGCCGGCCCGCGGCCGTGCCGAAGACGCGCGCACGCGGATCGTAAAGCTCCACGTAGCGGCTGCCGCCGCCGACCAGGACGAGTCCGTTCGGCAGCGTCGCCGCGCACGAGTTGATCTTGAAGCGCGCGTCGCCCATCGCGCCCGCCGCTGCGAACGCGTGCCGCGCGGGGTCATAGACTTCTGCGCTCGCCTGCGCGCCCGCCAACGCGCTCGCGTCGTCCGTGCCGCCCAGGATGAGGACGCGCCCGTCCGCGAGCAGCGCGGCGGCGTGCTTGGTGCGCGGCCGGCTCATCGGCGCGGTCGGCGTGTAGGTGTTCGCGCCCGGCTCGTAAAGCTCTGCGCTCGGCAGCACGTCGCTGCGGAAGCGCGCGCTGCCGCCCGCGAGCAGCACGCGCCCGTCCGCTAAGAGCGTCGCCGAGTGCATCACGCGCGGCGTCGTCATCACGCCGGCCGGGCCGAAAGAGCGCGTGGCGGGATCGTACAACTCGGCGTCGGCGTTCACGTCCGAGAGATTGTAATGCCCGCCGGCAAGCAGCACGCGGCCGTCGGCGAGACGCGTGGCGGTGTGCCCGGAGCGGCGCGCGCGCATCGGCGCGAGTGGAGTGAACGTGTCAGTCGCGGGATGATAAAGCTCCGCGCTGGCGAGCGGCACGCCTTCGTCGAAGCCGCCCGCGAGCAGCACGTCGCCGTCGGTCAGGAGCGTCGCCGTGTGGCCGGCGCGGCGTGCCTGCATCCGGCCGGCCGCGCGACACGCGCCGCTCGCGGGGTCGAACAACTCGGCGGTGGCCGTGTTGATCTCTTCGCCCGCGGCGCGCTCCATGCCGCCCGCGAGCAAGACGCGGCCGTCCGCGAGCAGCGTCGCGGTGTGCGCGGCGCGCCGCGTCGTCATGCGCCCCGCGGCGTAGACGCGCCCGTGACGCGCGTCCTGCGCGAAATACTGACAGCCGGCGAGCGCGACTAAACAGAACAGAGCTAAGAGCAGCGCGAGCTTGCGCGCGGCCCGCGTGAGTTTGCATGTTCGTGTGCGTGTCATCGCGCCGCGCCTCCGGCGACGGGCGCGAGGGCGGCGTCGGCGGGCGGCGTGCGGTAGAGGCGCGCGAAGCCGTAGCCGAACGTCAGCCCCATGACGACGAAGCCCGCGATGAACAGCGCGTGCTCGCCCACGGCCATCGAAGCCTTGAAGCGCGCCGCGACGAGCGAGACGACGAAGACCGGCGCGTTGAGCAAGACGGCAGCGACGGGGAAGAGCAGCGCCGGGCGGCAGCCGCCGAGCCTGCGCCGCAGCCAGAAGAGACCCGGCGCGTAGAGCAGCCCGCAGACGGGCGCGGCGAATAACAGCGTCAGCGAGCCGAAGCCCAACACGTCCGCCCGGCTCGGCGTCTCGATGAATAGATAAGACCACGTCAGGATCGTGGCCAGGCACGCGAGCCACGACAGCAAAGCGAGCGCGAACAGTTTCAGCATCTTCGTCTTCCTCACCAAGCAGAAGCCAGGAGTCAGAAGCCAGAAGCTAGAAGCCGCAATGACGAAATTGACTTCGGACACCCGCAGGTAAAAAGAGCTAGTTTCCTTCTGGCTTCTGGCTTCTGGCATCTGACTCCTGCTTTCTCCCGCGCGCGGCGAGTTGCTGGCGCGCGGTCTGCGTCCAGGCGCAGAGCGCGCCCACGTCGGCCGCCGAGAGGAAGGCGTTGCGGTGGATGAGAGTATAGCTGTTGAGCGGCATGATGCCTTGCTTGGCCGTCTTGCAGATGTCGCCGAGCAGGTAGTCGGCCTCGCGCGCGTCGTAGCGCGCCCAGTCGGAGAAGTTCATGCGCCTGCGCCCGTGGCGCACGTGGTCGGCGACCGTCCACGAGACGGGCGCGACGTGGCTGTACCAAGGCCAGTGCGTGCGGTTCGAGTGGCAGTCGTCGCACGCGCGCGCGAGGATCGCTTTGACTTCGGGCGAGACGTTGACGTGCGCTTCGAGCGCGCGTGTCTCGTCCGTCACAGGGTTCGTCCGCGCCGGGCGCGAGAACTGCACCAGCACAAACCCGCACGCCAACACCAGCATCGTCCAACGTAACACGCGTCGCATCACAAGCACCTCCGGTCAAGACATGATCGCTTCGTCGGGCACGATCATTTGACGTTTGTGCGCGGCGCGTTCTTCCGCTTTATCAACGTCTACGCTTGGCCAGCACGCTCGCCGTGAGCAGACCGAGACCGAGGACGACGAGACCGAGCTTGACGAGTCCGTCCGCGTGCGTCCGCGACGCGGATTGCGCGTCCGCTTCGCCGTCTTCACGTTGCGCGTCCGCGTCGTCCGCCGGCTTGGTCAATTCGGAGCCGGTGCGGCCGGGCCGGCCGACTTCGACCAGCACGTCGCTGCGCCCGTCGGGCACGAGGCGGAGCACGCGCGGGCCTGTGTAGGTGCGCGGCGGCTCGAAGCCGATCTCAAGCACGTACAACTCGCCGCCGGGGCCGGCGGCGACGCCGGACGGCGACCACGGCGGCTGCGCGCGCCCGACCACACTCAGCGCGCCGCCGGGCGCGACCTTCAGGACGCGCCGCGTGCTGTAGTCCGCGACGAAGACCGCGCCGCGCGCGTCCACGCAGAGTCCCATCGGCCCGCCGTAGCCGCGCTCGCCCGCCGCGTCCGCCAGCGCGAACCTGTCCAGCCCGCGCGCCAGCGTCGAGACTTCGCCCGCGGGCGAGACGCGCCGCAACGCGCCGCCGCCGTCGATCAAGTAGAGCGTGCCGTCCGGCTGCGCGCTGAGGCGGGTAACGCTGGTGAAGCGCGCCGCGGGGCCGCGCCCGTCGGCAAAACCCGCGGGGCCGCCCGCGAGCGTGGTGAGCCGGCCGTCGGGCGCGCGCCGCAGCAGCCGTACGTTGCCGGCCCCGTCCGTCTCGACGGCGTATGAGTTGCCGGCGCGGTCGCGTTCGACCGTCAGCCCGCGCGGCGGCTCGTAGGTGGGCGCGAGCAGGTAAGCGAACTCGCCCGCGGGCGTGATGCGCCAGACGGCGCTCTGCCAGCGCGGCGGGTCGTAAGACCAATCAGCGCCGTAGAGGTTGCCCGCCTCGTCCAGCGTGATCTGGTGGACGTGGCGGCCGGAAACGCCCGCGCGCACGACCGCGAGCCGCCCCGACGCGTCCACGCGCCAGACCGTCTCCAGGTCGGAGAAGACGACGCGCCCCGCCGCGTCCACGACGATGCCCCACGACGGGTGCGCCCGCGCGGCCGACGGCGCGAGCAAGCCGAGCGCGAGGAGCAAGAGCAGACGACGAGCCATCGGTCTCCTTCGTGTTGTCGCCTTAAACTTTTTGGAGCTTGATGTCGCGGCCGCCGCGCCAGCCGCCTTGCCCGTCGGGGGTGAGCTTGACGATGGGGTCGAAGCCGCCGCGGCCGGAGAGTTGCGCGAGCTTGGCTGTGGTGATGCGCGGGTCGCCGGCGAACCAGTAGGAGTCGATCCAGTATTCGGGGTAGTCGGCGCGCGTGAGCGTGGCGTGGATGTGCGCGGGGTCTGTGCGGCCGGGGTATGGGCCGGGCTTGATGGTGCGGAACTCGTAGCGCCCGTCCGCGCCGGTGCGCATCCAGCCGCGCAGGCGCGCGGGCAGGCGGTTCGGCTGGTTGTAGTAGCCCGTCGCGTCGGTGTGGTAGACGAAGAGGAGGACGCCGCGCGCGGGCGTGCGCCCGTCCGGCTCGTAGATCGTGCCGGACATGAGGAGCGGCTCGCCCGGCTCGTGCGCCGCCGTGATGGTCGTGCGCCACGAGAGTTCTTTGGGCGCGTCGGCCGCGCCGGCCCAGTCCTGCGCGCGCGCGCTCGCCGCCGGGGCGTCGCCGCCCGCGCAGGCCGCGGCCAGCGGCAGCGCGGGCAGGGCCGCCAGCAGCAGCGCCCGCTTGATGAAGACGCGGCGGTTGAGATCGTTGCTGAAAACATGACGGTTGAGAGCGTCGTTCGTCGTCTGCGCGCGCATGATTCTAAGTCCTCCCTTTCCGCTCGACTCGCGGCGGGTGATCAACTCACCGCCGCTCCGTTAGCTCGTCGTCAATTCGTTAACTCACTGCCACAGTCTGCGCCAGACCTTGCGGGCGGCCGGAAAACTTTCGTGCAGCCACTTGTCTTGCAGGTCGTCTTTCCAGCGCGCGAGCATGTCGTCGTCGAGTTGCAGGACGCCCGCGCGGGTGACGCCGGCAGGCGGCGGCGTGAGTTGCGCGAGCCGCTCGTAGACGCGCGCGCGCCGCGCCGCGTCCACGCGCGGGAGCAAGTGCCACAGCGTCAGCGTGTCGCGCACGCGCGCCTCCGCGAGCACAGTGTTGAGCGCGTCGTCGCCGCCCTGCTTGAAGTCGAAGGCGTCGAGCGCGTTCAAGAAGTTGTCCGAGGCGTCTTCAAAATAGGGCGTGCCCGGCCCCGTGCCGGGGGCGGTGGCGCAGGCCGCGCCGGCCGGCACGTAGGACTCGCGCGGCGCGCGCTCCAACGCGACCCAGCCCGACGTGACGTGCAGGAGACTCCGGCCCGCGTCGTCCACTTCGAGCGTGTAGGCGCAGCCCAGATCGGCGGCGACGGCCGAAGGCGTGTCAACGAAGAAGAGGCGCGGCGGCGCGTAGATGCGCGCGTGGAGCGTGCCGCGCGCCAGCTCAAGGCGGTGCTCTGTGGCGCGCGTCGTGACGAGGCGCACGCGCGTCTCCGGCTCGACCTCGACCTGCCCGATGCGCGCGACGCTGAGTTGCGCGCGCGAGTGCGCGTCCGTTTCGAGCCACTCGCCGACGGCGAGGCGGCCGCGCTCGCCGATGCGCTCCGCGCCGATGCGTGGCGTGCCCGTCACGCGGGCCACGTCCCAGGCGGGCGCGGGCGGGCGCAGGTAGAGCCAGCCGCCCAGAAAGGCCGCGCACGCGAGCGCCGCGAACGTGACGGCCGCCGCGCGCGGCCAGGTGGCGAACAACGCGAAGCGGCGGCGCGGGCGTAACTCCGCGTGTGCGTGTTTCGGTGCGACCGCGGCGGGCGCGTCTGGAGACGCTGCTGCGGTGAGCGCCGCTTCGAGTTGCGGCCAGATCGTGTCGGGCGCTTGCTGCATGGGCAGCGTGCGCGCGAGCGCGACGCCGAGTTTGATCTGCTCGTACTCGGCGCGGCAGCGCGCGCAGGCGAGCAGGTGCTCGGCGACGCGCCGCGCCGCGGGCGGCGCGAGTTCGTCTTGGCAGTAAGCGGCCAGTTCGGTTATGACGTGTCGGCGGAACATCTTTACTTCTTTATCGCCTCGTCGTTCGCAAACTTCTCAATCGCCTTGTAGGAGCGCGGCGCGCAGGTGCGCGAGCCTGTGGGCCAGCGCCTTGTGCCCGCGGTTCAGGCGCGACGCGACCGTGCCCTTCGAGCAGCCCAGCGCCCGCGCCATCTCCTCGTATGACAGCCCCTCGAAATACTTCAGCAGGACGACGACGCGCAGCTTCGGCTTCAACTCCGCGACCGCCGCCTGCACGCGCGCCGCCACCTCGCCGCGCGCGTACCGCCGCTCGTGCGACGCGCTCACGGGCAGGAACGGCAGCGCGTCGTCCGCGTCGTCCAACTGCGTCAGGCGGCGCTGCTTGCGCCGCTCGTCCACGCAGGCGTTGACCGTGAGCCGGTGCAGCCAGGTGGCGAACTCGGCCTCGCTGCGGAACTGCGCGATGCGGGTGAAGAGCTTGAGGAAGACTTGCTGCGTCACGTCCGCCGCGAGCGCCTCGTCGCCGCCGAAGAAGTAGAGCGCGACCGTGTAGACGCGATCCTTGTGCAGCTCGAAGAGGCGGCGGAACGCCTCGCGGTCGCCGCGCTGGCAAGCCGCCACTACGTCTTCATCCCCGACCGGGTCGCTCATCGCGACTTGTGGCTCCATCGTCCCTCCGCCCGAAATGGGCTGACATTCTATTGGACGGGGTTGGGGCGGCGTTTCTTCCATTTTTCGGCCGCGGTGGATAAGTCCGAAAAATCTAACCGCAAAAGACACGAAGAGGGCCGCGAAGGAACGCAAAGGACGGACTCTGAGCCGCGCTCATTCGACCTCGAAGTCGGCCTCGCGCGTGGCGGTCGTGCGCGCGACCGCGTCCGTGACGGTGACGCGCAGCAGGTAGCGGCCGCGGGGCAGTGTCGCGAGCGTCAGTTCTTCGGCGTAAGGGACGCGCGCGGGGTCGCCGACGGCGTCGGTCGTGATGGCGCGCGTGAGTGTGGCGACCGTGGTCTGGTCGGCGCGCAGCAGCACGACGCGCGCCGAGAGTTGCGTCCGGTTGTTGGCGCGCGCCGCGTTGTAGACGAAGAGGAGGAAGCGCAGGCGCGCGGCGTGCGTGAAGCGCCGATCAACTTTCAGTTGCGCCCTGGGCAACAACTCCGGCGTGTCTGCCGCCGCCGCGCCCTCGCCGCGCGCGCCGATGAGCAGACTGCTCAGGGCCAAACGGCCCGACTTGAGGTCGGGCACTTCGACCCAGCGCGTGCTGCGCCCGAGCGCGCCCGTGCGCGTGTCGCGCGCCGCCGCGCGCACCTGGTAGAGACCGGGGCGCACGTTGATCTGATCGAAGTAGACGACATCCAGCGCGCGCCCGCCCGCGGCGGGCTTGACGGCCAGGCGGTCTATGAAGCTGCCGACGGTCTGCCCGCGCGCGTCGTAGATCGCGCCGGCCACGTCCACCGCGCCCGGCTGCTGCGCGTCGCCGCCAGGCTCGGCGGGCACTTGCAGGAGGAGCGCGAGCGCCGCGCCGCCCTGCGGCGTGTCGAGGTAATCGGCCGTCAGGTAGGTCGGCAGCGCGGACGTGAACTGATCCGCGCGGATAGCCGCGGCCAACTGCTGCCACGGATCGAGCGCGCCGCTCGCGCCCGCCTGTTCGCCGGCCGCGGCCGGGCCAGCGCCGCCGAAGAAGCCGCGGTGGACGCGCACAGACACGTCCGTGCGACCAGGCACGCGCACCTCTACGCGATGGAACTTCGCGTCGCGGAACAGTTCGGGCGCGGGCCGCCACGCGAGCACGTAATAGTCTTCCGTGTCGGCGAGGGCGTGGCGCAGGCCGGCGTCGAGGTCGTTCATGTTGAGCAGCGCGCGCCCGCCCGTGTCCGCGGCCAGCGCGACGAGCGGGCTTTGCACCGCCGTGTCTTCGCCGAGCGGGGCGCGCCCAGTGTTGCCGTTCGCGTCCACGAAGTCGTCGCTGGCGGCGTCGGGGAAAGAGGTGTTGAGACCGCTCGCCTGGATCGTGTCCACGACGACGCCTGCGCGCGCCGCGGCGTCGGCGATGCGGCGCAGGCGGTCTGTGATGTCGGAGCGGGCCGGGTCGAGGAAGAAGCCGTCGGAGACGAAGACGACGAGCTTGCGGCCCGGCAGCGGCGCGGCGGCGCGCACGACGCCTTCGAGCGCGCCGAGCGTGAAGTCGGCGATGTAACCGGACTGGCGCAGGATGCGGCGCGCGCGCCCGCGTATCTGCTGCTCTGCGGCCGAGCGCGCCGCGCCCGGCACGGTGCGCTGGAAGCCGGCGTACTGGTCGCGCAGCAGTGCGTCAACGAAGTGGTCGAGGATGTCGGGGCGGTTCTGTTCGATGGCGAGCGCCTGGTAGACGGACATGGGCGGGCGCTCCACGTCGCGCGCCAGCGCGGCGCGCGATCTGAGCCGCCGGGCGGCGGCGCGCAAGACCTCTTTCTCGCCGGTCAGTTGTTGGAGGAAGCCGATGTGATTACTCGCCGCCGTGACGACCGCCTCATCATTGGGGCGCAGCCCGTCGTCAACGAAGCGCAGGAGCATGCGCCGCGCGCGCTCGATGCTGTCGGGCGCGAGGTGCAGGTCGTCCACGAAGAAGAGCACGGCGCGCCCGCGCGGCGACGTGCCGGCGGGCGGCGCGTCGGCGGCGCGCGCGTCGTTGGCCGCAGGCCCGGCGGCCGTCTTCACGCCGCCCGCGACGCGCTCGAAGAAGCTGACGGGCTGGGGCCGGCCATCCACGAGTAACTCGAAGTCCGCCGGCTTGAGGTCGGTAACGAAGCGGCCCTTGCGGTCTGTGACGCTGACGCCGGTCTGCACGAGATCGGCGCTGACGCGCAAGACCTCTTCGCCCTGCGACGGGTTGGCGTCCGGCTGCTGCGCGGGCAGCGGCGGCGCGCTCGCCGCCCACAGCAGGCAGAGCGCGAGCAAACGCCCCGCGGTCGTTCGGTTTCGGCGCATCATACTTATATTGTCCGCGAGCGGCGGGCTGAGCGCAAACGGCGTCGCCGCGTTGACGGCCAAGTTTGCGGGACTCTACAATGCGCGCGGCGTGTTTCGGGCCAGTGCGCCGCACGTTCGGTCACATCACAGTCGCGTCCGTCGAAGAGTTCGCCATGCCGCAGCCGCTTCACATCGCGCGCGCCGTCGCGCTCCTGGTTTTCGTGCTGGGCGCGTGCGCGCTCGTCGCCGCGCAGCAGCGCCCGCTCGTGACCGAGGACGTGGACATCATCCCGCCCGGCTCGGTGCGCTTGCAGGTCGGCATAGACTTCTTCCAGAACGCCAAGTTCCCGCTCTCCGATCTCACCGGCGACCTGACGCGCGTCGGCGTCGTCGGCATCAACGTCGGGCTGTCGCCGAACGTCGAGTTCCAGTTGGACGGCGTGGTGCAGAACTTCCTGAGCATCAACCGGCGCGGGCCGGCGTCGGCCGTGCCGCTCAGCATCGCGCCCGGCGCGAACACGACCAACGACGCGGGCGACTTCCGCCTCGCCACCAAGATCAAGCTGCGCCGAGAGACGCGGCGCGCGCCGTCGCTCGGCTTCAAGTTCGGCGTCGAGCTGCCCAACTCGAACGAGACGCGCGGCGTCGGCGTCAACCAGACGAACGCCTTCGGGCTGATCCTCGTCGGCAAGAAGTTCGGGCACGAGGATCGCTTGAACCTGTTCGGCAACCTCGGCATCGGCATCTTCACCGCGCCGAAGAACGAGTTCACGCAGAACGACATGCTGCTCTACGGCGTCGGCGGCCTCTACCGCCTGAACGACCGGGTCGAGTTGGCCGGCGAGGTCAACGGGCGCGCCAACACGCGCAACGGGCGCGCGCCGCTCGGCACGGAGCCGCTCTCGCTCGCGCGCTTGGGCCTGCGGGTCAAGGCGGGCGGTCTCAAGTTCGACTTCGCGGGCGCGGCCGGGCTGACCAAGTTCAGCCCGCGCTCCGGCGTCACCTTCGGCGTCACCTACGACTCGCCCAGCATCTTCGAGCCAGTCAAGTAATCACCTTCGCGACCTTTGCGGCCCTCTTAGCGGCCTTTGCGGTTGGAGCTTTAAGACTTAACCGCAAAGGCCGCGAAGAGGGCCGCGAAGGAACGCAAAGGGCAGGCGTGACGAGCGCGGCGCGACAGGCTAGAATGCCTGCGAAGCTATGCTTGCGCTAATGATCGAGGGGGGCGGGTGGCTGCACGGCGCGTGGCACTGGCTGCGTGCGTGGGGCCGTTGGGCCGGGCACGTCATCGCCACCGCGCCGATCTACGTGGCCGCGCCGATGATGGTCGTCGTCGGCGCGCTCGACTCCAGCCTGCTCTCGCTGCCGGAGATCAACGACTACATCGTGGTCGCGCGCTGCATCCACGATCACAAGTCCGCGTTCTACTTCCCGCTGTTCGCCGCCGCCGGCTCGGTCGTCGGCTGCATAGTGCTCTACACGATCATGCGGCGCGGCGGGCAGGCCGTCTTGCGGCGCAGGTTTCGCGCCGAGCACATCGAGCGCGTCGAACGCGCCTACGCGCGCTTCGGCTTCCTGACGTTGGCCGTGCCGGCGCTCTTGCCGCCGCCGATGCCGTTCAAGATTTTCGTAGCCACGGCGGGCGCGCTCGAATACCCGCGCTGGCGCTTCATGCTCACGATCATGATCGCGCGCAGCCTGCGCTACTTCGTCGAAGGCGTGCTCGCGGTCTTCTACGGCCGGCTCGTCCTGCGCTTCCTGCGCGAGTACGGCTTGACGATCCTCGGCGCGGTCGCCGCCGCCTGTCTGGTCGGTCTCGGCGTCTACTGGCTGATCAACCGCTTCCGGGCGCGCGTCGCCACGCCCGCGCCGCCGCAGGACGCCGCGCCCGCGGGCGGCGGGTTGGCGAAAGAGGGCGACTGAAAGCGTCTCGAAAGGAACGATGCACCGTTGAAACTCTGGCACAAAGTGGGCGGCGCGCTGGCGCAACTCGCGCAGTACCTCGTCACGTTCGGCGCGGCGGGGCTGTTCACCATCGCGCTGCTCGACTCTGTGGCCGTGCCGCTGCCGGGCGGCGTGGACGCCGTCATGCTGCTGCTCTCCACCGCGCGTCCGAGCTACTTCCCGCTCTACGCGGCGGGCGCGACGCTCGGCTCGACGGTCGGCTGCATCATCCTCTACTACGTCTCGCGCCGCGCGGGCCGGCGCGCGCTCGCGCGCTTCTCCGAACGCAAGCAGGCGCGCGTCCGCGACCTGCTCGAACGCTACGACGTGCTGGCCGTGCTCGTCGCCTCGCTGCTGCCGCCGCCGTTCCCGTTCAAGCTGTTCGTCATCTCAAGCGGCGTCTTCCGCATGAACGTCGTGCGCTTCGCCGTCGCCATCGCCGCGGGCCGGGCCTTCCGCTTCCTGCTCGAAGGCTACCTCGCGGCGCGCTACGGCGCGCACGCCAAGGAACTGCTCGCGCAATACTACCCTTACGTCGGCCTCGGTCTCGCCGTCCTCCTCGTCGCCGGCTTCGCCGCGCGCGCCATGCTGAAGGGCAGAGGGCAGAGGGCAGAGGTCAGAGGTCAGTCGGAGTCCAAGGTCTAATGTCCAATGTCCAAAGTCCAATGCCCGACGTTCAAGGTTCAAAGTTCAAGGTTCAACGCCGGCCGACCTTGGACTTTGAACCTTGAACTTTGAACTCTTAACTGACCTCCGACCTCTGACCTCTGACCTCTGCCCTGTACCTGCGGGCGGCGGCGAGGTCGCGCACTCCGGCGCGGTCGAGTTGGGCGAGGAGGCGGACGAGGATTTGGGCGGTGGCGTGGGCGTCGTCGGGCGCGCGGTGGCGGCGCGGGATGGGCACGGCGAAGTGTTCGGCGATGGTGTGCAGGCGGTGGTTCGCCAGGTCGGGCAGCAGGCCCCGCGCCAGCTTGACCGTACACAGGTGCGCGTTGCCCATGCGCCGGTTCGGGTAGACCTGCCCCAGTTCGTAATTCAGGAAGCGCACGTCGAAGGCGGCGTTGTGCGCGACGATGACCGACGTGCCGACGAACTCCAGCCACGCGGGCGCGATCTCGGCGAAGCGCGGCGCGCGCCTGACCATCTCGTCGTTGATGCCGGTCAGGCCGACGATGAACGAAGGGATCGGCGTTTCGGGGTTGACGAGCGTCTGGAACTCCGCGCGCACGCACCCGCTGTGGACGCGGTACGCGCCGATCTCCACGACGCGGCCGGGCGGCGTGCGCGCGTCGGTCGTCTCCACGTCCACGACGACGAACTCGGTCTCGGCGAGCGCGCACGCCTCGTCGTCGGCGCACGTCAACTCGACCGCGCCGCCGTCGGCCAGGCGCATCCGCCAGTCATCTTTGATCAACTCGGCGACGAGCAAGGCGGCCGTGGCCGCGTCGAGACCGGATAGTTCGAGCACCTCTTCGGCGAGTTGTTCGGCGGGCGCGCGCCCGCCGCGTAGGCGCAGCAGATCGACCGCGTCTTGGGCGAGCGTCGAGTCGGGGACGAGGTTGCGCGGCGCAGCCATCGCGCGCCATTCTAGCACGATTAGTCGGTGGTCAGTGGGAAGACAGTTCAAGGTTCAAAGTTCAACGTTCAAAGTTCAAGGTCAGCCGCACGTCGAACCTTGAACCTTGAACCTTCAACGTTGAACTTCTTAACTGGCCACCGACCACCGACCACCGACCACTCTTATGCAACCAACGGAAGTGCTCGAACGGTTTCGGCGGACGGGCGCGCTGCTCGAAGGCCATTTCGTGTTGACGAGCGGGCTGCACAGCGACCGCTACCTGCAATGCGCGCTCGTGCTGCAACACCCGCCGGAGGCGGAAGCCTTCGGGCGCGCGCTGGCTGAACGTTTTCGCGCCGAGGGCGTCGAGACCGTGGCCGCGCCGGCCATCGGCGGCATCGTCATCGGCTACGAGGTGGCGCGCGCGCTCGGCGCGCGCTCGCTCTGGACGGAGCGCGAGGACGGGCGCATGACTTTGCGCCGCGGGTTCACGGTGCGGCCGGGCGAGTCTGTGCTCGTCGTCGAAGACGTGATCACGACGGGCGGCTCGACGCGCGAGACGGCCGACGCGCTGCGGGCCGCGGGCGCGCGCGTGCTCGGCGCGGCCTCGATCATAGATCGCTCCGGCGGGCGCGCCGACGTGGGCGTGCCGCGCGTCGCGCTCGCCACGCTCGACGTGCCCGTCCACGCCCCCGCCGCCTGCCCGCTCTGCGCCCAAGGGCTGCCCGCCGTCAAACCAGGAAGCAGAAAGGCAGGGCTGAGGGCTGAGGGATGAGGGATGAAGAAGGCAGGAGCCAGGAGCCAGAAGAAGAAGGGGCGCGGGCGCTCGTCCTCATTCTGACTCCTGACTTCTGGCTCCCGGCTTCTGTCCCTGTTCATCCCTCATCCCTCATCCCTCATGAACTACAAGCTGACGCTTCAGTATGACGGGACGGAGTTCGCGGGGTGGCAGGTGCAGCGGGCGGAGCGGACGGTGCAGGGCGAGCTGACGCGGGTGCTGTCGCTGCTGGACGGGCGGGCGGTGGTGGTGCACGGGGCGGGGCGGACGGATGCGGGCGTGCACGCGGAGGCGCAGGTGGCGAGCGTCGAGTTGCGACGCGAGTTCGCGCCGGAGCGTCTGCGCGCCGCGGTGAACGGCAACCTCGCGCCGGACGCGCGCGTGACGGCGTGCGAGTTCGCGCCCGCGGATTTTCACGCGCGCTTCTCGGCCCGCGGCAAGACCTACCGCTACCGCATCTTCAACGCGCCCTTCCAGTCGCCCTTCCTCGCGCGCTACAGCCTGCACGAAGCGCGCCCGCTCAATCTGGCAAGGATGCGCGCGTGCGCCGCCGTCTGCGTCGGCACGCGCGACTGGACGGCCTTTTCGGCGGCGCAGACGGACGTGCAGACGCGCGTCCGCACCGTGACGCGCTTCGAGGTGGCGGAAGCGTGGAGCGCGACGGGGCGCGGGCGCGTCGTCGAGTTCACCGTCAGCGCCGACGGCTTCCTGCGCTACATGGTGCGCGCGCTCGTCGGCACGCTGCTCGAAGCCGGGCGCGGCGCGCGCGACGCGGCCTCCGTCCGCGCCGCCATCGAGAGCGGCGCGCGCACCGCAGCCGGCACGACCGCGCCCGCCAAAGGCCTGACGCTGGTCGAGGTGCTGTACTAGACGTGCGGCGCACTGCCGGGAGCGCGGGCATCCCTGCCCGCCATGAGCGCGCGAGCGCGAACCAACGGCGCGGCGGCGCTCAAGGTTGAAAGCCGATGTTTCTTCGTTAGCGTGCTAAAGCACGCTTGGCGGGCAGGGGTGCCCGCGCTCCCGGCGTAGAGTTGATGCGTGTTGCGTGTGGGGCGGGCGGCGTTTAAGATGCTGCGCGGGGTAAGCTGGGTCGAAGGGGCAAAAATGCTCGCGGATTTCGCGGAGGTGGTGGAGCCGGGGACGCGCGACGAGGCGCTGCTTCAGCGCGTCGCGTGGGAGCGGCTGCCGCGCCACGTCGGCATCATCATGGACGGCAACGGGCGCTGGGCCGCGCAGCGCGGGCAGCCGCGCATCGCCGGCCACCGCGCGGGCGTCGAAGCCGTGCGCGCCGCCGTGGACACGGGCGCGCGGCTGGGCCTCGGCGCGCTCACGCTCTACGCCTTCTCGACCGAGAACTGGAAGCGCCCGCGCCTCGAAGTGGACGCGCTCATGCGTATGCTCAAGCGCTACCTGCGGCAAGAGTTGGAATCGATCCACCGCCAGGGCATACGCTTCCAGACCATCGGGCGCACGCACGCCTTAGAGCAGAGCGTGCGGCGCGAGATCGCGCACGCCGTCGAGCGCACGGCCGCGAACGCCGGCATGGTCTTGAACGTCGCGCTCAACTACGGCGGGCGCGCGGAGATCGTGGACGCGTGCCGCGCCGCCGTCCGCCGCCTGCTCGCCGAAGGGCGCACGGCCGACGAGCTGACCGAGGCGGACATAGATCGTGAACTGTACACGACGGGTCTGCCCGAACTCGACCTGCTCGTGCGCACGAGCGGCGAGATGCGCATCTCGAACTTCCTGCTCTGGCAGGCCGCCTACAGCGAAATCTACGTGACCGACACGCTCTGGCCCGACTTCCGCCGCGCGCACCTGCTCGAAGCCGTCGTCGAATACCAGCGCCGCGACCGCCGCTTCGGCGGCCTGCAACTCAAAAGCAGTGGTCAGTGGTCGGTGGTCAGTGGTCAGTAGGAAGGCAGTTCAAGGTTCAACGTTCAACGTTCAAGGTTTAAGGTTCAAGGCCCGACATGCTACTAACCTTGAACGTTGAACGTTGAACCTTGAACTTATACTGACTACTGACCACTGACTGCTGACGACTGCTCTTATGTCATCCGAACAAAAGGCCCGCGTGCTGACGGCGGTTGTCGCGCTACCTGTGATCATCGCTTCGATCCTCGTGCCGTGGCTGGAACTGCTGTTCGTCGCGCTGGCGGCGGCGGCCATACTGGCGGGTATGTACGAGTTCTACTTGCTGGCGCGGCGGCGCGAGTTGAAGCCGGAGCAGACGTTCGGCCTGGTCTGCGCGGCGGCGCTGCTGGTCGGCTTCTACTTCAACCTGCCGGCGCGCGAGCCGTTGGCGCTCGTGTGCGCGCTCGTGCTGTTCACGATCATCGCGCTGGCGGCGGGCGTCGTGCGCGGCGCGCCGTTCGACAAGATGCTCGCCTCGACGGGCGCGACCGTGCTGGGCGTGCTCTACGTCGCGCTGCTCGGCGGGCACATCGTCGCGGTGCGCGCGGGCTTCGCGCCGCCGCTCGCCGCGCGCCTGCTCTCGTTCTTCTTCCTCGTGCTGATGGGATCGGACATCGCGGCCTACTACACGGGGCGCGCGCTGGGGCGGCACAAGCTCGCGCCGACGGTGAGTCCGGGCAAGACCTGGGAGGGCGCGGCGGGCGGCATGGCGGCGAGCCTCGCGGCGGCGGCGGCGGCGCACTTCCTGTTCTTCCGCGAGCTGAGCCTCGCGGCGGCGCTGCCGCTGGCGGCGTTGATGAACGTGCTCGGCGTCTTGGGCGACCTGACCGAGAGCGCTTTGAAGCGCGGCGCGGGCGCGAAGGACGCGGCGAAGGTTCTGCCCGGTCACGGGGGCTTGCTCGACCGGCTCGACAGCTTGCTCTTCAACGCGCCGCTCATCTACTATTTCGCCGTCTTTTACTTCGGCGCAACGGGCCAGCCCTGAGACCTTGCCGCCGCGCGTCTCGCCAAAGCGGACGATGACCAACCGAAAGCTCTTGACCATCATCGGCGCGGGCTGCGCGACGCTGCTCGTCGTGGGGCTGCTGTTCGTCTTCGTCATCCTCGGCACGGCCTTCTACACGCTCGGCCACAGCGAGGCCGCGCAGACGGCGCGCGCCTACCTGCGCACGAACGAAAAGCTCCGCGCGGACGTGGGCGACGTGCGCGACTTCGGCTGGCTAGTCACCGGCAACGTCAACGTGCAGAACACGGACGGCGACGCCGAGTTGCGCCTGAAGGTGATCGGCGCGCGCCGCAGCGCGCCCGCCGCCGTGCGCCTCGCCTACCGCAACGGGCGCGACTGGCGCGTCACCGGCGCGACCTACGAGACGACGGACGGGCGCACCGTCAGCCTCTTCGACCCGTACGCGGAGGCGGCCGCGCACGACGAGCCGCAGACGGCCGCGCGCGAGGAGTCGCCCGCCACGGGCGCGCCCGTCGCGGGCTTCGACGAGCAGGGCTTCCGCGGGAACGTGCTCGAAGCCGAAGGGCCTGTACTCGTCTTCGTCGGCTCGCCGTCGAGCCTCAACAGCGTGGCCCTCGAAGCGTTCCTCGAACAACTCGGCGGCAAGTACACGCAGAACGTGACGCTCATCAGCTACGACGCGAGCGAGCAGCCGGCGGTCTTGCAACGCCTCGGCGTGACCGAAGTGCCGACGCTCGTCATGTACGAGGGCGGGCAGGAGCGCGAGCGGCTGGCGGGCGACATCAAGCGCGAAGAGGTGACGGCGCTGCTCGACAAGTACACCGAAGGGAAGTGAGCCGGCGGGCGCGCGATGACTGACAGAGGCGCTGCGGACTGCGCATGACTGAACGAGGCGTTGCCATCTTAGGCTCGACCGGCTCCATCGGCCGCAACACGTTGCGCGTCGTCGAGGCGCTGGGCGCGCCCTTCCGCGTCGTCGCGCTCGCCGCCGGGCGCAACGCGCAGACGCTCGCTGCGCAGATCGAACGCCACCGCCCCGAACTCGTCGCCGTCGAAACGGAAGAAGCGGCCGAGGCCCTGCGCACGGAGTTGCGGCGCGCGGGCGTCGCCGCGCCGCGCGTCGCGGTCGGGGGCGCGGGTCTCGTCGAAGTCGCCACGCACGCGCACGCGCCGGTCGTGGTGAGCGCGACGGTGGGCGCGGTCGGGTTCGTGCCGACCTTGCGCGCGCTCGAAGCGGGCAAGCGCGTCGCGCTGGCGAACAAGGAGACGCTGGTTATCGCGGGCGAGTTGATGACGCGCGCCGCCGCGCGCGCGGGCGCGGAACTGTTGCCCGTGGACTCCGAGCACAACGCGCTGCACCAATGCCTGCGCGGCGAGCAGCGCGCGGAGGTGCGGCGGCTAGTCCTGACGGCGTCGGGCGGGCCGTTCCGCACGCGCACGCGCGCCGAGATGGAGCGCGCGACGGTGGCCGAGGCCATGCGCCACCCGACCTGGGAGATGGGCGCGAAGATCACGATTGACTCGGCCACTTTGATGAACAAGGGGCTGGAAGTCATCGAGGCGCACTGGCTCTTCGGCTTCGACGCCGACCGCATCGGCATCGTCGTCCACCCGGAATCAGTCGTCCACTCGATGATCGAGTTGGTGGACGGCTCAGTCATCGCGCAGATGGGGGTGACCGACATGCGCCACGCCATCCAGTACGCGCTGACCTACCCGGCGCGGCGGCCCTGCGAACTGCCGCCACTCGATCTGACGCGCCTCGCCGCGCTCCACTTTGAAGCGCCCGACGTGGAGCGTTTCCCCTGCGTCGCGCTCGCCTACCGCGCCCTGCGCGCGGGCGGCACGTACCCGGCCGCGCTCAACGCCGCGAACGAAGCGGCCGTCGCCGCCTTCCTCGACGAGCGCATACGCCTGACCGACATCCCACGCGTCATCGAGCGCGTCCTCGACCAACACGCGGGCGGCGCGGTCACGGATTTGGAGTCTGTCCTGGCGACGGACGCCGCCGCGCGCGCGCAAGCGACGGCCGAGATCGCGCGCCTCAGCGCGGCCGAATTGGTGCGGCCGGGCATTTAACCGCAAAGGACGCTAAGAGGGCCGCGAAGGAACGCAAAGTTCATACAGAGTCTTAGACTTTCCCGCCCGATTCCCGTAAACTCGTGCAACGACGGGGTGGGGTCGCACCTCTAACCGTTAAGCCCCTGTTTGGCTGCTGTTTTGAGAGATCGGAGCATGTCTAGTCTGACTTTCTATATCATCGCCCTTATCGTCGTCCTCGGCCCGGCCGTCATCCTGCACGAGTTCGGCCACTTCATCGTCGCCAAGCTGCTCGGCATCCGCGTCGAGACTTTCTCGGCCGGCTTCGGCCCGCGCCTGTTCGGCGTCCGCTGGGGCACGACCGACTACCGCTTGAGCCTGATCCCGCTCGGCGGCTACGTCAAGCTCGGCGGCGACGAGTCGAACGCCGCCATCGAGGGCGACGGCGCGTCGAACATTCCCGCCGGGGAACGCTTCGACCTGCGCCCGCGCTGGCAGAAGTTCCTCGTCATGGTCGCGGGGCCGGTGATGAATATTTTGACGGCGCTCGCCGTCGTCTTCGGCGGCGCGCTGATGAACGGCGTGCCGGTCTCGCCCGCGCCCGTCGTGGCGCGCGTCTTCGAGGGCGGCCCGAGTGAGAAAGCAGGCTTGCGCCCCGGCGACCGCATCGTCGAGTTCAACGGCGTCGAAGAGCCTTCGTGGCAGCGCATCAAGGACGACGCGAGCCTGTCGCCGGAGCGCGCGCTGCCCGCGGTAGTCGAGCGCGGCGGCCAGCGCGTCGGCCTGACGATCACGCCCGTCAAAATCGTGGACGAGGGCGAGGCCATCGGCACGCTCGACTTCCGCCCCGACTACGGCGCGCTGCCGGTCGTCGTGGACGACGTGCTCAAGGACTCGCCCGCCGCCAAAGCGGGCTTGCAGGACGGCGACCGCATCCTGACGATCAACGGCGAGTCGGTCGGCGACGAGACGGACGTGCGCAACGTCATCCGCGCGCACAAGGCCGAGGCCTTGCGCATCAAGATCGAGCGCAACGGGCAGCCGTCGGAGTTGGTGACGGGCACGGAGCGTCTACCGGGCGACAAGCTGGGCGTGACGACGGCGGTCGAGTTGCCGCAGGCGCGCGTCGGCGTCGTCGGCGCGGCCGCGTTCGCCGTGCGCCGCAACCTCGATGTGCTGCGCATGACGGGCGAGGCGTTCGCGCAGATTTTCCGCGGGGAGCGTTCGGCGCGCGCGTCGTTCGCCGGGCCGATTGAGATCGCGCGCCAGTCGTCGAACGCGATCACGCGCTTCGGCTGGGCGGGGCTGTTCAGCATGTTGGGCTTCCTGAGTCTGAACCTCGGCGTCGTCAACCTGCTGCCGATCCCCGTCTTGGACGGCGGCGCGATCTTCCTGCTCGGCGTCGAGAAGGTCTTGAGCCTGACGGGCCGCCGCATGTCGCTGCGCCTGCGCGAGCGCATCCAGTACGTCGGCTTCATCTTCCTCTTCCTGCTGATGGGCTTCGTCATCACGAACGACGCCATCAAGACGGTCGGGCGCTGGCGCGGCGCGAACAACAACCAGCCGGCCGCGACCGAGCCGGGCAAGTAGCCCGTATGTGCAAAGTTCAAGGTTCAAAGTTCAAGGTCGGTTGATCTTGAACTTTGAACCTTGAACTTTGAACCTTGAACTTTGAACTTTTATGAGACGACAGACGAGAGCGGTCAAAGTCCGTGACGTGCAGATCGGCGGCGGCGCGCCGGTGGTCGTGCAGTCCATGACGAAGACGGACACGGCGGACGTGGCCGGCACGGTCGCGCAGATCAACGAGATGGTGCGCGCGGGCTGCGAGGTCGTCCGCCTGGCCGTGCCGAACGACGACGCGGCCGACGCGCTGCCGGAAATCCGCCGCCGCGTGCCCGAAGTGCCGCTCGTCGCCGACATACACTTCCATTACAAGCTCGCCCTGAAGGCGCTCGCCGCGGGCGTGGACAAGCTCAGGCTGAACCCCGGCAACATCGGCTCCATCGAGCGCGTGCGCGAGGTGGTGCGCGCCACGCAGGAGCGCGGCGTGCCGATCCGCATCGGCGTCAACGGCGGCTCGTTAGAGAAAGACCTGCTCAAGCGGTACGGCACGGCCACGCCCGAAGCGATGGTCGAGTCCGCGCTGCGCCACATACGCATCCTCGAAGACTTAAACTTCACCGACATCATCGTCTCGCTCAAGGCCTCGGACGTGCATCGCACGGTCGCCGCCTACCGCCTGCTCGCCGCGCAGGTTGACTACCCGTTGCACCTCGGCGTGACCGAAGCGGGCACGGCCTTCGGCGGCACGATCAAATCTTCCGTCGGTCTCGGCATCCTCCTGCACGAAGGCGTCGGCGACACGATCCGCGTCTCGCTCGCCGCCGAGCCGCAGGAAGAGGTGCGCGTCGCGTGGGAAATCCTGCGCTCGCTCGACCTGCGCAAGCGCGGCGTGACGGTCGTGGCCTGCCCGACCTGCGGCCGCTTGGACGTGCCGAACTTCGTCGAGATCGTGACCGAGATCGAGCGCCGCCTCGCGCACATCGAAGAGCCGCTGCACCTCTCCATCATGGGCTGCGAGGTCAACGGCCCCGGCGAGGCGCACGACAGCCAACTCGGCGTCACCTTCGGCAAAGGCGTCGGCATGATCTTCAAGAACGGCCGCCCGATGCGCAAAGTCTCAGGCGCGGACATCGTCGAGGCCTTCGTCGCCGAGACGGAGAAATTGCTCGCCGAAGGCGCGGCCGCGCAGCCGGAGATTCAACCGGAACTAGTGACGATTAAATAGGAGTCAGGAGTCAGAAGCCGGAAGCCGGAAGAAGGAAGAAGTTCAAGGTTCAAGGTTCAAGGTTCAAGGTTCGGCACACGGCCAACCTTGAACGTCGAACGTTGAACCTTGAACTTCCTCTTCCTTCTTCCGGCTTCCGGCTTCTGACTCCTGACTCCTGTTCTTCATGCCCCCTCGGCCATTGAGAGGAAGAGCGCGTCGGTGGCGATGCGGCGGTTGACGTTGACGGCGAGTTGGGTGCGTAGCTCTTCGATGCGGGCGAGCCAGGCGGCGAAGCGGCGGTTGGTGACGCCCGCGCTCAGTTTGGTCAGGCGGTCGCGGGTGTCTTCGTTGACGATGGGCGCGCGCGGGTCGAGGGCGAGCCGCCAGGCGTCGTGGATCAGCAGTTCGAGCGCGTCGAGGCTCGGCTCGTAGTCGTCTTTGCGCTTGGCGTCGCTCAGTTCTTCGGCGGCGCGGAGCAGTTGCACGCGGTCGGGGCGCAGGGCGAGGGCTTCGAGGACGGCGAGCATGGCGTCGCGCTGGCGGCGGTAGTCGTCGAGGTTGAGCGCGAGCGCGCGCCCCAGGCGGCCCTGCGCGAGCTGCGCCGCGAGCCGCGCCTCAGCGCCCGCGCGCCGCTTGTGTTTCACCAGATACTCTTCGATCTCTGCGGCGGCGAGCGGCGCGAAGCGCACGACCTGGCAGCGCGAGCGGATCGTCGGCAGCAACGACGCGGGCCGCGCCGTCAGCAGCACGAGATGCCCTGTCGGCGGCATCTCTTCGAGCGTCTTCAACAGCGCGTTGCCGGACTCGTCGTTCAGCTTGTCGGCCTCTTCGATCAGGAGCACGCGCGCCGCACCCTCGTACGGGCGGAAGTTCATCTCGCGCTCGACCGCGCGCGCCTGATCAACCTTAATGAAACGCTTGACGGGGCGCACCAGTCCGACATCCTGATGCTCGCTCCAAATGATGTGCCCGTCCGACTCTGTGCCTGCGGGCGGCGCGGCGGCGAAGCGCGCGATGCGGACGCAGGCCGAGCACGCGTCGCAGGCCTCGACGCCGCGGGGCGTCCGGCAGTTCAAGGCCTTGGCGAGTTCGAGCGCGAACAGGCGTTTGCCCGTGCCCTCCTCGCCCGCGAAGATGAGCGCGCCGGGCACGCGCCGCTGCTCGAGCATCCGCCGCAGCACATCGCGCGCGCGGCCGTTTCCGATCAGTCGGTCGAACATGGGGCAGGATAGTTCAAAGTTTAAAGTTCAAGGTTCAACGTACAGAGTCCAAAGTCCGAGGTCTAAAGTCCAACGTCCAAGGTTTGCGACTCAAGGTTCAACCCTATAGTCGAACAACCGGCGGCGAAAGTGAAGCGGCGGTAAACTCGCGCGCAGACCTTCTCCGCACCTTGAGCCTTCGACCTCGGACTTTGGACTTTAGACCTCGGACTTTTGAACCTAAGCCCGCGCCTTCTGCTCGATGAGCGGGTGGACGAGTTCGGAGACCTGGGCGTGGATTTCTTCGACGGAGCGGGTGGCGTCCACGACGCGGATGCGTTCGGGGTCGGCGGCGGCGAGTTGCAGGTAGGCTTCGCGGACGCGCGCGTGGAAGTCGTCGGACTCGGCGTCGAGGCGGTCGGCCGGGTCGCCGTCGTCCGAGCGCCGCCGGTGGCGCGCGCGGCTCTCGGCGACGGGCAGGTCGAAGATGAGCGTCAGGTCGGGCATCAGGCCGCCGGTAGCGAGCGCGATCACCTCTTCGACGAGCGGGGCGGGGAAGCCGCGCCCCGCGCCCTGGTAGGCGACGGTGGCGTCGGCGTAGCGATCCGAGAGGACGACGTGCCCGGTGGCGAGCGCGGGGCGCACGAGTTGACGTACGTGCTGCGCGCGGTCGGCGGCGAAGACGAGCAGTTCGGCGAGCGGATCGACCTGCTCGTCGGCGTCGAGCAGCGCGCCGCGCAGGCGCACGCCGAGGGGCGTGCCGCCCGGCTCGCGCGTCACCACCACGTCCAAGCCGCGCAGGCGCAACTCGCTCGCCAGCATACGCAACTGCGTGGACTTCCCGCTCCCGTCTATACCCTCGAAGGTGATGAATGCGGCGGTCAAAGGAAAGGCTCCTGGCGCGCGGGCGGCGCGCGCGTGGTCAGGCTTGCGGCGGGCCGTCGGGCGTCGGGCCTGTGCCGCCGGCCTCGCCCGTCTGCGCGGTGCGCTGTAGCTCGCCGCTGGAACGGCGCGCGTGCTGGATGGTGGAGATGGCGTGTTTGAAGATCAACTGCTCCTGCGCGCCCGATTCCAGCAGGACGGAGAACTTGTCGAAGCTCTTGATGCGGCCGGTCAGCTTCGCGCCGTTCATCAGGTAGATCGTCACGGTGTCGCGCTCGCGCCGCACGGTGTTGAGAAACGCGTCTTGGATGTTTTGGGGAGCAGGTCTCGAATCCACCACATCACCGCCCTGATTTGCTGTTCGCGGCCGCTTCGCGTTGGCGTCAGATTACAACAGGCGCGCGAAAAGGGGAAGGAATAAAGGAGTAGGCAGTAGGTAGTAGGCAGCGAAGAAGACAGAAGCCGGGAGCCAGAAGCCAGAAGTAAGAAACCGGCAACCGAAGGCAGGGAGCATGAAGGCGGTAGCAGGATGAAGAAAGGCCGGCTATTCATTCCGGCTTCTGGCTTCTGGCTCCTGACTTCTGACTGTTGGCTTCTGCTCACTCATCTTCGCCGCGACGCGGGCTTGCACCGCGGGGTCGTCGCCGAAGCCTTCGATCCATTCGACGCCGGGTTCGCGGCGGAACCAGGTCAACTGCCGCTTGGCGTAGTGGCGCACGTCGAGCTTCGTCTGTTCGACGGCGCTCTGGAGTGTCCGCGCGCCGTGCAGGTGTTCGACCACGCGGCGGTAGCCGTGCGCGCCGAGCGCGTTGGACGCGGCGGGCACGCCCGCGGCGAGCAGGCGGCGCACCTCTTCGACGAGGCCGGCGCGGAAGTGCGCCTCTGTGCGCGCGTCTATGCGGCGGTAGAGTTCGGCGCGCGGCGGCGCGAGCGCGAAGACGCGCAGGCGCGCGGCGAACGCGGGCGGCGCGGGGCGCTCGTCGAGGCGCGCCGACAGCGGCACGCCCGTCTGCAAACGCACTTCGAGCGCGCGCTGCACGCGCGGCCAGTCGCGCGCGTGCAGGCGCGCGGCCGACGCCGCGTCGAGCCGCCGCAACAGCCTGTGCAGGTGCTCGGCCCCGCGCCGCGCGCGCAAGGCGGTCAGGCGCGTGCGCAGGCGTTCGTCCGTCGGCGGACTCGGAAAGAAGGGCTGGCGCAGCGCGCGCAGGTAGAAGCCCGTGCCGCCGACGAGCAGCGCCATGTGAGCGCGCGCCTCGATCTCCGTGACGACGGCGCGCGCCGCGTCGGCCCAGGCGGCCGCGGTGTAGTTGATCTGCGGCGGGACGAAATCGAGCAGGTGGTGTGGCACGCCCTGCCGCTCGGCGAAGGGGACTTTGGCCGTCGCGATTTCGATCTCGCGATAGACCTGCACCGAGTCGCAGTTGACGATCTCGCCGCCGAAGCGCAAGGCCAGCGCGAGGCCGAGCGCGCTCTTGCCCGACGCGGTCGGCCCCATGACGGCGACGACGGGGCGGCTGTTGCTTGTCGGTTCGTTCACGTGCGCGCGAGGGCGAGGCGCAAGAGCGTTATGAGCCAGATGACGGCCAGCACGGCGAGCGCGCCGGCCAGTTGGGCGCGGGAGAGACGCATCAGCGTTGCGCGGCGGGCGGCGGTTGCGTTCGGGGCGGCGGGCGCATCAGTGCGACCCTCGGCTTTTCCCTAAAATGTGCGACGCCAAGTTTTCCTCGTTACACATTCGGCTCCCAGATTTCCTTCAGGTCGAGCGTGAAGCCGGGCAGCACGGGCGCGCCCGCGACGCTCTCGACGTGCTCCAAGATTTCCGGCGGCGCGCCGGGCCGGTAGACGTGGACGCGGCGCTCCTGCGGATCGACGAGCCAACCCAACTGCGCGCCGTTGGCGATGTACTCCTCAAGCTTCGCCTGCACGTCCGCCAAGTCGTCCGACGGCGAACGCAGTTCGAGCGCGAAGTCGGGACAGAGCGGGATAAACTTTTCCTTCTGCTCACGCGTCAATGCGGCCAGGCGCTCGTGCCGCACCCACGCCGCGTCGGGCGAACGCTCGGCCCCGTTCGGGAGCTTGAAGCCAGTGGAGGAATCGAAAGCAGCGCCTGTGCCGTCAGTTCTTGCCCAGTTGCCGAACTGCCGGTTGATCTCCATGTTGCGGTTGCCGGTTGCTCCTCCCGTCGGCGGCATAACGATCAGGTCTCCTTCCGCGGTGCGCTCCAGGCGCAGGTCGCGGTTGTGCCGGGCGAGCAGGAAGAACTGTTCGTCCGTCATCGTGAGGGGCGGCGGCCAGTGGATAACAAAGCCGGCGCTGGTGATCGCGCGCCGCTCTTCTAAGATCGTTTCGCTCATAGCTCGGTTCACCTCAGACGGGCCGCATCCTAGCACAGCCGCGCGTCAGAGCAGGAAGCGCGTTAACTCCGCGTCCGTCGGGCGGACGAGCGCGCGTGTGCCGCGGGCGACGACGGGCACGAGGTTCTGTCTGGTCAGCCGGTACATCGCGCGCAGCGCGCCGAAGTCGTTCGCCACGTCGCGCTCGCTGTAGTTGATCCGGTTGCGCGCCAGCCATGCCCGCGCCGCCGCGCACAGCGGGCAGCCGGGCACGACGAAAAGCGTAACGGCGTCTGACTCGCTCATGGCAGCAATTAAAGGGCAGTAGGCAGAAGTCGGAAGCCAGTAGTCAGTAGGTTTGGCGGAGCATCGTGGCTTCTGATCAGGAGCCTTGCATGGCCAGCAGATTTTTTCTACTGCCTACTGGCTTCTGACTACTGCCTACTGCCCTCAATACATCTTCGTCAGCTCGATGCCGGCGTAGTAGTGCTTGAGAATCTTGTCGTACGTCCAGCCGGCGCGGGCGAGGCCGTAGGCTCCGACCTGGCAGAGACCGACGCCGTGACCCCAGCCGCGGCCGGTGAAGGTGAAGGCGACGGCGCGGCCGGCGTCGTCCGTGCGGCGCTCGACGACGAAGAGTTGCTCACGTAGGCCCAACGCAGAGCGTATGCGGCCGCCGCGCACGTGCGCCGTGGCGCTCGTGCCGACCACTTCCAGATCGGTCACGCGGCGCGACGAGCCGCGGGCGGCGACGCGCAGGTCTGTGAGCGCGCCGACGCTGCCCGCGCTGCGCGCGAGCCGGCGCGCGACCTCCGCGGCGCTGAGCGTCGTCGTCCAGTTGGCGAAGGGCGAGAAGCGGTCGGAGGCCGCGCCGTTGGGCGCGGGGCGCACCTCAAGGTAGTCCACCGCGCCGCTGGTGTCCGCGTGCAGCGCGACCGGCTCGCCGCCGACGAGTTGGACGGCGCGCACGGGGTAGAGCGTCTCGCCGAAGGCGCGGAACAGGTAGGCGTCCGGGGCGAGCGTGAGCGCGCGCTCCGCGCCCTTGGCGGGGCGCGTGATGAGCGTGCCGTTGGCGGACGGGCGCGCGGTCGTGCGTTGCAGTTGGAAGAGGCCGCGCGCTTCGAGCGCGTGGGCGACGGCGTGGAGCGCGCGTGCGCGCGTCAAGGCTTGGCGCGGGCGCAGCGTGGCGTCGGGGTAGAGCGAGAGGTGTCCGTCGCGCAGGAGCAGGGCCACGTCGGCGCGGTTGGCGGCGGGGATGTCTTCGGCGTCGCGGAAGGCGAGCAGGTAGCTTACGTCGGCCGCGTCGAGCAGCACGTCGGCGCGGCTCTCGCCGTCGAGCGCGAGCGCGAGCGCGCTGGCGAAGGCGGGCGCGCGCGTCACGTCGCCGGCTAAGTTGTTGACAGTCGGACGACGTGCGAGTTGGCCGACGAGCGCGATGAGCGCGCGCGCTTCCGCGAGTGAGACGGCGTCGGCGAGCCAGTCGTCCGTTAGTTGAACCAACAGGCGCAAGCCGTGGACTGCGAGCAGCGCCGCGTCGCGCGCGCTCTGCAAGTGCTCGGCGCTCTGTAGGGCGGCCGGCGTCCGCGCGGTTTGTAAAGTGAACTGCGCGAAAGCGGCGTGCGCCAACTCCGGCGTCTCGCCGCACTCCTGCCCGCGCAGGTAAGGGACGTGCGCGCCGAAAATCTGTTCGGCGTCTTCGGTGCGCCCGCCGCACGTCGAAGTGTAGAGCGCGTCAATCGGCGCGCCGCGGTAGGTGGCGACGAGGCCGCGCGTCTCCGCGACGGCGCGCGTCGCCAGCGGGTGCTCCGTGGCCGCGCCGCCGTAGACCTGCGAGCGCGTGGTCGGCAACACGTCGAAGCCCTCGGCGGCGAACTGGCCGCGGTGGCTGACGGCGTAAGTGCGCGCCGCGACCGCCTGCGCCTTCAGAGCTTCGAGGGCGGGCCAGCCGCCCGGCGACAACTCGTTGGGCACGACGCCGCGCACGTAGTCTTCGAGGCTGATGACGTTGACGACCGTCAGCGCGCCGCGCGTGTTGGTGAAGACCTCTATGCGGCCGCGATAAGGCCGTTCGTTGAAACGCACGGGCGCGGTCTGCTCGTCGGCCGAGGCGAAGGTGACGGGCGTGCGCGCGTCGAGCACGGGTGTCGCGCCCGCCGCCAGCACCACCAGCCCGCGCGTCGGCGCAGACACGCTCGCCGCCAGCCGCACAGCGCCGTGGCCGTTATTCGCCGTGCCGCTCTTGTCACTCACAGGCACGACGCCGCCCGCACGCTGACCGAGGCCGCGTGTTGTGCTGTTCGCCGGGTTGTTCGTCGCATTACTTGTCGTGCCGTTCGCGGTGTTGTTCGTCGCGCCACGCGCGGCGGCGTTCGGTGCGCTGCTGACTGCGTTCGCGCTGACGACGGAGACGCCCGCGTAGCCGGCCTCTTCGAGCCGGGCGCGCAACTCTTCGGCCTCTTCGCGCGGGGCGGGCGCGGCGGCGCGGACGCGCCAGGTGTTGGTGACGGCGTCGTGCGCGGTGTCAGGCTCGCCGCCGACAAGCTCGCGCACTTCGCGCGCGGTGGCGGCGGCGGCCGTCGCCGATTCGAGTCCGGCAATCTCGACGCGGAACAACTCGTCGGCGGGCGACGCCGGGAGCGGGCCGAAGACGCGCGGCTCGACGCGCACGCGCGCGGTCGTCAAAGGCTGCGGCGGCGCGTCGTCCGTCACGCCCGTCGAGACGCTGAGCGCGGCGGCGCTCGTCGAGATGTTGACGGCGCGCGCGCCCGTCGCCAGCCCGACGCGGATCGTCGGCTCGCTCGTCAGGCGCGCGAGCGCGAGCGGCGCGGTCGTGATGCCGGCTGCGCCGCCCGACGCGGGGCCGGCGGTGTTGCGCGCGGGGCCGGGCGTGTCGGTCGTCGGGCTGTTCGTGTTGGTCGTTGAGTTGGTCGTCGTGTTGTTAGTCGCGGGCGTTCGTGTCGTCGTGTCGGCGTCGTTGACGTTGACGCGGCGCGGGCGCGTCGTCTGCGCGCGGGCGAGCGGCGCGCACGCGAGCAGCCACGCGCAGAGCAGGGCCAGGGCGTTCGTGCGTTTCTCTGTCGGGCGCATCGGTTTTGGGTCTTAGGACTGCGCGCGGGGAGCGGCTCGCCGCGGCCATCTTACTACAGACGGCGCGGCGGCGCAGTTAATTCAACCTCTAGCTCTCTGCTGATGACCCACGCCGAAAAGAGTGAATCCTTTCTGGCGTGATATATTTGGCAGGCGCTGACCCCGGCATGACGCCCCCGACTATAAGCTCGCCCGCAGGCATTTAACGCAGGAATGAACCGTCCGGTGCTGACTCCTGAGACCATCTTGCAGGCGCGTTACCGCATCCTGCGGCTCCTCGGCCGGGGCGGTATGGGCACGGTCTATGAGGCGCTGGACGAGCGCCTCAGTCGGCGCGTCGCGCTCAAAGAGACGCGGATGCAGTCGGAGGAGTTGCGGCGCGCCTTCACGCGCGAGGCCAGCCTGCTCGCCAACCTCCTCCACCCCGTCTTACCAAGAGTGTTGGATCACTTCAATGAGGGGGCGGGTCAGTATATCGTCATGGAGTTCATCGGCGGCGATGACCTCGGTAAAGTACTTGCTGCTCGGAGCCAGCCCTTCGCGTACACCGAGGTGCTCCGTTGGGCGGAGCAACTGCTCGACGCGCTCCAGTATCTGCACGGTCACGTGCCACCGGTGGTTCACCGTGACATCAAACCCGCGAACCTAAAGCTCACCTCCAAAGGTGGGATCATCCTGCTGGATTTCGGCTTAGCCAAGGGCGCGGCCGGCGAGATGACGAAGGGCGGGGACAGTCGGAGCGTCGCGGGCTATTCCCAAAATTACGCCGCACTCGAACAGATTCAGGGCGAGCGAACAAGCCCGCAGAGCGATCTCTACGCACTGGCGGCGACACTGTACCACCTCATAACTAAGCGGCCGCCAGCGGATGCGCTGAAGCGGGCGACGGCCGTAATTAACGGCGAGCCTGATCCACTCATCTGGGTACATAACCTTGTCCCGGAAGTTCCGCCGCGAATCGCCGACGTTTTAACTCGTGCGTTGGCGTTACAGCCCACGCGCCGGCCGGCAAGCGCCGCCGTCATGCGCGCCGAGCTTTACAGCGCACAACCTGAGAAGTCTAGCCCGGCATCGTCCCCTACGGAAGAAACGGCCCCCAACAACTATGATGACGAGCGCACGGCCGTCCGCGCGCCCGCACGCCCCGAAGCGCCGCAGCAGTTAACCTTGCTGCTGCAAAGGGAGCCGCCCGCACACGCCGCAACGAGCGAGACTCTGACTCAGGTCGCCGCGCCCGCGGCAAACACACTCGGCGGTTACCGGCTGCCCCCCGTCGAATTGCTGAACGCCCAGGCCGGCGACGCGGGGCAGAGCGATGAGGAGTTGCGGCGCAACGCTATTCGGCTCGCGGAGATGTTCGCCGCTTTGAACGTGAAAGGGCAGATTGTCTATATTAAGCCTGGGCCCGTCCTGACAACCTACGAATTCATGCCGGCCCCCGGCGTAAAGTACTCTCGTGTGGTAAGCCTCACCGACGACATCTGTATGACATTGCGGGCACCATACGCACACGTGGAGCGGGTGCGGGGCGCGGCCACTGTCGGCATTCAGATACCCAACGCGCGCCGCGAGACAATCAACCTGCGTGGCATCATCGAGTCACGGCCGTTCAACGAGTCATCTGCGAAGCTGACCGTCGCCTTTGGCTTGATGGTTGATGGCGCTTACTACCTTGTGAACCTTGGCCGCCTGCCACACCTCCTTGTTGCCGGGGCGACCGGGTCAGGGAAGTCCGTTTTCCTCCACGCGCTCATCCTCTCCCTCCTCTACAAAGCACGCCCCGATGAGGCTAAACTCATCCTGCTCGACCCTAAACGGGTCGAGCTAAATCTCTACGGAGGCATCCCGCATTTAGCGACCCCTATCATCACAGACCCAAGGCGCGCAGCCTCAGTCCTCAAGTGGGCGGTGGCGGAGACGGAGCGGCGCTACCAACTGATCGCAGCTTGGGGTGCACGCACCGCTGACGAGTTCAACGGTGAAGTGGTGCGCCGCAATGCGGCCGAGCATTACGACGAGCACGGCGCGCCGTGGCCGACGCTGCCCTACTTGGTCATCGTCATCGACGAACTAGCGGAGTTGATGCAGACGAATCCTGCCGAGGTCGAGGAGGCCTTGACGGCCCTCGCGCGGAAAGAGCGCGTCGTCGGCATTCACCTCGTGATCGCGACCCAGCGTCCGTCGGCGGACGTTCTCACCGGCCCAATTAAAGCGAACTTTCCGGCGCGCGTCAGTTTCCACGTCACGTCCAAGTTAGACTCACGGGTCATCCTTGATGAGACCGGCGCGGAGCAGTTGCTCGGACAGGGCGACATGCTCTACCGGCCGCCGCAGCAATCGCTCGTGCGCCTGCACGGGGCCTACGTGGACGAGGCCGAGATAGGGCGCGTCGTGGCTTTCGTCAGGGCGCAGGCCGCGCCGGTTGCAGAGCCGACTATCGAGATGTCCGCCGGTGCGGAACGTGCTTCGGACGACAAGGATCAGCGAGATGAACTCTTCGAGGCGGCCTTGCGCGTTTGCGTGGAATTGAAACGTGCGTCCACAGCAGTCCTGCAAAGGCGACTGCGCATCGGCTACGGGCGGGCGGCGGCGTTACTAGAAGGCATGGAGCGCGAAGGCTACCTTGGCCCCGCGGAAGGCGCGCGCCCGCGGGCTGTTCTCGGTCGCGCCTATGAGGCGGTCGCGCGTTGGGAGGCAAGCGAGCGTAGGGCGGCCGCCAGTGAAGAAACTCCTTCATCTGCGCGCTCGATGCTCGCGGCCGCCGTGGCCGATGAAAAGCCCGTAACCGCGGCAGAGCGGATCGCGGAGTTCATGCGGGAAACCGAACCTGAGCATAGCGCGCCGGCCGGCGGCAGCACGGAAACTGACACCGCCGCGGAGGCTCCGCGGCAGGCGCAGAAGCGTAAAAAGGGCTGGTTGGCCAATCTGTTCGGCACCGACAACGATTAAGATTCACATCATAAGCGTCCGGGTGAGCGTAACAACGGTATAGGTTTGCAGGCTCCCACTGGTAGAAGTAGTAGGTAAACACTCAGCCCACCGCCGCGTCTGCGTAACGCAACTCGCTTAGTTTAATTCTCCGGCGCGCGGTCGAGGGCGGCGACGGCGAGGGTGTGGAAGCGGCGGCGGGTGGCGTTGATGTTGACGAAGGGGTGCGTGCGCGCGTGCGTGCGGTTGGTGAGAAGAATAAAGACGCGGGCGCGGTGCGGGTCGAGCCAGCAGCTCGTGCCGGTGAAGCCGAGGTGGCCGAAGGCGTCGGGCGGGAGCGCAGGGCCGGCGGTCGAGTCGGGCGTCGCGGCGAGTTGCCACGCGAGGGCGCGGGCTTCGTCGCGGCCCGGCGTCATGTTCGTGTGAAAGAGCGTGCAGGTGTCGGGCCTGAGCAGGCGCGTGCGCGCGGCGAGGAACTGTTCCGCGATGATGAAAGTCTCGGCGGCGGTCGAGAAGAGACCGGCGTGCCCGGCCGCGCCGCCGAGGAAGTGTGCGTTGCCGTCGTGCACCTCGCCCCAGATCGGGTGCGCGCGGAAGAGGTGCGCGGCCGGCTCGGCGGCCGCGCCGCACATCGCGCGCTCGTAGGCGTTGCCGGCGGACTCGCACGCCGCGATCTCGGTCTGCGCCGCCGCCGCCGGGTTGAAGAAGGTGCGGCGCAGACCGAGCGGCGCGATGATCGCGCGCGCGGCCAGTTCGGCGAGCCGCGCGCCCGCGAGCCGTTCGAGCAGCAGCCCCAGCGTGATGAAGCCGAGGTCGCTGTAGACGACGCGCGCCCCCGGCGCGGCCTCAAGCGGCTCGTGGGCGATCACTTCGAGCGTGCGTTCGCGCGCGCCGCCGGTCAGCAGGTAGAGCGGCCGCCAGGCGGGCAGCCCCGACGTGTGCGTCAGCAGTTGGCGGACGGTGACGACTTCTTTGCCCGCGCGCGCGAACTCCGGCAGGTAGCGCGCGACCGGACTTTCCAACTCAAGCGCGCCGCGCTCGACGAACGACGCGCAGAGTAAACCCGTCACGAGCGGCTTCGTCAGCGACGCGAGATCGAAGATCGTCTCAAGCGTCGCCGCGCGGCGCTCAGGCTCGCGCACCGCGTCGCCCAGCGCGTCCGCGTAGCGCGCGCGCCCGGCTTCGCCGACGAGGTAGACGGCCGCGGGGAAGTCGCCCGCCGCGATCCGTTCGGCGAGCAGTGCGTTGATGTCTTGATCGGGCTGCGTCATCGCCGGAGATGCCCGCTCACCTGACGGTGCGGATGCCGATGCGGGCGGCCTGTTCGTGGATGCGTTCGAGGGCGCGCAGCGCGAGGGCGAGGGCGCGGCGGCCGTCCGCGCCGGTGATGGGCGGCGGCGTGCGCGTCTCGGCGGCGTGGAGGAAGGCTTCGATCTCGGCGCGCAGCGGCTCGGTGTCGGCGACGGCGAGGACGTTCTGATGGACGCCGGGGCGCGCGCTGCCGGCGGCGGGCGGCGCGAGGCTGCTGATCGAGGCGTGGCGCGTCGCGTAGTCCACCGCCACGTAGTCGTGCGGCTGGAAGAAACGCATCTTGCGTATCTTCTCCGTGCCGACGCGCGAGGCCGTGATGTTGGCGACCGCGCCCGACGCGAACTCTAGCCGCGCGTTCGCCGCGTCCACACGATCCGTCAGGATCGGCAAGCCCACCGCGCGCACGTCCGTCACTTCGATCTCAGGGCCGACCAACCACTGCACGATGTCGAGATCGTGGATCATCAAATCGAGCACCACGTCTATGTCGAGCGAGCGGGCGGTGAACTCGCCGACGCGGTGAATCTCGAAGTAGAGCGGCGCGCGCACGTGCGGGCGCAGGGCGACGAGCGCCGGGTTGAAGCGTTCGAGGTGGCCGGCCATCAACGTCGCGCCGCCCTGCTCGGCCGCCGCGATCATTTCATCGGCCTCGGCGAGCGTGCGCGCAATCGGTTTTTCGACGAGCACGTGGACGCCCGCCGCCAGCAGCGGGCACGCGATCTCCGCGTGCGCCTCTGTCGGCACGGCCAAACTGACGGCGTCCACGCGGCCCAGGAGCGTGCGCCAGTCGCACGTCCACTCGGTCTCGCGCTCGGCGGCGACGGCGCGCGCGGTCGCCTCAATCAGATCGCACGCGGCGACGAAGCGCGCGCGCCCCGCGCGCGCCAGCGCCGCGTGCAGCCGCGCGTGTTGCCGCCCCAGGTGGCCCGTGCCGATGACAGCGGTGCGGAGCATAAAAACGCAGAAGTCAGGAGTCAGAAGCCGGAAGTCAGAAGAAGAAGAACAGAAGTCGAAAGCCGGAAGTTAATGGTCATGAGTCGGAAGTTTGTTGCGGCTTTTGCTTGTCGGCCGCGCGTGCGGCCGTTTGAACATTGGAGTGGCTTGCCCGATACTCAGCGGTCGCGTTGCACAGCCTATATTACTTCCGGCTTCTGACTTCTAACTCCTGACTCCTGTTTCGGGGTGACTATACTTGCTGGGTTCGACGCTTGCCAAGCGGGGCTGGCTGCTGGTGCTGACGGCGGCGGCGTGCGTGTACCTGTACGGGCTGGGGCGCGCGCCGCTGGTCGGGGCGGACGAGCCGCGCTACGCGCAGGTGGCGCGCGAGATGTACGCGCGCGGCGATCTCGTCACGCCGACGCTCGGCGGGCACACTTGGTTCGAGAAGCCGGCGCTGCCGTACTGGACGGCGGCGGCGGCTTACAGGTTGTTCGGCGTAACGGAACTGTCGGCGCGGCTGGGCACGGCCGCCGCGGGGTTGTTGACGGTGTTGCTGCTGGGCGCGTTAGCAGGGGCGTGCGAGCGGCGCGCGGGCGGGGAACTACGCGGGTTGCGTGTGACGGTGACGGGCGTGGCGGCGTCGTGCGCGGGGCTGCTCGTCTTCTCGCGCGCGCTCAACTTCGACAGCTTCATCACGCTCGCCGTGACGGGCGCGCTGACGTGTTTCTATCTGGCCGAGATGACGGCGGAAGAGAAGGCGCGGCGTTGGTGTCGGGCGGGGTGTTACGCGTGCGTGGGCGCGGGGCTGTTGTCGAAGGGGCTGCTGGGCGTGGTGCTGCCGGCGGGCGTGGTCGCGTTGTATTACCTGCTGCGGCGCGCGCGGCCGCGGGGCATGAAGACGTTGCTGTGGGGCGTGCCTCTGGCGTGCGCGGTCGCGGGGCTGTGGTACGCGCCCGTCACGGCGCGGCACGGGTGGACGTTCGTGGACGAGTTCTTCGTGCAACATCATTTCGCGCGCTACGTCTCGAACAAGTATCACCACCCGCAGCCGGTCTATTTTTATCTGCCGGTCATGGCGCTGCTGGCACTGCCTTGGACGGCGTTTCTCGTCGAGGCGCTGTGGGCGGCGCGGCGCTGGCGTTGGCGCGGCGACGACGCGGCGGACGGCTTGCGCGTGCTGGCGCTGGCGTGGCTGGTCGTGCCGGTCGCGTTCTTCTCTCTGTCGGGGTCGAAGCTGCCGGGCTACGTGTTGCCGGCGCTGCCGGGCGCGTTGCTGCTCGCGGGCGAGCGTGTACACGCGTACCTGCGCGGCGACGGCGGGCGCGCGGCGATGCGGGCGACGGGCGTGTTGCTGTTACTGTCCGCGGCGGGCGCGGTCGGCTACGCGGCGCGCACGGGCGCGTTGCCGCTGGCGTGCGCCGCGGTCGTGGCCGCGCCCGCGTTCGTCTTGGGCGTCTGCGCGCTCTTCGCGCCGGAGAGGCGGCGTCTGTGCGCGTGGGGCACGGTCGGGGCGGCGCTGCTCACGGTCTGCCTCGTGACGATGTGCGCGCTCGCGCCGGTGGCGCGGCGCGAGTCTGTGCGCGACCTCTTGCGCGCGGCCGCGGCGCGCGGCTACGGCGCGACGCCCGTCATGGGGCTGCACGCGGTTGATCGGACGGCCGAGTTCTACGCCGCCGGCCGGCTCGCCTACGACGCGCGGGGCGAGCCTTTCAAGGTGGACGGGCCGGGCGAGGTCTGGGAGGTGGCGCGCGCGCGCGGCGACGTGATCCTCGTCTTCGTGCCGCTGGAAGTTCTGTACCAGTTGACGCAAGCACCTTATCTCCGCACCGAAGTCATCGGCGACAACGGCACGTTTGCGCTAGCCGCGGTGCGCAGCAATTAAAGCAACTACATGCCTGGAGCGCGGGCATCCCTGCCCGCGCTCCAGGCTGCGACTTGCGCACTCCCGGCAAGGCACTCGCGCCTCAGCGGTCGGCGGCGCGCAGCGTGCGGTCGAAGTAGTCTATGACGCGGCGGTCGTAGGCTTCGCCTTGTTCGCCGGGGGCGGAGGCCATGTTGCGCCCGGTCAAAGGGAGGGCGCTCAGCAGTTCGATCTGTGCGCCCGCGGGGAAGCAGGGCGCGAGCGCGACCGTCGCGTCGTACGTGTCGTCGGGGCGCGCGCCGGTGAGGAGCAGGGCGCGCGTGCCGGGCAGTCGGGCGGCGAGCGCGCAGGCGGGCGTGTTGTCGTAGCGCCCGAGGAAGTAGAGGCGCGTGCCGAAGCGCGCCAGGGCCGTGACGAACGGGCTGGTCAGCCCCGTGCGCTCGTGTATGACGGCGCGCAGGAGCGCGTCGGGCGCGGCCGGGATCGAGTCGAGCACGAGCGCGTCGGGGCGCGCCGCCCCTTCGGCCTGCGCGCTGTAGCGCAGCGCCGCGTACGCGCCCAACTCGACGCCGTAGACGCCGAGCCGCGGGCCTGCGAGCGGGCGGCGCGCCGCCCCTTGCGTCTTGAGCGCGCGCAGGAAGGCGACGGCCGCGGCCACGTCCGCGCCTTCGCGCGCGCCGAAGGTCGTCGTCGCGACGGGCGGGTCTTGCCCGTGCCCGCGCAGGTCGGGCCAGAGCACGGTCGCGCCCGTCGCCTCGCTGAGCTTGACGCCGAGGTTCAGGAGCCAAGAGCGATCCGTGCCGTAGCTGTGGAGCAGGACGACGGCGGGGCCGCCCTCCGCGCCGCGCAGCAGCCAGCCGCGCGCCTCCGTGCCGTCCGGGTTGCGCCAGCGCTCCTCGGTCGCCTTGATGGGCACGAAATACTTGTCGGGCGTGACGAGGTAAGGGTGCCGGGGCGGGCGCGTCGCCGTCGCCACGAGCCAGCCGACCGCGCCGCAGAAGCCGACGGCGAGCAGCCCCAAGACGGGCAGCAACGCCGTCACCAACCTCTTCCCGACTCTTCGTCGCCTTGGCATGAAACAGAAGACAGGGGCCAGAAGTCAGAAGTCAGAAGTCGGATGCGGGAAGCCGGAAGAGTAGTCAGGCTTCGGACGATCTCTATCAGAGCGCCGATCAGTGCGAAGCAGGAAGGCCGAAGGAAGGCCGGTCTGCCGCCCGACTCTCAACCCGCGCCGTCCGGCTTCCGCCCGCTGCCGCCCGGCTCCTGCCTTCTGGCTTCTGGCTTCTGACTCCTGGCTTCTCATCCTTCGTTCGTTGCCGCCTCGTACTCCTCCGGCGTGTTGACGTTCGTGAACAGCCGGGCGGCTTCGGGCAGCGCGCGCAGCTCGGCGGGCGCGACGCGGCGCGCGCGGACTTGTTCGAGCAGACGCCGCGGGCGCAGCTCGCCCGCGCGCAACATGCGCTCGACGGCGGGCAGGCACGCGGCCCGCGCGTAGAGCGCACAGAGCGGCTGCGCGCGCCCGTCCGGCTGAAACGGCACGACGGCGTCGGGCGCGTCTGCGTCGGGCGCGTCGGCTTCGGCGAACACAGCCAGCCGCAGCCAGTAAGCGCCCGTGACGAACGGCAGGTCGCACGAGACGACGGCCGCCCAGGGCGCGCGGCACGCCGCCAGCGCCGCGTGCAGCCCGCCCAGCGCGCCGCAGTCTCTGTACACGTCCGCGACGACCGGCAGCCCGAACTCGGCCGCGTCGGGGCGCGCGCTGACCAGGCGCACGCAGGGCGTGAGCGCCGCGAGCGCGCGCGCCGCGCGGGCGACGAACGTCTCGCCGCCGAGCCGCAGCCGCGCCTTGTCCCGGCCCATCCGGCGCGACGCGCCGCCCGCCAGTATGAACCCCTCGACTTCCAGCATCACACCGCTTAAGAACCCCGGCACGTTAGCACGCCGCGCGAACGAGCGGCAAGATCGGTGGTCGGTGGTCAGTGAGGAGAAAGTTGCCGGTTCAACGTTCAAAGTTCAAGGTTGACTGCGGATCGAACCTGGAACGTTGAACCTGCAACTTTGAACCGTCTTCCCACTGACCACCGACCACCGACCACCGACCACTGACGCCGGGCAGTATTTCGAGCGTCTTGACCATCTTAGAAACCGGCAAGTATATTCGTTCGGCGGGTCTCGCGGGCGGCGGCGCGGGCGAACGACCGGCGCGCGCGGTTCGAGCGACCCTCGCGCAAGGCTTCTGTGGCCCCTTTCGACGGCGGTAAATGGTGGATCGATGAAGAGAAGTTTCCTGGCGGCGCTGGCGCTCGTGCCGGCTTTGTTGCTGACGACGGTCGGGGCGCGGGCGCAAAACTCGCCGGCGCAGTTGAAGGGCGACCCGCGGCTGCTGGCGCTCGAAGACGTGCGCCCAGGGCAGAAGGGCGTCGCGCGCACCGTCTTCTCGGGCACGGAGGCCGAGGAGTTCGGCGTCGAAATCCTGGGCGTGTTGCAGGGCTTCCCGGCCCCGCGCCAGTCGGCCATCATCGCGCGCCTGTCGGGCGCGAACGCCGAGCGCACGGGCGTCTTCGCCGGCATGTCCGGCTCGCCCGTCTACATTGACGGCAAGCTGATCGGCGCAATCGCCTTCAGCTTCCCGTTCTCGAAAGAGCCGATCTGCGGCATCACGCCGATCCGGCAGATGATCGACATCTTCGAGCGCCCCGTCGGCCCCGCCACGGGGACGCGCGAGCCGCGCCAGCAGTCCTTCGCCAAACTCGCCGGCACTGACCTGCAACTGAACTGGCCGAAGCCCGTCATCGCGGGCGGGCAGATGCTCGCGCCGATGTCGGGCGGCGCGCTGCTGCTGCCGTTCGTCGGGCAACAGATCGCGCCGATTGCGACGCCGGTCGTCTTCAGCGGCATCGCGCCCGAGGCGCTCGCGCAGTTCGCGCCGCAGATGCAAAGTTTGGGCCTCCTGCCCGTGGCGGGCGTCGGCGGCGCGGCCGCCATCACGCCGCTGGAGAAGGCGGACGCCAACACGCTCGCGCCCGGCTCGTCCATCAGCGTGCAACTGGTGCGCGGCGACTACTCGCTCGCCGCTTCCGGCACGGTCACGTTCCGCGACGGCGAGCGCATCTACGCCTTCGGCCACCCGTTCCTCGGTCTCGGCATGGCCGACATGCCCATGTCCGACTCGTCGGTCGTCACCGTCATCCCGAACATCAACAACTCGTTCAAGCTGGCCGTGCCCGGACGCATGTACGGCGCGATCTCGCAGGATCGCGCCACCGGCATCTACGGCCAACTGGGCCGCGCGCCCAAGATGATCCCCGTGACGGTCAACCTGCACACGAGCCGCGAGCGGACGGAGAAGTACACCTACGAAGTGGCCAGCGATCAGTTCCTGACGCCGCTGCTGCTGAACATCACCATCTTCAGCACCATCCAGTCGAGCGAGCGCGCGCTGGGCGACGCCACGATCAGCGTGCGCGGGCGCATCAACGTCGCGGGGCAGCCGCCCGTCGAGATCGAGCGCCGTTTCTCAAACGCGAACGCCGGCATACAGGCGGCCGGCGCGGTGGCCGCGCCCGTGACCGCGCTGATGTCGAGCGGTTTCGAGAACGTGGAACTCGGCGCGATCACGCTCGACATCACCTCGACCGACGACAAGCGCGCGGGCACGCTCGACCGCATCGCGCTCGACCGCACGGAGGTCGCGCGCGGCGAGACCTTCGAGGTGCAGGCCTACGTCCGCACGGACTCGGGCCGGCAGTTCGTCCAGCGCATCCCGGTCAAGATTCCGAACGACGTGCCCACGGGCCAACTCGTGCTGTTCGTCGGCGACGGCAGCGCGTTGCAGCAGGCGTCGGCCGCGCAGGCGTTCGTGCCGAAGGATTTGGGCCAGCTCGTCACCGCCATCAACAAGCTGAAGAAGAACGACCGGCTCTACGTGAAGCTGTTCCGCATCACGCCGGGCGCGGTCATCGGCACGGACGAGTTGCCGAACCTGCCGCCCTCCGTGCTCGCCACGCTCAACAGCGAACGCACCTCCGGCGGCTTCACGCCGACCGCGCTCTCGCCCATCTACGAGGAAGAACTGCCCCCGGCCGAGTTCGTCATCGAAGGCCAGCAGTTGATCGCCGTCAACGTTATCCGCTGAAGCGCGGGAGCAGGCAGCAATAGTGTCGGGGTGAGAGTCGTTCGGACTCTCACCCCGCTTTGTTTACGACGAAGAGAAACCGCTGCTCCGACTTCGGCAAAAGCTCGGCCTGATAACTCAAGCCCAACTCCTCGATCTTCTCGCGGAGCGTCGGCCCGCCGAACAGGAGCAACGTGCGCGCGGGCGACCAGCGGACGAGTCGGGGCAACGTCTGCGTGAACCGTTCGAGCGCGCGGCAGGTGAGGTAATCGGCGGGCGGCGCGTTTGTTTGCTCGAAGCGTGCGGCGTGGACGGTCGCGCGTTCGCGCAAAGCGAGTTGGCCGAGCGCCGCGCGCAGAAAGATCGCTTTCTTGGCGGAGGCTTCGACGAGCGTGCCGCGCAGGTCTGCGCGCGCGAGGAGGCAGGGGATGAGCGGGAGACCCGCGCCGGAGCCTACGTCGAGGACGTGCGCGCCCGGCGCGACGTGTGGCAGCGCGCAGAGCGATTCGAGGACGTGACGCGTGGCGAACTCGGCGGGCGCGCAGGGCGCGACCAGGTGGAGGCGCGGCGTCCAACGCCGCACGAGCAGGAAGTAGGCCGTGAGGCGCGCGCGCGCGTCGGCCGTCAGCGCGCCGCCGTAGGCGTGCGCCTGCGCCGCGAGGGCGCGTGCGAAAGCGTCCGCGGCCTGTTCGTCCGTCGTCGTGGCCTCGTCGTCCATCCCGGTTCGATTGACTGGCATCGGAGTAAGCACGTAAGGTTAGCTGCGCGGCCGCATCTGTTAGAATGCCGGCCGGCCCGACGCCGCCGCGAGGTTCTGATCAAAGGCCATGAAGCACGCACTGCGCAAGAGCCTGTTCGCCAGCCTGTTGTTCCTCAACCTGCTCCCGCTCACGACCCTGCGCGCCGACGATGACGCCTCCGCGCCGCGCTCGCTGCCCGCCGTCCGCTCGCAGGCCGAGTTCGACCGGCTCGCGCGCGTCAACAGCGACGCCGGCTACCCGCTGCCCCACGTCATCTTCGTCATAGACCGCCGCGACGGCAACAAAATCTACTACGTCAACTCGAAGCGTTACCGCTTCCACAAAGATTTCGTCAACGGCACGTACCTCTCTTTGGAGCGCGGGCGCGAGTTCTTCGAGAACAACTACCTGAAGGCCAACCGCCGCTTCATCATGGGCACGCTCGCCTACCAGACGCCGCTCAAGCGCTTCACCTTCGAGTTCTGGGAAGGCGACCTCATCACGCCCGAACAGATCGAGCTGACGGCGCGCGTCGTCAAAGCGAGCTTCTTCGCGCCCGTCGCCTTCAAGCCGAACTCTTTGCGGCAAGAAGAGGCGGCCGCCGCGCTCACGAGGGTCGAGCACGTCACGCAGGCCGACATCGGCCGCGAGCAAGACTATCAGCCGCTCAACCTCGCGCGCGGGCTGGGCCGCGTCCACATCATCCCGAAGCTCGACGAGCACGTCGAGATCGGCTTCAACGAAATCCTCGTGCTCGACGAAGTGCCGGTGAACCTGCCGCCCGTCGCCGGCATCATCACGACCAAGCCCTCGACGCCGCTCTCGCACATCAACCTGCTCGCCAAATCCTGGGGCGTGCCGAACGCCTACGTCAAGAACGCGCGGGAGTTGTTCAAAGAGTACGACGGCTGGTGGGTCTCGTTCGAGACCAGGGCGGGCAACTACGAGATCAAGCGCGCCGACCTCGACCAGATCAAAAACTACCAGGCGCAGCTCTACGCGCGCCTCAACGTCATGCAGCCGCGCGCCAACCTCGACGCGGCGGCGCTCGCGCCTTTGAGCCGGCAGACCGCGCGGCAGGCGGACGTGTACGGCGCGAAGTCTGCGAACCTCGGCGAAGTCGCGCGCGCACGCCTGCCCGGCGTCGTCGTGCCCGCGGGCTTCACCATCCCGCTGCGTTATTACGACGAGTTCGTCAGGCAGAACAAGCTGGACGAGTTGATCACGGCGCTGCTCGACGATAACAAGTTCGTCCACGATCCGGCCTACCGGCGCGAGGCGCTGACGCGTCTGCGCGCCTCAATCCAGCAGGGGCACGTGAGCGCCGAGCTACAGCGCGAAGTGCTGCGGCGCGTCCACGCGGAGTTCGCGGACAAGGGCTTGTTCGTGCGCAGTTCGTCGAACGCCGAAGACCTGCCGAACTTCAACGGCGCGGGTCTCTACACGACCGTCCCGAACGTGAAAGGCGACAAGGAACTGATCGAAGCAATCAAAACCGTCTGGGCGTCGCTCTGGAACTTCGAGGCCTACGAGGCGCGCGAGCGCGCCGGCATCGCGCACGCGAAAGTCTACATGGGCGTGCTCATTCAAGAAGGCGTCAACGCCGACAGCGCGGGCGTCATGATCACGACCGACCCCTACGACCCGGACAACCGCAACTCGATCTACATCAGCGCCAAGCGCGGCTTGGGCATCAAGGTGGTCGAGGGGCAGAAGATCGCCGAGCAACTCCTGTTCAACCCGCGCGCCCAGGCCGTGCGCGTGCTGACGCGCTCGGCCGAAGACAGCCTGCTCACCTTCGACGAGCAGGGCGGCGTCAAAGAGATTCCGATCACGGGCGCGCGCGTGGTCTTGAACGACCAGACCGTGCGCCGCCTCGCCCGCGTCGCCGCGCAGATCAAGCGCGTCTTCGGCGGCAAGGAACAAGACATCGAGTGGGCCGTCCTGCGCGGCCAGGTCTACATCGTACAATCGCGCCCGTTCATCGCGGGCGGTTGAAAGGCTGTTAATGGTTAGTTGTTAACTGTTAGTTGTTGGCTGTTAGTTGTCAATTGTCGGTTGCCGCTCTCGTCTGTAACCGCTCGCGTGCGCCAGAGGCACAACTAACAACTAACCATTAACAACTAACTAACTTCGGACGAATCTTTTTATGACGAGACGCGTGTTGGGCACGGGGTTGGTGTGGGCGTGCGCGCTGGCGCTGGCGGCGTGCGGGCGGGGCACTGCGCCGCCGGACAACGGCGCGCGCGGGAACGCGAACCAGCCGGCGCGCGCGGCGAACGCGAGTCAGCCGGGGCCGGACGCGCTGGCGAGCGGGCAACTCGACGCCGAGATGGCGCGGCTCGAGGCCGAGGCCGAGAAGAACCCGGACGACGACGCGCCGCGCGCGGCCGTGGCCGCCGCCTACGTCCGCCGCGCCAACGCGCTGCGCGCCGCCGGCCGCGCCGACGAAGCCCTGCGCGACTACCAGAAGGCACTCAGCTTCAACCCCGACAACGAAGACGCCCAACTCGGTCTCGAACAACTCAACCAGGAGGCCGGCGCGGAGCCGCGCGCCGACGACGGCCGCCCCGTCACCGTGCCGACAGGACAGAAGCCGGAAGACGGAAAGCAGAAGCCAGAAGCCAGGAGCCAGAAGCCGGACTGAAAAGCCGGCCTCTCTTCAAAGCCGGCCGTTCATCTTCCGCCTTCTTCCGCTCTCTGACTTGACCGCAGGCTTCAGACCTGTCCTGCCGATCCAAAACTTCTGGCTTCTGGCTTCTGACTCCTGACTTCTATTCCCATGACTGAACACATCTTCGCGGAGAATCTGCTCGCCGGGCGCGTGGCGCTGGTGACGGGCGGCGGCACAGGGATCACGGGCGGCGTGGCGCGCGCGCTCTCCGAGGCGGGCGCGCGCGTGGCGCTCGTCAGCCGCAAGCGCGAGCACCTTGAGCCGGCCGCCGAGCGCATCCGCGCGCAGGGCGGCGCGGCCATCGCCGTCGCCGCCGACGTGCGCAGCTACGAAGAGGTCGAGCGCGCCGTCGCCGCCACCGTCGCGCAGTGGGGCCGGCTCGACATCGTGGTGAACGGCGCGGCCGGCAACTTCCTCGCGCGCGCCGAGGAGCTGTCGCCCAACGGCTTCGGGACGGTCGTGGACATTGACCTGAAAGGCACGTTCAACGTCTGCCGCGCGGCGTTCGCCGAGTTGCGCAAGCACGGCGGCTGCGTGCTGAACGTCAGCGCGACGCTGCAATACCTGGGCACGCCCATGCAGGCGCACGCCGCCGCCGCCAAGGCGGGCGTGGACTCGCTCACGCGCACGCTCGCCGTCGAGTGGGGCGGCTACGGCGTGCGCGTCAACGCAGTCGCGCCCGGCCCCATCGAAGACACGGAAGGCATGAAACGGCTGCTCCCGCCCGCGCTCAAGGACAAGCTGCGCCACCGCATCCCCCTGCGCCGCTTCGGCCGCGTCCGCGACATAGAGCACGCCGCCCTCTTCCTCTGCTCCGACGCGGCCGCCTTCGTCAACGGCGCGATCCTCGTCGTGGACGGCGGCCACTGGCTCGCGGCGCAACGCCTCGTCGGGCCGGAACAGTAATGCTCAAACTTGAGCCAGCCACGTTCGCCGAGTTCGAGCGCGAGACGGCGCGCGGCAACGTCGTGCCGGTCGTGCGCTCCGTGCTGGCGGATTTGCAGACGCCGGTCGGCGCGTTCTTGCGCGTGGCGGCGGACAGTCCTTACGCGTTCCTGCTCGAATCGGTCGAGGGCGGCGAGCGCATCGCGCGCTACTCGTTCCTCGGCGGCGACCCGGAGCTGATCGTGCGCGGGCGCGGCGACGCGACGACGGTCGCGCGCGGCGACACGACCGAGACGCTCGCCGGCAAGCGCGTCACCGACTACCTGCGCGCGCATTTTCAAGCGCGGCAACTGGCCGCGCGCCCCGGTCTCGCGCCCTTCGCGGGCGGCGCGGTCGGCTACCTCGCCTACGACGCGGCCCGCTGGTTCGAGCCGGTCTTGGACGACGCCCGCGCGCCCGCGCGCGACGACGCGGTCTTCATGTTCTACCGCACGCTGCTCGCCTTCGACCGCGTGCGCCAACAGATCGAGATCGTCTCGGTCGTCCACACGGACGAGGCGGCGGGCGACCCCGCGCGCCTGCGCACGCTCTACGACGCGGCCGTCGCCGAGACCGAACGCATCGAGCACGCACTGCTGCGCGGCGTCGCGGCCGAGCACTCGGCGGCCGCGCCAAAGACGGACGAGCCTGCGTCGCCGCTGCGCTTCACGTCGAACTGGACGCGCGCGGAGTTTGAGCGCGCGGTCGAACGGATCAAGGAGCACATCGCGGCGGGCGACTGTTACCAGGCCGTGCTGTCGCAACGGCTGACGGCGGCGGTCAGCGCCGCGCCGCTCGCCGTCTACCGCGCCTTGCGCGCGACCAACCCGTCGCCTTACATGTTCTTCCTGCGCTTGGGTGCGGAAGCAATCGTCGGCGCGTCGCCCGAAATGCTCGTGCGCTGCCGCGGCGCAGAGTTGGAGTACCGACCCATCGCCGGCACGCGCCCGCGCGGCGCGGACGAGGCGGCGGACGAGGCGCTCGCCGCAGAGCTGCGCGCCGACGCCAAGGAGGTCGCAGAGCACATGATGCTCGTCGATCTGGGACGCAACGATCTGGGGCGCGTCGCCGCCTACGGCTCGGTCGCCGTGCGCGAACTGCTGACGGTCGAACGCTACTCGCACGTACAACATCTGGTCACGGGTCTCGGCGCGCGCCTGCGCGCCGGCGCGGATCGGTTCGACGCCCTCGCCTCGTGCTTCCCGGCGGGCACGGTCACGGGCGCGCCCAAGGTGCGCGCCATGCAGATCATCGGCGACCTCGAACCAGACCCGCGCGGCATCTACGCGGGCGCGATCCTCTACCTCGACTACGCCGGCAACCTCGACTCCTGCATCGCCATCCGCACCCTGCGCCTCCACGACGGCCGCGCCGACGTGCAAGCCGGCGCAGGCATCGTCGCCGACTCCGTGCCCGCGCGCGAGTACGAAGAGACCATGAACAAAGCCCGCGCGCTTCTTCGTGCGCTTGAGTTGGCCGAGCAAGGACTGTGAGGGAAGCTGTTAGCTGTTAGCTTTGATGGCTACCCAAACTTGAACGAAACAGAGGAAGCCGCATCTTAACTTTCGGAGTACAGCTAACAGCTAACAGCTAACAGCTAACAGCTTTTATGCTTTTCGTCATAGACAACTACGATTCATTCACCTACAACCTCGTGCAGTATTTGGGCGAGCTGGGCGCGGAGCTTGTGGTGCGGCGCAACGACGAGGTGACGCTCGCGGAGATCGAGGCGCTCGGCCCCGAGCGGATTTTGATCTCGCCGGGGCCGGGCACGCCGGACGAGGCGGGCGTGACGCTCGCGGCCGTCGAGCACTTCGCGGGGCGCGTGCCCGTCCTCGGCGTGTGCCTGGGGCATCAGGCCATCGGGCAGGTGTTCGGCGGGCGCGTCGTGCGCGCGCCCGTGCCCGTCCACGGCAAGCCCGCGCTGATCGCGCACGACGGCCGCACGATCTTCCAAGGTCTCACGCAAGGCTTCGAGGCCGGGCGCTACCACTCGCTCGTCGTCGAGCGCGCTAGCTTGCCCGCCTGCCTCGAAGTCTCCGCCGAAACCGGCGACGGTCTCATCATGGGTCTGCGCCACCGCACGCTCCCCGTCGAAGGCGTCCAGTTTCACCCCGAATCAATCCTGACGCCGGAGGGCAAGCGGCTGTTGGCGAATTTCTTGGAGAGGAGACAGGAGACAGAAGCCAGAAGCCAGTAGCTACGAGTCAGGAGCCGAAATGAATAGCCGGCCTCTCTTCCTCCTGCTATCGTCTACTTGCTATCAGCCTTCGGTAGCCGGTTCCTAACTTCTGGCTTCTGGCTTCTGTCTCCTGACCTCTTCTTTCTCATGCCCGACGAGCCGCAACACCCCTCCCGCCCCGCGTGGCTGCTGCCGACACCGGCGCGGCGCGACGAGCCGCAGGGCGTGGCCTTGCGCGCGCTGCTGCTGCGCCTGATGCGCGGCGAGCACCTGACGCGCGCCGAGGCGACCGCGCTGCTCGACGCACTACTCGACGGCGCGGCCACGGACGCGCAGATCGCCGCCGCGCTCGTCGCCCTCGCGGTCAAGGGCGAGACGGTCGAGGAGTTGGCCGGCATGGCCGCGGCGATGCGCGCGCGGGCGGTGCGCCTGCACGCGCGCCACGCGCGTTTCATTGATACGGCCGGGACGGGTTCGAGCACGGCGAAGACGTTCAACGTCTCGACCGCGGCCGCCTTCGTCATCGCGGGCGCGGGGCTGCCCGTCGCCAAACACGGCAGCCGCGCCGCGACGAGCCGTTCGGGCAGCGCCGACGTGCTCGCCGCGCTCGGCGTGCGCGTGGACGCCGCGCCCGACGTGTCCGAAACGTGCCTGAACGAGTTGGGCATCTGCTTCATGTTCGCGCCGCTCTACCACGGCGCGACGGCGCGCGTCGCGGGCGTGCGCCGCGAGCTGGGCGTCCACACGACGTTCAACCTGCTCGGGCCGCTGACGAACCCGGCGGGCGCGCCGCGCCAGCTCGTCGGCGTCTGGCACGCCGCACTCGTCGAGCCGCTCGCGCGGACGCTCGCCGCGCTCGGCACGGAGCGCGCGTGGGTCGTCCACGGGCGCGACGGCTTGGACGAAGTGACGGTCACCGGCCCGACGCTCGTCGCCGAGACCGACGGCGCGACGGTGCGCACGCTCGAAGTCACGCCCGAAGATTTCGCCCTGCCGCGCGCCGAGTTGCACGACCTGCGCGGCGGCGACGCGACCGAGAACGCGCGCATCGTCCGCGCCGTCTTAGACGGCACGCGCCGCGACGCCGCCCGCGCGCTCGTCCTCGCCAACGCCGCCGCCGCGCTCCACGTCGGCGGCGCGGCCGAGACTTTGACCGACGCCGCGCGCCTCGCCGCCGACAGCATTGACTCCGGCGCGGCACGCGCCAAGCTCGAACAACTGATCGCGGCCACGAACGCTTGATGCGGTAAACTGATCGAAAGCACTTATTGCAGGGCGCGCGCGCCGTGCCTTCCGGTGCAGACACTTGCGGCAGACAGGGAACATCCTCGACACGATCATCGAAGCGAAGCGGCGGCGCTTGGCGCGGGCGCGCGCCGAGCAGCCGCTCGAACAGTTGCGCGAGACGGCACGCGGCGTGCGGCGCGACGCACGGGCGCACGCGTTGCGCGCGGCGCTTGGGCGCGCAGACCGGCTGAACGTCATCGCGGAGATCAAGCGTGCGTCGCCGTCGAAAGGCGAGTTGCGGGGTCAGCTTGATCCGGGGGCGTTGGCGCGCGCGTATCAGGCGGGCGGCGCGGCGGCCGTCTCCGTGCTGACGGAGGAGGATTATTTCCGCGGGTCGCTGGCCGATCTGCGCGCGGTGCGCGATGCCATCCCCGTGCCGGTGCTGCGGAAGGATTTCATCTTCGACGAGTGGCAGGTGTACGAGGCCGCGGCCGCGGGCGCGGACGCGCTGCTGCTCATCGTCGCGGCGTTGGACGACGAACGACTCGCCGCGTTGCGGTGGCTGACCGAGGAAGAGTTGGGCTTGGACGCGCTGGTCGAAGTCCACACGACGGACGAGTTGCGCCGTGCCGAAGGAAGCGGCGCGCGGCTCGTGGGCGTGAACAACCGTGACTTGCGGACGTTCGCGGTCAGCGTCGAAACGTCTGTCGAGCTGATCGCCGCGCGGCAGTCCGACGCGCTGTTCGTCAGCGAGAGCGGCTTGCGGACGCACGCCGATCTGCTTCGGCTGCGCGCGTGCGGCTTCGCCGGCTTCCTCGTCGGCGAGACGTTGATGCGCGCCGCGGAGCCGGCCGCCGAGTTGCGCGCGCTGCTCGGCGCGGAAGAAGGTTGATGAAGATGGCGCTGATTAAAGTCTGCGGCATCACGGGTGCGGCGGACGCGGCGGCGGCCGTGGCGGCCGGGGCCGGCGCGCTCGGCTTCAACTTCTACGCGCGCAGCCCGCGTTGCGTCGCGCCCGCGGCGGCGCGCGCGATCATCGCGGGGTTGCCGCAGGAAGTCTTAGCGGTCGGCGTGTTCGTCAACGAGGCGTCGCCGACTGAGGTCGTGCGCAAGGCTGAGGCGGCGGGCGTCGGGGCGGTGCAGTTGCACGGCGAGGAGTCGCCGGAGTTCTGCGCCGCGGTGTCGGAGTTGGCGTGCGTGCCGGTCATCAAGGCGCTGCGCGTCGGCGCGGATTTCACGCCCGCGGCGGCGGCGCGCTACGAGCGCGCGCACGCCGTCCTGCTCGACGCCTACAGCCCGCACGCGCACGGCGGCACGGGGCACGTCTTCGACTGGACGCTGGCGCGGCGCACGCGCGAACTGGTCGCGCGTCTGTATCTCGCGGGCGGGCTGACGGCGGAGAACGTCGCGGCGGCGGTCGCGGCCGTGCGCCCGTTCGCGGTGGACGTGTGCAGCGGCGTCGAGGCCGCGCCGGGGCGCAAGGACGCGGCCCGACTGCGCGCCTTCTGCGCCGCCGTGCGCGCCGCCGACAGTCTGTGAATTAAACTTGACGCGCGCCCGCGGTCGTGCGGTATGCTAGCGGTCTCGTATGCGTTTCGCCCTGCCGCGTCGTGCTTCATTCGCGCCGGTCGAGCCGAGCACCCCGAAAACGCCTCACCAGATTCTTCCGCCAGCCAACGACACAGAGGTTTAATAGAGATGAGCGCCCCCGCGCCGGTCAGACACATGCAACCGCCAAGGGGCCGAGAACAGGGCCGCGTCCTGCTGGTCACGGACGCGCCGAGCCAGGCCTACGCGCACGCGCTCGAACAGGCGGGCTTCGCCGTGGTCGGCGTCAGCGGCGGCATGGCCGCGCTCGTGCAACTGCGCGGCACGCGCCCGCACGTCGTCTTGATCGACGCGCGGCTCACGGGCATCAGCGCAGAAGAGTTGGCGCGGCTGCTCACGCAGGCGCAGGACAACGTGCCGTTCCTCCTGTTCGGCGGCGACGAGGCGGACGCGGCGCGGCGCGAGCAGGCGGTGCGCGCGGGCGCGCTCGACTACGTGCGCGTGCCGCAGGAGTTGTCTCTGCTCGTCGCGCGCACGGAGCAACTCGTCAAGCTCAAGCACGAGACGGATCGCCTGCGCGCCGAGGCCGACCGCGACTACCTGACGGGCTTAGCGAACCGGCGGCGCTTCCGCACCGCGCTCGGCAACGAGTTGGAACGCTGGCGACGCTACCGCACCCCTTGCGCGCTGCTGCTCGTGGACATAGACCACATGAAGCAGATCAACGACGCGCACGGCCACTCGGCGGGCGACGTGGCCATACGCCACGTCGCGGGCGCGCTCGCGTCTCTGTCGCGCGACAACGACACGGCGGCGCGTCTGGGCGGCGAAGAGTTCGCGTTGTTGCTCGCGGGCGCGACCGAGGCGAGCGCGCTGGCGGCCGCGGAGCGGCTGCGGCAGTCGGTCGCGGGCGCGTCGGTCGAACTCGTCGGCGCGGTCACGGTCAGCATCGGCGTCGCCGCGTGCCCGGCACACGCCGCCAACGAGCGCGCGCTCTACGCCACGAGCGACGCCGCGCTCTACCGCGCCAAAGCCGCCGGGCGCAACTGCGTCGTCGCGGCCCCGCCGCTCAGTTAACCTTAAACGCCTCCGCGTCCTTCGCGGCCCGCTTCGCGGCCTTTGCGGTTAAAGCTTTTCGGCCTTAACCGCGAAGGGACGCAAAGGGCGAGCCGGCTGTTATAATCCCGCCACGATGGCGCAGACGTTCAGCCTACAGCCCGACGAGCGCGGGCACTGGGGCCGCTACGGCGGCCGCTTCGTGCCGGAGACCTTGCTGGCCCCGCTCGAAGAGTTGACCGCCGCTTATGAGGCGGCGCGCGCGGACGAATCGTTTCAGGCGGAACTCGATCAACTGCTGCGCGACTACTCGGGCCGGCCCACGCCGCTCGGCCACGCCGCGCGACTGAGCGCGCACGCGGGCGGCGCGCGCATCTTCCTCAAACGCGAAGACCTCTCGCACACGGGTTCGCACAAGATCAACAACGCGCTCGGCCAAGTCCTGCTCGCGCGGCGCATGGGCAAGCGGCGCGTCATCGCGGAGACGGGCGCGGGGCAGCACGGCGTCGCCACCGCCACGGTCTGCGCGCTGTTCGGCCTCAGTTGCGTCGTCTACATGGGCGCGGAGGACGTGCGCCGCCAACGTCTCAACGTCTTCCGCATGCAACTGCTCGGCGCGGAGGTGCGCGAGGTGGACGCGGGCGCGCGCACGCTCAAGGACGCCATCAACGAGGCCTTGCGCGACTGGGTGACGAACGTCGCGGACACTTACTACCTGCTCGGCAGCGCGCTCGGGCCACACCCGTACCCGGTCATGGTGCGCGACTTCCAGAGCGTCATCGGGCGCGAGGCGCGCGCGCAGATGCGCGAAGGCGCGGGGCGTCTGCCCGACGCACTCGTCGCCTGCGTCGGCGGCGGCTCGAACTCCATCGGGCTGTTCCACCCGTTCCTCGCGGACGAGGGCGTGCGTATGATCGGCGTCGAGGCGGGCGGGCGCGGGCCGGCGCTGGGCGAGCACGCGGCGCGCTTCAACACCGAAGGGGGCGGCCGCCCCGGCGTCCTGCAAGGCACGCTGAGCTACGTCCTGCAAGACGAGCGCGGGCAGATCGCCGCGACGCACTCGGTTTCGGCCGGACTCGATTATCCGTCCATCGGGCCGGAACACGCCTTCCTGCACGACGCGGGCCGCGTCGAGTACGTCAGCGCTTCGGACGCGGACGCGCTCGCGGCCTTTCGTCTGCTGGCCGAGCTTGAAGGCATCATCCCCGCGCTCGAATCCGCCCACGCCGTCGCCCACGCCCTGCGCGTCGCACGCGAGATGACGGCCGAACAGATCGTCCTCGTCAACCTCTCCGGCCGCGGCGACAAAGACGTGCAGACCGTCGCCGACGCGGCAGACGTTGGCGCTATGGAGAAGCACCTTTGAGCCGCATCGCGGAACGCTTCGCGCGCCTCAAGCGGGACGGGCGGCGCGGCTTTATCCCCTTCATCACGGCGGGCGACCCTGACCTTGAGACGACGCGTGCGCTCGTCATCGAGTTGGCGCAGGGCGGCGCGGACGTGATCGAACTGGGCGTGCCGTTCAGCGACCCGATGGCGGACGGGCCTGTGATCCAACGCGCGTCGGAACGCGCACTGCGCCGCAACGTCTCGGTCGCGGACGTGCTCGCCTGCGTCGCCGCCGCGCGCCGCGAGACCGACGTGCCCGTCGTCCTCTTCAGCTACTACAACCCGCTCTTGCAGTTCGGCCCAAGCTTATGCGCCGAGGCGCGGCGCGCGGGCGTGGACGGCCTGCTCGTCACAGACCTCGCGCCGGAAGAGGCCGAAGAGTTCGCCGCGACCTTGCGGCCCCACACGCTCGATCTCATCTTCCTCGCTGCGCCGACCTCGACCGACGCGCGCCTCAAGATGATCGCGGCGCGCGCCACGGGCTTCATCTACGCCGTCTCGCGCGCGGGCGTGACGGGCGCGCGCGCCGACGTGAGCGCCGAAGCCGAGCGTCTGGTCGGGCGCGTGCGCGCCGTGAGCGAGTTGCCCGTCGCGGTCGGCTTCGGCATCTCGACGGCGGCGCAGGTCGCCCAAGTTTGGCGCTACGCGGACGCGGCGGTCGTCGGCTCGGCGCTCGTCGCCGAGATCGAACGGCAGGCGGGCGCGCCCGACCTGGTCGCCCGCGTCGGCGCGTTCGCGCGCGCGCTCCGGCCGTGACCGCGGGCCGGCCGCTCGACTTGGGGCGGAGAGTTCTTGTATGCTGCGCGCGGCTTTGCAGTGGCCGCTTCGGCCGCGCGCCCCGGCGGGCGCGCCCGGCAGAGGCCGCGGCCGGTCGGGCCGCCTCACCACGTCGCGGTGAAAATAGTTTGTTGCATTGGTGAAACAGCGTTCCATTCTTGCGCGGGCTGTGCTATACTGCTCGCCGGTTCGCCAGACCGGCGCGCCGCTACAGCTAGCGACAAGAAGAGAGGACGAAGAAAGTGATAGGTGCAATGGCGGAAAAGTTTGGCGCGGATCGCGGCAAGGCGATTGAAGCGGCGCTCCTGAACATCGAGAAGAAATTCGGCAAAGGCTCGATCATGCGCCTGGGCGAGCGCGAGGTCGCCGACGTGCAGGCCATCTCGACCACGTCCCTGAGCCTGGACGCGGCCATCGGCATCGGCGGCGTGCCGCGCGGGCGCGTCGTCGAAATCTACGGCCCGGAAAGCTCCGGCAAGACGACCCTGGCGCTCCACTTGGTTTCAGAAGCGCAGAAGGCGGGCGGCGTGGCCGCCTACATTGACGCCGAGCACGCGATGGACGCGGACTACGCCGGCAAGCTCGGCGTGAACGTGGACGAGTTGCTCATCTCGCAGCCCGACTCGGGCGAGCAGGCGTTGGAAATCACAGAGGCGCTCGTGCGCTCGAACGGCGTGGACGTAATCGTCATAGACTCCGTGGCGGCGCTCGTGCCGCGCGCGGAGTTGGACGGCGAGATGGGCGACAGCCTGCCGGGTCTTCAGGCGCGGCTCATGTCGCAGGCGCTGCGGAAGCTGACGGCCATCGTCAGCCAGTCGAACACCTGCCTGATCTTCATCAACCAGATTCGCGAGAAGATCGGCGTCATGTTCGGCTCGCCGGAGACGACGACCGGCGGGCGCGCGCTCAAGTTCTACTCCTCTTTGCGGCTCGACATCCGCCGCATCGGCGCGATCAAGGACGGCGACCGCGTGGTCGGCAACCGCACGAAGGTCAAGGTGGTGAAGAACAAGGTCGCGCCGCCGTTCCGCGAGTGCGAGTTCGACATCATGTACGGCGAGGGCATTTCGCGTGAGGGCGACCTGATCGACCTCGGCATCGTGAAGAAGTCGGGCGCCTGGTACACGTACGAGGGCGAGCAGCTGGGCCAGGGCCGGGAGAACGCCAAGGCCTTCCTGGCCGAGAACCCCGAGCTCATGGTCGAGATCTCCGACAAGATCTTCACCAAGGCCGGCATCAACCCGGTCGGCTCGGGTGAGGGCGAGGGCGAGGGTGCCGACACGGCGCTCGACCCGGACGACCAGCCCATCCAGCTGGACTGACGCTTCCCACGGGCGGCCGGCGGTGCCAGGCTGGGCCCATGGACGGGCAGAAGGCACTGGACGTCGACCCTCGGACGGCCCCGGTC
>DASVPY010000059.1:0-32762 GCA_036389395.1 Pyrinomonadaceae bacterium
GACGCCGGGCGAGTCCGAGACCGCGCCGGTGAACGCGCCGCGCCGGTAGCCGAACAGGTAGGCGTCCGACAACTCCTTGGGCACGGCCGTGCAGTTGAAGGGGACGAACACCTTGCCGCGCCGCGACGACAGCGCGTGGATCGTGCGCGCGACGAGTTCCTTGCCCGTGCCGCTCTCGCCCGTGACTAAGACCGTCACGTCCGACGAGCGAATCTTGTGTACCTCTTCGACCAGGCGCGACATGGCCGGACTCGTATGGATGAAGCCGGGCAACACGCTCTGCGTGCCGTCCTTCGTCTGCTCGTGTCCGTCGCGCCCCTCCTGCTCCTTCGCGCGGAAGGCGCACACGTCCAGGCCCAACTCGACGACGCGCAGCAGCGGCTCGATGGAGACGCCGCCCGGCAGCACCGCGCACCCGCGCGGCGCGACGAGCAAAGTGGCCGGCGGCGCGTTCGTCGTGTGCAGCGTGATGAGCGTCGCGTCGTGCTGCGCCGCGAACCGCTCGCGCTCGCGCTCCGTGACGGCGCGCGCCAACTGCGCCGCCAGCGCCTCGCCCTCGGCCGGCGTCCAGCCGTGCGCCACGACGATGTGCGGGCGCTCCTCCTCGTCCGACTCCGTGATCAAAATCTGCCGCGCGTTCGTCTCCTGGTAGACCACCGTCGCCAACTCGCGCAGCAACAACTCGCGCGACGCCACCGCCCCGGTCAGACGCGACAGGACGAGGTGCATCAACGGCGACGCCGCGGGGCGCGCGCCCGGCGCGCTGCGGTCGAGCGCCGCGAGCGCCTCTTCGGCGCGGGCCACGTCGAGCCGCGCGCCCAACTCGCGGAACGTCTTCGCCGCCGCCGTCAGACACTCGTCCGCGCGCTCCGGCTGGACGCTCTGATAAGCGCGCCCCAACTCGTAACGCGCGCGCGCGCTGCGGTAGCGGTCGCCCAGCGTCTCGTAGATCGAGACGCTGCGGCCGAAGTGCTGCGTGGCGCGCACCGGATCGTTCTGCGCCAGCGCGAGCAAGCCCTGAATGCGCTGCGCCTCGCCCGTCACGGCGAGGTCTGCGCCCGCGGCGTCGCCCGTCTCGTCCGTCACCAACTGCGACTGCGCGATGCACTCGGTCAGCGCGCCGCGCCGCAGGTGCGCTTCCGCCAAGAGCAGCCGCGACTCGCACACGGCCTGGCGGTCGCCGATCTGCTCGGCCAGGACGAGCGCGCGCTGCCCGTCTTCGAGCGCGCGCTCCGGCTCGTTCATGGCGAGGTGGCAGCGCCCAAGCGTGCGCAGGGCTTGCCCGGCGTACCACTTGTTCATGTTCTCGGTCGCCAGTTGCGCCGCGCGTTCGAGGTAGCTCTGCGCCTCGTTCAACTCGCCGCGCAGCATCAGCAGTTCGCCGAGCGAGTCGAGGATCATCGGCACTTTCGCGCCGCGCTCGTCGATCTCGGTGGCGAGCGCGAGCGCGCGTTCGAGCGCGGTCTGCGCGCGCGCCCAGTCGCCGATCAGGGTCAGCAGGACGCCGAGGTTGTTGTAGCCGTCGGCGGCGTTCGCCTTGTGCTCGGTGCGCTCGTAGTAGCTGATCGCCTTTTCGAGATAGCCGATGCCCTCGTGCGAGCGTTTGAGGAAGCCGCACGCGCCGGCCATGTTGGTGTAAATCTTGCCGAGCAGGTAAGACGCGGGGTGATCGCCGACGAGCTTCAAGGACTGTTGCAGGTGTTCGAGCGCCTGCTCGTAGTTGCCCTCGAACAACTCGGCCAGCGCGATGGCGAAGTAGGCTTCGGCGAGGCCGCGCCAGTCGCCCGTGCCGCGGTAGTGTTCGAGCGCCTTCTGCCCGTGGTCGCGCGCGATGGTGTACTCGTTGTACTCGTTGTAGACGCGCGCGAGCGCGACGTAGACCGCGCCCAGTTGCGCCGCCGTGCTCTCCTCGGCCGCCTCGCGCAAGGTCGCGTTCAGGAGCGCAATCGCCTTCGGGTGATCGCCCGTGTAGTTGTAGGCCAGCCCGATCTGCACGCCGAGGCTGGCGGCGGCGTCGCCGTCGAGACCGGCGCGCTCGGCCGGCGCTTCGTAGGCCTGCACGGCTTCGAGCGCCTCGCGGTAGCGCCCCTGCATGATGTAGGCGGCCGAGAGCGAGCAGCGCGCGCGCGCCAGCGTCGAGGCGTCGTGGCGCGCGGCGCGCATCATCGCCCCGACGCGCTTGACGACCTCGCTCGACTGCCCCTGGTCGAGCAGCGTCTGCGCCTCCTCCAACTCGCGCACCAGCCCCGCGCGCGCCGCGGCCCGCAGCCCGCCACGCGCCTCGGCCAAACTGATCACGCCGCCCCGCTCCGTTTCTTTCCGCACCGGCCCTTGTCCAATCATCAAACCGTCCTCACCGGCGGCCGGTCTCGACCGGTCGCGCTTCAAAGCGCCACGCGCGCGGGATTATAGCCGAACTGCGCCGCGCCGACGCGCCGCGCGCCTGCCCGCCCGCGCGGGCGCGAGTGCCTACAGGAAAATCGTCTGGTAGCGGCTGTGCCGCCGGAAGCCGACGCGCCGGTAGAACGCCTGCGCGCCGCGGTTCTGCTCGTTGACGAGCAGGCACAGGCTCTCGGTGCGGCGCAGGAGCAGCCGGCTCAACTGCGACAGGCAGCGCAGCCCGTAGCCGCGCCCGCGCTCGGCGGCGTCCACGTAGATGCCTTCGAGGTAGGTCGCCGCCGGGGTCTCCGAGACCACGTCCGCCTTGAACACCAGCCGCCCCTGCTCGACCCAGACCCAGACGCGCCCCTGCTCGATGCGACGCGCCGTCCGCGCCCGGAAGCCGACGGGGTCGACTTCGAGCAGGTTGACGCCGCTCTCGCTCTGCGCCAGCCCGGCGTGGGCCGCCGCGACCAGTTCGAGGTCGGCCGCCGTGGCCTGCCGGAGCACGCCCACGGGCGCGCGCAGGGCGGGCGGCTCACGCTGCACCAGCAGCAGTTCGTAGCAGGTCGCGCGCGCGCCGTGCCCGGCCCGCGCGCAGTGCCGCCAGAAGCGCTCGACCCGCGTCGCCTGGCCCATGATCAGGCGGACGCGCTCGTCCGCGCAGACCCGCTCGGCGAACGCCGCCAGCATCGGCTCGCCGCGCGCCTCGAAGAGCGTGACGTTGCCGATCAGGGCGAGGCCGCGCAGCCGCCCGCCCGCGTCGCGGCAGCCGTAGAACGTGCCGCGGTTGAGCGGGCTGACCAGCCCGTTGTCGCGGATGAGGCCGGCCAGGAAGACCGTGTGCAGCGGGCGCGCGCCGAGGAAGCGGAGCGCCTCCGCCTCTTCGCCCGCGCCGAGCGGCCGCACCGCCGGCCTGCCGCGCCCGTCAGACGCGGCCCGCGGCGCGCCCGCGCGCGCGGCGGCGAACATAGACTCGGAGAGTGTCTGCGCCATGACGTTTGTGCGGCGGCCGCGCGCGTGAGGCGGGCGGGGCCGGCGGGCGCGCGGGCCCGTCCGTTCAGTAACCGATGTAATCGCTCCCGGTGTCGGGCAGCGCCGGCATGGAGGCGGTCGCCTCGCCGTTCGCCTCGGTGGCCTGGGCCTGGAAGATGACGTTGCTGATCAGGATGCCGTTGCTGATCAGGATGCCGTCGCCGGTCAGGACGCCGTCGCTGACGAGTTGCCCCACGTCGCCTTCGGGGCGGTCGAGTTCGCGCCACGCGAGCAGGTCGCGCGTCGTGACGTAGACCGCGCCCCCGCCCAAGGCCCCGCCGTCGCTGGTGAAGATGGTGTTGCTGATCAGGATGCCGTTGCTGATCAAAATGCCGTTGCTGATCAAAATGCCGTTGCTGATCAGGATGCCGTCGTCGAAGACGAAGCCCGTGCCGTAGGCCGGCTGGTAGCCGGTGACGAGTTGCGCGCCGGTGGCGAAGCCGTAGTTGAGGGTGACGCCCTGCGCCCAGTTGAAGGTGTGCCCGGCGATGGTCGTGCGCGGGTCGGGCGCGGGGCCGGTCAGCAGCGGCGTGCCGAGCGGCGTGTCGTTCGTCAGGTCTGCGCGGACGAGACGGGCCAAGCGCACCGCGCCCTCGACGTTCAACTGCCCCGCGCCCTGCTCGAAGAGGTTGAAGCCGGCGAGCGGTTGCGCCGTGTACTGCAAGAGCAGCTTGACCATGTTCGGCGTCAGCCGCGGGTTCGCTTGCAGCATCAGGGCGACCGTGCCCGCGACGACCGGCGCGGCCATTGAAGTGCCGCTCAAGGTCATCATCTCGCGCGAGTCTTCGTAAGGGTTGGTGACGTGCGCGCTGAGACCGTAGTGCGTGGCGAGATAGTTCCCTTCGGCCTCGGCGCTGATGAGCCGGTTGCCGGGCGCGACCAGGTCGGGCTTGACGAGGTCATCGTAATGGCGCACGCCGTCGCCGTCCACGTAGGAGCTGCGCGTCGGCCCGCGCGAAGAGTAGGGCGCGACCGCGTCGTCGTTGCGCGCGTCCGTGCCGTAGGTGTTGGTCGCGCCGACGGTCAGGGCCGAAGGCTCGATGCCCGGCGAGTGAATCTGCCCGTAGATTTTCTGCCCGTTCGCGTCGCGGCCGCTGTTGCCCGCGGCGGCGACCACGACGACGCCCGCGTTCACCAGACGCCGCACGGCGAGGCAGACCGGATCGTTGCGGTACGAGTCCACGGCCGGCATCCCCAGGCTCATATTGACGACGCGGATGTTGTACTGCGCGCGGTGCGCGAGCACCCAGTCGAGCGCGTTCAGGACGTTGCTGACGCGCCCCGCGCCCGCGTCGTCGAGCACGCGCAGGTTGATGATGTCGGCGTTCGGCGCGACGCCGATGTAGGCGGCGTTGGCGACGCGCCCGTTGCCGGCGGCCAGGCCGGCGACGTGCGTGCCGTGCCCGTACTTGTCGCCCGTGCTCGTGCCGTAGGTGACGAAATCCTGCTCGGCGACGATGCGCACGTCGCTGCGGCTCGTCCGCCCGTCGCGGAAAGACTTGTGGCTGCGCTTGATGCCGGAGTCGAGGACGGCGATGCCGATGCCCGTGCCGTCGAGACCGGGCGTCACGACGCCGCGGACGAGGTCTGCGCCCGTCGTCTTCGAGACGTGGCCGAGCGTGCGCACCTCGCGGTCGGGCGAGATGTAGCCGATGTCTTTGAGCGCCGCCAGGTCGTTGACGACGCTGGCGGGCATGGTCGCCACGGCGTAGCCGAGCGTGGGCATGCTGTAGTCCACCTGCACGTCGGGGCGCTGGTAGATGGCCTCGACGGCGGGGCCGGGCCGGCCGTTCTTGAAGCGGCAGATGACGCGGAAGACGCCGCGGCGCGTCCCGCCCTTGCCCAACTGCGCGAGCAGGTCGGGCGACATCTTGCCGAGGCGCGAGCCGGGCAGCGTCGAGCCGCCGATGCCGATGGCGGTCGGCCCCAAAGAGTCGGTCTGGCCCGCGGCGGATGCGGTTTTGCCGGAGGTCTTCCCGCCCTGCGCCTGCGCGTGCGGCCACGGCAGCGCGGCGCAGCAGAGCGTCGCCAGCAGGACGAGGGCGAGGCTGGTGTTCAGGCTATGAATGCGCTTGCTTTGCATTTTGGCTTTCGACTCAAACTGTGGAAACTGACTCAACCGTTGTGCGAGGCTGCCAACAGGGGGGGTTGCAAGCAAGCCTAGCTTTGGACTCGGCGGCGGCCCAAAACGTTGCAAACGCAGGGTCGTTTTAGTTTCGCCGCTTCCCCTGTTCCCGCTCACTTTATTTGGAAGTGCAAACATCATGCCAGCAACCGCCTTGCATTAATCTCGCAAGCACTCGTCCACGCGTCCAGCCTGTAGACGGCCCCCGTAAGCCCGGTTTCAAGGGCTTTCGCCTCAGCCCGACAACGAGACGCGCCCCGATCAGCCCGCCCAAGTCCTGCCGCTACCCCACTGACACCCTTTCGCGCCCCGCGCGGACGCCCGCCGGGCGTTTTTTCGGCGGATACACGGTTCGCACTTGATACCGGCTACGCACCGGCCGTTTTCGCCCAGTGTTTATGCGGGTCGGAGCGGAGCGCCGGGGCGCGCTGCGGGGGCGGTGTGAAGCAAGTAGCAAAAGCCTGCCGGCGGCGCGGCGGTGCGGGCCAGCGTGGAAACGGTCGCCGGCCGGCGATCCCTGTGTTTTCGCGCCATTTCACGTCGTGGCACGGGGCTTGAACCTGATGCCCCGCGGGCGAGCCGGCCGCGTCGCACGCGAGACGGCCCGCCGACACGAACCAAGGGGAAGGATCAAGACGGCGCGGACGCTGCCTCTCCGGCACGCGCCGCCTCAGAAGGAATCATGAAAATGTTGAGAGGTCGAAGCATGAAGTACCCGACAAGCAGAGTTAGTTTCTACGGCGCGGCGCTAGCGCTCTGCGCCCTGTTGCTCCTGTCCGGCAGCGCCCTGGCGGGCGGCAAGAACTGCGACGGCGCGTTCACCATCGTCCTGTCGGACGGGCGCACGATCAGCGGCAACCAGCAGACGACCGTCCCCGTGGGCGACGGCGTGCGCGCGCAGGTGCGCGGCCGCTTCGTCTCGTTCGACGTTGACCTGAGCACGTTCGCCGTCACGAACTACACGCTCACGAGCGACATCACGGCGGGGCGGCCCGCCACCATCTTCGCGCGCAAGACGCCCCTGCACGGGCGCGTGCTGACGAGCACGCTCGCCGTCTCGCTCAACAGCGAGCAGCTCGTCATCGAGCGTTCGGGCGGCGGCGTGGACATGAAAATTCAGGCGAAGGATTGCAGCGAGGGCGGCATCTTCCAGATGGAGCCGGATCAGACCATACAGGTCGAGCACGAACTCACGCCCGGCTTCTCGTACTGCCTCGACTCCCTGGGTCGCGTGCTCGTCGTCAGCGCGAGCAGCCCGTTCGTCGGGCGCGAAAGCCCTGAGACGGCGCGGCTCGTCCTGCCGTCTCTCCCTGCGGCCGTCGCGGGCGTGCACGTCACGCGCTGGGAGATCACGGGCGGCGGGCGCATGGGCTTCGTCACCGGCGAAGACGCCGTCGAGCCTTTGAGCGCGCCCTGCGGCACGACCGGCGGCGGCGCGACGCCCACCCCGACCCCGACCGCGACGCCCACGCCCAACGCCACGCCTACGCCGACACCCGTGCCCGGCGCGGTCACGAACGTCGAGATCGATCTGGTCGGCGCGGCCATCAACGGCGTCACGCCGCGCGGCGAGGCCGAGCTTGAGCGGCGCGCCGACGGCAGCCGCGAGTTCGAGGTCAAGGTGCGCAACGTCAACCTGCCCGCGGGCACGCGCCTCAACGTCCTGGTGGACGGCGCGAAGGTCGGCGAGCTGACGTTGACCGCGCTGCGAGACGGCGAGCTTGAGTTCGACACGCGCGACGGGCAGACGCTCCCGCCCGTCGTCAACGGCACGACCGTCACGGTCACGGATCAGGCGGGCCGCACCGTCGTCGCGGGCGTCTTCACGCAGACCGCGCCGCCGCCCGGCCCGACTGCCACGCCGACGCCCACGCCCGCCCCGCAGCCCGGCGCGGAGACGCGCCTGCGCATCGCGCTCGCGGGCGCGGTCGTCAACGGCGTCATCCCGAAGGGGCACGCAGACCTGCGCGTGCGCGCCGACGGCTCGCGCCGCTTCGAGGTCGAAGTCGAAGACGTGAACCTGCCGGCGGGCACGACCTTCACGGTCTTGGTGGACAACGTCAACGTCGGGATCATTCAACTGGGGCCGTTCTTCAAAGGCGAGTTGGAGCTTGAGTCGGAACACGGGCAGACCGTGCCGACCATCAACACGGGCACGACCGTCGCGGTGGTGCGCGCCGACGGCACGACGCTCGTCATCGGCAGCTTCGGCGCGAACGCCGCCGCGCCAGGGCTGGTCAACCCGCTCGAAGACCACGCCTTCTTCGTGCGCCAGCAGTACATAGACTTCCTGAACCGCGCGCCCGACGTGGGCGGCTTCGACGCCTGGGTCGGCGTCCTCGACCGCTGCCCCGACGACGGCTACGGCGCGGCGCACCCGGAGTGCGACCGCGTGCAGGTCTCGTCCGGCTTCTACCGCTCGCAGGAGTTCCTCGGTCGCGGCTTCTTCCTCTACCGCGCCTACGAGGCGGCGCTGGGGCGTCTGCCGCGCTACGCGGAATTCCTGCCGGAGCTGGGCCGCATCGGCCAGGCGCAGACCGAAGCCGAGCTTGAGACGCACAAGAGCGCGTACCTCGAAGACCTGATGCGCCGCGCAGAGTTCACCGAACGCTACCGCGGCCTCGACGACGCGGCACACGCGGAGGACTTCGTGAGCCGGCTCGAACAGACGGCGGGCGTGCGGCTCGCGAGCCACGGGCAGTTGGTGGACGACATGCGGCGCGGCGCGCGCACGGCGGCGCAGACCCTGCGCGCGTTCCTCGACAGCCCAGAGGTCAACGAGCGTTTCGTCTTCCGCGGCTTCGTCACGATGCAATACTTCGGCTACCTGCGGCGCGACCCCGAAGCGACCGGCTGGAACGCCTGGGTGGACATCCTGACGAACGGGCGCGGCGAGATACAACCGGGCGACTACCGCATCCTCATCAACGGCTTCGTCCACTCCAACGAGTACCGCAACCGCTTCGGCCACCCGTAAAGCCCGGCGGCGCGAATACTCAGTAACCAAGACGGCGCGGGGCGGCGGACATTCACGTCCGCCGCCCCACGCCGTTTAGTGTCGCCGCAGACTACTGCTGTTCTTTCCAGTCGGGTAAGCGGCCCGGCGTCCAGGGTGCGCCCGCGGCTTCCATCTGCTTCTCAAGGTTCTTGAGATCGACTTCGACGAGTTGGCGCAGTTGCGCGAGCGTGGTCTCGAACTCCTGCGCGGCGGCGCGGTACTGCTGCTCCTGCGTGCGCGTCGGCTTCGCTGTGGACATGCTCTGGTCGCCGATGATGCCGAAGACGCGGTCGCTGATCGACGGCGGCGTGTTCTCGTTGCGCGAGCGCAAGACGGTGTCGCCGCGCAGCGCGCGCAGGATCGCGCTCGTGCGCTCGTCCAGGCGCGAGGCGTCGTCGAGCAGTTTGTCGCCGACGGCGGGCGTGTTCAGGAGCGCGCGCTTGATGGCGGCGAAGCGTGGCTTGAGCGCGTCGGCCATGGCGGTCGCGCCGACCACCGCGCGTTGGAGACGCGCCACCCTCTGCTGGAAGGCGACGAGCGCCTCGCGGTCGGCCGTGGTCAGCCCCTCGCGCCCGTCCACCACGACCTCGAACGTCTGCGGCTGCCCCAAGGGCGTCAACACGCCCTCGACGCGCTTGGCCAACGTGACGCGGTACGTGCCCGGCATGACGAGCGGGCCGCCGCCCTGATTGTCGCCCCCCTGATCGCCGCCCGGCTGGTCGCCGCCACCACCGCCACCGCCACCGCCGCCGCCGCCACCACCGCCGCCACCGCCCGCCGTGATGGTCGCGGGCGGGTAGCGCAGATTCCACGTCGCGCGCTGGAAGCCCGGCGCGTTCGCGCCCGTGATGCGGCGCACGACGTTACCAGCGGCGTCCGTGATCGTGAAGATGATGGCGGGCGCTTCTTCCTCTTCTTCGGCGCGCAGTTGTTCGGCGGTCGGGATGGTGATGGCGGTCTTATTCTTCTCCGCCTCCTTCTCGGCCTCCTGCCGCCGCTGCTTGCGCGTCTTGTAGGCTTCCTTCAGGTAGTAGGTGAACGTCGCGCCGTAGGGCGGGTTGTCGGCCGTGTAGAACGACTCGCCCTGGAATGCCTTGCCGTTGCCGCCGATAGGCTGCGCCTGGATGTACATCCAGGTGTTCTTGACGGGAAAGAGCGCGGCCTCCTGCGTGAGCATTTCGGGCTTCAACAGACGGAGCGGCGTGTAGTTGTCGAGGATGTAGATGCCGCGCCCGAACGTGCCGACGACCAGATCGTTTTCGCGCGCCTGGATGGCGATGTCGTGGACGGCGATGGTCGGGAGGTTGCCCTTCAACTGCACCCACTTCTTGCCGCCGTCAATCGAGAACCACAGCCCGAACTCCGTGCCCGCAAACAGCAGGTTCGGGTTGACGTGATCTTCTGCGAGCGCGAGCACGGGCCCGTTCTCCGGCAGGTTCGCGTTGATGGCCGCCCAGGTGCGCCCCGCGTCGGTGGACTTCAAGAGGTACGGCTTGAAGTCCGCGTTCTGGTGGTTGTCGAAGGCGGCGTAGACCGTGTTCGCGTCGTGGTTCGAGGCCGTCAGGCGGCTCACGTAGGCGTTCGCCGGGATGCCTGTGATGCGTTCGATCCGCCGCCAGTTCTTGCCGCCGTCCTCGGTCACGTTGATCAGCCCGTCGTCCGTGCCGACGTAGATCAAACCTTCCTTCTTCGGCGACTCGGCGAGCGCGGAGGCGTTGCCGTAGAAGGCGGTCGAGGCGTGGCGCGCGACGGCGTCCACGCTCCAGACGCGCCCCATGACGGGCAGCAGATCGCGGTTCTGGTTGCGCGAGAGTTGGCCGGAGACGAGAGTCCAACTGTCGCCGCGGTCGTCGGAGCGGAACAGCTTGTCGGCGGCGAAGTAGAGGCGCGCGTTGGCGTGCGGGCTGATGATGAAGGGCGAGTCCCAGTTCCAGCGCAGGGGTTCTTCGCCGCGCCCGGTGTCGGGCTGGATGCCGATGCGCTCGCCGGTGCGCCGGTCGAAGCGGAAGAGCGAGCCGTTCTGGTACTCGGTGTAGATGGTGTTCGGGTCGCCGGGATCGACCTGCGTGCGGAAGCCGTCGCCGCCCAAGGTGACGAACCAGTCGGCGTTGACGATGCCGTTGGCGTTGCGCGTGCGCGACGGGCCGCCGAAGTTGAAGTTGTCCTGCGCGCCGCCGTAGACGTAGTAGAAGGGCGTCGAGTTGTCGGTCGTCACGTCGTAGAGCTGCGTGACGGGCAGGTTCTGCTTGAAGTCCCAGCTCGCGCCGCGGTCGTAAGACTCGTAGACGCCGCCGTCGCAGCCGACGAGGTAGTGGTTCGTGTTGTCGGGATCGATCCAGATGTCGTGGTTGTCCACGTGCTTCGAGCGCTCGCCCAAGGGGCGGAGCGTGCGCCCGCCGTCGTCCGAGACCATCAGCAGGACGTTCATCACGTAGATGCGATCCACGTCCTTCGGGTCGGCGACGACGCGCGCGTAGTACATCGCCGTCTGGTCGTACTCGTTGCGCCGCTCCCAACTCTCGCCGCGATCAGACGAACGGAAGATGCCGCCGCGCTTGTCCGCCGCCTCGACCGTGGCGTAGACGACGTTGGTGTCGGCGGGCGAGATGTAGAGACCGATGCGACCAAGCTCGGTCGTCGGCAAGCCCGCCCTGATCTTGCGCCACGTCGCGCCGCCGTCCGTGGACTTGTAGAGCGCGCTTTCGGGCCCGCCGTTGATGAGCGTCCAGTAGTGGCGGCGGCGCTGGTAGGCGGCGGCGAGGATGGTGTCGGGGTTGTTCGGGTCTATGACCACGTCGGTGACGCCCGTGTTCTCGCTGATGTTGAGGACGTTCTTCCAGGTCTTGCCGCCGTCGGTCGTCTTAAAGAGACCGCGGTCGCCGCCCGGCCCCCAGAGCGGGCCTTGCGCGGCGACGTAGACGACGTTGGAGTCGCGCGGGTCAATGGCGATGCGCCCGATGTGCTCAGATTTTTTTAGCCCGACGTTCTTCCACGTCTTGCCGCCGTCCTCCGACTTGTAGACGCCGTCGCCGTAGGAGACGCTGCGCTGCGAGTTGTTCTCGCCCGTGCCGACCCAGACCGTGAGCGGGTTCTTCGGGTCGAGCACGATCCAGCCGATGGAGTAGGAGCCTTCGCCGTCGAAGACCGAGCGGAAGGTCGTGCCGCCGTTCTCGGTCTTCCAGACGCCGCCCGAAGCGGAAGCGACGAAGTAGCGGCTGTGCTCTTTGGGATCGACGGCGAAGGTCGAGACGCGACCCGAGGTGAAGGCCGGCCCGATGGCGCGTAGGCGCAGACCCGCAAACGTCGGCGCGGACATCGGCTCCGGCTTCTTCGGCTCTTCGGGCTTCTTGGCCTCTTCGGCCTTCTTGGCCTCCGTTTGGTTCTTAGGCTCGCCGGCCGGCGCGGCGGGCGAGGGCGTGGGCGTGGGCTTCTGCGACTCCTCGCGCTTCTGCTTCTCGACCGCCTCCTGCTCGGCGCGCTTCTCTTCCTGCGCGCGGACGCACAGGGCCGGCGCGCAGCACAACACTAAGAGGGCGAGCGACGCAACGGTCGCCCGGCGAAACTTCCGACGGCTCTGGCTCATGCGTGTGGACTCCCGAATTTTGATTGGCGAGATGACACTCTGACGGTGCGCAAGAAACTACCATGTTACGCGCCCGCGCGCAAAAGGTTTCCGCGGCCGGCGGCGGTTTCGTCTGAGCTTGAGCGGGTGGCGAGGCCGGATTTAACACAGAGGACACAGAGTATCCACAGAGTTCACAGAGAGCCTTTACTGTGTCCTCTGTGTCTCCTCTGTGTCCTCTGTGTGAGACTGGCCGCACGCCACGCTCAAGCCGGGCTAAACCGGGCCCGCGCCCGTTGCGTATTAGACGAACGCGCGGGCTTGGTTTATGCTGCCGGCCCGCTCCCGCAATTCTTTTCTTGAGTCTCGGAGGAACAACAGTGAGGCACAGGCCCTTGCCCTGCCGCGCCCTGTGCGCGGCGCTCGTCTGCGCGGCGGCGTTCACGCTCGCGCGCCCCGCCCCGGCGCAGACGCCGACCCCGACGCCCGTCCCCGCCCAGACGCCGGAGACGACCGACATCGAACAGAAGTCTTTCGAGCGGCTCGAATGGCGCAACATCGGCCCCGCCTACATGAGCGGGCGCGTCGCCGACGTGGAGGGCGTGCCCGGCAACCCTTACCTCGTCTACGTCGCCTCGGCTTCCGGCGGTCTGTGGAAGACGACCAATGGCGGCGTCTCCTGGCGGCCCGTCTTCGAGCGCCAGGGCACGATCTCCATCGGCGACATCGCGCTTGAGCCGAACAACCCGGAAGTGATCTGGGTCGGCACGGGCGAGTCGAACGTGCGCAACTCGGTCTCGTTCGGCGACGGCGTCTATAAGTCACCCGACGGCGGGCGCAACTGGCAGCACGTCGGTCTGCGCGACACGCGCTACATCTCGAAGATCGTCATCAGCCCGCGCAACCCGGATGTGGTCTACGTCGGCGCGCTCGGTCACGCCTTCGGGCCGAACGAGGAGCGCGGCGTCTTCATGACGACCGACGGCGGCAAGACCTGGACGAAGACGCTCTACGTAGACGCCGAGCACGGCGTCGCCGACCTCGCCATTGACGAGTCGAACCCGAACATCCTCTACGCCGCGATGTGGGCGTTCCGCCGCACGCCTTGGACGCACACGAGCGGCGGCGAGAAGGGCGGTCTCTACAAGTCCACGGACGGCGGGCGCACCTGGAAGAAGCTGACCGAGGGCTTCCCCAAAACGGTGGGGCGCATCGGCGTCGCCGTCGCGCCGTCGAACCCGAGCGTCGTCTACGCGATCACGGAGGCGAAGGACGGCACGCTCTACCGCTCGGACGACCGCGGCGAGACGTGGCGCAACATGTCGAAGCAGGCCTCCATCGTCTCGCGCGGCTTCTACTACACGCGCGTGCGCGTAGACCCCGTGAACGAGAACCGCGTCTACGCCGTCGCCTCGAACCTGTTCGTCTCGATTGACGGCGGGCGCAACTTCCGCGGCATCAGCGGGCGCACGCACGTAGACTTCCACGCCTTCTGGATCGATCCGAAAGACCCGCGCCGCATGTGGCAGGGGCAGGACGGCGGCGCGGCCGTCTCCTACGATCAGGGCGAGACGTGGGAGGCGGTGCAGAACCTCGCGTTGGGCCAGTTCTACCAGATTCACGCCGACAACCGGCTGCCCTTCTACCACGTCATGGGCGGCTTGCAGGACAACGGCACTTGGGTCGGGCCGTCGCGCACGCGCGAGCCGGGCGGCATCCAGAACGACGACTGGCGGATGCTCTCATTCGGCGACGGCTTCTTCGCCCTCAACCACGCCGACGATCCCGATCTGTACCTGACCGAGTCGCAGGGCGGCAACATCGTCCGCACGGACATGCGCAACCGCGAGCAGCAGTTGGTCGCGCCTTACCTCGGCGACGCCGGCGGGCCCGCCGAGGGCGCGAAGTACCGCTTCAACTGGAACACGCCGATCATACAGTCGCCGCACGACAAGGAGACCGTGTATTTGACCGGCAACGTCGTCTTCAAGTCCACGGACTTCGGCAAGAGTTGGACGGCGATCAGCCCCGACCTGTCGGCGAACGACAAGGCGCGGCAGAAGGACGCGGGCGGCCCCGTCGCCTTCGAGAACACCGGCGCGGAGTATTACGCCACCGTGATCAGCTTCGCCGAGTCGCCGATGAAGGCGGGCGTCTTGTGGGCCGGCACGGACGACGGCAACCTGCAAGTGACGACCGACGGCGGGCGCAAGTGGGAGAACATTACGAAGCGCGTGCCGAACCTCGGGCCGACCTCGCCCGTCTCGCACGTCGAGCCGTCGCGCGTTGATCCGAACCTCGTCTACGTCGCCTTCGACCGGCACATGCTCGACGACCTGCGCCCCTACGTCTACCGCACGACCGACGGCGGGCGCACGTTCCAGAGCATCAGCGGCAACCTGCCCGCGAACGCCTACGTCTGGGTCGTGCGCGAAGACCCGAAGAACCCGAAGCTGCTCTACGCGGGCACGGAGCTTGGTCTGTTCGTCTCCTACACGGGCGGCAACAACTGGACGCGGCTTGAGTTGAAGAACCTGCCGCGCGTCGCCGTCCACGACATCCTCGTCCACCCGCGCGACAACGATCTCATCCTCGCCACGCACGGGCGCGGCCTCTGGATACTCGACGACGCGACGCCCATCCAGCAGCTCACGCCCGAAGCCGCGAAGAGTAACGACGTGCTCGTCTTCCCCGTCCGCCCGGCGCTGCGCTACACCACGCGCTTCACGCGCTACGGCGTCGGCGACAAGACGTACACCGCGCCCAACCCGCCCTACGGCGCGCTCATCAGCTACTACCTGAGAACGAAGCCCGACGACAAGACCAAGCTCAAGGTGCAGGTGCTCGACGACAAGGGGAAGCTCGTCGCCGAGATGGAGAACGTGGCGAAGGAGCAGGGACTCAACCGCGTCTCCTGGAACTTGCGTTACGGCGGGCCGCAGGTGCGGCGGCCGCCGACCGACGAGGAGACGCAGTTCACCGGCGGCCCGCGCGGCCCGCAGGTCTTGCCCGGCACATACACCGTCAAGCTGTTCGTCGGCGAGAAGACTTACGAGCAGCGCGTGGAGGTGCGGCTCGACCCGACCGTGCCGACGCAGGCGGCGGACTTGCAGGCGCAGCTCGACATGCTGGTGAAGCTGCGCGACATGCAGTCGGCGACCAACAACGCCCTGCACACGCTCGACAGTCTGAAGTCGCAGTTGGAGTTCGTCGAGCGCACGGTCAAGGATCGTTTGAAGGACGTGCCGAAGGAGTTGACCGAGCAGATCGCGGCGCAGAAGAAGCAGATCGAGACGTTGCAGAACAAGCTGGCGCAGCCGGACGCGGGGCTGGGCTTCGCCGGGCGCGCGCAACTGGTTGACCAGATCGGCGGCCTCTTCTTCGCCATAGACGGCTCGAACTCGCCGCCCACCGCCGCCATGCGCGAGGAGTACGGCGCGCTCCAGACCGAGTTCAACCAGGGCATCGCGGAGGTCAATAACTTCCTGTCCAAGACCGTGCCGCAGCTCAACGAGACGCTCCGCCGCCTCGACGCGCCGACGCTCATGACCGGCAAGCCCATCGAGCTGCCCAAGCCGTGAGCCTTGAATCAGTCGGCGGTTGCGTAAGGGCGCGCGGCGCGGTTAATTCTCTTTGCGTCCCTTCGCGGCCCGCTTCGCGGCCTTTGCGGTTAAAGGTTTTAGGACTTAACCGCAAAGGCCGCAGAGAGAGCCGCGAAGGCCGCAAAGGGGTTGAGGGAAGGGAGCAGCTTGTGTACTCAGGGGCGGGGCGGCATGTGGCCGCGCCGCCAGGGGGAGAGGGCGGGGCCCGTGCGCGCGTGCGTGTCGGCCGGCGCGCGATGGACGCGTGTGAAGTAAGCGCCCGCCGCAATTAACAACTCGACGATGTCGGTCGCGCCCTTGCACTGCGCCCAGGTCAGGGCGGTCTCACCGGCGTCGTTCTTCCGGTACACGTCCGCGCCGTAAGCCAGGAGCAGGCGCGCGACCTCCAAGTGCCTGGCGGCGGCGGCGCGCATCAGCGGCGTCCAGCCGACCGAGTCCTGCGCGTTCACCTCCGCCCCGTGCCGCAGCAACAGGAAGACGACCCCGACGTGCCCGGCTTCCGCCGCCGCCATCAACGGGGAGACGTTGCAGCAAGGGGTCGGGCAGCTCACATTCACCACGACATTCACGTCCACGCCGGCCTGCAACAGGCGGCGCACCGTCTCGGCGTCGCCCGCGGCCGCCGCCTCGTACAGCTCCGCCTGGCCCGCGCCCGGCGCGTGGCGCGCCGCGGCCGTGTGGCCCCTTGTGCCCCCTGGCGAGCTTGCCTGCTTCATATTGGCTCCGCTTCCGCGGGCGCGGCCATTGGGACGGCCGCGCTGGCGGCTGCAATTCCTTGCCGCCGGGTTTAGAGGTTCCGGCACAGCGGCGGTGGCGCAGACCGTCGCACTCATTTCATAAAGCGCCCATACCCTAACGCGTAAACCGCCGCGAAAATGGATCACACGGCCGCCGCCGCCCGACAATTTTCCCGCCGCCTTTTTCCGTGCCGCCCCCGCGCGTTCGGTTCTATAATCCCCGCGCCCAACGGCGCGCGGCGCGCGCTCACGCCGGCCAGGTACAAGTCAGTACCGGGACTGATTAGATTGAAGGGCTTGGGAAGAGGCGACTCTTGGGCGGTGTTAGACTGAAGGCCTTCGGGCTACAGCCTGTTGTGTTCTTCCGAGCGTTATGGAAACCACAGAGAAAATTGTTGAGTCTTACTGCCGCTACGTCAAGCAGTGGTTTACTATCCCTAACATTAAATGTAAGGGGCAGTACGAAATTGATCTGCTGGCTGTTGATACCACCTCCCCGAAGAAGCTCAGGCGCTACCACATCGAGTCTGGTGTTTCTATCTCCGGCTCTTATTCGAAACTTACCACCAAAGATTTCTCCCCGGAGGAACTGAAGATTCGCGTGAAGCAGGCGGGCCAACGAAGAAGTCTAGGTTATTTCATTCACCGGAAATTTAATTTGCCCGAGGTTAAGGCCGAGTTGCGCAAGTATGGCTTCGTTGACGGGAACTATATTAAAATAGTCGTAACCTGGGGCTGGCAACCCGAAGCCAAAGAGGCCGCGGATAGGGCGGGCATACTGCTCTGGGATTTTCGCGACCTGCTGCGCGAGATCGCTGACGCGTGCCGCGATAATAAAACCTATTTCACAGACGATACCGCCAGAACCATCCAGCTATTTGCAAAAGCGGCCGCCGCCAGACCCAGGCGAACATAACAACGCCCGCCCTTGACCGGCCGCGCCGCTGCTAACGAAGCCCTGTTATATGTCCGAACCCACGCACAGGATCGAACGCTTATCTGAGGAGCAGGCGCGGCCGCTCGTGCCGCAGTTGGTCGCGCTGTTGCAGGACGCGGTGCACGGCGGCTCCTCCGTGGGCTTCCTGCCGCCGCTCAGGTTCGAGATGGCCGAAGAGTTCTGGCTCGAAGCGTTGGGCGAGGTGGCGCAGGGCAAGCGGATACTGCTCGTGTCGCGCGCGGCGCAGGACGTAACGGGTTCGGTGCAACTCGCGCTCGCGACCAGGCAGAACGGCTTGCACCGGGCGGAAGTGCAGAAGATGCTCGTACACACGAGGTTTCGTCGGCGCGGGATCGCGCGGGCGCTGCTGGGCGCGGCCGAAGAGGCCGCCCGCGCGGCGGGGCGCACGCTGCTCGTGCTCGACACAGAGCAAGGCAGCGCCGCCGAGCGACTGTACGAGCGTTGCGGCTACACGCGCGTGGGCGTCATCCCGCAGTACGCGCGCACCACAGAGTTTTCGTTGATCAGCACGGTCGTCTTCTACAAGCTGTTATGACGGCGCGAAGCGAGGCGAAGCCGGCGGCGTGGGCGTTCGTGAGCATGACGCTGTTCATGCTCGTCTACCTGGCGCTGGCGCTCGCGTGCCTCTGGCAGTACGGTTCGCCGCACCCGCTGGCGCGCGTGGACTTTTTCTCCGGCGGCGCGTTGGTCGTCAGCGTCCTGCTGGGGCTGGAGCAGTTGGCTTTCGGTCAGGCGCTCCCGCAGTCCGAAGAGGTGAAGCGCGAAGCCTTCGGGTTGAGCTACGACCCGGCGATGGCGAAATGGATTTCGCTGCTGGCGCTGGCCGAGCTGTGCGTATTCCTCGACTACGGTCACTGGCGCTTGCTGCCCGCGCTTGAGACGCGCGCGGCACAGGGCGCGGGGCTGGCCCTCTACGCCGGTTCCCTGTGCTGGTTGCGGTGGGCGGCCGCTTGCCTGGCGCGCCACTTCCTGGCCGCCGGGCCGCGGCGCGAAGTCATCAAGGGCGGGGCGTTCCGTTACGTCCGACACCCGCGCTACGCGGGTCTGCTCGCCTCGCGGGTCGCGTTCGCACTGGTGTTCGCAAGCCCCTTGGGCTGGCTGCTGGTATTCGGCTGGATCGTCGTCGTGCGGCGTCGGATTCTGCTAGAGGAGGCGCACCTGCAAAAGCTGTTCGGCCAGGAGTACGTCACCTACCAGCGGCGGACGGCGCGGCTCCTGCCGCATCTGTACTGACGCCGCGCGCGCAGACTCATTCAACCAGACGCCGCGCCGGCGCGGTCTGCACGCGGACGCCGTGAGAAATGACATTATTTCCACATTAATCTGAAACTCAAGTCCACTGGAATCTCACGAGACGTGTAACAAGGGGGGTTGGGGGATGTCTCCGGGGCGCGTATTCGTAGCGGGCGTGCTGTTATTCGCGGGCGGTCTCATAGGCCCGTTCATCATCAGCTTCTTCATGGGCCTGTTCCACATGGACGAGGGCACGCGCTATCACGCGCTGCGGTTCCTGTTCATCTCCGGCGGGGTCGTCTCGCTCTGCGTCGGCATACCCTTAGTCGTCCTCGGCCTCGTCTGGCGGCGCGTCAGGCGGCCCGGCGCTTCCACCTCATCGCACGCGTCCGACTGACGACGGGACAATCCCTATGTTGATTCGTTGGCGCGTCAGGCCGCGGCTGAGCGTGGCGAGGGTCAGTGCAACACAGAGGTCACAGGAGGCACACAGCGCGCTTTTCGACGAACTGACCCGCGATTCTAGGGGTGAGATGACTGAAACCGGGGCTGAAAAACGATAAGGCGCTGCCCACCACAGCGCCCTATGTTGTTGGTTTGAAATGGCTAGGGACGGAATCGAACCGCCGACACCCTGATTTTCAGTCAATCTCAGCGCATTATCAATAGTTGTCAGCAACTTCGCATTCCTCTCAAAATCTTCGATTTCTCGGCTAAAATTGGATATTTCATTATCTACGGTTGTCTGCTACAATCACGCATTGTCAGCGTGATTGTGTGCGAATGTGTGTGCAAGGATAAGACAACAGGAGAGTGAAAAGCAATGCCGAGAGAGCGAACAGGCTCGATTATTAAGCGCAAAGGGCGCAAAAAGGGCGAGCGCCCGACGTGGTGGGCGCGCGTGACTTTCGTTGAAGAGGTATCTGGTAAGCGTCACGACTTGCAACGGCGCGCCGAGAGTAAGGCGCACGCGCAAGAGCTTATGCACAATCTCTTAGCTGAGTATGACAAGAGCGACGGGCGCACGCTCTTGCACGAAAGCAAATCTTTCAACGATTGGGCGGAACACTTTGAAACTCATTACTTGAAGGAAGCTGAGTACGTCGAGGGACGCAAAATTTCAGGTCGGCGCAGCCTTTCAGGTCTTGACGCGCAGCTTGACGGGATGCGCGCTTTCTTCGGTCGCCGTCGGCTGAGCAGCATCACCTACACTGACCTTGTCAACTTTCGCTCTGAGCGGTTAAAGACGCCCACGCGCGCCGACATCGCGCGCCACGAGCAAGCGTTGAAAACTGACCCGAAGGCGAAGCTCACGCCGACGCGCACAATCGCAACAGTGAACCGCGAGCTTGCATTGCTGCGCCGCATGTTGAACATCGCGCATCGTGAGGGCTGGATTAAGCGCAACCCGTTCGAGCTTGGCGAGCCTCTGATAAATGCGGCTGACGAGAAACAGCGCCAGCGCATCTTGACGCGCGACGAAGAGGCGCGCCTGTTGGCGGCGTGTGACGAGCGGCTGATTACTTTCACGTTGCGCGGCAAGCAAAAGACTGCCGTAGATAAGGGCGAGCGGCGCAAGCATCTGAAACCCATACTCATCTGCGCGCTCGATACGGGTATGCGACAGGGCGAGATTCTTTCACTGCTCTGGCGTGATGTTGATTTCGACTCTGGCATCATCACCATTCAAGCGTTCAACACTAAGACGATGCGCGAGCGGCAAGTGTCAATGACCGCGCGACTCAGACAAGAGCTTGAGCGACTGTGGCAAGTGTCGCCGAAAGACCCCGATGGGCTTGTGTTCGGCATCACTGATAACGTCAATCGGTCGTTCGCGTCCGTGCGTTGCTCTGCCGGCTTGTCTGATTTGCGCTTTCACGACTTGCGCCACACGGCGGCAACGCGACTCGTCGGTCTGCACATCCCGCTTGCCGAAGTTGGGCGCGTCTTAGGGCACACGCAGCCGGCTACAACGTACCGCTATACAAATTCGAGTATCGAGACTGTGCGGCGAGCTTCTGCCGCGCTCGATACGTTCCACAGCGAAGCGAGCGAGCTTACAGTAGCTAATCAGATGGTTAACTGATTCGGAAATTGCGTTTCTGTCGTTGTCTCTCGCTCGCACTCTTGAAATATCGTTTCGGCAGTATTACAATCCGCGACGCTCGCAAGAGCAGTAGCTTAAAAGGAGCACGCAAAACATAACGGCTGAGGCACGTGCCGCAGTCATTGAGTTTTGCATGTGCTCTGCGCAGGAATCATTCAGATTGCAGTTGCGACGCTGCCCAACAATGGCGTCGCACAAAACGCGGGAATTGATGCAGCCCGCTCGGTCTCAGATTCGTCTGAGCGCCGAGCGGGCTGTTTCGTTTTTGACGACTCGAAGGGAGCAGCGGTCATGGAGAATCAGAGTAGCTTGATGAGTGAGAAACAAGCCGCGCAGCGGCTCGGTATCAGTCGCCCGACGCTATTGAGACTGCGCCGACGTGGGGCGATTGGATTCTTTCGCGTGGCGACGCGCGTCCTGTTCAGCGAGGAGCATTTGCAGGATTTCCTCGCGCGCGTTGAACGCCGGCCGAAAGACTCTAAGAAGGCGACCACTACCCGCCGATGAGAAGAAACGACGCGACGTAGCGGCGTCGCGTCGTTCGATTTCGCAAAGGAGTCAGAAACAGGAGTGTGCCCTGCCCCGCGTGTCGTGCTGCATGATACGCAGTTGAGGTGCGCGGCGCAATAGAGTAGGCGGCGTGCATGAGCGGGAAGCTAATGGGTCAAGTTTTCGAGTTGGTGTTGAGCCGTACAGAGCGTGACGTGCTGCTCGCGCTCTGCGACCACGCGCGCGACGACGGCACGGGTGCGCGACCGGGCGTGCATCTGCTCGCGCACAAGACTGACCTCTCGACTCGACAAGTCGAGCGATACCTTAAAACGTTCCGACAGCGCGGCATCATCAAGCCGGTCGGTGGTGGCGGGCATGGGAAGGCTGTCGAGTATTTCATTGACCTGTCAAAAGCTGAGCGCAAACTGCCCTTCAAGCGCATGGATTCACGCGACACCAAGATGTCGTCTGAACCGAAACGGTCAGACGACATTTCGCGCCCAATCAGACGACATACCGAGCCGAATCAGACGACATTTCCGGCTCATTCAGACGACACCAAGATGTCGTGCTCTACGTCATTAGAACCAATTAAACCGCCACACACACAAGGACGTGTGTGTTCATGTTTTTCTTTCGAGCAATGTCTTGCATACGTGAATCATCTTTACAAGACCAATCAAGGGGTTCACAAGCCCGCGGCTTTTGCAAAAGCAATTTATCGTTCGGGTTCAGATGATGCGGCGATTGCTACGTTCCTACGCAATGGTGCAGGGAAACCTCCAATGAGCATTCAAGAGCGCACCAAGAGACTTTACGCCGTGGCGAGAGAGATGAACAAGCAAGGCGTGAATGACGAGGATTTCGTCGCCGCGCTTAGGGCAGAAAATGATGGGTTTCCCAACCCGTTTAGTGACGATTCGTTTGCGCAATCTGCACGCTCGTTACTAAAACAAAGGCAAATCAAACGGGTCGAGTCTAGCTGACGATAGACTTGATTTTTATGTAGTGTCAACGCTCTCAACTGAACAGAAACGAGAAGCAGTTATAAACTAAGTTTGCAGCATTCGACGCAGGGGCGGAAACAGATGCTTAATGATATTGAATGGGTGAAATAGGTGCCGCAAATAGGAATCCGCATGAATACTGGTCTCCAAGCAAATTTATGTTCTACGGAAGTAGCACAAAAGTTGCACGGATGTTCAGCCGTTCCGCCTTGAAATGGTTGTGCAAAAGTAGTGCAAAAGTAGCGCAGGAAATAGAAGTTAAAAGCACACCAAAAGTTCTCCAAAAGTTACACACTTAATAGGCATGAATCAGCGTGAATAGAAAGCAAAACGCCGGCTTCAATTGCGTGCTATACGAGTAATCAACAATGAGTGAATCTTGCCCGAATCCTCTTTCATCGGTAAGACAATGAATGAGCTATTAGCGCCATCGAGACGAATAGCCTTAACAGCTTCACTATCAGCCGTCCAATCTATCAGCGCCGGTGCGCCGAGCGCCTCATCATTGTAAGCACGATGAATTACATCTCGTATCACACCAACCATAATGCTGTCGTCATCGGGTAAGAAGCGCGGCACGAATGTCGCCGCAGTGCGCTCCCCTTCGCGTTTATAAGTGTAGGGGAAGCCAGCATACTCCGCTTTTTGCATGCCCGACGCATAGCCCATTGAACCTTCGGTCTTTGTCTTTCGTTGGAGCGATTCATCACGCTCCGCAACGGTGGATTGAGAACTCTGCTTTTCTGCATTGATGGCAATAAGCGCAGGCACGCCTATTACCAATATCGCAAGCATCGTCCCTAGAATCCACTTTCTAGTGGTTACGCTTTTTTCCCATGCTCTGATTTCCGCTTCTGTGGGTCTAGACGAGTCAGACATTAAACACCTTCCTGTTGAGATTTAAGCCGCCCTGAATGCATAATCCGGCCAATGATGTGTAGCGGAGGCGCGCATCAGTAGTGATGAGCCGCGCCGGAAACTCAGGCTTGCCCTGCTCTCCGGTGCTGCCCGAACTCAACGGAAGTTTACTACTAAATAGTAGGACAGCTAAAACAGGAAGGCACGTTCCATCAGGAGGTTTACGCTGATGGGACGTTCAAGCCGCCCGAAGCCTGCGCGCTTGGCTGCCAAGCTGTTGCAGATACGAACAAAGCTCGACCTCACACAAGACGGGATGTTAGCGCGATTGAATTATCACAAGTCACCCCTCTACGCTTCGCAGATTTCGGATTTTGAGCAGGGCAAGCGTGAACCGCCTTTGCTTGTGCTATTGCAGTATTCTCGTGTTGCGGGCGTGCCGGTTGAGGTGTTGATTGATGATGAGTTGAATTTGCCTAACAAATTGCCGAGTGAGCCTTCTGAATGGATTATGACAAGACGTGCCGTTAAAGCGCGCACCTCGCGGCATAATCGTTGACGAGAGTTTCGCGGGTCGTAGTGGACATGATTGAATGGCTGTATGCTGGACGCACGCAATTGCGACTGCGCGCTCTGTGACATGCTTCGACGGCGAAAAACCCGTTGGAGCCGCCGCGCGCTGTGGAAATGGCTACGTCTCGCGGGCGCGCTGCTCACGTCTGAGCGTTGCGCGGGCAAAAAGCAGGCGCTCAGAGGATACGAATCATCCGAGCACCTATGTGATGCAACGCTGCATCACATGGAGGACGTGGTTTCGAGACGGTAGCAATTTACCTTACAGAGAACAATAGCTTTTCCCGATTGAGTGAAACCACTAACTTTCTAATAAGCACGTATCAAGATTATATCCCATTATATCATTGATGGTAGCTACCAAACCCTGCCGCTCTAACTCATATGCGATAAATGGAGCTTCTTCCCATAAAAATTCCATAGTGATGCAACCCTTACAATAATTCTTAACGTATCTCTCTCTGGCTTTCAGGCAAGTACCGTCGTGATTAAGTTTAAGACGAGTAATCGTAGCCCATACTTGGGCTGTTAATGTGTCATCCAATCCGTCTGCTGGTTTTACTTGCAGAGATGGAAAGTCTAAAACAAACCATCCATCCTCGATATGAAAAGGGTCAAGGACATCACCAAATGTACCCTTACGCCCGTTTAAGGTCGCACACACTAAACGGTAGTTATCCCATTCATAAGCTTGATTAGGGTGAATGTCTTTTGGAAGAAAATGCTCAACAGTATCCGCACCAGTATCATAAGGAATCCAGTGGCAGCTATAAGCGCATATTCCTCTGTAAGCATCGTGTAGATTCTGCAAAATCCTACGCCAGTAACTATGATTATTAAACTCGCCGGTCGTAGGTCTAGGATTCGCAGCTAAATATTTAAGCCCAGGAACCCGTACCCGTGCATTAAAAATATCTGGTTCGGGGCGAGGGTCAATGTGCATCATTTATTTAGACCGCGCTTCTTTGCGAAGTACCGCCAACGAACCCAAAACTCATCGTCAGGAGCTAAGAGTTTTGTTAGACGGTTATTGACATCAATGATGGAATCAACGGGCGGGTCCTCTACTAACTGTAACTTCTTTGCATCTTCGATTGCTTGTTCGGCTGGAAGAGAGCGCGCTTGGTCTAAGCCGAAAACATCTGACATGAGCCATGAATCAGCTTTGCCACGTTTTACGAATAATATTTCCTCCAAAACAACGTCCTGTTCTACCAACTTCAAGTTGTGTAAGTTGTCTATCTCTTCATTGTAAACAGGCTCGGCAGAAGCCATTACTAATGGTGAGTGGGTCGCTAAGTGCGCTTGAGGCTTGACCGACGAAGCAAGCTGAGCAATAACACTCAACAAGGCAGGTACGATAACCCGCTGCCAACGCGCGTGAAGGTGAGCTTCTATTTCGTCAATTATTAGGATAAGGCGTCTCTGAGGTGCGCGCCTTAGTAACAAGCTATTGGCGCGATGTTCATGCCATGACCAAACTAAAATATAAGCAAGGGCGATGATGCGCTGCACTCCTGCCGAAGCATGTATAACGGGAACTCTTCCGTATGGCATTTTGAGCGTGGGGAATTCACGTGTGTCGCCTGGTAGTCGCTTAGGCTCACCGGGAATAAGAGATTCAACGCCAGTCGGAGAGAAAGCTTTGAGACAAGCCACTAAGGACTGATACAACTCATGATAACGCTGCCCTCCTGTCTGCCAAGCGACCCAGTCTCTTATAAGTCCATTACATAACCATTGAGGGCGCCCTTGTTCATCGTCCGATACAAGTCCATCCCAGATATCCTCACGCCTAAAATAAAGATGCGTGGGTTGCTCTCCGTCCCTTTGTTCTTTTTGATATAGCCTAGCCGGGTCCCAGACCGCGAATGACCCGTCAAAGCGAGCGTAGATAACAAGTCCGGGGACTACATCTCGCTTTGGCAACTTTCTCCACGCCTGCCTCTCCCAATTGTATTTGCTTTCAAACTCATGTGTGCGGCCGCGCTCAGTTGTAATTGAGCACACGATTCTCGGTTCAGACTTGGTGGCATCTTCCTTTGGGTAAACAGGATCGTCTAGCCACTCTCCGGTGAGTGCCCACCACATACATTCAAGAATAAAGGTTTTTCCTAAGCTATTATCTCCGGTAATAATATTGAGTCTTTCAGCTGGTTCGTATCTGAACAATGTTGCCGGGCCAATATGATGAAGTTCAAGAAGGCTGACGGCAGCTCCCTCAGCCGGACTTGTACCAGGTGGGGGACCAATAACTTCAAGAAGTTCATCTTCGCTAATGGGAGTTTCTGATACCCAATTGTGCGCCAAATCTGGGATTGACAGGTCGAATAAACGCTCTCTTTCCTGCGGACTAATTTTATAATCAGTGAGAAAATAATCTCTCACTAAATCAGGTGAAACATCTTCGGGCCACTCCCTTTGACGATATAGCCAAACTGCTAAGTCGAATGCTGGAATTCGCTCACCGTCTAAATGTCTTTCGAGTCGATTTATATAATCGCTTTGCCAGCCCCACTCGGATGTTTTCTTTGTATGGATGAGTGTGTCACCGAAAGTATCAGTGGTAATGCGTTGGAGTGAGGTACTGCCGTAACGTGGACTTAGCCACCTCATGCTTCTGTCTGAGGTTATAAACGGGTTATAAAAACCTTCATATTCAGATGATGCCTTGTAGTGTCGTTCCAAAACATCATTTGCTATCTGCGTAAAGATATATTCAGCCACTTGCCCGACAGGTATTCCTACCCTCTTAAAGGCAAGAAAAGACATGCCAAAAAACGGGTGAATGTCTGTTAGGTTTTCTAACGAACGTTGGACTTGCTCCAATGAAAGGTACATAAGCGAGAGATTAGAGCTTACCCAATTCCCTTACCATGTGCGCGCAGTAGCTCTCGTTAAGGTCAATGCCTGTTGCGGGCCTGCCTGATTTGAGTGCTACCCTAAGAGCCGTTCCGCTCCCGGCAAAGGGGTCTAAGATGCTACCTCCTTCGCGGCAACCCACATCAAGGCATTTTTGGACTAACTGCTCAGGAAAGGCAGCGGCGTGAATGCCTTTGGCATTCTTCGGCCTATCTGAGATAGTCCAAATGTCTTCCTCATTGTTTAATCTCTCTCTTGAGAAAAAGTATTGAGGGGTCTTACTAAACATAAAAATCATTTCGTAAGTACGCCACGGTCTATCTTTGGCAGTTGGCTCTGGGATGTTCGCTTCTCGTCTCCACACGATAGGGCTTCGTAAAGTCCACCCCCTAGTTATCATCTCCATGGCAACTCTCCAAGGGATACCAATGGCCGTCTTACGCGGTACACCAAGACCGCTGGCATCAACAGCGCGAAGTCCAAATCTTCGCGCTCCATTCTTTCGGTCTATTCCTTTGGGTTGCCCCTTAGCTGAATAGTAAGTGTCACCCAAATTCAGAAAGAGCAAACCATCTTTCTTTAATACCCGTCGAACTTCATCCATAGCGTCCGACAGTATTTTCACGTAGGAGGCAATGGTTGACTCTTTACCGATTTGGCCCTCTACACCATAATCTCGTTGCCAGTAATAGGGTGGCGACGTAACAACGCAGTCAAAAGTATTAGCCTCAAGAGTTGCCAGAATTGTCGGCGCATCGCCCCGATGAACAATCCAAGGGACTCCGTTTTTCGTATGTCCGCGCCACTCGTGTAAGCCTTGAATTGTCTCGCGGGTTTCAACAGGACTCGCGTAACCCGGCAACTCGCATTGTTTAATTTTATGATTTGTTCTCATGATTAAAAGGTAAGACGGAGGGCTAAGTTACACCAGTATCGAGCGTTATTCAATAACTTATTCTCTCTGTGAGCCAATGTGAGGGTTGATAATTTCGAGCACGCTTTTTTGTATGCTCACAGATAAGCCATCTGACTGCCTTATTAGTTTATGCTTATTTGAGGTTATGGCGGCGCTCAGCGGTTTTCCTTCACTCGCGCGACTCGTGCATCGTCTCGAAATCTCCGACCCTTTACAGCGCGGTTTTGTCGAAAGTCAGTCGCGCAATCTCGCAAAAAATTTCCCGCGCAAAGCAAGACCGAGTTTGTTTGCGCGGGACAGGCTTGTGTGCGAATGTGTGTGCGGAAGAAAACAGGCGCGACGTGCGCGCCTGTAAACCGTTGATTTGATTGATGGCTAGGGACGGAATCGAACCGCCGACACCCTGATTTTCAGTCAGGTGCTCTACCAACTGAGCTACCTAGCCGGAAACAAGCTCGTCAGTATAGGGAGCGGCGCGGGTGGCTGTCAACAGGGTCGGCGGCGGGCCGGATTTGTCGAATTAGTCACAAAAAATCGTTGACAATCTGGCCAAGATGTATATAATCGCGGGCGTTGAAGGATGGGCTGATCGCCAAGGTCAACCGCCGTCGCAAGACAACATCCGAGACAGAACTTAGACGCCCGCCTTGTACCGGCTCGGACGCAGAAGCGCCCCCCGCTTCTCAACATCCGAGCCGGTACTACTTTTAGCCTGCAATTAATTTGCACTCGCCCGCCGGGCCGGCGCGACAAGGTGCGCCCATACTACTTTCGGTCTGCGATTTAATAGCAACGGCTGGGCCGCCGGGGCGGGATTGGCCGCGCCGTGTCTACGGTTGGGGGCGCAATTAAATCGCTGCGCCCGGCCCGGCCAGACCGGCGCGGGCGTAGAGCGTCGCGGCCTCGCTGCGCGCCGTGGTGAGGACTTCGCGTTCCGAGAGCGTTAGCAGTTCCCTGTCCCGCAAGACCAGTTGCCCGTCGATCAGCACGTCGCGCACGTCCGCCGCTTCGGCGGCGTAGACGATGCTTGAGACCACGTCCGGGCGCGGCGTCAGGTGCAGACGCTCAAGGTCGAGCACGGTCACGTCGGCGCGCTTGCCGACTTCGAGGCTGCCGATCTCCGTGTGCAGCCCCAGCGCGCGCGCGCCGTCGGCGGTCGCCAGGCGCAGGGCGCGCCGCGCCGGCAGGGCGTCCGCGCCGCGCCGCACCTTTTGCAAGAGCGCCGCCGTGCGCAACTCCGTGAACATGTCGAGCCGGTTGTTGCAGGGCGCGCCGTCCGCGCCGAGCGAGACGGAGACGCCGCGCGCCAGCATCTCCGCGACGGGCGCGAGACCGGAAGCGAGCTTCAGGTTCGACGAAGGGCAGTGGAGGACGTGCGTGCCCGTGCGGGCCAGTATGTCCAGCTCCGCGTCGTCCAGGTGGACGCAGTGCGCGAGCGCGACGTGCGGCGCGGCGAGACCGACCGAGTCTAGGTAGGCGATGTTACGCAGGCCCGTGGCGCGCTCGACCAGTTCGCACTCGGTACGGTTCTCGGAGGCGTGCGTGTGGACGAGGACGCCGCGCTCACGCGCGAGTTGCGCGACGCGTTCGAGCAGCGCGCGGGTGCAACTGACGGCGAAGCGCGGCGCGAAGCAGCAGCGCACGCGCCCGTCCGCGCGCCCGTGCCAGTCTGCGAGGAGCGCCAGCGAGTCGCGGATCGAGTCTTCCGTCTCTTCGTGCAGCGCGGCGGGCACGCCCTCGCCCGCGTCCATCATGCACTTGCCCACGGTCGCGCGGAAGCCCGACTCTTCGACCACGCGCAACGCCTCGACGGTGTGGCTGACCGTCTCCATCGTCAGCGCGCAGGTCGTGCCGCCCTTGATCAGCTCGGCGACGCCGAGCCGGGCCGAGGCGCGGACGGAGGCGGCGTCGTGCGCCGCTTCGAGCGGCCAGACGCGCTGCTTGAGCCAGTCGATCAGTTGCAGGTCGTCGGCCGCGCCGCGGAAGAGCGTCTGGCAGAGGTGTATGTGCGTCTGGACGAAGCCGGGCAGGACGGCGCAGCCGCGCGCGTCTATGACGCGGTCGGCCGGCGCGGAGACTGCGCCGACGGCGGCGATGCGCGCGCCGCGCACGAGCAGGTCGCCCGCGAAGACGCGGTCGGCGTCGTCCACGGTCACGAGCGTGCCGCCTTTGATGAGAATGGAGCTGTCCATCGGTAAACGGGCCATTACGGCCGCGCAGATTATGCGCGCGGGCGGGCGACGTGTAAAGGAAGCGCGCGGGCGGGCGGCGGGTGAGTTTGGGTTGAGGCTGATGGAGCGTTAATTCAACACAGAGGGCACAGAGTTAGCACAGAGGCCACAGTTAAAGACTCTGTGCTCTCCGTGCTAACTCTGTGCCCTCTGTGTTGAACCGGCCGGGCCGCTGACCGCGGCCCGCGAAATTAATGCCGCCGGTCGCGGTGTTACTTCTTGCCGGTCGTGGCCGCTTCGGTCTGCTCTTCGGCCGGCTCCGCGCCGGGCAGACCGAGCACGGTGCGCACCTCGTTCTCGATGCGCGTGCGCAGCGCCACGTCGTCGCGGAGCGTCTGCTTGGAGTTCTCGCGCCCCTGGCCCAAGCGCTCGCCCTTGTAGGAGAACCACGCGCCCGACTTCTCGACGACCTTGTTGGCGACCGCCAGGTCGAGCACGTCGCCCTCGCGCGAGATGCCCTCGCCGTACATGATGTCGAACTCGCACTCGCGGAACGGCGGCGCAACCTTGTTCTTCACCACCTTGACCTTCGTGCGGTTGCCCACCACGCGGTCGCCGTCCTTGATCGCGCCGATGCGGCGGATGTCCAGACGCAAGGAGGAATAGAACTTCAACGCGCGGCCGCCCGTCGTCGTCTCAGGACTTCCGAACATGACGCCGATCTTCTCTCGAATCTGGTTGATGAAGATCAGGGTCGTGTTGGACGAAGAAACAATCGCCGTCAGTTTACGCAAAGCCTGCGACATCAGGCGCGCCTGCAAACCGGGCAGGCTGTCGCCCATCTCGCCGTCCAACTCCGCGCGCGGCACGAGCGCGGCCACCGAGTCGATGACGATCACGTCCACGCCGTTCGAGCGCACGAGCGCCTCGCAAATTTCCAACGCCTGCTCGCCCGAATCCGGCTGCGAGATCAACAGGTCGTCAACGTTCACGCCGAGTTTCCCGGCGTACTCCGCGTCCATCGCGTGCTCGGCGTCAATGTAAGCGGCGACGCCGCCCACGCGCTGCGCTTCCGAGACGATGTGCAGCGCAAGCGTCGTCTTGCCGGAAGACTCCGGCCCGTAAATCTCCACGACGCGCCCGCGCGGGACGCCGCCGATGCCGATGGCCGCGTCGATGCTGAGCGCGGTCGTCGAGATCGCCAGAATGTCCGCGACTTCTCGCTCGCCGAGACGCATGATCGAGCCTTTGCCGAATTTCTTTTCGATATTGAGCAGCGCCGCCTCGACGGCCTTCCCGCGCTCGCTCTGTTTGCTATCAGCCATTGTGGTAATCACTCTTTCTGTCCCCTCTTCTCACATTTGATTTGTGCGTCCGACCAGCGAACCGGAAGGCAGTATAGCACAAACAACGCAAGAATGGAACGCTGTTTCATGTGTGCAACAAATTATTTTCACTGTTAAGTGGGATTTTTGAAACCCGACCGCCGATGGTTTTTGTGCCACGGGCGGCGTCTCCGGGTGTCAATGCGGCGTTAGGATACGCCAACGAGCGCACCCAAGTCGAGCGCGGCCGGGAGGTTTTTGCCGGTGCTGTTCAAGACGGCAACAGGCCACGCGCGAACCTGCCGACGTGCGCGACCGTGCCGGGCGAGTCGCCCTGTTTTTCCAACTCCGCGACGATGGCCGAGCCGACCACGGCGGCGTCGGCGTAACGCCACACGTCCGCGACCTGTTCGCGCGTCGAGATGCCGAAGCCGACGGCGACGGGCAACTCCGTGACGGCGCGCACGCGCCCGACGAGCCGCCCGGCTTCCGCGCTCGACTCGCTTTGGACGCCCGTGACGCCCGCACGCGAGACCGCGTAAATGAAACCGCTCGCGCGTTCGGCGATGCGGCGCAGTCGCTCATCCGTCGAAGTCGGCGCGACCAGAAAGATGAGATCGAGTTCGTGCGACCGGAGCGTCGCGGCAAACTCCGTGGACTCTTCCGGCGCAAGGTCTGTCACGAGCATTCCATCCACGCCCGCGCCCCGCGCCTCAGCACACAGACGCTCCGCGCCGAATTGCAGCAGCGGGTTGTAATAACTGAAAAGCACGATGGGCACGTCCGTCTCGCGCCGCGCGTCGGCGACGGCCGCCAACACCTCCGCGACGCCCACGCCGTTACGCAGTGCGCGTTCCGACGCGCGCTGGATGACGGGGCCGTCGGCCATCGGGTCGCTGAACGGCACGCCGAGTTCGATCAAGGTCGCCCCGGCGCGCGCCAGTTCCAAGATCAGTGCGCGCGTCGCGTCGGGCGTGGGGTCGCCGGCCGTGATGAAGGGGATGAAGCCGCGTCGCTTCTCTGCTCTCAGGCGCGCGAAGGTGGCTGCGATGCGGCTCAAGGCAGTTCGACGCCTCCCACCGTTTCGCCGTGCGCGCGTTCGGTCGCGTTCTCCGGCCGGGGCGCGTCGGCCACGCTCTGCACGTCCTTGTCGCCGCGCCCCGAAAGGTTCACAAGGATCGTCTGCTCCGGCTTCAGTTCGCGAGCCAAGCGCAACGCATAGGCGACGGCGTGCGCCGATTCCAGAGCGGGGATGATGCCCTCCTGCTCCGACAGCGTGCGAAACGCCGCGAGCGCGTCCGCGTCCGAAGCGGCGACGTACTCGACCCGCCCCGCGTCGTGGAGAAACGCATGCTCAGGCCCGATGGAAGGATAATCGAGTCCGGCGGAGATCGAATGCGTCGCGGCGATCTGCCCGCGCTCGTCCTGCAAGACGTAACTCATTGTGCCCTGCAACACGCCCGGACGCCCGCCGCCGCGCACGTTGAACCGCGCGGCATGTTCGCCGAGTTTGTCGCCGCTGCCGCCCGCCTCGACGCCGATCATGCGCACGCCCGCATCGTTGAGGAACGGGTGAAACAAACCGATTGAGTTCGACCCGCCGCCGACGCACGCGACGAGCGCATCCGGCAGGCGTCCCGCTTCGCGTTCGATGAACTGCGCGCGCGCCTCGCGCCCGATGACGCTCTGAAAATCGCGCACCATGAGCGGGTAAGGGTGAGGCCCCAGCGCGCTGCCGAGCAGGTAATAAGTGTCGGCCACGTTCGTCACCCAATCGCGCAGGGCTTCGTTGATGGCGTCCTTCAAAGTTCGCGCGCCCGCG
>DASVPY010000060.1:0-35744 GCA_036389395.1 Pyrinomonadaceae bacterium
CCGCCCCTCGGCCTCTCAGGTTCGGGCGGCAGCAGCGGCTCGACGACCGCCCACAGCTCGTCGCTCACGATGGGTTTCGCCATGGCGAGCGATTTTATCAACACTCAGCTCACCGGCTGAGGTTTTGCAACGGACTCTTAATGCGCTAGCGACAGGGCATCAACTCAGCGGCCAGCCGGGGCGCGCAGCCGCGCTGTTTCGCCGCAATATCACAATTCGCTCGGAGATGAAGGATGACGACAACCTCAGCATTGGTTTGAGCAATCTATCATACACGTTGCGGCTGTCAGGGGCGCTGTGCGAGGCTGAATCCGCCGCGCGGCGCGCGCTGGTCATCACACGCGTGCAGGCTAATCGCTATGATGAAGCGGTTAGTCTGCGATTTCTTGGCTGGACGATGGCGGCGCGTGGCCTTGCGCATGAATCCGAGTCTGCTCTAAGGCGAGGATTGCGCATGTTTATAGCGCAGTCTCAAAGTCAAGGTGAAGGCAACACCAATTCTTTTCTCGCGCAGAGAGCATTGTGGTGCGGCGAGTTTGCCAGCGCGCTATCGTTCGCCGACCATGCATGGGAGTTGGCTCACGTTCTGAATTATGAGCGTGACTTTATCAACGCGGCGCGAGTGCAAGGCGAGGCGGCTTTAGGCTTAAATGATTTCGCCAACGCCGACGAACGGCTCCACCATGCTCTCACCCGCGCGCGGAAGGTAAACTTGGTTGACGAAGAACTGCCCGCGCTCGTGGCGCTGGCGGAGTTGCGGCGGCGGCAGGGGGATGCGGCGGCGCGGGAGTTGTTGGAGGATGTGTGGGAGGCGGCGGAGCGGGGGCCGTATCCGCTGATTCACGCGGATGCGTGGAATGTGTTGGCGCAGGTTGAGCGGGACGCGGGGAATGAGGGGGCGGCGGCCAAGGCGTATCGGTTGGCGTGGTGTGATGGGCCGCCGTTTGCATATCACTGGGGGTTGGAGAGGGCGAGGGGGCTGTTGCGGGAGTTGGGGGCGGGGGAGCCGGAGATGCCGGCGTTTGATGCGGGGAAGTTTGAGCCGATGCCGGAGGTGGAGATCGATCCGGCGGATGAGTTCGGGGCGGGGGCGGAAGGGCGGCGGGAAGGGTGAGCCGGCGGCATTAACCACAAAGACACGAAGACACAGAGTAAGCTGGCGAGAATTAGCTTGACGGGGTGCGAGGGTGGTTCGCATAATCGCGGCAGAATCCTTAAAGCCCCCGATTAAGGTGTGCCCCGGACGGTCGCCTCTCTGAACAGCTTGCGGGATTACGCGGAGCAAATTATGAACTTGTACGAGCCTGTGGGTGTGCGCGCGGCGCGGCGCGCGTTGTTGCTGTGTGCGGCGCTCCTGCTCGCGGCGTGTGCCGCCGCCGCGGCGACGCTGCCGAGCGGTTTCACGGAGACGCAGATCACCGGGCTGTCGAACCCTACGGCGATGACGTTCGCGCCCGACGGGCGGCTCTTCGTCTGCCAGCAGGGCGGGGCGTTGCGCGTCATCAAAAACGGCGCGCTCCTCGCCACGCCCTTCGTCTCCCTGACGGTGGACTCGGCCGGCGAGCGCGGCCTGCTCGGCGTCGCCTTCGATCCGAACTACGCCACGAACCGTTTCGTCTACGTCTACTACACTGCGACCACGCCGGCCACACACAACCGCATCAGCCGCTTCACCGCCGACGCCGCCAACCCGGACGTGGCGACGGCGGGCAGCGAAGTCGTCATCCTCGACCTCAACAACCTCTCTTCCGCGACCAACCACAACGGCGGCGCGATCCACTTCGGCGCGGACGGCAAGCTCTACGTCGGCGTCGGCGAGAACGCCAACGCCGCCAACGCCCAGTCGTTCGGCAACCTGCTCGGCAAGATGCTGCGCCTCAACCCGACGCCCGGCAACCTTATCCCGGCCGACAACCCCTACTTCAACGACGCCGCCGTGACCGGCAACAACAAGCTCATCTGGGCGCTCGGCTTGCGCAACCCCTTCACCTTCGCCGTCCAGCCGGGCACGGGCCGCATCTTCATCAACGACGTGGGGCAGAACACCTACGAAGAGATCAACGACGGCATCGCGCACTCGAACTACGGCTGGTCGATCTGCGAAGGCTTCGTCTGTAGCGGCTCCACGCCGACCGACTACCGCGCGCCGCTCTACGTCTACGCCCACACGACGGGCACGCCGACCGGCTGCGCCATCGCGGGCGGCACGTTCTACAACCCGCCGACCGCGCAGTTCCCCGCCGCCTACGTCGGCAAGTATTTCTTCGCCGACCTGTGCGGCAACTACATCCGCTACGTCGATCCGACGGCGACGCCGCCCATCTCGTCCTCGACCGCCTTCGCCACGGGGCTTTCGTCGCCCGTCGATCTGCAAGTCGCATCAGACGGCAGCCTATGGTACTTGCAGCGCGGCGGCAACCTCGTCGGGCGCATACAGTTCCCCGCCGGCCAAGTGCCGCCCTCGATCACGCAGCCGCCGACGAGCCAGACCGTGACGGTCGGCCAGACCGCCACCTTCAGCGTGCAGGCGTCGGGCGCGACGCCGCTCGGCTACCAGTGGCAGCGCAACAACGCCGACATCCCCGGCGCGAACTCTTCGAGCTACACGACGCCGCCCACGACCGCCGCCGACGACGGCACGGTGTACCGCTGCGTCGTCACCAACGCCTTCGGCAGCGCGACCTCACCCAACGCGTCGCTATTCGTCATCACGCCTTCGAGCGTGCAGCCGGGCAACGTGCTCATCAGCGAGTTCCGCTTCAGCGGCCCCAACGGCGGGCTTGACGAATACGTCGAGCTGTACAACGCGACCGCGCAAGACATCACCGTGCAGACGACGGACGGCTCAAGCGGCTGGCAGGTCGCCTCGCTCGTCGCGGGCGACAACGTCATCACAGACGCCTTCGTGATCCCGAACGGCACGGTCATCCCGGCGGGCGGCCATTACTTGGCCGGCAACAGCGGCCAGGACGCGGGCGGCGCGGGCTACAGCCTGAGCGCCTACGCCGCGCCCGATCAAAGCTATCGGTTCGGCTTGCCGGACGGGGGCGGCGTCGCGCTCTTCGTCACCTCGAACTTCAACCACGTCTCGGCGCTGACGCGGCTCGACGCCGTGGGCTTCAGCACGGCCGATGCGCTCTACCGCGAGGGCGCGGGGCTGCTGCCCGCGGGCGGCACGCCGAGCACCGCGCAGTACAGTTGGGTGCGCAAGCTCGCCTCGGGCGTGCCGCAGGACACGAATGATAACGCGCAGGACTTCGTGCTCGTCGCCACCAACCCGGCCGCGGTCACGAACGCGACGGCGCAACTGGGCGCGCCGGGGCCGGAGAACCTGGCGAGTCCCGTCCAGCGCAACGCCACCGTCAAGGCGGCGCTCGTCGATCCCACCCAGCCCTCGACCGCGCCGCCCAACCGCGTGCGCGACACGACGCCGGTCACGAACGGCCCGCAGGGGACGCTCGTCATCCGCCGCCGCTTCCGCAACAACACGGGCGCTATCGTCACCGCGCTGCGCTTCCGCGTCGTGGACGTGACGACCCTGAACACGCCCAACCCCGGCGGCGCGCAGGCCGACCTGCGCGCGCTCGACTCCGGCGACACGACCGTCACGGTCAGCGGCTCGCCGGTCACGGTCAAGGGCACGACCGTCGAGCAGCCGGGCACGCTCACGCAGCCTTCGGGCGGCGGCTTGAACTCGACGCTCGTGGTGCAACTGCCCGGCGGCTCGCTCGCGCCGAACGCGAGCGTGAACGTCCAGTTCGTCCTCGGCGTCAACGGCAGCGGCAGTTTCCGCTTCCTCGTCAACGTCGAAGCCGTGACGGGCGGCGGCGCGCTCAAGATGACCGGCGCGCGCAGCGGCAAGACGGAATGACCGAAGCAGCGGCCGGGAGCGCGGGGGCTAAACTGCGGCCCGTCGTGACGCTGGTGCTGCCGGCATCGGACGAGGAGTTGCTGCGCGAGTGCGAGGTCGAGACCTTTCGCGCGGGCGGCCCCGGCGGCCAGCACGTCAACAAGGTCGAGACGGGCGTCCGCCTCCGGCACAAGCCGAGCGGGCTGGTCGTCACCTGCCGCGAGGCGCGCAGCCAGCACCGCAACAAGCAGACCTGCCTGCGCCGCCTGCGCGCCGCCGCCGAGCGGCTGAACCAGCGCCCCGCCGCGCGCGTCCCCACCCGCCGCACGCGCGGCGCGAAGGAGCGCACGCTCAAAGAGAAAGCCCGCCGCGCCCGCGTCAAGCGCCTGCGCGCCAAGCCCGCCCCCGACGACTGAGCTAAACCCGCGCCCGCACGGTCTTTTTCAGAAAAGGGACGCCCCTTTTACCCGTTAGGGACGCCCGTTTCACGAAACGGGTGTCCCTTTTCGTAAAACGGGCGTCCCTTCCGGCGAAACGGGCGTCCCTAACGGTAAAAGGGACGCCCGGCAGGGGTGACGGGAAGCCCGTCTCGTGAAAAGGGGCTTCCCCTTTCGCAAAACGGGCGTCCCTTTTTGCAAGACGGGGCCCCTCAGGGTCGCAGGGAGTCCCGTTTCGTGAAAAGGGACGCCCGTTTCACGAGACGGGCGTCCCTATTCGGAAAAGGGACGCCCGTTTTGCTGTCAGGTACGCCCCTTTTCACGTTACGGGCTTCCCTTTTGTCAAAAGGGAAGCCCCTTTTCACGTTTCGAGCGTCCCTTTTATCAAAAGGGACGCCCCTTTCGGCGTCCGGGGCGTCCCTTTTGCCGTTAGTGCAGAACTATTCGCCCGCCTGTAGCGCGCCCGCGGCTGCGCGCCGTTTGCGGCGGGGAAAACTCTTGACAACGTACGGCAATGTACATAGGATTTGGGCGCTTTAACGGAGTAGGCCAGTTCTAGCAATCATTCGCCGCCGCCTTTCGCGGATTCTCACACGCTTTAGCCCCAGGAGAATCGGCTTGAAGCGGCGCGCGGCGGCGTCCCCGCCTTAACACTGCTCGTTCACGCGGGCTGCGCCGCCCGCAGGTCACTTCTGCACGCGACACCCGTCGGCCGGCCACAAGCACGACCGTAACGACCCACGGCAACTCAAGCAGCCACGCGCTTACGGCGACGATGATAGAAATTTACAAGGCCGCGGTTGACGAGCCGACGCCACGCGTCCCCGACGCGCCGGCCGCCGCTCATCTCTTCGCCTTGCTGCGCCGGCTCGACCGCCGCCTGCACCTCGCCCTCGTCGCCGCCGAAGCCGCCAACGACCCCGCCGCGCCCGGCGACGCATATCGCGGCCTCTACGTCAGCGAGCAGGACGCCGCCCGCCTGCTCGCGCAGGAGCCGTGCGCGCCCGCCTTCCCCGGCCTCGCGTCCGCCGCCGCGCCCTGCGAGCCGGCGTCCGACTACCCGCCCCGCCTCGCGCGCCTCGCGCGCATGTACGCGCTCGACGCGTTCGACGTGGAAGTCGTCCTGCTCGCGCTCGCCGCCGAAGTTGACCCGCGCTACGAGCGCGTCTTCGCCTACCTACAGGACGACGTGACGCGCAAGCGGCCGAGCGTAGACCTCGCGCTCAACCTGTTCTGCGCGACGGCCGCCGACAAGCTCGCACGCCGCGCGCGCTTCGCGCCCGACGCGCCGCTCGTCCGCCAGCGCCTCTTACACCTGCTGCCCGACCCGCAGCAGGCGCAGCCCCCGCTCCTCGCACACTTCCTCAAGCTCGACGATCAGATCACGCGCTTCCTGCTCGACCAGACCGCGCTCGACGCGCGGCTCGAACCCTACTGTCACGTCGAAGCAGACGCTTTGACGCTCGACGAACTGCCGGTCGCGGACGAGATCAAACGCGCTCTGCCCGCGTTCGCCGGGCACGCGCTGCGCGCCGGTCGCCCCGTCCGGCTCTACTTCCGCGGCGCGGAGGGCGCGCACAGGCGCGACGCCGCCCGCGCGCTCGCACGCGCCTTCGACCTGCCCCTGCTCGTCTTCGACACAACGCGTGCGCTCGCCGCGCCCGACTTCGCGCAACTCGTCGAGCTGGTCTTTCGTGAAGCGCGCCTCCGGCCCGCCGCCCTCTACTGCGCCGACTACGACGCCCTCTTCGCGCAGGAGCACGCGGCCGCACGCCGGCACTTCCGCGCCGCCCGCGCCGCCCACACGGGTCTCTGCGTGCTAGCCGGCTCAATGCCACTCGACGCGGCGGACGCCGCCGACGTGCTCGAAGTCGAGTTCGCGCGCCTCGACTTCGGCGCGCGCCGCCGCTGCTGGCAGGAGAGCCTGCGCGCGCAAGAGATCGAGTTGGCCGACGGCGAACTGGACACGCTGGCCGGACGCTTCCGCCTGACCGCCGCCCAGATCGCACGCGCCGCCAGCAACGCCGCCGCCCGCGCGCGCTGGCACGCGGCGGCACAGTCCGACGCAAACGATGACGCCGCGCCGCCGGGCGTGGGCGAGTTGGCGGCGGCGGCGCGGGCGCAGTCGAGTCACGGGCTGGCGCGGCTGGCGCGCAAGGTCGAGGCGCGGCACACCTGGGCCGACATCGTGCTGCCGCCGGATCAGTCGGCGCAGCTCGCAGAGTTGTGCAACCAGGCCAAGCACCGGCACGTCGTCTACGGCGCGTGGGGCTTCGAGCGCAAGCTCGCGCTCGGCAAGGGTCTCAACGCGCTCTTCGCCGGCCCGCCCGGCACGGGCAAGACCATGGCCGCCGCCATCATCGCGCGCGCGCTGCACCTCGATCTGTTCAGCATCGATCTCTCGCAGGTCGTCAGCAAGTACATCGGCGAGACGGAGAAGAACCTCGACCGCGTCTTCCGCGAAGCACAGGCGAGTTCTTCCATCCTCTTCTTCGACGAGGCCGACGCGCTCTTCGGCAAACGCTCCGAGGTCAAGGACGCGCACGACCGCTACGCGAACATAGAGGTCGGCTACCTGTTGCAGAAGATGGAGGAGTACGACGGCGTCGCCATCCTGGCGACGAACCTGCGGCAGCACTTGGACGAGGCGTTCGTGCGGCGCATGCACTTCATCGTCGAGTTCCCGTTCCCCGACGAGGCGCACCGCGCGCACATCTGGCGCGTCACCTTCCCGCCCGAAGCGCCGCTCGCGCCCGACGTGGACTTCAACCGGCTGGCGCGCGACATCAAGCTGGCGGGCGGCAACATCCGCAACATCGCGCTGGCCGCGGCCTTCTACGCCGCCGAGCACGGCGGCCCCGTCCGGATGGCGCAACTCATGCGCGCCGCGCGGCGCGAGCATCAGAAACTCGGCCGCACCTGGCACCTGGCCGACGCGGCCGAGCAGGCGCAGCCCGCGCCCCGGCCGCCCGAAGCCAACGCCCAAGGCTGATGACTTTCAAGGCCCACGCGCAGGAGGAGACCCACGCCGCGGCGCACGCCCGCGCGCGCACTCCGGCGCTGCTGCCGACACAGACCAGCACGGCGTTGTCCGGGCCTGCGGCCACGGTCTTCCGTATGCAGCGCGCCTACGGCAACCGCGCGGTGCAACGCTGGCTCAACCCGAACGCCGTCCGGCGCAAGTGCGCGTGCGGCGCGACGCACGCCCCGGCCCAGCCGTGCGGGGCTTGCGCCGACGCGGCTTTGCGGCGCGCGCCCGCGCCCGGCGATGCGGCGTCGGCCGAAGCGTCGGCCGACGCGCCGGGTCTCGTGCAGACCGTGCTGGCCAGCCCCGGCACGCCGCTCGACGCACAGGCGCGCGCCTTCGCCGAGTCGCGCCTGGGCGCGGACTTCGGCGGCGTGCGCGTACACACGGACGCGTCGGCGGCCGAGTCTGCGCGCGCGGTCGCGGCCACGGCCTACACCGTCGGCCGCCACGTCGTCTTCGACGCCGGGCAGTACGAGCCGCGGACGGAAGCCGGGCAGCGCCTCCTGCTCCACGAACTGGTGCACACCATGCAGCAGGACGCGGCGGCCGCGCCGCGACTCGACACCGCGCTCAGCGTCTCCGACCCGGCCGAGCCGGCCGAACGCGAAGCAGACGCCGTGGCCGACGCCGCCCTGCGCGCGCAGCCCGCCGCGCCCGCGCAACGCGCCGCGCCGCAAGTCGCCCGGCAAGCCCCGCAGCCCGCGCCCGCGCCAGCGCAGCAGGCGGACGCGGCCGCGCAGCCCGGCGCGACCGAGCCGCCCGCCAAGGTCGAGTTGAAAGACGAAGACCTCGACCGTTGGTTGAGCCTGTGGGTCATGATGCTGGTCGCCAGTCAGCCGATCCGGCCGCAGGCGGGTTACGTCCGGCGCGTCCTCGACCAGCGGGCGCACGACCCCGATCTCGGTAAGGCGTTCGCCGCGGCGCGCAAGAAGGTCAGCCCGAACCTTCAGCACCCGCACTTCGCCGCCGTGCTGGCCCTGCCGGGCCCCGCCTCGCTGTCGAGCTTCTTCGCGGTGCGCGCGCTGCCCATCATCAACCCGATCCTCACGCCGGGCGCGCAGGACGTGCTCAACTTCATCGAGCGGCGGTTCGTGCGCGACGCTCACCTGACCACACTCGATCTGCTCGGCGACGCGGGCCAGAGCTACAAAGAGACCGCGTGGGTGTACGACGATTACCCCAGAGGCTCGACACTCAAAGAGAATAAAAAAGGCCCGATCAAGGTGACGGTCGTGGGCGGGACTATCGTCATCGCCGCGACGGCGGTCAGCCCCGAGCCGGAGAAACCGGCCGCGGCGGCGGCCGCGCCCGCGCCCGCGCAGGAAGGGGCGGCGCAGGAAGGGGCGGCCAAGAAAGAGTCGCGCTCGATTGTCGCGGCCGGCGAAATCACCATCAAGGGCGGGCAGGCCACCACCCAGCAGGGCGCGGATAAGCCGGCCCAGATCGCGCCGGACGAGACGATCAAGATCGTCAACCGGAAGCAGAACGCCAGGGTCAGCGTCGTCGGCGCGGTGCTGACGACGCGCGGGAAGGACACGATCCTGACCGGCGGCACGGCGACCTTCGAGTTGGCCGGCGACACGCAGGCGACCTTCGTCGGCCCGCACGAACCCAAGGCCCAGGCCTTGGCCGGCGAGATGCAAAGACTGCTGCCGGAGATGAAGCCCAACTGGGGCCAGACCGCGGTCTTGCACGAGGCGGAGTTCAACGAGAACTTGCAGGACTGGTGGGGCTACATCAAGTCGGAGTTGGACGACATCCCCGGCGAGCCGGGGAAGAAGCTGAACCGGCTGGCCCTGCCCGCCTTCGTCGCGATGCGCGCGCACGCCCGGCGCGACGGCATCACGCTCGACGTGCTCAGCTCAGACCGGAATTTCGAGACGGCCAGGAAACACGCGGCCGACGCCGGCAACTCGGCCAAGGTGGCGGCCTTCTCCAACCACATGCTCGGGCTGGCGATTGACTTCGCCCTCAGCCACCCAGACCTGACGCCGCCCAAGCCCAAGGACGAGGCCGCCGCGCCGGCGCAGGGCGACAAAGCGGCGGCCCCGAAGGTGGCGCGCAAGCGCCGGGAGCGGCCCGGCTACCTGGAATACGACGAGACGCTGACCAGCATGGTCGAAGTGATCGACATGCGCCACTCGCCGGTACACAAGTGGCTGTTCTTGCACGCGCACAAGTACAACTTCCACCCGTACCACAACGAGCCTTGGCACTGGGAGTACAACGTCGAGGGGCTGCGCGCGCAGTTCGTCACCAACGTGTGCCGCTCCAAGGACGTGCGCAACGAGCCGACCGACGACGGCGCGACCTGCCTCAAGATTTTAACCGAGGTGGTCGAGCTGCTCGGCGACATAAACAGGGTCAGGCAGGCGGCGGCCCGCCACCGCAAGTGGCTGGCGGAAGAAGAGAAGAAGCAGAAGCAGGAAGAGTTAAAGCAGAGACAGCAGCAGGCGGGGGCGCAGGGCAAGAAGTAGCGACGGAGCACCGGGCGCATGATTGACGATCTGAGCAGGACGTTGCAGGCCGTGTTCGACGACGCGGGGATTGCCGCCGCCTTCCCCGAGTTGTTCAACGCGCTCATCTCGTTCGAGCCGCCGACCGACAAGTTCGCCCCGACGCAGACGACCGTGAACCTCTTCCTCTACGACATCCGCGAGAACACGGAGCTGCGCACCAGCCAGCCCGTCGTCGTGCGCCGCAACGGCCAGACCGCCATCCAGCGCCCGCCCCTGCGCATCGCCTGCTCGTACCTGGTCACGGCCTGGCCCGTGACGGCGACCGACGCGCCGCTCTTAGAGCAACGCCTGCTCAGCCAGGTGCTCATGCTCCTCGCGCGCCACCCGACCGTGCCGGACGCGCTGCTGCAAGGCAGCCTCGCCGGGCAGGAGCCGCCGCTGCCGATGATCTCGGCGCACGCCGACGGGTTGAAGAACCCGGCCGAGTTCTGGTCGGCGCTGGGCAACAAGCTGCGCCCCTCGCTGACCGTCGTCGTCACCATCGGGATGCAGCCCTTCGCCGCCGAGACCGCGCCCGCGGTCGTCACCAGCGAGTTGCGCCTCGGCGCGCGCGCCGCGCCCGACGCCTTCAAGCTTAAGGCGGGCACGGTCGCCGAAGGGTTCGTCATCGGCGGGCGCGTCGCCGACAACGCGGACGCGGCCATAGCCGCGGCGCAGGTCGCGCTCGTCGGCACGGCGCACGCCGCGCGCACCGATGCGGACGGCCACTACGCGCTCGGGCCGCTCAGTGCGGGCGCTTACACCCTGCGCGTGACCGCGCCGGGGCGCGCGCCCAAAGACGTGTCGATCAACGTGCCGGCCGCCGCCGGCACAGACTACAACGTGAAGTTGAGTTGACCGGGGGCAGCCCCCGCCACTCTTGGAGGTCACCATGCCGCAGTACCTTTCGCCCGGAGTGTACGTCGAAGAAGTCCCCTCGGCCGTCAAGCCCATCGCCGGCGTCAGCACGTCCACGGCCGGCTTCGTCGGCATCGTGCCGGACAAGATTCACCTGCTCGCGCGCAACAAGCCGACGAAGACCGACATGAGCACGACCAAGTACGTGGACTTCACCGTGGCCACGCCCACGAAGACGCCCGTGCTCATCACCAACTGGTCGCAGTTCGCGCGCACCTTCGGCGATCTGATCGGCGACGAGGAAGCGCCGAAGTCGGCCGACAACAACCCGGCCGTGGACGCGGATCACCGCGCGCTGGCGCACGCCGTCTACGGCTTCTTCAACAACGGCGGCAGCCGCTGCTACGTGGCCCGCGTCAAGGACGCGACCGAGGTGGCCGACGCGCTCAAGGCCTTCGCCGCCATAGACGAGATCGCGCTCGTGGCCGCGCCGGGCCTGACCGACGAGAAGACCGAGGACGCCGTGCGCGACGCGCTCGTCGCCCACTGCTTGAGCACCAAGGATCGCTTCGCCATCCTCGACGGCCCCGCCGCGGCCGCCGACCTGACGACCCTGACCAAGATCGTCGCCGACGGCGGCATCGCGCCGAAGCAGACGGATCGGGCCGCGTGGTACTTCCCCTGGATCACGGTCTTCGACCCGGCCACCAAGCTGCTCGCGCCCGCCACGGACGGCGCGCTGGCCGTGCCGCCCTCGGGCCACATCGCCGGCATCTACGCGCGCGTGGACACGGAGCGCGGCGTCCACAAAGCGCCCGCCAACGAAGTCATCGTCGGCGCGCTCGACGTGACGCAGGCGATCAGCAAAGCCGATCAGGATGGGCTGAACCCGGCGGGCGTCAACTGCCTGCGCGTGCTCAACGGCAACATCCGCGTCTGGGGCGCGCGCACCGTCGGCGGCGACGCCAACGCCGATCTCAAATACATCAACGTGCGCCGCACGCTGCTCTTCCTGAGCGAGTCCATCGAGGAGGGCACGCAGTGGGTCGTCTTCGAGCCGAACACGCCCGCGCTCTGGCAGAAGATCACGCGCAACGTGACGGCGTTTCTGACCAACGTCTGGCGCGACGGCGCGCTCTTCGGCACGACCGCCGCCGAGGCCTTCTACGTCAAGTGCGACGCGGAGACCAACCCGCCGAGCCTGCGCGATCTCGGCCAGGTCGTGACCGAGATCGGCGTGGCCATCGTGCGCCCGGCCGAGTTCGTCATCTTCCGCGTCAGCCAGTGGGCCGGCCCCGCGCAGTAAACCGCGGGCCACGAAACGGATGCCGTTCCAACTCAAAACGCCGGGCGTCTACCGCGAGGACGTGCTGCTCGCGCCCGCCGCGCCGCTGCCGACGGGCGTGCCGGGCTTCGTCGGCTTCGTCGAGACGGCCCAAGGGCAGCCGGTCGCGCCCGACGCGCCGGTCGTCCTGCACCGGCAGGACGAGTTCGAGACGCGCTACCGGAGCGCGGCCGGCGGCTACGTCGCCGACGCCATCGCGGGCTTCTTCCGCAACGGCGGCGCGCGCTGCTACGTCGTCGCCGCCGACCCGGCGCGCGACCGCGCGACCGCGCTCGTCAACGCGCTCGAAGCCCTCGGCCCGCTCGACGATCTAGACCTCGTGGCCGTGCCCGACGCGGCGACGCTCGTCAACAGTTCGCAGGCCCCGGACGTGGACGCCATCGAGCGCGTGCAGCGTGCGGCGCTCGCGCACTGCGAGCGGCATCAGAACCGGCTCGCCATCCTCGACGCGCTGCCGGGCGCGGACGCCGCCGCGGTCTTGGCGCAGCGCGACAGCATCACGGTGGGCGTGCGCGAGCCGGTGGACGGCGCGCTCTACTTCCCTTGGCTCAGGCTTGAGAGCGGGCGCGTCGTGCCGCCGTGCGGGCACGTCGCGGGCGTCTACGCGCGCACAGATCAGAAGACGGGCGTCTTCAAAGCGCCCGCCAACGAACCGCTGCGCGGCGTGCTCGATCTCGAAAGCAAGGTTGACGATCAACTACAGGCGCAGCTCAACCCGGCGCACGTCAACTGCCTGCGCGTCTTCCCCGGCCGGGGCTTGCGCGTCTGGGGCGCGCGCACCCTGAGCCGCCAGGAGGAGTGGCGCTACGTCCACGTGCGCCGCATCTTCATCACGCTGGGCCGGTGGATCGAGCGCAACGTCGGCTGGACGACCTTCGAGGCCAACACGCCGCACGCGTGGGTGCGCCTGCGCCGCGAGCTTGACGCGTACCTCGCCGGTCTCTGGGCGGCGGGCGCGCTCGCGGGCCAGACCGCCGCCGAGGCTTACTACGTCAAGTGCGACGAGGAGACTAACCCGCCGGGCCGCCGCGCGGCCGGCGAGATCGTCACGGAGATCGGACTCGCGCCGGTCGCGCCCGCCGAGTTCATCGTCGTCCGCATCATCCACCGGCTCGGCCCCGGCGAACAGGCGTGACGCCGCCGCGGCCGGAGCGCGGCCGCGTGCGCTCTTTAACTTTCGTCTGACGACGACCGCTTTGATTTTCGTCCGACGCTTTCACTTTCGCCCGACGACCGACGCTGTGCGCGAGCGACCTGCTCGCCAAGCTCACGAGAGAAGGAGGAGTTTCCCATGCCGACAGGCACACGCGTTGACCCCTACCGCGGCTTTAACTTCCTGGTCGAGTTCGACGGTCTCACAGAGGCCGGCTTCCAGGAGTGCAGCGGGCTGGACGCCTCGACCGACCCGATTGACTACCGCGAGGGCAATGACCCGAACCACGTCCGCAAGCTGCCGGGCTTGAACAAGTACAGCCCGATCACGCTCAAGCGGGGCATCACCGACTCGCCGAAGTTCTGGGAGTGGCGGAAGTCGGTCATCGAGGGGAAGACCGAGCGGCGCAACGGCTCGATCATCCTGCTGGACGAGGCGGGCCAGCCCGCCCTGCGCTGGGACTTCGTCAACGCGTGGCCGTCGAAGTGGACGGGGCCGGCGCTGAACTCCACGTCGAACGCCGTCGCCGTCGAGACCATCGAGATCGTGCATGAAGAGTTGAAGCGCGCGTGAGGTTCTATCTGCGGTCGGGGTTGAACGTGGCGCGAGATCGGTTCAACACAGAGGGCACAGAGTTAGCACAGAGGGCACAGTAAGAACCTCTGTGAACTCTGTGTGCCCTCTGTGCCCTCTGTGTTATCTGATCGTCGCACGCCCGCAACCCGCAGACCGTAAGCGCGCAACTGACACCGAGCCATGCTGCAAACCGAGTTCCCTTTCACCCTGCCCCGCGGCTACGTGGACGCCGACGGCAACCTGCACCGCGAGGGCGTGATGCGCCTGGCGACCGCCTTCGACGAGATCGCGCCGCTCAAAGACCCGCGCGTCCAGGCGAACCCCGGCTACCTGCTCATCATCCTGCTGGCGCGCGTCGTCACGCGCCTCGGCACGCTCGACACCATCCACCCCGGCGTCGTCGAGCGGCTGTTCGCCGCCGACCTCGCTTACCTGCAAGACCTCTACCGCCGCGTCAACGAGAGCGGCAGCGACCGCGTGCGCGTCTCGTGCCCGCACTGCGAGAAAGAGTTCGAGGTGGAGTTGGGCGAGCCGGGGGGGTCTGGCGCTACCCCTTAGAGCGGCTCTATGAGGAGGTAGCGTACATCGCGTTTCACTTTCACTGGCCGCACGAACAGATACTCGCGCTCGAACACGCCGAGCGCCAACGCTGGGTCGCCGAGATCGCCAAGATCAACCGCCGCCTGAACGAACAGTCCGAGTCGGGCTGAGGCAGAGAGGAGTGGGTCGCCAAAGATGCCGAGCCGACGCGCAGACCCGTTTCAGACTTTCAACTTCCTCGTCGAGATCGAGGGGCTGGTGGCCGGCGGCTTCAGCGAGTGCATGGGGCTGCAAGTGGAGACCGAGGTGCTCGACTACCGCGAGGGCGGGCAGAACGATTACGTCCACCGCTTCGCCGGCCCGACCAAGTACCCGCCGCTCGTGCTCAAGCGCGGGCTGGGCAGCGCCGACGGGCTGTGGCAGTGGCATCAGGAGGTCGTGCGCGGTCTCATCCGGCGCAGGAACGGCACGATCCATTTGCTCGACGCGCGGCGCGAAACCGTCCTGCGCTGGCACTTCAAACAGGCCTACCCCTACAAGTGGACGGGGCCGGAGCTGCGCGCCGACTCGGCCCAGGTGGCCTTCGAGACCGTCGAGTTCGCGCACAAGGGGCTGACCGCCGAGCGCAAACGTTGAGCACGAAGTTCGGGTTGACGAGCCGCGGCGCGCGCGTTCGACGAGAGCCGCGGCGCGTGATGCGAGATGACAGACGCAAGAGCACGAGTTGACGAAGAGACCGCGGCGCTCGCCGGCCGCGCCGCGCTGTTGGCGCGCCTGACCGCGCGCGCCCGCGCGCCCGTCGGCGTCATCAACACCGGCCACACGCGCGCGCACCACGAACGGCTCGCCAGCCTCGGCACGCCGCGCCTCACGCTGCTCGACGATCTGCAACGCCGCTACGAACCCGACGACAAGCCATCGCACGCACCCGCCCCGACCGTCCCCGCCGCCGTGCTGGCATCGCACGCGCCCGCCGCCCCGCGCACGATCAACGCCCAACAGCCCGCGTCCGGCGACGCGCCCGTTGCGCCCGTCGCGCCCGTCGCGCCCGCCGCGGACGCGGCATCGTTCGTCGCCGACTCTGCTTCGACAACAACATCCGATTCGAGTCCGACGGCCGCGCCCGCTTCGAGTCCGACGGCCGGCAAGTTTCGCGTCAGCCGCCGCCCCGCGACGATCAGCCGCAAACCCGATCCGGCCGCGTCCGGCTTGCCGATGGCGACCCACCGCCCGCCCGCGCCGCAAGACGATCAGCCGTCAGCAACGGCATCGGCCCGAGAGGCTGCGACTTCAACAACACGCGCGGCGACGACGACGACACGCGCGGCGACGATGACGGTGCGGCCCGCGCGCGCGTCCGTCTTGACGCGCGCGGCCGAAGCGTCGTCGTCCGGCGCTGCCTCCGATCTAACGGTCGCGCCGGTCGCGCCCGCTTCGTCCGCCGCGTCCGCTTCGCCTGACACGGACGCATCGGCCGCCGCGCCCGCTTCGGCCGCCGCGCACGTCGCGCCCGCTTCGTCCGGCACGTCTGCTACGTCCGGCGCGCTGGCGCGGCCGGTTGCGCCGCTGCCTCCGTCAAGCTCTGCGCCGTGGCTCGCGCGCAAGCGGAGCGGCGACGCGGCGGCGTCAGTTGCAACGGCGGACGACGCGCACGCCCAACGCGCGGCGGGCGGCGCGCGGGCGGACGCTCCAAGCGCGGCCTCTTCAACGTCCGCGCTCGCGCGTGCGGTCGTCGCGCGGCGCACGACGGCAACGCCCACGTTGCCGTTGACCGCGCCCGCGGCGCGCGTCGAGCGTGCGACGAGTGGAGACGAACGTGCGGCCGCGCCGGAGGTTTCTTCAAACTCACCTGCCGGCGTCGTCCGGCGCACGGGCCGCGCCGTGTCGCCGCAGACGCACGCGTCGGGCGTGTCGGCCGGCGCGGCGCAGGCGGTCGTGCTCGCGCGCAGTCCGGCGGCCGCGAACGTGCTGGCGCGCAAAGAGGTGGGTGCGGGCGCGGGGCCTGCGGGTCAGCCGCAGGGCGGCGCGGAGCAGATCGAGGCCGCGCCGGACGAAGGCGCGCAGCTCGACGTTGAGGAGCTCGCCGAAGAGGTGAGCCGCATCATCTTCCGCCGGCTGCGGGTGGAAGGCGAGCGCAGGGGGAGGTGACAGGTTGGCCCTTGAGAAGATGGAGATCACGCCGCTCGACAAGAGAGGCAACCGCATCGAGTCGGAGCGCTTCCAGGTGCTCTTCAACCCGAACACCTACACCATCGTGAAGACCGTGGCGTGGGCCAGTCAACAGAAAGGCACCGACCGCAAGCTCAACGCCCCGACGCTCAGCTTCGGCGGCGGCGCGAGCCGCCAGCTCACGCTCGAACTCTTCTACGACGTGACCGAGCCGTCCGCCGGCCTCGACGTGCGGCAGTTGACGAACCGCGTCGTCAAGCTGACGAAGATCAAGCGCGGCCTCGACCGCCCGCCCGCCGTCGAACTCACCTGGGGCAACGCGCCGCCCGCCGGGTCGGACTTCCCGTTCGTCGGCGTCGTCAGCCAGTTGACGCAGAAGTTCACGCTCTTCAAGCCCGACGGCCGGCCCGTGCGCGCCACGCTGACCGTCGTCTTCACGGAGTTCCTCGCGCCCGAACTCGACCAGCGCGAGAACGACCCGGAGTTCATGACGCGCCACGTCCGCGGCGGCGAGAGCTTGCCGAGCATCGCCGCCGAGGTCTACCACGACCCGGCGCTCTGGCGCGTGCTCGCCGAGGCCAACAACATTGATGACCCGCGCCGGCTGCCCGTCGGGCTGGTGCTGGCGATTCCCAAACGCGACTGAGGCCGCAAGATGCCCGCGCCCGCCGACAACCAACCGCTCGTGCCCGAGTTCGACGTGCTGATCAACGGCGCGAGCATCGCCGCCGAGGTCAAGACGCACGTCGTCGGCGTCACGGTGGACGAGCACGTTGACTGGCCCGCCATGTTCACGCTGGCGCTGATCGCGTCGGAGGATTTGCGCGACGCGCACCGGTGGATTGACGACGCGAAGCTGTTCGCCGTCGGCCACGAGGTAGAGGTGAAGCTCGGCTACGCGAACCAGCTTCAGTCGGTGCTCAAGGGCGAGATCACGGGGCTTGAGCCGGAGTACCGCGCCGACCAGTTGCCGGCGCTCGTCGTGCGCGGCTACGACCGCCTGCACCGGCTCCTGCGCGGGCGCAAGACGCGCACCTTCGTCAACACCAAGGACAGCGACATCGCGGCGCGCGTCGCCCAGGAGGCCGGCCTGAGCGCCGATGTCGTGGACAGCAGCGTCACGCACGACTACGTGCTCCAGGCCAACCAGACCGATCTCGACTTTCTGCACGAGCGCGCGCGCCGCATCCAGTACGAGGTGGCCGTCGCCGACAAGACGCTCCACTTCCGGCCCGTGGGCAACGCCGAGAGCGCCGCCGTCACGCTCGCGCTCTACGACGACGTGCTCGAATTCTACCCGCGCCTCTCCTCGGTCGGGCAGGTGAGCGAGACGGGCGTGCGCGGCTGGGACGCGAAGAGCGTGAAGGAGATCGTCGGCGCGGGCCGCAAGGGCGACGAGAACTCGAAGATGGGCGGCCGCGCCACGGGCGCGGAACTCGTCGCCGGGCCGTTCGGCGCGGCCGTCGGGCAGACGACCGCGTGGCCCGTCAAGACGCAGGGCGAGGCCGATCAGATCGCCAAGGCGCAGCTCAACCGGCGGCTGCTCGAACTCGTCGAGGGCGAGGGCGTCTGCCGCGGGCGCACAGACCTGCGCGCCGGCCGCGTCGTCAAGCTCGACGGCGCGGGCGCGCGCTTCAGCGGGCAGTATTACCTGGTCGCGGTCGTCCACCGCTACCACCCGCAGCACAGTTACCAGACACGTTTCACCGTGCGGAGGAACGCCGCGTGACCCCTTTCGATCTACTCTTCGAGCCGACCGAGCCGGGCGCGGGCGCGGCCCGCATCTACGGCGTCGTCGTCGGCATCGTGACCAGCAACAGCCAGGACCCGGAGGACTTGGGCCGGATCAAGGTGCGCTTCCCCTGGCTGAGCGACCAGGACGAGAGCGCCTGGGCGCGCGTCGCCACGCCGATGGCGGGCAAGGAGCGCGGCTGCTACTTCCTGCCCGAAGTCAACGACGAGGTGCTCGTCGCCTTCGAGCACGGCGACCCGCGCTTCCCCTGCGTCCTCGGCGCGCTCTGGAACGGGCAGGACACGCCGCCCGCCAAGAACGACGACGGGCACAACAACGTGCGCCTCATCAAGTCGCGCAGCGGGCACGTCGTCCGCCTCGTGGACGAGGCGGGCAAGGAGAAGATCGAGATCGTGGACAAGACGGGGAAGAACAGCATCGTCTTCGACGCGCAGGCGAACACCGTCACGATCACGGCCGACAAAGACATCGTGCTCTCGGCCGCGCAGGGCACGATCAAGCTCGACGCGCAGAAGATCGAGTTGAAGTCCGCGGCCGACGCCAAGGTCGAGGCCGGCGCAGACCTGAAGCTCAAAGGCGCGACCGTCAACATCAACTGAGCAGTGTTCGACGTGAACTGAGAGAGGGGGCGTTGCAAGCATGGGCCAGCCCGCCGCGAAACAGGGCGACCGCGTCGTCGCCACCGACACGCACATGGTCATCATACCGGGCCCGACGCCGGTCACGGCGCTGCTGCCGCACCCGTTCAGCGGCGTCCTCAACGGCGGCCTGAGCGGCGACGTGAAGATCATGGGCCAGCCCGCGGCGGTCGTCGGCAGCACGGCCGACAACACGCCGCCGCACATACCCACCGCGCCCGGCGTCAGCTTCCAGAAGCCGCCGTCGAACAAGGCCACGATCCTGCTGGGCAGCGCGACCGTGAAGATCAACGGCAAGATGGCGGCGCGCCACGGCGACATGGCTACGACCTGCAACGACCCGGCGGACTTGCCCGCGGGCACGGTCGTGGCGACGGGCACGGTCTTCATCGGGTGAAGGAAAAGATTGAACCGCAAAGGACGCAGAGCGGGCCGCGAAGGGCGCGAAGGAAGTTAAGGGGGGTTGAGGATGGCGACGACATTCTTAGGCGTGGGCTGGGCTTTCCCGGTGAGCGTCGATCCGGCGGACGGGGCGCTGCGCGTCGCGCGCTACGAGGAGAGCGTCCGGCAGTCGATCTGGATCGTCTTGGGCACGGCCAAGGGCGAGCGCGTCATGCGCCCCGACTTCGGCTGCGGCATCTACGATCTGGTCTTCGAGGTCAACTCCGCGGCCACCGCCGGCAAGGTCTCGCAGGCCGTGCGCCAGGCCCTGCTGCTCTTCGAGCCGCGCATTGACGTGCTCGACGTGCAGGTCAGCCAGGGCGGCAGCGGCGGCGAGGTCATGCTCATCAGCCTCGACTACCGCGTGCGCGCCACCAACAACGTCTTCAACCTCGTCTACCCGTTCTACCTCGAAAGGAGCGCGGGCGCGTGACGACCAGAGCGCCGAAGATTGACGAGCGCACCGCCGCCGACGTAGTGCGGCAGGTGTACTCACTGCTGGGCGCTTACACCGCCGAGTGGCAGAACCCGGAGGCGGGCCGGGGCGTCGGCTTCGACCCGGCGCGCGGCGTCAGCGCGGCGCTCGTCGGCATCTTCGGCCGCTTCGCCGAGATCATCATCCAGCGGCTCAACCAGGTGCCGGATAAGAACCTGCTGGCCTTCCTCAACCTGCTCGGCGTCTCGCTGCTGCCGCCGCAGCCCGCCCGCGTGCCGCTCACCTTCGCGCTCGCCGCCGGCAGCACGACCGACGCGCTCGTGCCCGCCGGCACGCAGGCCGCCGCCCCGCCCGCGGCCGGCGAGCAAGCGCCCGTCATCTTCGAGACCGAGCGCGAACTCTCCGTCACGCCCGCCCGCCTCGACGCGGCCTTCGTCCGCCTGCCGCACTTCGACCGCTACGAAGACGTGAGCGCGTTGATGAGTGCGGCCGTGCGGCCCGGTCTGCCCGTCTTCGGCGCGACCCGGCAGATCGAGCACCACCTCTACCTCGCGCACGACGAGCTGTTCGGCTTCCCCGCGACGAAGAAGCTCACCGTCACCTTCATGCTCGCGCAGGCTTTGGAAGACCCGGCGCAACTCGTCTGGGAGGCTTGGGACGGCTCCGCCTGGCGGGCGCGCCAGCAGTCCGACCAAAGCGCGTGGGGCGCGACGGGCGTGAACCAGACGACGTTCGACGACTTCGCCGCCGTTCCGCCGACGAGCGTCAACGCGCGCGCGCACCGCTGGCTGCGCTGCCGCCTGCTGACGCCCGTGACGAACAACCGACAGGCGCTCGACGGCTTCGTGCGCGCGAGCCAACTGCCCGTCGTCGCGCCGCAGGGCGTCGCGCTACAGGCGCGGCTCGAACGCACGGACCTGCGGCCCGACGGGGCCTTCTTCAACCACACGCCGCTCGATCTCACCAAAGACTTCTTCCCCTTCGGCGAGCGCCCGAAGTACGGCGACACGTTCTACCTGTCGAGCCGCGAGGCGTTCGCGCAGCCGAACGCGACCGTCAAGCTCAACTTCGATCTGGTCAACCCCGTGGGCAGCAGCCAGACCAGCCCGCCGCCCGTCTACACCGCCAACAACCCGCAACTGCGCTGGGAGTTCTGGAACGGCGCGGAGTGGGAGGAGTTCGGCACGGGCCTCGCCACCGGCCCCGTCAACGTGCCGGGCAAGTTCGTTGACAACACGCAGGCGCTGACGCGCAAGGAGGCCGTCCACCTCGTCTTCCCGCGCCCGCCCGCCGAGACCGTCGTCAACGGCGTCAAAAACTACTGGCTGCGCGCGCGCCTCGTCGCCGGCAACTACGGCGACGACGTGAAGTACGTGAAGGGCAGCGGCGACACCTACACGCCCAACCCGCCGACCTTCGCGCCGCCGATCCTCAAGCCCATGCGCTTCGATTACTACGCCACGCTCAGCCGCGCGCCCGAAGCCATCGTCACCTACAACGATCTCGTCTACGAAGAGGTGTCGCCCGGCGACGCCTTCGCGCCCTTCCGCCCGACGCCCGACGCGCGCCCGACTTTCTACTTGGGGTTGACGCTGCCGCCCGCGCGCCCGACTCTCCCCGACCGCCCCGTCACGCTCTACTGCGCCGTCGCCGACCCGCTCGCGGGCGCGACCTACAGCCCCGTCTGGCCCGCGCGCAGCCGCGCCGTCGGCGCGCCGGGGCAGATCGTCAAACACCGCTTCACCGTCACCAACAGCACGGGGCAGAGCGCGACGTGGGACTTCGAGGTGAAAGAGGCGGCGTGGCCGGTCGCGGTCGTCCCGCCGACGCTCCAGGTGAACGCGGGCAAGACCGAGTCGGTCGAGGTGCAGGTGACAGTGCCGTTGGACGCGCCGCCCGGCTCCGACGAGGCGAGCCGGCTCGTCTTGACCGACGCGCTCGACCCGGCGACGAGCTACAGCGTCACCTTCGTCACGACCGCCACCGCCGAGGTCTCGCTGCAACTCGCCTGGCAGTATTGGAACGGCGCGGCGTGGGCCGAACTGCCCGTCATAGACGGCACGGACAACTTCACGCGCACGGGCCTCGTCGAGTCTCTGCCGCCGCCCGACTTCGTCGCGCGCGCGGAGTTCGGGCTGCCCCCGCGCCACTGGCTGCGCGCCGTCTGGGCCGGCGGCAACTTCGACGTGGAGCCGCGCCTCAGCCGCCTCCTGCTCAACACGACCATGGCCGTACAGGCCATCACGATCACAGACGAGACGCTCGGCTCAAGCGACGCGAGCATCAACCAGCGTTTCCGCGCGGCGCGCGCGCCCGTCCTCGCCGGGCAGCAGTTGGAAGTGCGCGAGCCGGAAGTGCCGGCCGCGGCCGAACGCGCGCAACTGGCCGCGGAGTTTGCCGCGATGGCAAAGGCGGGCATGAGCGCGGAGGCCGGCACGACCGACATCGTGCGGCTCGTGCTCGACGCGGCGGGCCGGCCCCGCGAGATTTGGGTGCGCTGGCGCGAAGTGCCCGACTTCTACGACTCCGGCCCGCGCGACCGCCATTACGTGCTCGACCGCCAGACCGGCGAGCTTCTGTTCGGCGACGGACTGCACGGGCTGATCCCGCCGGCCGGCGCGGCCAACCTGCGGCTCGCGCGCTACCGCACGGGCGGCGGCCGCGCCGGCAACCGCCCCGCGGGCGTCATCACGCAGCTCAAGACCACCGTGCCTTACGTCGAGCGCGTCGTGAACCACGAGCCGGCCGCGGGCGGCGCGGACGCCGAGACGACGCAGACCTTGTTGGAGCGCGCGCCCCGCGCCGTCCGCCACCGCGACCGCGCCGTCACGCCTGAAGACTACGAAGACCTCGCGCGGCTCGCCTCGCCCGCGGTGGCCCGCGCCAAGTGCGTGCCGCTCTACGATCTGGCGGCCGATCCGAACGCGACGACGGCGCGGCTCGGCATGGTCAGCCTCATCGTCGTGCCCGGCGGCGCGGAGGCCCGCCCGCAGCCTAGTCAGGAGTTGTTGAACCGCGTCCGCGATTACCTCGACGCGCGGCGCTTGCCGACGGCGGAGTTGGTCGTCGTCGGGCCTGAATACGTGGGCGTCAGCGTCGAGGTCGAGATCGGGCTGGTGACGCTGGCGGGCGCGGGCGAGGTCGAGGCCGAGATCAACCTGCGGCTCGCGCGCTACCTGCACCCGCTCTCCGGGGGCCTGGACGGCGCGGGCTGGGACTTCGGGCGCGGGCCGCACAAGTCGGACTTGTACGCGCTGCTGGAGTCCGTGCCGGGCGTGGATCACGTGCGGCGGCTCAAGGTCGTGGAGACGGAGGAGCGCCCCGGCGCGGCCGCCACGGGTCGCTTCCTCGTCTACTCCGGCGCGCACGACATCACGCTCAGCTACCGGCGCGACTGAACCACAGCGCGCCCGCCGCCGAACGACAGGAGGAAGAGACACACGTCATGCCGGTCGCCCTGCCGAACCTGGATGATCGCCGGTACGCAGACCTCGTCGAAGAGGCCCGCGCGCTGATCCCGACCTACGCGCCGGAGTGGACGAACCACAACGCGTCCGATCCGGGCATCACGCTCGTCGAGCTGTTCGCCTACCTGACCGAGATGATGCTCTACCGGCTCAACCGCGTGACGGACGACAACAAGCGCGTCTTCCTCAAGCTGCTCAACGGGCCTGACTGGCAGCCGACGGAGGGCAAGTCGCTCGACGAAGAGATCGCCGAGACGGTCGTCGCCCTGCGCCGCCCGTACCGCGCCGTCACGGCCGCCGACTTCGAGAGCCTCGTGCTCGCCGGCTTCCCCCGCGAGATCGAGCGGGCGCGCTGCGTGCCGCGCCGCAACCTGAAGTTCGAGGACGCCGTCTTCCGCGACGAGGATCGGCCCGGCGACGTGAGCGTCATCGTCGTGCCGCACCGCGCGAGCGCCGACGCGCCGCCCGTCCCGACCGCCGATCTGCTTGAGCGCGTCGAGGAGTACCTTGAGCCGCGCCGGCTCGTCGCCACCAGGGTCAACGTGGTCGGGCCGCGCTACTTCGAGATCGGCGTGCGCCTGACCGTCGTGCTCATGCCCGACACCGTGCGGCTGGGCGACGAGCAGATCAGCGCGCCGATTACGAGCGCCTTCCTGCGCTTCTTCGACCCGCTCAAGGGCGGGGCCGACGGGCGCGGCTGGCCCTTCGGGCGCAACGTCTACGTCTCGGAAATCTACGAGCTGCTCGACGAACTGCCCGGCGTTGACTACGTCACGAAGACTGTTGACCCGCAGGACGCGACCGCGACCTTGACCGAGCTGGCGGTCGCGCCCAAGGACGCGGGCCGGCTCATCTTCAACACGCAGGGCGAGTTGGTCGGCGTCCAACTCGCGCCGGACGAGTTGGTGAGCATCACCGACGAAAGCCTCGAACTGATCCTGAAGCGACCTTGAGTCGGAACAGCATCGCGCCGTGAGTGGGGGCGACGCATGAGTAAAAACAAAGCCTACGCGCCGAGCGGGCTGCTCGAATACCTGCCCGGCATCTACCGCGAGGACGAGTTCGTCGGCCAGTACCTCGCCGCGTTCGAGCGCATCCTGCTCGGGCGCGAAGACGTGAGCCTGCGCGCCGGGGATGTCGCGCCCGCCCGCGAGCCGGGCGAGCGGGACGAAGGCCTGGAGGAGACCATCGCCGGTCTCGCGCGCTACTTCGACCCCGACCGCACGCCCGCCGAGTTCCTCGAATGGCTGTCGGGCTGGAGCGCGCTCGTCCTGCGCGCCGACCTCAAGCCGGAGGATCAGCGCCGGTTCATCGCCAAGGCCGCGTGGCTCTACTCGCTGCGCGGCACGAAGCGCGGCCTGGCCGAAGTCATCAGCATCTACACGCAGTCCGTGCCCGACATCATCGAGGGCGGCCGGCCCTTCCAGGTCGGCGTCCACTCGACCGTCGGCGTGGACACGCTGCTCGACGCCGCCGCGCCGCACTTCTTCAGCGTCGTGCTGCACCTGGCGACGTTCGTCGGCGAAGAGATCAAACAGATCATCAAGGTCGTGCAGGCCGTGCTGGACATGGAGAAGCCGGCCCACACCGCTTACGCGCTGACCTACGACACCCCGTCCATGCAGATCGCCGATCACTCGACGGTCGGCGTGGACACGCTGCTGGGCGCTTGAGCCGCCCAACCCTCTTGAGACGAAGGAGAGACTGAGATGGCAGACCCGGTCAAGCGGTTGAACTATTTCGACCATCAGTTTTTGCGGGCGGCCGACTTCAACCTCGAACAGAACTACCACCTGAGCCGCCGCCGCCTGCACACGCGCCTCTACCACACGCACGGCATCGCCGAAGGTTTGCGCGTGTCGGGCGTGGTCGGGCAGGCCACCGTCTCGGTCACGCCCGGCGTGGCCGTGGACGCGCAGGGGCAGGAGATCGTGCTCACCAGCAGCGCCACGGTGGACATCTCCAAGGCGACGCCCGCGGGCGACCCCGTCTTCATCGTCATCGAGTACGGCGAGGAGCAGACCGACGAGGTGAACGCGGCGGGCGTGGCCGGCAAGACGCGCTGGACGGAGACGCCCGTGCTGCGCGCCGTCACCGTCGGCACGCAGTTCGACGACCGGATGCAACTCGTCATCGGGCGCGTGAGCCGCACCGCCGGCAAGGTCGCCGACACGAAGATGGACGCGCCCGAGCGCCGCACCATCGGCGCGGTCGGCGGCGACATGGTGGCCCGCTCCGTCACGCTCAAGCCCGACGAGTTGACCGAGAACGTCAGCCCGCGCCTCGTCTGCCCCAAGAAGGACTTGACGCAGCTCGAACGCAGCTCGTTCGCGCTCGCGCAGGGCGATCTGATCTTCCAGACGGCGGGCGCGCTGCGCACCGCCAACGGCGCGCAAGGCCTCGCGCTCGACGGCGGGGCGCTCGTCACGCGCCTCTACTCCAAAGGCAGCATCACGCTGCGACCCGGCGGCTCGCAGTTGGACGCCCTGACCGTCATGCCCGACGGCAAGGTCGGCGTCGGCACGGCGACGCCCAGCGCCCAACTGACCGTGCAGGGCGGCCCGTACACGTACCTGAGCCTCAAGTCGCAGGACGGCGCGAGCGAACTCGTGTTCGGCGCGGAGCCGCGCGCGTGCCTGCTCCAGACCTCGACCCCGCACGACATAGAGTTCAGGACGAGCGGGCCGAACGCGCGCCTCGTGATCAAGAGCGACGGCAAGGTCGGCATCGGCACGACGACGCCCGGCAACCCGCTCACCGTGCAGGGCGGCGAGTACACCTACTTCAACGTGCGGTCGAAGGACGGCGTGAGCGATCTGGCGTTCGGCGCGGAGCCGGGCACGTGCCTGATCGCCACGACCACCGCGCACGATCTACAGATCAGGACGAGCGGCCAGAACCCGCGGCTCATCGTCACGAAAGACGGCAACGTCGGCGTCGGGACGACGACGCCGCGCAGCAAGTTCGACGTGAACGGCGACATCACCTGGGGCAACAGCAGCCGTCTCAAACAGGATCAGGGCGGCAGCATTGAACTGGGCGGCGACGAGACGACGGCCGGCGTCGGCACGCCTTACATTGACTTCCACTTCAACGGCCGGAAGGAGGACCTCAACGTCCGCATCATCAACGACGCCGACGGCCGGCTGACCTTGATGGGGACGAGCTTCTACCTCTACGACAACAGGGCCGCCGCCGCCCGCTTATTCGTCACCACCACGGGCAGCGTCGGCATCGGCACCACCAACCCCCTACGCCCCCTGCACGTCGTCGGCGGCGAGGTGCACAGCAGCGGCGGCGGGTACTCTTTCAACAACCGGGAGAGTAACGTCTTCGACGGGGTGGACGGCGACCGCTGGGTCTGGTACTCGTCCGGGCGCGTCGCCCGGCTCTGGACGAACAGCGACCGCATGTTCGTCTACCCGAACGGCAACGTGCAGATCACGGGGAAACTGGGCGTGGCGGGCTGGCCGCCGACGCCGCACCAGGCGGGCTGGGGCGGCGGCATCCGCACCTGGGACATCGAGTGCGAAGGCTCCGGCTGGGCGAACGGCGGCTGGGCGGCCGGCCCGCGCGACCTCGCGGAGAACTACCACTCGGCCGACGACCTGGCGGCCGGCGACGTGGTCTGCCTCGACCGCGAGGGCGACCTCGTCAAACTCTCCGCCGCCGCGAACGACCCGCTCGCGCTGGGCGTCGTCTCGACCAAGCCGGGCATGCTCTTAAACTCCGACCCCGACCGGCCGGCGCACCCGGAGGGCGCGCTCGCATACCCCGTCGCGCTGTGCGGACGCGTGCCCTGCAAGGTGACGGACGAGAACGGCCCCATCCGCCGGGGCGACCTGCTGACCACCTCGTCCACGCCCGGCCACGCCATGAAGGCCGTGCCCGTCCTCGTCGCCGGGCAGGAGTTCTACCGGCCCGGCACGGTCATCGGCAAGGCGCTTGAGCCGTGGCGCGCGGGGCGCGGGGTGATCGAGATTTTCGTCGCCCTGCAATAAGAGTTGACACCTTGGCGGCCATTCCGCGAATGGCAGGGAGGCAACGGCGGCTTATGTTCGTGATCGAATTCATCAACAACCTCGGCGACGTGCTCGAACAGGGCGACGTGGTCGTGCTCAGCGACAAGCAGGGCGCGCTCGTGGGCGACGCGGCCTTCGCGCTGCACCCGGAGGTGGACTTGACCGAGCTTGCCCACGACACGCGCGTCTGCGGCATCGTCTGCTCGGTGAAGGCCGGGCCGCCGCCGCCGCCCGCGGAGGAGAGCGCCGCCGAGACCGCCGCGGCCGCCGACGCGCAAGCGGGCGTCGGGGGCGGCAAGCGTTCGCGGGCGCAGAAGGCCGTGCCCGTGAAGGCCGCGCGCCGCAAGCCGGCCGCGCCGGCCGCCGAGGATCAAGCGAAGGTGCGGCCGGGCCAGATCGGGCTGCTCGTCACGGCCGGCGCGTTCGCGCAGTGCAAGGCCGACGCCAGCGCCGGCCCCATCAAGGTCGGCGACCTGCTGACGACCAGCCCGACCCGCGGGCACGCGCAGAAAGTGACCGACCCGGCCGCGGCCGTCGGCGCGATCCTCGGCAAAGCACTCGGCCCGCTGAAGAAGGGCCAGGGCGTCATCCCCGTCCTGGTCACACTTTCGTAGCGGCGGCGTGCGACCCGGCCCCCGCGGGCGCGGGCCGGCGACAACCACCATTCACCTGCGGAAAGGATCGGCATCCCTTGCGAGAGCAACTACAGGCGCGCCTCGAAGAACTGAAGCGCGAGTTCGAGACCGGCCAGGCCCGCCTCCGCGAGCTTGAGGCGCAGCAACTCCAACTGCGCGAAACCCTCCTCCGTATCAGCGGGGCCATCCAGGTGCTCGAAGAGACCCTGGCCGAGAACGACCAGCAAAACTAACAAGCCGCCCCTGCCGGCCGAAAACGCCGCGCCACTCCGGGCCGCGAGCGGTCTTATGTAAACCAGGCCGCTCCCTGCGCGCGGCGCAAAACGTGATGGGACGGAGAACGCCCGGACGTGGCGGCGCTGTCGCCGCGGCCGAAAATATATGAGTCGCACGGTCTATGAAAAAAGATGTTCCCTCCGGGGCGAGCCGGCGATTGAGCGTTTCGTCTATGCGCTCCTGCCGCCGCTGAAAGCGTACGGGTTGCCGCGCGTCCCCGTAGTCGTTGACCGGCTCTATGACTGCGTCATCGGCGCCCGAGCAGGCCCACACTTAGAGTACACGTACTACGACTTTGCCGGCGATCCTTACCAAAGCCCCGTCAAGACGCAACGCATCGAAAGTCGCCGGCTGGCGCACGTCTCTACGGGTCAGCCCCTGGATGTAAGTATTGGCATTGACGACGTAGCCTGGGGCGGCGTCGAAGTGCATCTGCGGTTTGCGGGTGAAGCGGCCGACGTGGAGGAATTAAAAAAAGCCGTGCAACCGTTAACGGCAGGTTGTTAAAGGGTCACACCCCACACCCGCGCCGAAGCGAGGCGCGCGCTCGGGGCGTGCTTTAGCAGAGGCCGCTTATGTCTTCAACCGCATCTTGTGCCGCCGCCCGCCCGGCCTTGCCGCGGGCCGCGCCCTGCTGCTGCCCGGTCGCCAGACTCCGGCGGTGCGTGCGCTCGCGGTGACAGTTGGCGCACACGACATCGCACTTGGCGATCTCGCGCAGTAAGGATTTACTCGTTGCGCGCGGCACCTCACTTAACATAAAAGATTTTGTTGCCCCGTCCCGGTGATCAAAATCCATCACGTAGTAAGGATATTGAACCCCGCAGTCTGCGCAGGGGCGTGCCTTAGCCTGACGGATCAGTTCTCGGTGTCGCGCATTAGTGCGATTGTTCCGCTCAAGATAAGCTTGCTTGTTGCGTTGATAATGACTTTGCGTCAGTTGCTTGCCACATTCACGACAATAGCTGTGCCGAATCCCGGCAGCGCGATACTTGAAGTTGAACTCTGTGCGCGGTTTTGTGAGCCGGCATTTTGAACAGAACTTTTGCGTCTCGTCCATAGGGCTACGTCCTCCCCTGAGCGCGCAATACTTAACGGCTCAGTAAGAACTTTGAAACAGAAAGAGGCCGCCTTGACGGCGGCCTCTGAGGTGTTAAAGCCCTGATATGCACCCGGCACGACTCGAACGTGCGACCTTTTGATTCGTAGTCGAAAAATAGTCAGTTCTCTCATTCCCGCTCGTTATCTTTCTCCTTCTCCCGTAACAGCTAAGCTGCGGATAAATAAGAGCTTTGGGCATCTAAGGTAATCAGAGGAGGAGCCCGAAGAACCCCGCCGTTTAGAGCAATAACGGGAATCATTATGGGAAAACGGGAAAGCGAAAGGAGCAATGGCTAGGAGAAATCAGGGAGCAGTCAATCAGCGCAAAGATGGTTTGTTCTATGGTCGAGTCAGGTGGACAGATGATGATACAGGTAAGCCCCGCGAGAAAAAGTTTCCGGGCCAGGCGACAGACTCCGAAGCTTGGAGGCTAGTCCACAAATTCAAAGATGAACTTGCGGCAGAAGGCTCAAAAGCCATCAGTAATGACAGCCGTACATTTGAGGAACTAGCAGACGAGTACGAGTCGAACTACCTGACAGAAGCGGAATATGTTAGAGGCATCAAGGTCAGTGGTCTGCGCTCTCTTGCCGCGCCGAAAGGACAGCTTAAAATCCTGCGCGAGTTTTTCAAACGTAAAAAACTGCGCAGCCTCACCTATACAGATGTTCGCCGCTTCCGTGAGACAAGACTAAAGACGCCCACGCGCCGCGAAGTGGATGAAGACGGCAATCCTGTGGGGCAGCGTTCTATCGCTTCAGTCAACAGAGAACTTGCCCTGCTGCGCCGGATGCTTAACGTCGCCTATCGTGAGTTGCGTTGGATTCCGCGCAACCCGTTCCAAGACGGCAAGACACTTATCAGCAATGCCGAAGAGCGAAAACGTGAGCGCATCCTGTCGCGCGAGGAGGAGCAAAAGCTGCTTGACCAATGTACAGGCAGGCGGAAGCACCTGCGGGCATTCATCATCTGCGCGATTGATACAGGGTGTCGCAAAGGTGAACTTCTCAAGATGCGCTGGCGCGAAATAGATTTAGAAGCGCGAGAGCTGTCAATTCCTATGATGAACACGAAGACGGCTAAGCAGAGGATAGTTCCTGTTAGTAATCGGATGCTGGTTGAGCTTGAACTCCTGTGGAATGAGTCAGACCAGAATCCTGACGCTTTGGTATTCGGCGTGAAGGATGTTAAGCGGTCTTTTGACGGTGCGAGGAGTGATGCAGGAATACCAGATGTCCGAGTCCATGATTTAAGGCATAGCTACGCATCGCGGCTCGCTAAGAATCACATGCCTGTGGCTGAAATCGCACGCATCCTCGGTCACGCCACTTTGGAAATGAGCTATAGGTACATCAACTCGGATAAAGAGACGCTGGAGCGAGCCAAGAGCATAGTCAACGAATTTCATGCTGAGTCGGCTCCTAGTGCTTCAGTAGAGACAGAAATGGTCAACTGAATCGGCAGAGAATATATGAGGTAGTGGTGATTAGCTTTTGTGTCTGGGCCTACTCGGCAATTTTGCGGGCAGCTCTAGCTCGTCATCAACAAGCTGGTCTATACAAACGCCAGCGACCCGCGCATACTGTAGCAGGATGGGCAGCGGCGGTTCGCGCCTCCCTAACTCATAGTGTGAGATTTTGGTGTATGCGATAAGGTCTTGAACACCTAACCGCCTCAACATTTCACTCTGAGACAAGCCGAGCGAAAGTCGAATCTGTTGCAACTTCTCGGCTAGACGCGCTGGCTTCGGCCGCACTCCTTTGCTCATCAGGAATTACCTCCTGACAAGTCAAAGGTTGAGGGCGCAGAGTTGCACCCATATCCAACCGGATATATGCTGCTACTGTGCTTTATTATCGCCGCGAGCTTCTTTCGTTGCTCAACAGCGACCCTCATCATCCTCCGGTTGAGGGTACTAGGCGCATTAGCTATCGCAGCGGATTGTCAAAATGGCAGGTTGAAGAATAACAAAGAGTCGAACAGCCGTCACCATTAACTTGTTCGCACCACGCCCCCGAAGCAGAAACCTACCTACCATAGGAGCGACGGAATGAGCACACCATCTCTAATCAATTGCCCCGCTTGCGGGGCGCAGGTGTCGAATCAAGCGCCAGCCTGCCCGAACTGCGGTCAGCCGATAAGGGCTGTTAATTACTCGCTGCCCGTCCCTTCGCCAAGACTCCGACCGCCTCAACCACCACCACAAGGGAAGCTAATCAGCGGCAAGATGACTGCACTCATCATCGCAGTTCTTGCGCTCGTTTCGGTCTTAGGCGTCATGTATGCGACGCTACATTCAGACAAGTTAGGGGCCGGCACGGACGGCAATTCACGCAACCAAGCGCAACGACTTGCCGTCTCCTACCCTAAAGAGCGCGTCCAGCGCGGCGAGAAAATCTACAAGAGCATTGAGAGCAAATATAAAATGCCGATAGCGTTCACTTGGATGGCGAAGGAGATTCTACTCCGTGTGCCGTTGGACGAGTGGAACAAGCTATCTAAAGAAGACCAAGTGAATATCACGCTATATGCAGAGAGTCTCGTACCGATAGTTAAAGCAGCGCCGCGCAAATATATTGATGAGTGGAAACGACAAACAGGAGAACTGGAGACAAGCGATGCTGCCTTTACCGCCAATGTTTCCGGGCTATGTGACAGGTGTTGGCAGCTAGTAATCGGCAAGCTGGCAAAAGATAACGGCAAGTTCGATGTTATCGAAGAGGAATCAATCACGGGAGAGAATGCGGATGCGTTTCGCCAAGCTACTGACAAGAAGGTGGTCACATGGACGGAGCCGGCCTATACGATGACGCCTGCTCAGTATCTGGCGGAAGCGAAAAAGCTATTAGGGCCCGACTCGGATGCCGCTTCAGATGATAATGTTCTCACCGCTTATTCTTATCTGAAAGCCATCCCGAAATCTGCGCTTGAGTATAAGGAGGCACAAATTTTAATCCCCAAGATTGAGGCCCGTGCCAAAAGTGTAGGGATGAGAATGATGGAGCCTTACGCAAGAAAGAAGTAATAAGCGGGGACGGTGCAATGCCATTCAGCGAGAGCGCGGGCTTCTGCCCCTACTGCAACCGGCAGGTGCTGATTCGTAAAGAAACGCCGAGAAACACGTTCCACCTGTTAATGTGCATATTCACCTGCGGGCTGTGGGTGTTCGTCTGGATTTGCGCGAACTTTCTGAATCTCTTTGCGAAGTACAGATGCAGCGTATGCGGAAGCCAAATCAGTAGCAACTACGCCCAGCAGAAAGAGCTTCAAAGTAGTAGGGCAGCGAATGAAAACTATATGGGTCTGTTCAGCCAGATAAATGCGCCCAAGGCGGACGAAACGGCCGCTGCTAAGGCCCCGACTCTAATCAATTGCCCGGCGTGTGCATGGCGAGTGTCGAATCAAGCCGTAGCCTGCCCCAAATGCGGTCAGCCATTGAAATGACCGCCTGAGTTCTCACTTACTCGCCGCGAGCGCTTTATCACACGTTCTATAACTTCTTCTAGCGAAGCGGGGCGCGGAATACGCGCCAGCAATGTATCGCGGATGCGTTGCTCAATGTCTGGTGCTAGGTGCAAGCGAGCGAGGCGTAAATCAACGGCTCGCCAGAAGCGAAATTGGTAATCAGGTTTCGATAGGCCGTGCTCAGGAATGCTGCCAGCATAAAATATCAGTCTGTTACGCGGTGCGCCCGACCACCTATCACTCCTAAAAGATTCCAGCACTTCAACGCGCAACATGCGCGTGCAGTGCTTGTCTCTAAGTTCATCTGGTTTCAATCTGCAATACATCGCCTGCTCACTACCATATGCACTAGTTCGGAAATTTGCGCGAGAGAAAAGGCAGCTTGTAGTTTTCAGCACCATCCACAATTAACGCCTTACTATTTGCTAGGCACAGACGTGGATTTTCTTTTCTTGCTCTAAAACCGCACCTGCGCGAATGACCGTTTAGCTCGCCGCTGTCAGTAAACGAAACTTTTTCGGGCGGCTAAACTCATGGTGTCGAAGCCACCAGTTACTTCCTGATAACACTTCGCCTGCGTCTTTCCAAAAATGCGAGGGCCGAATCTCTACCCTCGCGGGCGTTCTCGTCTGCCTCATCCATCTGCCGAAGTGGTCTATGATTCTTATTTCGGGCTTTGGCATAGTCCGCCGCACGTTGCGCCGGAACAGTGGGGGTATGCTGCGCCTCGTCTTCGACGGTAAAAGAGGCCCCCGCGTCAGCCGGTGCGCTCTGGCGGCTTTGTCTTTCTCTCTCTGACTCTAGGAATTGGGCGAGCGCATGTTGCGCCTCGCGGATGGTTTGGGGTGTTGATTTCATTATTTCTGTACCTCCTGCACCTTGAGTTGTGCAAGGTGACGGCGCAGCTCTACCAATTCGCCGCGCCGCATTGATAGTCTTGTTAATAGAGTAGCTATCTTGAACTCTCGCTCGTTATAGTCGTGTCGTACCTCTTCGTACTTGTCGAGGGCGCGATTCACGGCATCAGCCAGCGCAGGCAGCGAATCCGACAGCCGTTCGATTTCAGCCTGTGTCTCAGCAACCGCAACCTGCTTCGATTTGATGTCTGTCTCAATGCGTTTCGCCTTCAGGGCCTTCGCCTTTGCCTTGTTGAGGAAGCTGTCAAACTCGCGGGTGAAGGCGAGTGTAGCATCTGGACTCGCGCCCGCTTCAACAGCCAGCACGACCTCAGATGCCTGTCGCCGGACTTCGGCCAGTTGTTCGCATAGCTTATTGTCAGTATCAGCATCCGCTAGAGCTTCGCGGATGTAACGTCCTGTCGTTTCGTCAAGCGTGGTTATAAAACTCTCATCCATAATTAGCACCTTGCAAGTTAAAGGGGCGCACCCGCGCAACGAGGAGCGCGACGGCTGGAAAGACATAGGTAATGACCGCCGCTTTTATTAGTCGCCTCGGGTGCGCCCAGTTCGGGGCGCAGCCTCACGCTACGCCCCGAACATTCAAATATGCGAGCCAGACCTACGCATGTTAAGAGAAACCAGGACACACCATGCGTAGAATGCTGCTCGTCTCTCGGTCTGGCTCACCCCCGCGTAGGGGGCAAAATCAAATAACAGTCAGTCGGCCTCTACCAATGGGCCTCACCTTGCCAAATGAGGCCGTCTAGGGTGGTGAACGTCGCTAATGGGTTAGCTCTAGCTAGCTGAATCATTCTCCATTGACGCCGCTTCTTGAACTTAGCACTCAGTAGTTCAAGCCACTCTGGGCGGCGTCCTTGCCGAATCATCTCCGCGCCGATGGTCTTCAATGCCGGCCCGCGCATCCGTTTCGGCCGTCGGTTAATGATGGTGTTGACACCGCTGGTTTCTGATTTGGGACTTGTGCCGTCAGTTGTGTCTTGAATAACAAGGTAAGAGGCCGCGCCCTTTGACCTCTTGCCCTTTTGACGATTGCACTCCCCGTAAGTCTCAATGAGCCGGCACCCGTCGAGCATACGGCGAACATCACATTTCTGGGCCTGCGGCACGCTGGCAAAGCCAGAGCCTTTGACGAGGTAGCCACAGACCTTTTGAATGGCGGACTCCATCGTGGTCGAATGAAGGCCTAAGCCCTTTGCCGTGACGTGGCGAACGTCAACAACGGCCCGCTTATGTTCTGTCACTATGTCGAAACCCAGACCGAGTCGCCGAGATGCCGAGCGCAGGCAGCCCGTCCATTGAGTACCAAGTTCCTTCCACTCTATCCACCTTGACCACGCGAGCAGGTGCGCGTGAACGTGCCAACGGTCGCCAGTTGCGCCAAGTGTGAACTCGACGCCGATAACTGCGCCGCGCACGTTGCGCTTAAACCATTGACGCTTTTTCAGGAGTACCAGCGCGTAACGTAATAGCTGTTTCGTCTGGCCGAAGTCAGCATTGACCTGCGGCATGGTCAGAGTGAGCAGGCGCAGGCGTTCGCCGTCTTGTGGTTTGCATCTGTTCAGAGCCTCGACAGCACGTTTTTTGGCCCGCCGTGCAGCTTTAGCCATGTACTTCGGGTCAAGCCTGCTGTTAGCAGATGTCAAAGAGCCGTGACCATCGAAGAAGACACCATCAGAGCCAGATAGGTTTTCAGCCGTGTAGAAGTTTTCCGGCCGGGCCGACTCGCGCAGCATATCCGAGACAGCCAAGGCCTCAGCGTCAGCCTGTGCTAATGCCGCGCCCGCCAACTCTCGCGCAATCGTCTCACTGAGGCGCATACGGATTGATGCCGCCTCTGTGAACCCATTGTGGGGGGCAATCTGTGCTGGTACAATACTCATTGAGTAGTCTGACCGCTGCTCACAAAATCAAAAGCATTGCGCCAAGTCTCTGCTCCAAATGAAGACTTGGCGTTTTGCTTTATTCGTTCATGTCTAACAAATCGCTATTTGTTTGGGCTCTAGAGAAGCAAACTTGATCTAGAGCGGGTATTTTTCAAGTAGCTTGAGCAGCAGGCGGCTCAAGTCTTTGTTTCGATTATTGAACCTATACTCGCACTCTTTGCGATGCCAGTAGAAGGTGCGAGTCGAGACTCCG
>DASVPY010000061.1:0-64316 GCA_036389395.1 Pyrinomonadaceae bacterium
CGCCACCTGCCACGGGAACGGCGCGAACAGCAGATAGACCAGCCCCAGCGGGATGATCGAGAGCGCGCCCTCCGTGGTCGAAACGTCCACGTCCTTGCCGAAGCCCGACTCGGCGCTCTGCGCCAAATCCAGCCGCGAGCGCTGCACGGTTTCCAGCGTGCCGTACTGTCCGAGTTGCGCCCCGGCCGTGCGCAGCACGCCCCAGTAGGTCAGCGCCACGCCCATCCCGACCACCAGCATGACCTGCCGCATGATGTTCTGCGCCGTCAACTGCCTCATGCCGATGACGAACGCGCCGCCCACCGCGATCAGCAGCATGTAGAAGATGTAGAAGCGCAGGCTCAGCAGCCCCAGCAGCGCGCCGAACAGCAGCGCGAAGTCTCTGACGTTCAGGGCCTCGCCCAGCCGCAGCGTCGCCAGCATCGCCAGCGCCAGCAGGAAGACGATGGGGCCGTCCTTCAGCCCTTGCGCCGACCACAAGACGAGCGACGGGAAGAAGGCCACGAGCAGCCCCGAGAGGCGCGCGACCCGCAGGTTGTTGAAGATGCGCCGCGCGCACAGGTAGACCGTCGGGGCCGTGGCCGCGCCCAGCACCGCGTCGACCAACTGCACGGCCAGCGGGTTGCGCCCGACCAGGCTGTAGACGGCGGCGACGTAATAAGGCATCCCCAGGAAGTCGCGCGCGCCTTCGAGGTACACCGCCCAGGCGCGCGTCTCGCCGCGCCAGGAGCGCAGCAGCGTGTAGCCCAACTCGTCGTAGGTGAGGGCGTCGCCGCCGAAGAAGTTTTGCAGGTCGAAGACGAAGATGATGGTGGCGACCAGCACGCGGACGAGCAGCGCGCCGACGAAGAGCGCCAGCAGCGCACGCCGCTCCGCGCCCTCGTGCCGCCCGATGAAGAACCCCGCGGCCACCGCCAGCCCCGCGCACAGGAGCAGGGCGGGCGGCCCCTGGTGCGGCGCGCCCAGCACGACGAACGCCGCCAGCGCCAGCGATAAGCCGATCAACAGCCCCTGCATCCCTTAAGGCCCCGTCCCGCAGCCCCCGCGCGGCGGGCACTACCCTTCTCGGCGTCAAGCTCGTCGCGCGCCGCCCCTTGTCTTGCTCGCGCGCCGCGCTCACGCGCGCAGCACGAGGTTGTTCTCCAGCACCAGCCCGTCGAAGTTCGCGCCCTGGAACGTCTTGATCGCGTCCTGCGGCCGGCACACAATCGGCTCTTGAATGTTGAACGACGTGTTCAAGACCATCGGCACGCCGGTCAGCTTCTCGAACTCGCGCAGCAGTTGCCAGTAGCGCGGGTTGACCTCGCGCCGCACCGTCTGCGGCCGCGCCGTGCCGTCCACGTGTACGACCGCGGGCAACTGTTCGCGCAACTCCTCGCGCACGTGCAGCACCGTGATCATGAAAGGATCGTAGTGCGGCCGGCCGAACAGGTGCTCGGCCGCTTCCGCCAACATCGAGGGCGCGAGCGGGCGGAACCACTCGCGCAGCTTGACCTTCTTGTTCAACAACTCGCGCATGTCGCGGCGGCGCGGGTCGGCGATGAAGCTGCGGTTGCCCAGCGCGCGCGGGCCGAACTCCATGCGCCCCTGAAACCAGCCGAGGATCGCGCCGTTGGCCAGCAGGCGCGCGACGCGCGGCAGCAACTCCTCGTCCGGCAAGGTCTCGAACTTCAGCCCCGCTTCGCGTAACGCCTCGGCGCACTCTTCCGACGTGAAGCCGGGGCCGTAGTAGGCGTGCTCCATCTTGAAGCGGCGCGGCTGACCCAACTTGCTGTGCCAGACGAGCAGGGCCGCGCCGAGCGAGCAGCCCGCGTCGCCCGCCGCCGGCTGGATGAAGTAGCGGCGGAAAGGCGACTCCGTCATGATGCGCCCGTTCATCACCGAGTTGAACGCGACGCCGCCCGCCATGCACAAGTTCTCTTCGCCCGTCCGCTCGTGCAAGCCTTTCAGCAGGTGCAGCGCCGTCTCCTCCAACACCCTCTGCGCGCTGGCGGCCACGTCCCAGTGCTTCTGCGTCAACTCCTCGCCCTTGCGCCGCGCCGGGCCGATGGCCCGCTCGATCTCTTTGCTGAACTGGTAGTGCTTGGCGAGGTGGTGATCGAGCACGCGTATGTTCAGATGGAAGTCGTGGGCGCCGTTCGCGGACAGCACGCGCGTGGCGAAGAAGTCGTAATACTCCGGCTTGCCGTAGGCGGCCAGCCCCATCACCTTCCACTCGTCGCCGTCGAACATGTCGAAGCCGAGGTAGTTGGTGACGGCGGAGTAGAACTGCCCCAACGAGTGCGGCAGCTTGATGCGCTTGAGCACGCGCAGGCGCGTGTCTTCGCCGCGCGAGAAGAGCGTGGTCGTGTCCTCGCCCGTGCCGTCCCACGTCATGATCGCGGCGCGCTCGAAGCCGGAGACGAAGAAGGCGCTGGCCGCGTGGCACTGGTGGTGTTCGAGGAAGTGGAACTTGAAGTCCGACGCGCCGTAGTGCTCGCGGATGCGGCGCGGCAGTTTGAACATGCCGAGGTAGCTGTCGCTCACCTGCGCCACGCCGCGGTCGGCGCGCGCCTTGAACATGGCGGGCGAAATCAGCCCCGTCTTCAAGGCCTGCATCGCCTTGTGGCGCAAGACCCACGGCTTCCAGTAGAGCGCGACGTGCGCCACGTCTTTGATCGTGATGCCGGCCTCGTCCAGACAGTACTGCATCGCCTGGTAGGGGAAGCCGCTGTGGTGCTTGCGGCGCGAGAAGCGTTCCTCTTCGGCCGCGGCGACGATCTCGCCGTCGCGCAAGAGCGTCGCGGCCGAATCGCCGAGCGTGGTCAAGCCAAGAATGTACATAAGCGTTTCTGAGTCAACAGGAGCAGCTTAAACTACCAAAAAAGCCTGCACAAGTCACCCGCCGGACTGGTGGCGGGTCAGGTTGAGTGGGGCTGGAGAAAAGATCAACACAGAGGGCACAGAGGAGACACAGAGAGCACAGTTTTTTTACTGTGTCCTCCGTGCTTACTCTGTGTCCTCTGTGCGAGACCGGCCGCACGTTCCTCTCAACCTCGTGCGTCCGCGGCGGCGCGCAGGGCGGCGGCGAGTTTCTCGGTCTGCGCGGGCAGCGCGTAGTGCGCGAGCGCGTAGCGGCGGCCCGCCGCGCCCATCGCGCGCCGCGCCGCCTCGTCCGCCAGCAGCCGCTTGAGCGCCGCGTGCCACTCCGCTGGCGTGCGCGCCGCCAGGTGCGTCTCGCCCGCCACGCCCAGTTCCGCGCAGACGCCAACCGGCGTGACGACGAACGGCGCGCCCACCGCCATGTACTGAATCGCCTTGAAGCCCGACTTGCCCGCCAGCCATTCGGGCGGCGACGAAGGGTTCTGATCGAGCGGGTACAGCCCCACGTCGAGCGACTGAAAATCCGCCACCTCGCGCGCCAGCGCCCACGGCAAGCTCTCGACCTCGACGCCCGGCAATTCAATTCGCTCGCGCCCCGCGCCCACCACCTTGAGCCGGAAGCGTTGCGTGCGCGCCAGGTCTTGCAGCACGGGGAAGATCGTTTCGAGGTAGGCGAACGTCGAAGGCGTGCCGATCCAGCCGACCACGGGCACGCGACCTTCGACCGGCACGCCGCCTTCGGTCGCTGCTTCGCGCGGCCGAAACAAGTCCGTGTCCACGACGGTCGGGATGACGACGGCGCGCGTGCCTTGCGCCTCGACGTGCGCCGCGATGAAGCGGTTGCCGCAAGTTACGACGCGCGCACGGCGGATCAGCGCGTCGGTCTTGCCGAACCACTTCAGCGCGCCGACCAGTCGCCCGTAACTCTGGCTGACGTAGCGGACGTAAGTCGCGTCGTCCAAGTCGAGCACGAGGGGCCGGCCTATTACCGCGTCCAGCAGCCACTCGACGACCGGCGGGCCGAACAGCAACGCCTCGCGCTGGACGAAGACCACGTCGTAGCGGCGCGCGCGCAGCACGTCCGTCGCGCGCCGCAGCGTCGCGCCCGCGAGGGCGAGCGCGTTGCGCGGCGCGGCCGCGCGCCGGTAGAGCGACGCGAACGTGCGCGCGTCGAGCAGCGGCTTGAGCGTCAAGTCAATGCCCTGCGCCCGCAGCGGCGCGACGAACTGCGCCACGCGGTAGCGCGTCGCCGCCGCCTCGACCGGGTAAGTAGCCAGTGCCAGAACCTTCATCAAAACTGATCGCGCCGCGCGGCAACTCAAGCGCGCCGCTCAGCCGCGCGCGCCCGCGAGCAGTCGCTCGTAGAGCCGGCGGTAGCGCGGGCCGCCGATGCGGGTCAGGTCGAGGCGCGCGTCGGCGCTGCGGCGGCAGCGTGCGCGCAAGTCCGGGTCGCGTTCGAGTTCGGCCAGCTCGGCGAGCGCGGCGCGGTAGCTCGCCTCGTCAAACTCGCGCAGCAGGACGCCGACGCGATCCGTCTCGATCAACTCGTCCACGTCGCCGACGCCCGCGTTGCAGATGACGGGCAGCCCGGCCGCCAGGTACTCCGCCATCTTCGTCGGCGACGAAGACAGCTTCGAGTAGCAAGGCTTGATGAAGGACAGCGCCGCGTCCGCCGCGCTCAAATACCGCGGCATCTCGGCCGGGCTGACGCGGCGCACCAAGTAATCTTCCGGGCCGAGACCGCGCGCCGCCAGCCGCTCCGTGATCATCGCGGGGGGACTCTGCGTCAGTATGAGCGCGAACGTCGCCGGGTCTGCGCGGTGCGCGGCCGCCAGCAGGTCGGCCATCTCGTCGGTCAGATACCAGCCGCCGAGCGAGCCGACGTAGACGAGCACGCGCCGCGCCGCGACGCCCAACTCGCGCCGCACCTCCGCGCGCGCCGCCGCCTCGCGCCCGCGGAAGTGCGCGAGATCGACGCAGCACGGGATGACTTCGACGGGCCGCGCGCGGCCGTTCTGCGCCGCGTCGGGGAAGAGTATCTGCCGCGCCTTCTCGGTCAGCACGACGTAGCCGTCGGCGGCGGCGAGCAGGCGGCGTTCGGCCGCCTTCGCCAGTTTGTAGAGATGCCCGCCCGCGGGCCACACCCCGGCGTCGGTGTACTCTTCGGGCATGAAGCCGCGTATGTCGAAGAGCAGACGCGCGCGCGTGCCGCGCTTGGCGAGCGCGCCCATCGCGGCCGCGACGTGGCTGCGCGCGTGGATGATGTCGAGCCGCTCGCGCCTTATAAGCCGGCGCGCGAACTGTGCGCCGCGCGCGATGTCGTAGAGGGTGGCGGGCAGCGTCGGGCGCTTGTGGTAGGTGAGCGCGTGCCACCCGATGCCTTGCGCCGCGAGCCGCGCGCGCACCGCGTCGCGCTCGTCCGTCGGCCACTGTGCGACCGGCTGCGGCTCGAAGGTGAGCAGGTGCGCGCGCACGCCGGCCGCGGTCAACTGCCGCAGGTACGGCACGACCTGCGTCTGCACGAGCGGCTCGCGGACGCCGAAGTAACAGATGTAAAGGGTGCTGGCCGAGGCTAAGGACGAAGCCATATTTAATCTGTCTCCGTGCCCCCTCTGTGTGCTCTGTGTCTCGGTGGTGAATCTAGGTACAGCGGCATTAACCACCGAGACACAGAGCACACAGAGGGGGCACGGAGGCCGGCAAATCAAGATGCCACCAGGATTGGGGCGAACGTTGACATTAAGTGGCGCGGCCGCGTTCGTCAACCGGCGCGCCCGCGCTCGTTTGCCGCCGCCGGCCGCGCTTTGTTAATCTGCCGGCATGGCCGCAGACGCGCAGACGCAACCGACCGAGCCGCTCAACTACGACCCGCGCACGGTCGAGTCGTTCGGGCAGGAGTGGAGCCGGTTCGACCAGTCGGAGTTGGGCGAACGCGAGCAGGCGCGTCTGTTCGCCGAATACTTCGACATCTTCCCTTGGGGCGCGCTGCCCGTCGGCGCGGTCGGCTTCGATCTGGGCTGCGGCACGGGGCGCTGGGCCAAGCTGGTCGCGCCGCGCGTCGGCCGCCTCTACTGCGTGGACGCGAGCCGCGAGGCGCTCGAAGTGGCCCGGCGCAACCTCGCCGCGCAAAGCAACTGCGAGTTCGTCAACGCCTCGGTCGCGCAGTTGCCCTTCGCCGCCGACTCGATGGACTTCGGCTACTCGCTCGGCGTGCTCCATCACGTGCCCGACACGCGCGCCGGTCTCGCCGCCTGCGTCGCCAAGCTCAAGCCCGGCGCGCCGTTCCTGCTCTACCTCTATTACGCCTTCGACAACCGCCCGGCGTGGTTCCGCCTGCTCTGGCGCACGAGCGACGCGGGCCGCCGCGCCGTCTCGCGCCTGCCCTACCGCCTGCGCCACCTGACGACCGACCTGATCGCGCTCGCCGTCTACTGGCCGCTCGCGCGCGCCGCCCGCCGGCTCGAACGCACGGGGCGCAACGTCAACGCCTTCCCGCTCGCCGCCTACCGCCGCCGCAGCTTCTACACCATGCGCACCGACGCCCTCGACCGCTTCGGCACGAACCTCGAACAACGCTTCACCCGCGCCGAGATCGAACAGATGATGACGACCGCCGGGCTGACACGCATCACCTTCAGCGACACCGTCCCCTACTGGTGCGCCGTCGGCTACAAACAAAGCTAACAGCTAATAGCTAACAGCTAACAGCTTCTTTATGTCGTCGGCTGCATGTCGCGCGCGGGGGCGCGTTGCCAGAGCGCCTGCGCCCAGCCGACGAAGGTCGCGAGGTCAATCGTCAGGATGATGAGCGCGACGCCGAGGAAGCGGGCCGGGTTGAGCAGCCACGAGAGGGGTCGCCCTTCCCTGCGCCGCAGGATGCTTTTGGCCGCGCGCGCCGCGACCGCCGCCGCCGGCACAGTGAGCCACCACGCGTTGTGCGCCAGCGCCAGCACGACGAACAACGCGAAGACCGCGTACTGGCGCGCGACGCCGTAGTGCCAGTCCCACTGGCGGCCCGCCCAGACGTTGTGCTTCGAGTAGAGGACGAACTTGCGGAAGGTGCGCCAGAGTGTCGGCTGTAGCTGCCACCAGACGGTCGCCCCCACGGCCCAGCCCGTCCGCGTGCCGCGCCGCGCCAGTTGCTCCATGAAGATCAAATCTTCCGCCGCGCGCAGATCGGGGAAGCCGCCGACCGCCGCCCACGCCTCGCGCCGCACGAGCGACGACGCGATGAACGGCCCGCGCATCACGCCGCCCGGTCGCTGCGCCCGCGGCGCGGGGTACGTCAGCGCCGCGCAGCGCTCGAAGAACGTGTCCGTCACCGGCTCGTAGTTGCCGTAGACGACTTCGACTTCGGGCTGCGCTTCGGCGACCTGCGCGAGCCGTTCGAGCCAGTGCGGGTCGAGGCGTATGCCGGCGTCGGTGAGCGCGATCCAATCGTTCGACGCGGCAGCGATGCCGACGTTGCGCCCGCGGCCGGGCGTGGCGGGGCCGGCTTCGATCACTTTGAAGCGCGGATCAGACTCGGTCGCGGCGCGCGCCAGCGCCGCCGTGTCGTCGGTCGAGCCGCCGTCCACGAGCAGCACCTCGTCGGGCGGGCGCGTCTGCTGCCGGATGGAGGCGAGCAACGCGTCCAGCGTCGCGGCCTCGTTCCGCATTGGGACGACCAAAGAAATTCTCATGGCTCGACGCGCCGCCGCTTCAACTCAAATTGCGCGCGGTGAAGTAGCCGCAGTTCGGCCCCGTCTCCTCGAAGCTGTCGATCTTGAAGCCGCGCGCTTCGAGGAACTGGCACAAGCCGCGCCCCGTGCCGCCGTGCGCCGGCCCCTGGTGGTACTCGCCGACGATCTTGCGCACGCGCCGCAACACGTCGGGCGGGCACGCTTCGAGGATTTCGTACTCGCTGCCCTCGCAGTCGAGTTTGAGCAGGTCGCAGCGCGTCAACTCCTCCTGCGCGAACACGTCGGCGAGGCTGATGCAGTTCACCTCGATGCCGTCGCCGGGCGCGGCGGTGAGCGAGTGCATGATCCAACTGTCGGGGTCTGTGTGCAGGCGGCGCGGGCCCGTCGCGCCGGCGACCGCCTGCTCGCGCACGCGCACGTTCGTCAGCCCGCTCGCGGCGACGTTCTGCCGCAGCCAGCGCGCGTTCTCCGGGAACGGCTCGTAGGCGTAGACGCGCACGCCCTCGGCGCGCGTGGCGGCGTAGGCGGCGAAGACGCCGATGTTGGCCCCCACGTCTATGACGGTGTCGCCCGCCTCGATGGCGTAGCCGGGCGGGTCGTAGGTGTGCCGCAGCCAGATTTCTTGGAACAGGAATTCGAGATCGATGCTGGCGGGGCCGTCAATCACGACGCGGTTGCGCAACTGCACGCGCGGCAGCGGTCGCCTGCGCCAGCCGGCGACCAGCGCCTCGCGCCAGTTCTTGAGCAGCACGATCTGCCTGAAGTCGCGCGCGCACCGTTCGGGGATGCGCGCGAGCCGAGCCATGTCCACTACAAACGCCCTCCTGATTCTCTCACGCCGCGGCCGCCGCCCCGCGCCCCGCGAGCAGGCGCGCGTAGACGGCCTCGTAGCCCGCGACCATCTTGTGCGCGGGGTAGAGTTCGCGCACGCGCTGCTGGCCCGCGCGGCCGTACTCGGCGGCGCGCGCCCTGTCGGCCAGCGCCTCCGTGATGCTCTGCGCGAGCGCGGCGCTGTCGCGGCGCGGCACGAGCCAGCCCGTGCGGCCCGGAATGATGACCTCGTCGGCCGCGCCCACGGCCGTGGCGATGACGGGCCGGCCCAGGTTCAGCGCCTCGATGATCGCGCCCGACTGCGCCTCGTGCAAAGTCGGGTGGACGATCAGATCGGCCGCCGCCATCACGTCGAACACGTCGCGGCGGAAGCCCGTGAAGACGATCCGCTCGGCGAGGCCCAACTCGTTCGCGAGCGCGCGCAGCCGCGGCTCTTCCTCGCCGCTGCCGACGACGAGCGCGCGCGCGCCCGGCGGCAGCTCGACCTCCGCCAGCGCCTTGAATAAATACTCGTGCCCCTTGAGCCAGTTGAGGCGCGCGACGGTGCAGAGGACGAGCGCGTCGCCGAGACCGAGTTCGCGGCGCACGGCGGCGGGCGCGTCGGCGCTCGACGGCTTGATGCGCGCCCAGTCGTAGCCGTTCGGCACGAGCGCGATCTTGCGTTCGCTGACGCCGTCCACTTCCACGAGCACGCGCTTGACGGCGGGCGAGATGGCGATGACCGTGTGCGCCAGGTTCGCCGTCAAGCGATCCGCCGCCAGCCCGCGCCGGCTGTTGTAGAGCACGGCCTCGTCCGAGTGGTGGCGCGTCATCACGCGCACGGGCGTGCGCGCGAGCCACGCGGCCGCGAGGCCGACCAGCGACGCTTCGACCAGGTGCGTGTGCAGCACGTCAATGCGGTGCTGGCGCAGGTATTGCGCGAGGCGGACGATGGCGGCGGGGAACTCTGAGCGCGCGCGGCAGCCGAGCGTCATCGTCTCGCGCCCGTCGGCCGCGAGGTACTTCTGCATCTCGGCCGCCGGCCACAGGCTGCCGAAGCGCAGGCGGACGCGCGCCGGGTCGCTGAAGTTCGCCAGGTCTTCAAAGATGGTGTTGCGGCCCGCGGGCGAGGTGGTGATGTGCAGGACGTTAAGCATCAAGTAATCAGCGCGCCGCGTTCCGACTTGCCGGCCTCCGTGCGTCCTCTGTGCCCTCTGTGTCTCGGTGGTGAATCTACTCTGAGCGGCATTCACCACCGAGACACAGAGGGCACAGAGGGGGCACAGAGATAAATACACTCCGGGCCGCCGCTAACGCGGCAGCAGGTGTACGTCGAAGAGGTTCGGCTGCGCGCAGAACCAAGCCTCCTCGACCTCGCGCCCTTCGTAGAGGACTCGCATGTCGTACTGCCGCAGGACGCGCCAGATGTCGTCCATGCTCTGCCCGGCGGCGCGGACGAAGGGCGGGTGCAGGTTGAGCGCGACCGCGGGCCGGCAGCGCATGAAGGTCTGCTCGCCGCCGACGAGCACGTCAAGCTCGGCCCCTTCAACGTCGATCTTCAGGCAGTTGACGGACAGGTCGTGCCGGGCCGCGAAGTCGTCGAGGCTCACGGTCGGCACGGTCAGCCCGCGCTGGCTGCCCTCGGAGCGGACGAGGCTGTTGGCGTTCGACACGTCATGCCCCGTGTCGTAGAAAGTGGCCGTGCCCGTCTGGCGCGCGACCGCTTCGCCGCGCACCTCGACGCGGTCGGCGCAGCCGTTCAGGCGCACCGTCTCGCGGAGCACGTCGAGCGTGCCCGGCGTCGGCTCGAAGGCGAAGACGCGCCCGTCGGGGCCGACGAGGTGCGCCATGAGCACGCTGTAGAGACCTATGTGCGCGCCGATGTCGAGCGCGGTGTGGCCGGCGCGGCAGTGCGCGCGCACGAAGGCGAAGTTGCCCGCCTCGTAGTCGGCCGGGAAGTAGCGATACCAGCGCGCGGGGAAGCGGATCGGCTCGCCGTTGATGACGCGGCGCACGCCGCGCCCGCCCGTGGACACGTCGAGCGCGCCGTAGAAGACAGACTTCGTTAGTGATCTGAGTGAAGGCATTTGGTTGTTCGTTCCTTGCAGACGGCGCGGCTAGCCGGCGACGGCCTTGCGGCCCGAGAGGGTCGCTTTCAGCCGCCGCCACTTCCGGTAGCCGTCGCGGCCCAATTTTTCGGCCGCGTACTCCTTGAGATCGACGAGCCAGAGGCGGCGGGTCACGTAGTTGCGGTACAGGTCGCGGGCCAGTTGTTGCCGCGCGCCCGCGCCCAGGTTGGCGTGGCGCAGGCCGGCGGCGAGTTCGCGCATGACGGCGAGCCGGACGAGCAGCGGCCGGCGGTAGCCCGCGCCCGCGACGTAGGCGAGCATCTCCGCGTGCGTGTGGTAGTCCTCGTCGGCCACGGGGCGGCGCTTCCAGTAGAGCGTCTCCGGCAACTGTATGATCTGCCCGTAGAGGGCCAGCTCCGCGATGAAGATCAGATCGGCGCACAGCGACAGGCGCAAGAGCCGCGTGCGCGCGGCCGTCTCGCGCCGCATCAGGCCGTAGAGCGCCGGGTTCAACTCCCAGTGCGTCGTGACGTAGTTCCAGCGGGCGCGCAGGTCTGTCTGCTCGGCGGCGCAGTCGAGGAACGGCGGCCAGAGCGCCTGACCGTCGGGCGAGATTGGCTGCCCCTGGCTGTGGCAGAGGACGGCTTCGGGACGCGCCTGCAACGCGGCGACTGAGCGCGAGATGAACGACGCGTGCCAGATGTCGTCCTGCGCCGCCCACATGAAGAACTCGCCGCGCGCCTGCGCGAAGGCGTAGTTGAAGTTGCGGTAGGCGCGCAGGTTTTTGCTCTGGCGATGATACCGAATGCGCGCGTCGCGCGCGGCGTACTCGCGGCAGACGGCCTCGGTCTCGTCGGTCGAGGCGTCGTCCGAGATGATCAGCTCGAAGTGCGCGTAGTCCTGCCGGAGCAGCGCGTCGAGCGCGCCGCGCAGGTAGGCCGCGCCGTTGTAGACGGGCATCCCGATGCTGACCAGGGGCGTCGCGCCCGTTGTCGTCTCTGTCGCCATGTGTCCTTAAGTCTTAAACCCGCGCCGCGCGTCAGCCGCCGTTCGCGGCCAGACGGCGTTGCGCCTCCGTCACGCGCGGCCGCCACTGTTCGTTCAGACAGATCACGTCGCACAAGGCCGCGTCCGCGGTCTCGGCGCTGTAGGGCACGACGCCGCGCGCGCCCGTCAAGATCATGAACTCGTAGCCGAAGCCGCGGAGCCACGCGAACATCTCCGACGGCTTGTAGTCGAAACGCTTCGTGTTGGTCGTGCAGGACTCGACGACGAGCAGCGGCAGCGGCGGCGTGAGCATCTCCGTCAGCCCGCGCAAGACCTGCCACTCCGCGCCCTCCACGTCAATCTTCACCGCGTCCACGCGCCCGCCGCGCTCGTTCAGGTATTCGTCCAGGCGCACGACCTTGCACGGCACGGTCTGGTCAAACAGCACGTCGTCCTCGCCGAGCGAGCAATACTCGTCCGACCAGCTTGAGACGTGCAACACCTGTTCGGCCGCCTGCTCGCCGCACGCCGCCTGCTCCAACTGCACCCAGCCGAGGTCGTTCAGCCGGACGTTGCGCGCCAGACTTTGGAACGCGCGCGGCGACGGCTCGAAGGCGTAGACCTGCCCCGTCTCGCCCACTGCGCGCGCGGCGACGAGCGTCGTGTAGCCGATGTTCGCGCCCACGTCCACGAAACGCATCCCCGGCCCGAGGACGTGGCGCAGCAAGCGCCAGGTGGACGCCGGCAGGTGGCCCGTCAGGAAGACCGACCGCGAGAGCGCGTCCGCCAGGTTCAGATCGAACAGCAGGTTCTCGACCTCGACCCGGCAGTGGCCCGACTTCGCCACCTGGCTGAACAAGATGTGCTGCAAGCGGTCGCGCCCCTTGAAGTAAGGCAGGCGCGACAAGAAGTAGGCGCTGTTCAATAGCAACTGTCTCATAAACTTTCGGCCCGCGCGCCCTCACGCCACCTTGCGCCGCGCGAGCAAGCCGCGCAAGCCCCCGAACTCGCCCCAGATCACGTACAGGCTCGCCAGCCCCGCGGCCGCCGCCAGGGCGAGCGCCACGGGCGTGCGCGCGACTTCCAACCCGACGTAAGGCAGCGCGCGGATGACGCACGCGGCGGCCGTCAGCGACAAAAATAGCAGCTTATTCTCCGTTGTCCAGCGCAGCCCCAGCGCGCGCCGCAGGATGAGCCAGCAGAGCACGCAGTAGCCCGCCGCGCAAGCCGTGAAGCCGACGCCCAAACCTTCGAGACCGAGCCAGCGCACGCCCAGCCAACTGAAGCCGAGCAGCGACGCGCCGCCGAACAACTCCGTGCCGAAGAAGGCCGTGCTGCCGCTGCGCGCCAGGATCACGAACGACATCGTCCAGGCCGCGAACTTGAAGATGTCGCCGATCAACTGCCATTCGAGCAGCGCCACGGCCGGCGTGAACTGCGCCGTGTAGACCAGCGGCACGAGGTACGGCACGAGCGCCAGCATCCCCAAGATCACAGGCCCGCTCAGCAGCAGCACGAGCCGCAGTTGCTCGTTGATCAGACTGTTCAGCGCGGCGGGCTGCGCGCTCGCGCCCGACGCGCGCGGGTAGTAGTCCTGCGCCATCGCGGTCAGCAGGAAGCCGAGGTAGTTGACCGAGACGGCGACCGCCGCGCGGTAGAAGCCCACGTCGTCGCGGCTGAGCGCGTGCAGGACGAACACCGGCAGCAACATCTGCACGCCCGTCCCGACGAGCATACTGGCCGTGTACGGCCCGCCGAAGCGCAGGAGCGCGCGCGCCGCCCGCCAAGCATCGGCGAGCGTGGGCCGCGTGCGCGGGGCCGGCACGCCGCCGCGCAGGTAGTAGGCGGCGACCGCCCAGTTCACGACCGCGAGCGCCAGCACCGCGGGCGCGATGCCCCGCTCCCGCCAGCGCCACACGCACAGCATCATCAAGGACGTACCGCACACGCTGCTCAAGACGCCCACGCGCGCCAGCGCGCCGACCCGGTGGTGCGCGTTGAGCAGCCCCGTCTGCACGCCCGTCGTCAGGTTCAGCACGAGGGCCAACGCCGCGACGACGACCGCGCCCGTGTGTTCGGGCCCGCCCAGCATGACCCGGCTCACCGGCGCGCGGAAGACGACGAGCGCGAGCGCGCCCGCGCCGCCCAGCGTCCAGCACAAGAGCCACGCGCCGCGCCTGAGCGCCGCCAACTCCGGCTCGTCGCCTTGCGCCAACGCCTGCGCGCCCGCGCGCACCAGCCCCGTGCTCACGCCGAAGCCGGCGAGTATCGCCGCCAGCCCCACCAGCCCCTGCACCAGCCCCATGTAGCCGACGCCGCCCGGCCCCAGCAGCAGCGCCCCCACCTTCGCCGAGACCAGCCCCATCAGGATGCTGACCGCCGACGCGCTGCTCAACACGGCCGTGGCTTTTAAGATCGACTTCACGCAGTTTTATAAGACGGACTTCTTCATCATTAAGAGCACCGACCAAAACTTACCACGAAGACACGAGGACGACATGGCCTGTCATCTTCGCGTCTCCGCGTCTCCGTCTTTCCTTCACGCCTCCACCACGCCGAGCGAGCGGGCGAGCTTGACCAGCCGGTAGCCGACGAGCGCCGTGGCGTAACGGGCCAGCAGCCGCGGGTCGCGCGCGCGCGCCGGCTCGTGGCGCAGGCAGTCGAGCAACTGCCGCCGCACCGCGAGCCACGCCCCCAGCGCGTGGACGGGCGCGGCCGCCGGGCCGAAGCGCCAGCCGCGCGTCCGCCGGCGCAAGTCGTCCGCGAACGACGCGCCCGCGCCCGCCGCCGGCACCTGCGCCACGAACCAGGCGTGGAACAACTGCCGGCCCGGCAGCGCGCGCGCCGACGCGACGAGTTCCGCGCGCCGCGCCGCCAGCCAGCGCGCCACGTAAGCCGCGTCCCGCCCCAGCGTCGGGTCGGCGGCGAAGGCGGCGCGCACACACAGCGCCGCCGCCCGTTCGTCGTCGAGCAGGTAGAGCAGGAAGGCGCACTGAAGCTCGATCAGGGCCCGCGTGCGCGGGCGGGCCAGCGCGCCGCCGACGGCCGCCGCCTCGCGCCGTAGCTTGAGCAGCACGTCGAGGCAGCGTTGGAGGTTGAGGTCGAGCGCCGAGCCGATGCTGGTGTTCGCGCCGTGCACGCGGTACTTGACGAGCGGGCGCGGCAGGAAGCCCGCGGGCGCGTGCGCCATGAGCCGGAGCCAGAAGTCCCAGTCGCTGTAAACGAGCGCGGGGTCGTGCGGCTCGATGAGCGCGAGGCACGCGCGCCGCAGCAGCACGGTCATGCCCGGCACGGCGTTGCCTTCGAGCAGCCGCTCGACGGGGTCGGGCGCGCGCGTCACGTCGCGCCCGAAAAGCCCCCACTCCGGGCGCACGCGCCCGTCGCCGTCCGCCAGGTGCGCGTAGCCGTAGACCCAGCCGACCGAGGGGTGGCTCTCAAGGTACGCGACCTGCTCCTCGATCTTGTAGGGGTAGAGCAGATCGTCCGAGGGCAGCCCCGACAGGTAGTCGCCCGCCGACTGCTCGAACATCAGGTTGACGGTCTTCGTGACGCCGAGGTTGCGCCCGCCAGCGTGCGTCAGGACGCGGACGACCGCCGGGTGGCGCGCCTCGTACTCGCGCGCGATCCGCAGGCTGTCGTCGGTCGAGCCGTCGTCCACGATGACGAGTTCGATGTTCCGGTAGGTCTGCGCGAGGACGCTCTCGATGGCCGCGGGCAGATAGCGCGCGTGGTTGTAGGAGGGGATGCCGATGCTGACCTTGGGCTGAGCCGACATGAGCTTGACGAAAAAGCGGACTCGCGGACTGCGGCTAACAGCCTAAGTCATCTCCGGCTGGCGCGCAAAGGCGGACGCCTGCGCGACGACGTACTCGGCCTCCGCCGCCGCGAGGTGCGGCCCCATCGGCAGGCTCAGCACCTCGCGCGCCATCCGCTCGGCGACCGGGAAAGCGCCCGGCGCGCAGCCCATGTCGGCGTAGGCGGGCTGGAGGTGCGGCGGCAGCGGGTAGTGGATGAGCGTGCCGACCCCGCGCGCCGCGAGGTGCTCGCGGAGGCGCGCGCGCTCCGGGTGGCGCACGACGTAGAGGTGCCAGACCGGCTCGGCCCACGCGGGCGCGCGCGGCAGCCGCAGGTCGGGCACGCCTTCGAGCGCCTGCGTGTAGATTTGTGCGACGCGGCGGCGGCGCTCGTTCCACTCGTCGAGGCGCGGCAGCTTGGCGCGCAGCAGCGCCGCCTGCAACTCGTCGAGCCGCGAGTTGACGCCGCGCACCTCGTGCGCGTACTTGACGCGCGAGCCGTAGTTCGAGAGCACGCGCACGCGCTCGGCGAGCGCCGCGTCGTCGGTCACGACCGCGCCCGCGTCGCCGAGCGCGCCGAGGTTCTTGCCGGGGTAGAAGCTGAAGGCGGCGGCGTCGGCGAGCGCGCCCGCGCGCCGCCCCTTGTAGCGCGCGCCCTGCGCCTGCGCCGCGTCCTCGACGACCTTCAAGCCGTAGCGCGCCGCCACCGCGTTGATCGCGTCCATGTCGGCGCACTGGCCGTAGAGGTGGACGGGGACGATGGCGCGCGTGCGCCCGGTGATCGCGGCTTCGAGGCGCGCGGGGTCGAGGTTGAAGGTCTCCTCGTCAGGCTCGACCGGGACGGGCGTCGCGCCCGCGTAAGTGACGCCGAGCCACGTCGCGATGAAGGTGTTCGAGGGGACGAGCACCTCGTCGCCCGGCCCGATGCCGAGCGCGCGCAAGATGAGGTGGATGGCGTCGAGGCCGTTGCCGACGCCGACGCAGTGGCGCGCGCCGCAGTAGGCGGCGAACTCGGCCTCGAAGGCCGCGACCTCCGCGCCCAGGATGTACCAGCCGGAGGAGACGGCCCGCCGCCAGGCCGCGTCCAGCTCGGCCTGCAACTCCGCGTAGACGGGTTTGAGATCGAGGAAAGGGACGTTCATTGGGGTTGCCGGACGGCGCGCAGGAACGCGTCGTAGGTTCGGAAGTAGTCGGCCTCGTCGAAGAAGGCCGAGGCCAGCACCATGCAGACCGAGCCGGAAGAGAAGTTGTCTATGTAGCGCCACATCATCGGGCAGATGTAGAGGCCGTAATAAGATCGGTTCAGGTGATACTTGCGCTTCTCGCGCCCGTCGTCAAGCTCGATGTCGAAGCTGCCCGACATGGCGATGACGAGTTGTTCGAGCGCCCTGTGCCCGTGCCCGGCGCGCGACGAGCCGCCCGGCACGTCGTACAAATAATAGACGCGCTTGATCTCGAACGGCAGGTGGCGGCCCGCTTCGATGAACGTCAGGTTGCCGCGCGGATCGTGAATCTGCGGCAGGGCGATGATCTTGCAGTCGGCCAGACTCATAAGACGGCTCAGACGGTCAACTCGTAGAAGTCGTAAACGACGGCGCGCGCGCCGAAGCTCTCTTTGTACTCCGCCAGCCCCACGTTCAGGTGCCGCCCGCCCTGCTCGGTCGAGATGCCGAAATCGAAGTAGGGCTTGGCGGCATAATGCTCGTTGATGAGCAGGTCGAGGATGCGGTCGGTCGCGCCGCATTGCCGGCCTTCCTCGTTGGCGGCGATGTACTGCGCGTGCGCCACCTGCGCGCTCTCGTAGATGACGACGCCCGCCAACATCGCCGCGCCGCGGTAAGCTGCGAACAGCTTGATGTTGTCGGGGAAACGGGCGGCGAGCAACGCCAACTCGGCCGCCGTGTGGACGGGCCGGATGCCGTACTTCGTTTGCAGCACCTCGGTCTCAATCGCGATGAAGGTCGCGAAGTCGTCGCTGCGGCGCACGTCGAGCGGGTGCGCTTGGCTCTGCTTCAAACTCCACTTGCGCCCCTTCGTCAACGGCAGCCGCGCGTGCGGCGCGATAGTGTCCGACAGATCACGCCGCACGAGCCGCGCCTCGTGCCGGAAGAGCGCGTAGAGATCTTCCTCCGCGGGCGCGCCGTGATAGATGTGCGGCACGGGCTTATAGATGATGCGCGGCGCGCCGACAGCGCGCGCGTGCTCACTGAGCGCGGCGAAAAGATCGAGCATCGTCGCGCTACGCATGCGCGCGTCGCAGACGATGCCGCCGAAGGTCAGCCCGCCGTGCGAGACGAGGGCGTCGCCCGCGAGGTTGGCCGGCAGCAGCCCGACCAGTTTCTCGTCGGCGAAGAAGAGCAGCGAGTGGTCTTGGAAGCGGTCGGCGTGATAGTCCATGTAGTCGCGGCGGAACAGGAAGACCCCGTTCTTCGCCTGCGCCACGAACTCGTCCCAACGCCGCTTGTGCTCCGCCGTGTATTGAACGACCCGAATCATGCCAGTCGAAATTAGCGGCCGCCGCTTTGCGCCTCGGGCAGCGCGTACAGGATCGCGTCCATGCCGTCCTCGCCCTGCGTGCGCAGGTGGAGCCGGTAGCCGAGGCCGAGCGCGGCGACGTAGCGGGGCAACTGCCACAGGTCGTCGGGCCGGTGGTAGGCGCTGATGGCCATGAGCGGGCGCGCGCGCCGGAGCAGTTCGGCGCAGCCCGCGAGCGCGTCCCACTCCGCGCCCTCCACGTCGAACTTCAAATAGACGGGCGCGGCGTCGTCCGCCGCGACCACTTCGTCGAGCGGCACGATCTCGATCTCGGTCGCGCCCGTCGCGCTGACGGCGGAACTCATGTTGCCCGCCGCGTCGAAGCGCAGCGCCCCGCGCCGCGCGCCCACGCCCGCGTTGAAGACGCGCACGCGCGCGGCCGCCTCCGCGCCGAGCGCGGCGACGTAGGCGCGCAGGCGCGCGCAGTTGGCCGCGTCCGGCTCGAAGAGGTAAGCGCCGCCGAAGCGCCCCCGCTGGTGCGTGAGGAAGGCGCGCAGCGTGTCGCCGTCGTACGCGCCGCAGTCCACGAAGACGGCGTCGGGCGGGAGCGGTTCGGGCAGCACGTCGGGCGGGAAGTAGTCGTCGGCGGCGCAGGCTGGCAGCGCGTCGTGTTCGAGGCGCAGCCGGAACCGCAGGTGCGCGGCGAACTGCCGGCGCGACTCTTCGTCGGCGAAGAGGCGGAACGCGGCGCGTATGTCGGCGGCCTTCGCCAGCACGTCGGCCGGCGGCTCGAACTGATAGAGCGGCAGGAACTGCGCCGGGTAGCGCCAGGCGAGGTGCAGGAACGAGACGACGCGCGCGCCGGTCTGCGCCTGCAAGCGGCGGCGCGCGGTCACGTAGTTGAGCAGCGGGTTGAGGATCGTGACGACGAAGACGAGGCGCGGGCCGAACCGTTCGGCGGCCGCCCGCGGTGTCATGACCGGCAGCCCTTCGATGATCTGCCCCTGCTTCTCCGGCGTGTCGTCGGCGAACGCCGCCGGCTCGACGCCCGCGGCGCGCAGCTTGGCGAGCACCGCCCGCCCCAACTGCCCCGCGCCGTAGAGCGCGTACACGTCGTCGGCCCGCGCGCCCGCGCGCGCCTGCGCGGCCATGCGCGCCTGTGCCTGCGCCGCAGGCTCGGCCAGCAACTCTTCCAACTGCGTTTCGCTGTCCACCCGTGTCATTCCCCGCCCCGCGCCCGGCGGCGCGCGCGAATCTCTGCGCGTGCGCCGCGGGCAAAATTAAAGCGCCGGGGCGGCCGCGCCGCACGCACGCCCCGGCGGGCGCAAAACACCCGCGGCGCTCTATTGCCCGCGCGTCTTACTTCGCCGCCACCGGCACGTCGGTCTCTGCCGTCGCCTGCTCCAGCTTGCGCGCGCGCCAGTGCTGCACGCTCTCGCCCGTCTCGCTGTCGTAGCCGAGGAAGGTGCGCAGGAACGGATCGTCGCTGAACTTGCCGCCGAGCATCCGCGGCAGGCTGATCTGCTGCTTGATGAGCGGCAGCGTGTAGATGTGGTTGACGCCGCGGCGCGGGCGGCCCGAGCGGTTGTGCCCGCTGCGGTGGTAGACCATCGCGTCGAAGACGAGGATCGCGCCGGCGGGCGCGCTGACCTGCACCTCGTGGCGGCGCACGTACTCGAACGACGGGAAGACCTCCGACTTGTGCGACGCCGGGAGCAGGCACGTGCCGCCCGTCTCCGCGTTGAACTCGTCCACGCAGACCATCGCGCTCAGGGCCAGCGGGCGCGAGCTGACGAAGTGCTGGTAGTTGAGATCGCGGTGCCAGGTCTGCTGGTAGTGCGCGCCCGTGGGCCGGTTGATGATCCCGTTCTGCGACATGAGCACGAAGTTCGGCCCGAGCAGCTTGCGCGCCACCGCCATGACGCGCGGGTGCGCCGCCACGTGGACGAAGTAGTCGTCGTAACCGGCCAGACAGCGCGCGATGTTGCCGTCGTTGATGCGGTGGAGCTGCGCCTCGCCGCCCAACTCGCGCACCTGCCGCTCGTAGACGGCGTCGATCTTCTCGCGCATACGTTGCAACTCGGCGGCCGATAGCCCGCCGTCAACGACGGTGTAGCCGATGTTGCGAATCTCTTCGGCGAGGGCGTCCGCCTCGTCGCGGTTCTCGTGGAACTCCCGGACGGCGTGGGTTCTCATGTCGTTCATCGCGCCAACTCCCGCGCGGCGTGGAGTCTTTATTAGACGGCCGCGCCTACCAGTGCGCCAGCACCGCGTAGCCGAATCCGGTCGCGCCGCAGTTGTTGCCGTTGTAGAAAAGGTACACCTGATCTTTGTGCCGGACGACGCAGGCGTAGGCGATCATCTCCGAGTCCCAGCCGCTCTCGGACACGTCTATGCCGACCTCGTCGTCCTTGCGCGTCCAGGTCTGCCCGTCCGCGGACTCGGCGTAGCCGAGCCGGTAGCCCTTCGAGCGCGTCCGCACCGAGTAGAGCATCCGTTGCAGGCCGCCGTGCTCGAAGACGAACGGCTTGCCGAAGGCGTGCTCGTCCTCGTCGGCGTAGTCAACGCAGACGCGCCCTTCGGCGGGCCACTCGATGCCGTCGGCCGACACCATGTGCTTGATGTTGTAGACGGGCAGCGGCTTGCCGTTGACGACCGTCCACTCGCTGCCGCCGACGTACCACATCTCGAACGAGCCGTCCGCGCGGCGGCGCACGAAGGCCGAGGTGCGGTTGAGCAGCTCGGCGTCGCTGCGGTCGGTGACGGGCACGCGGCGCGCGCGCGCGAAGGACGCGCCGCCGTCGGTGCTGATGGCCAGGCCCTCGAACTGATAGTACCTGACCTGCTGCCCGAGCTGATAGCCGACGTAATACATGTAGAGCTTGTCGTCCACGGCGACGACCGAGGTCGGCAGGATGCCGTTCTCGTCGAACGCGCCGGGCGTGCCGATGTCGAGCACCGGGCGCTCGGAGACGCCGACGATCTCGGCCGGGTTGTCGGCCCGCAAGTCCACGTAGCCGATGCGGCCGACCGTGCGCTCGTCGCAGAAGGCGACGTACATGCGGAGCACGTCGTCGTTGAGGAAGTGCGGCGTCGGCGGGAAGGCGTACTTCTGGGCCCAGGGCAGCCGGCCGTCGGGCGCGTAGATGCGCCCCTGCTTGATCCACTTCAAACCATTCGCCTCCTCGGGCCGCGGCGTCGCGTCGCGCGACGGGCGGGCGGGTCGTGGCAGCCGTCGCTACGGCTGGTCAATGCCGGGCGCGACGGCGACGAGCGCCTGGTTGCTCGCCGCGCCGCGCAGGCTCACGCTCACGCGCACGTCGCCCGCGCCGTCGAGTTCCGCCGGCAGGCGGACGTTCACCTGCGTCAGCCACGGGAAGTTCGGCACCTGGCCGACGAACTCGACGGCGAGCGGGACGCGCGCGTGCTGCGCGTCCTCGGCCTGCGCCGTCACGACCGCCGCGTCTTCGCCGGGCAGGAGCCGGAGGTTGCGGCAGAAGAGCATGACGCGCGTGCGCCCGTCGGGCGTCGCCAGGTTGCGCCGCGTCGTCGCCGTGAAGGGGTCGCGCGTGAAGGCGACCGCGTGGAGCGCGGCGGCGCGCTCCGTGTCCGGCTCGGTCAGCAGGCACGGCGCGCTCGTCTGCGGCGACTGCCAGGCGGGGCTGTCGTCGTGCGCCGGGTTGTTGCTGAGATTGACCGGCCCGCTCCCGTCCGGGTACATGCGATAAATCTCCCTGTTGCCGTCGCGCGAACTGACGAAGGCGATGGCGCTCCCGTCGGGCGACCAGGCCGGGTAGGTGTCGTCCACGGCGTTGTTCGTCAGATTCCTCAGGCCGCCGCCGTCCGCGTTCACGACGTAGACTTCGGCACTGCCGCCGGCCCCGCTGCGAGTGCGGACGAAGGCGAGCTGCCGCCCGTCGGGCGACCAGGCCGGGGAGTGATCAGCTTCCGGCGCGGTCACGGCAGTCAGCGGCGACGCGGGCCCGCCGCCGGCAGCGACCGTGTAGAGGCGTAAGATGTCGGGCGGCAGCGGCGCGCCGACCGGGGCGGAGAAGGCGATGCGCGCGCCGTCGGGCGACCAGGCGAGGCGCGGCTGGAGCGGAGCGCCGAAGGTCAGCCGCGTCTGGGCGCTGCCGTCGGCGTTCATCACGTAGAGTTGCCGTGCGCCGCCTGGGGCGTCGTCGCGCGAACTGATGAAGGCGATCTCCGTGCCGTCGGGCGACCACACGGGGGCCTCGTCGTCGGCCGGGCCGGTGGTCAGCCGCCGGACGTTGCTGCCGTCGGCGTTCATCACGTAGATGTCGGGCCGGCCACTCCCGATGTTGTCCCGGTCGCTCTGGAACGCGATGAGCGCGCCGTCGGGCGACCAGGCGGGGTGGCGATCAGACGCGGGGCTGTTGGTCAGCCTCGTCTGTCCGCTCCCGTCCTCGTTCATCAAGTAGATTTCGCCGTTGCCGCCGGCGTCACGATTGTTGTCGAAGGCGATCTTCGACGCCGCGCACGGCGCGACGGTATCGCCCGCGGCCGCGCGCGAAGGGCGGGGCGGGGCGACGAGGGCGCACGCGCCGACGGCGAGGAGCGCGACCGCCGACAGGCGCGCGCCGACCGCCGCGCGCCGCGCGCGGGTGGCGGGGGCGTTCACGGCTGCTGCGCCTCGCTTTCTTCAAGGCCGTAGACGGCGAAGCTGTCCTTGACGGGCTTGCCGGGGTTGCCGACGTAGACCTGGCGCGCCTGCGTGTCCTTGTGGATGACCGCGCCCATGCCGATCAGGCAGTCGCGCGCGATCCGCACGTTGTTGGCGACCGAGGCGTTGACGCCGAGGAAGCAGTTCTCGCCGACCTCGCAGTAGCCCGAGACGACGACGTGTGACGAGATGAAGACGTTATCGCGGAGCACCGTCTGGTGCCCGATGTGGTTGCCGCTCCAGAGGACGACGTTGTGGCCGATCTTGACGGCGTACTGGACGACGTTGTGCTCGAAGATGAAGCAGTTCTCGCCGATCTCGACGTTGCGCCAGACGAAGGCGCGCGAGCTGACGTAGGAGACGCACTCGTAGCCCTTCGCCTTCGCCGCCGCGTAGAGCCGCGCGCGCACGCGGTTGAGCTTGGTGTAGGAGATGGCCACGAACGCCTTGTGCTCGGCCGGCGGGTAGCGGCGCTCGACCTCCTCGAAGTGGACGACCGGCAGATCGAAGAGCCTGTCCTTCTTTGCGTACTCGCGCTCGACCGCGAAGGCCACGACCTCGTGCTCCGAGTCGTGCGTGAAGTACTCGTAGGCCAACTCGGCCGTCTCGCCGTCGCCGACAATCACGATTTTCGCCATCTGCGCGCCCCTACTTGTTAGTCGCCCGCCTGGTGTCTACGAGCCGTGGCAGTCTAGCCAGCCGCCGCAGGTACGTCAAGCAAGGCGGCCCGGCGGCGCGCGCCCGGCACGGCGGTTGCCGCCCGCCGCGGCAGGTGTAGACAAAGGTTTACAACTCTCCACACGAGGCGACACCGCGGGCGGCGGCGCGCGGGCGCGCGCGCCGGTTTTCGCGCCTTGCGCGGGCCGCGCCCTTGCGGTATAAGAGTTGCCCTGTCCTCGCTGCCAGGCCGCAACCGAAGCAGGACGCCTACGTGTTAAGCCCCAACATCCGACCAACGTGCGCCGCCCGTAGCTAAGCGGCCGCGAAGTTCAAGCGGAGTCTTGCCTCAATCTAGAGTTGCCGCGGCGCGTCGTACCGGATCGCGCCGCCCGCGTGGTCTGAACGCCGGTGTGTGCTCTGGTCGAGTTAACCCCTATTCCCAAGGACGCGGTCTTTGAGCGGCCCCGACTCAGACCCCAAGCTTGAAAGGAGTCTTTCGCATGAAACTTCAGTTCACCCTCAAATCCTTCGCCCTGGCGGCCTTCCTGCTGGCCATGACTTCGCTCGCCAACGCGCAGGCGACCCGCACCTGGGTCTCCGGCGTCGGCGACGACGTGAACCCGTGCAGCCGCACCGCCCCCTGCAAGACCTTCGCCGGGGCCATCTCGAAGACCGCCGACAAGGGCGAGATCGACGCGCTCGATTCGGCCGGCTTCGGCGCGGTGACGCTCACCAAGTCGGTCACGATTGAAGGCAACGGCACGATAGCCGGCATCCTGTCGTCGGGCGGCATCAGCGGCGTCAACGTCAACGACGGCAACACGGTGACGCCCGGCACCATCACCGTCATCCTGCGCAACATCTCCATCAACGGGGCCGGCAGCGGGCTGCACGGCATCAACTACACCTCCGGCAAGGCGCTGGTCGTGGAGAACTGCTACCTGACGGGCTTCGCCAGCTCCGGCCTGAACTCGCACGGCATCCGCGTCAGCCTCGGCGCGAACGGCGGCAACATCGGCAACCTGAAGGTCTTCAACACGACCATCGAGAACGTCACCGGCGACGGCATCAACGTGACGACCGCCGGCGTCCAACTGCTCATGACGGTCAACAACAGCCGCATCAACAACTGCGGCTCCGACGGCATCGAGGCCGGCGCGAACATCCGCGGCCTGATCCGGGACAGCGTCATAGCGCACAACACGACGGCCGGCGTCCGCACGAGCGGCAGCAACAGCATCCTGAACATAGACAACATCGCCGTCTCCTACTCCACCGTCGGCTTGCAGGCCAGCGCCGGCTCGACGCTCAACGTCTCCAACAGCTTCATCGCCCAGAACGCCACGGGCGTCAGCCAGAACGGCGGCACGGTCGCCTCGTTCCAGGGCAACTCGCTCGTCAACAACACCACGCCCGGCTCGTTCAGCCCGATCACGCAGAAGACCTAGCCGAGCCATCGCACCGCCCGACACAGGACGCCCCGGCCGGCCTCGCCACCCGTGCGAGACCGACCGGGGCGTTCCCCGTCATGCCGCCGCCCGCGGCGCGCTCAGCCGCTAAAATCGGGATACTGCTGGTCGCGCGCGATGATGATGCGCTCCGCGCCGCCGTTGTCCGGCCAAGCGATCTGAAAAGCCGGGTCGTCCCAGCGCACGCCGTCGGCCGCCTGCGGCGCGTAAGGCGCGGACATCTGGTAGTACAACTCGGTGTCGTCCGCGAGCGTCTGGAAGCCGTGGGCGAAATCTTCCGGCACGTAGAGCATGAGCCGGTTCTCGGCCGTCAACTCGACGCCGACCCACTGCTTGTAGGTCGGCGAGCCGGGGCGCAGGTCTACGATGGCGTCGAAGAGCGCGCCGCGCGTGCAGCGCACGAGCTTGGCCTGCGCGTGCGGCGCGCGCTGGAAGTGCATCCCGCGCAGCGTGCCGCGCCGCCGGTTGTAACTGATGTTGCACTCGCTGAAGGGCGCGCTCAAGCCGCGCTCGGCGAAGGCGGCCGCGCTCCACGCGCGGGCCAAAAAGCCGCGCTCGTCCGCGAAGCGCTCCGGCTCGATCAGGAACGCCCCCGGCAGCTTCGTCTCGGTGAAGATCATTTGCGGATCATTTTGTGGCCGGGCTGAACTCCTCGCGGCACTAGCTTAACACTAACGCACGAGGCGCGCGCAACCGGGCCGCCGCCTTTCGCGCCCGCCCCGCGGCTCACTCCCGATCCGACAAGAGCAGTACGTGCGCGTCCTGCGTGCGGGCGGCCGCGTTGAGCGGCCGCGTGCCGTTGACGGCCGCCCACAGATCGAGGCTCTCCGTCTCGCGGCGCATGAAGCGAGGCGCGCGCGCGCCCGCGTAGGCGGCGACGGCGCGCGGCGGCGGCCGGGCCGCGGCCCGGCGCACCAGGCCGCGGTACTCCCAAGACGAAGCCGCCGAAGCGCGCATCCACTCGTCGCCCGCCGCCGGCAGCACGTCGTCCACCGCGCGGCAGATCACCGAGAGGTAGCCGGACGGCCGGTCGAACGTCAGGCGCGCGGGCGTCTCGCCCAGTTCGGCGTGGCGCAGGTGTCGGCAGTCGAGCGGCGCGAGCTTGAGGTAGCGCAGCATATAATCCAAGAGCGGCACGGCGAGATACCAGAAGGTGTTCGCCTCCTCCTGCATCCGCCCGCCGGCGTTGAACTCGGCGGCGAAGCCGTCTTCGAGCAGGACGTTGGTCGAGACGATGAGCAGCCCGCCCCGCTTCAGCAGCGGGCGCACGCCGCACAGCACCATGAGCGGCGAGAAGACGTGGTAGAGCAGCCCCGACAGGTTGATCAGATCGAACCCCTCGCCCGGCAGCTTCCGGTCGAGATCGTACATCAGCCCGACGCTCTTGTAGTCGAACTCCGCGCCGTGGTAGTGCCGGACGGCGGTCAGCTTCTCGACGCAGTGCTCGACGGCGTCCACCGCCAACACCCGGCGCGCGCCGCGCCGCCGCATGAGCACGGGCATCAGCCCTTCCATCGTGCCGATGTCGAGACAGTCGGCCCCTTCGAGCCGGCAGTTGCGCAGCAGGACGCGCGGCAGCAGCGGGAGGGTGTCGGGGTAGATGCCGCGTGCGATGACTCCGGGCAGCAGCTCGACGGTGTAGTACCAGTGGCTCTGGAAGAGGTCGCTCTCCTTGAGCCTGACCGGGTCGGCCGGCAGCGAGACGGGCGGCAGGGGCAGGCGCAGGCCCGTCCGGTAGGCGAGTGAGTTACGCGCCCGCACCAGCGCGCGTCTGAACCTGTTGGTCACGAGTTGAGGACTTCCCAAGCTTAAATAGTGAGAGCGGCCGCAGCATACCACAGGAGCGCGACATTCAAGGCCGGCGCGAAGGCGGCGGGTTGCGGTTTATTTTCAGCCCGGATGAATGGTTAGGATTAACACAGAGGACACTGAGTTCTTAACTGTGTCCTCTGTGCTAACTCTGTGCCCTCCGTGTTATCCCGGCCCCACGCCGGCTCACAACCACGAAGCGAACCGCGACCGGGCGGCGGTTGACACCCCAACTACGCGCTCCTATACTCCGCCCTTAATTTTTCGCCATGCAAACACTCTTCGTCACCGGCGGCGCGGGCTTCATCGGCTCCGCCTTCATCCGGCTCGTGCTGGCCGAGCGGCCCGCCTCTACGGTCGTCAACTTCGACGCGCTCACCTACGCCGGCAACCCCGACAACCTGACCGGCCTCGACCCCGCACGTCACCGCTTCGTGCGCGGCGACATCTGCGATCCGGCGGCCGTCCTGGCCGCGCTGCCCGAGGGCGCGGACGCCGTCATTCATTTCGCCGCCGAGTCGCACGTTGATCGCAGCATCGCCTCGGCGGCCGAGTTCCTGCGCACCAACGTCCTCGGCACGCAGGTCTTGCTCGACGCGGCGCGCGCGCGCAGTGTGCGCCGCTTCGTCCACATCTCGACCGACGAGGTGATGGGCAGCCTGCCCGAAGACGAGCAAGCGTTCTTCACGGAGGACAGCCCGTTCGCGCCCAACAGCCCTTACGCCGCGTCGAAGGCGGCGGCCGAACATTTGGTGCGCGCGGCGCACCACACCTTCGGCCTCAACACGGTCGTGACGCGCTGCGGCAACAACTACGGCCCGCGCCAGTTCCCCGAAAAGCTGATCCCGCTCTTCATCGCCAACGCCCTGGCCGACGAAGCGCTGCCCGTCTACGGCGACGGGCGCAACGTGCGCGACTGGATTTACGTGGACGATCACTGCCGGGCCGTGCTCGCCGCGTTGGAGCGCGGGCGCAGCGGGGCGACCTACAACGTCGGCGCGCGCAACGAGCGGCGCAACCTCGAAGTGGTCGAGAGTCTGCTCGCGGCGCTCGGCAAGCCGCCCACGCTCATCCGCCACGTCAAAGACCGACTCGGCCACGACCGCCGCTACGCCATAGACCCGACGCGCACGGAGACAGAGTTGGGCTGGCGGCCCCTTGAGACGTGGGAGTCGGGTCTGCGCAAGACGATCCAGTGGTACGCCGACAACGCGGAGTGGCTGGCGCGCGCGCGTTCGGGCGCGTACCGCGAGTATTACGAGCGGCAGTACGGCGCGGAGGTCGGCGCGCGTTGAGAGTCTTAATCACCGGCGCGGCGGGGATGGTCGGGCGCGCGCTCGTCGCGCACTGCGCCGCGCGAGGCGACGACGTACACGCGCACGACCGCGCGGGGTTAGACATCACGGACGCGGCGGCGGTGCATGATTTGTGCGAGCGCGTGCGGCCCGACGTGCTGATCAACTGCGCTGCGTGGACGGACGTGGACGGCTGCGAGTTGAACCCGGAGCAGGCGTTGCGCGTCAACGCCGAGGCGGTCGAGCAGTTGGCGCACGCGTGCCGGCAGACGGGCGCGGGCTTCGTCACCGTCTCGACCGACTACGTGTTTGCGGGCGACCGCGCGGGCTTCTACACGCAGCGCGACGACCCCGAGCCGCAGAGCGCCTACGGCATCTCGAAGCTCAAGGGCGAGTGGCTGGCGCGCGTCGCCGCGGCGCGCACCGTCGTCGCGCGCACCGGCTGGGTCTTCGGCCCCGGCGGGCGCAACTTCCTGGCGACGGCGCTGGCGCGCGCGCGCCGCGGCGAAACCCTGCAAGCCATCGGCGACGCCTACGGCACGCCGACCTACGCGCCGCACCTCGCCGCGCGCCTGCGCGAGTTGGCCGCGCGCGACCTGCCGGGCACCTACCACACGGTCGGCGGCGGCGCGGGCGCGAGTTTCGCGGAGTTCGCGCGCGCGGCCGTCGAGCTGGCGGGCGGCGACCCGGCGACGGTCACAGAGGTCTCGATGGACACGTTGCGCCGCCCCGCGCCGCGCCCGCGCAACTCGCGCCTGCGCTGCCTGTTCTCCGAGGCGCTGGGGTTCGCGCCGCTGCCCGACTGGCGCGCGGCGCTCGCCGAGTTCGCCGCCCAGGAGGACGCGCCCGCCGCCGCGTCGAACGCGCCGCGCTAAAAATTTTGCCGCCGCGCCCAGAAATTTTCCCGCGCGCGCCTTTTCACCTTTACCCCGTCATGTTTTATCCTGTGGCCCGCATCCTCTGCTATTATCCGGGGGTTCGCCCCGGCCCGGTTCAGAGTTTCAGTCCGTCGAAGTAAGGTTGGAGAAGTAATGGCTCAAGATAATCGCCTGCTGCCGCTGTCGCCCGCGGCCGGCCCCGTGGATCGTCCCCTGCGCGAGTTGACGCAGACCGTGCCCGTCACAGGCTCGTACAGCAGCGTCGAGCCGACGCACCTGCGCGAGTACCTCAACGTCGTGCTCAAGCGCAAGTGGCTCATCCTGAGCCTGGTCACCGTGGTCACGACGCTGGTCGCGATCCAGATGTACCGCCTGCCCTCGATCTACGAGGCGGTCACCATCATTAAGATCGAGCAGAAGAGCAAGACGCTGTTCCGCTCCAAGGACGTGGTCTTCAACGCCGGCTCCGACCCGCAGTACTGGAACACGCAGCTCAAGCTGTTGGAGAACCCGGAACTGCACCGCGAAGTCATCACCAAGATGGGGCTGCAAAACAACCCCGCGTTCCTCGGCGGCCAGGCCCGCCCCTCGCTGCTCGCCACGCTCAGGCGCGCGCTCTCGCGCGACAAGACGAAGACCGGCGCGCCCGCGCCCGCCGACGACGACGGCGGACTGCCGGTGGCCGACGTGACCGCCCCGAGCCAGCGGCCCGCGCTGACGCCCGAACAGGTGGCGGCGCTCGAACCCTACGAGAACGCGCTGCGCGACAACCTGACGGTCGATCCGGTCGAGCGCACCAACCTGGTCGAGATTCACTTCCGGCACAACGACCCGGCCATCGCGCGCCTCGTCTCGGACGCGCTGGCCCAGGCCTTCATCGAGCGCGACTTGAACAGCGAGACGGAGGGGACGGTCAGGGCCAAGGAGACGACCGCGAAGCAGATCACGGATTTGCAGAACCAGATCGAGAAGTTCGATCAGGAGCGCGTCGCCTACATGCGCGCGCACAACATCCCGATCAACAACGACCTGAAGGGGCTGAACGTGCCCGGCATCCAGGTCGAGGGGCTGGCCACCGAGTCGCTCGTCGCCCAGAACAAGCTCAAGGAGGCGCAGGCCGAGTACGACGCGGCGCAGCGCGCGCAGGCCGGCCACGACATCTACTCGATCCCCGCGGTGGAGGAGAACGAGCAGGTGCAGAAGCTGCGCCTGAAGGTGGCCGAACTCGAAGAGAAGAGGGCGGCCCTGCTTCAGCAGTACACGGCGGAGTGGCCCGAGGTCAAGAAGGTCGAGGCGCAGATCAAGCAGACGCGGGAGGCGCAGGACAAGGCCGCCAACGCCGTCGTCGTCGCGCTCGGCGCGAAGCTCGACGCCGCCAAGAGCCGCGCCGCCAGCCTCCAGAGCGATTACGGCCGGGCGCGCGCCAGCGCCACCTCCCAGGGCATTGACGGGCTGTACCTGAACAACCTGAACCAGCAGCTTGAGACCAGCAAGCAGATGCTCAGCGTCGCCTTGCAGCGGCGCACCGAGCTTGAGACGGCCGCCGCCGGCGAAGGCCCGTCGAGCAGCGTCTCCGTCCAGACCAAGGCGCGCACGCCCCGGCTCGTCGGGCCGCCGCGCGTGCGCAACATCATGATCGCGCTGCTGCTCGCCCTGGGCGCGGGCGTCGGCCTCGCCTTCCTGCTCGACTACCTCGACGACACGCTCAAGTCCATCGAGGACGTGGACAGACACGTCCACCTGCCGACGCTCGCGCTCATCCCCGCGCCGCGCGAGGCGCGCCGGCTCGCCTTCGGGCGCACGGCCCACGCGCCCGCCCCGGCCGAGCATTCGACCGCGCTCGCGCTCATCGAGCAGGTACGGTCGCCCGTCGCCGAGGCCTACCGCCACCTGCGCACGTCGCTGCTGCTCTCGTCCGCCGGGCAGCCGCCGCGCACGATCCTCGTCACGTCGAGCCAGCCGTCCGAGGGTAAGACGACGACCGCCGTCAACACGGCCATGATGCTGGCGCAGACGGGCGCGGACGTGCTCGTGCTCGACTGCGACCTGCGCCGCCCGCGCATCCACTCGCACTTCCAACTGCCGAACACGCGCGGCGTGACCAACTACCTGTCGGGCGAGGCCAGCCTCGTCGAGTTGATCCAGACCTACGAGCGGCAGCCGAACCTGAAGGTCATCACCTCCGGCCCAGTGCCGCCGAACGCCGCCGAACTGCTCGGCTCCGAGGAGATGCGCCGGCTGCTGCACGCGCTCAGCGAGAACTTCACGCACGTCATCATTGACTCGCCGCCCGCCATCTCGTTCACCGACGCCTCGATCCTCTCGACGATGGTGGACGGCGTCATGCTGGTCGTCCACGGCGGGCGCTCGTCGCGCGCGGTCGTGCGCCGCGCCAAGCAGCAACTCCTGGACGTGGGCGCGCACATCTTCGGCATCGTCTTGAACAACGTGCGCCCCGAGTCGAACAACGACTACTATTACAACTACGGCTACTACTCCAGCTACTACGCGCAGGACGACGAGGCGGAGGCGGGCGCGGCCGAAGCGGGCGCGGCGGACGGGCGGTCGGCGTGACGGCGCGGGGCGAGTTCTGCGTCATCGCGCCCGACGTGGTGCTGGGGCGCGACGTGGCCATCTACCACTTCGTCAACCTCTACGGCTGCGAGATCGGCGACGAGACGCGCATCGGCACGTTCGTCGAGATTCAGAAGGGCGCGGCGGTCGGCGCGCGCTGCAAAATCTCCAGCCACACCTTCATCTGCGCGGGCGTGCTCATCGAGGACGAGGTCTTCGTCGGCCACGGCGTCCAGTTCATCAACGACCGCTACCCGCGCGCGACGAACCCGGCCGGCACGCCGCAGACCGAGGCCGACTGGGCGCTGCAACGCACGGTCGTGCGCCGCGGCGCGTCCATCGGCACGGGCGCGACGATCTTAGGCGGGCTTGAGATCGGCGCGCGCGCCGTCGTCGGCGCGGGCGCGGTCGTCACCCGCGACGTGCCCCCCGACACCATCGTCGCCGGCAACCCGGCGCGGATACTGCGGAGGGCTGAGGGCTGAGGGCTGAGGGCTGAAGAGGCTGCTTCGTTGAGTCAACGATTCAACGGGTCAGCCCTTCATTCCGGTTCATCCCTCAGCCCTCATCCCTCATCCCTTTTATGACCACTGTCGGCGTCATCGGCTGCGGCTACTGGGGCCCGAACCTGATCCGCAACTTCGTGGAGAACGAGCGGGCCACGGTGCGCTGGATTTGCGACGTGGACGCGCAGCGCCTGCGCGAGATCGGGCGGCGCTACCCGGCCGCGCGCACCACGACCGAGGCCGCGCAACTGTTCGCCGACCCCGCGCTCGACGCCGTCGTCATCGTCACGCCCATCGCCACGCACTACCGGTTCGCCAAGGCCGCGCTCGAAGCGGGCAAGCACGTGCTGGTCGAAAAGCCGTTTACGGCGAGCGTCGCCGAGGGCGCGGAACTCGTCCGGCTGGCCGAGGCGCGCGGCCTCACCTTGATGCTCGACCACACGTTCGTCTACACGGGCGCGGTGCGCAAGATCAAGGAGATCGTCGAGAGCGGCGAGATCGGCGACCTGCTCTACTTCGACTCGGTGCGCATCAACCTCGGACTCTTCCAGCGCGACATCAACGTCGTCTGGGACTTAGCGCCGCACGACATCGCCATCATGGACTTCATCGTCGGGCGCGAACCCGTGGCGCTGACCGCGACGGGCAGTTGCCACATCGAGCAGGGCATCGAGAACATCGCCTACGTGATGCTGCGCTTCGCCGATCAGTTCATCGCGCACTTCCACTTCAACTGGCTCGCGCCGGTCAAGCTGCGGCGCGCGCTCATCGCCGGCAGCCGCAAGATGATCGTCTACGACGACATCGAGCCGACCGAGAAGGTGCGCGTCTACGACAAGGGCGTGACGGCGAGCCGCATCGAGGCGGCGACGGACAAAGAGGCCGCCTACCGCACGCTGGTCAGCTACCGCACGGGCGACGTGTGGGTCCCGAAGCTCGACTCGACCGAGGCGCTCAGCCACGTCTGCGCCGAGTTCCTCGAAGCCATCCGCCACCGCCGCCGCCCGCTGACGGACGGCACGGACGGTCTCCGCGTCGTCCGCCTGCTCGAAGCCGCGCAGGCCTCCATCAACCAGGGCGGCCGGCTGATCGAGTTGTAGTTAAGTTTATGGTTACGTGCGGCCGGGTTAACACAGGGGGCACAGAGTTAGCACGGAGGACACAGTTAAGAACTCTGTGTCCTCCGTGTGCCCTCTGTGTACTCTGTGTTAAAGCGGCCGCGCCGAAGATGCAACCGGCAGACGTTTCGCAAGGACAACCTGAATGGCACAAGCGTTACCGCAGATGAACGTCCCGCTGTTCGATCTGAGGCAGCAGCACGAGCCGCTGATGGCCGAGCTGCGCGCCGCTGTCGGGCGCGTGCTCGACACGCAGCAGTTCGTGCTGGGGCCGGAGGTGGCGGCGCTCGAAACGGAGTTGGCCGCCTACTGCCAGGTCAAACACGCCGTCGGCTGCTCGTCCGGCTCCGACGCCCTGCTGCTCGCCCTGATGGCCTTGGACGTGCGGGCCGGCGACGAGGTCATCACCACGCCGCACACCTTCTTCGCCACGGGCGGGGCCGTCGCGCGCTTGGGCGCGCGCCCCGTCTTCGTGGACGTTGACCCGCGCACCTACAACATCCGGCCCGATCTCGTCGCAGCCGCCATCACCGGGCGCACGCGCGCCGTCATCCCCGTCCACCTCTACGGCCAGTGCGCCGAGATGGACGCGATCAACGAGAGCGCCGCGCGCCACAACATCCCTGTCATTGAAGACGCGGCGCAGGCCGTCGGCGCGGAGGACGCGGGCCGCCGCGCCGGCTCGATGAGCCGGATCGGCTGCTTCAGCTTCTACCCGTCGAAGAACCTCGGCGCGGCCGGCGAAGCCGGTCTGGTCACGACGAACGACGACGCGCTGGCCGAGCGTCTGCGCGCGCTGCGCGTCCACGGCGGGCTGACCGAGTACCTGCACCGCGAGGTCGGCGTCAACAGCCGGCTCGACGCGATGCAGGCGGCCGTCCTGCGCGTCAAGCTGCCGCACCTCGAAGCGTGGACGCAGGCCCGGCGCGAGCGCGCGGAGACCTACGGGCTGCTGCTCACCAACGCGCGCCTGCCCTTCCCCGTCACGCGCCCTTATTTGCGCGACGACGCGCGCCACGTCTTTCATCTTTACGTCGTGCGCGTGCCCGCGGAGGTGCGCGATCCCCTGCTGGCGCACCTGCGCGCGCACGGCGTCGGCACGAAGGTCTACTACCCCGTGCCCCTGCACCTGCAAGAGTGCTTCGCTTATCTGGGCTACAAGCCGGGCGACCTGCCCGAAGCCGAGCGCGCGGCGCGCGAGACGCTGGCGCTGCCGCTCTACCCCGAACTGACTTTGGAACAGCAGCAGTACGTCGTGGACGTGCTCGGCCGCTTCCAACCGTGAAGGCAGTTTTCAGTTTTGAGTTTTCAGTTTTCAGCCTTCAGTCCCACGTTCTTCAGTCTTGCCGCAGACTGAAACTGAAAACTCAAAGCTGAAAACTGTTGTGCGGAGTCTGAACGCTTGACCAAGAAGGCCCTCATCACCGGCATCACCGGGCAGGACGGCAGCTACCTGGCGGAACTGCTGCTCGCGGCGGGTTACGAAGTCCACGGGCTGGTGCGGCGCGTGGCGCTCGAAGACCCGCAGCGCCGGTTCACGCGGCTCGGCCACCTGTTGGCGCGCGTCACGCTCCACCCGGCGAGCCTCGAATCCTACGCCTCGATCTTCCACGTCATCAGCCGGCACGACTTCCAGGAGTGCTACCACCTGGCCGCGCAGTCGTTCGTCGCCGAGTCGTTCGCCGACGGCTTCTCGACGATGAACACGAACATCAACGGCACGCACCACCTGCTCGCCGCGCTGCGCGAACTCCGCCCCCAGTGCCGCTTCTACTTCGCCGGCTCCTCCGAGATGTTCGGCAAAGTCACCGAGACGCCCCAGCGCGAGACCACCCGCTTCCACCCGCGCAGCCCTTACGGCATCAGCAAAGTCGCCGGCTTCGACCTCACACGCAACTACCGCGAGGCCTACGACATGTTCTGCGTCTCGGGCATATTATTCAATCACGAGAGTGCCCGCCGCGGGCACGAGTTCGTGACGCGCAAGATCACCTCGACCGTCGCGCGCATCAAGCACGGTTTGGAGCACGAGCTGCGGCTGGGCAACCTCGAAGCGCGGCGCGACTGGGGGCACGCGAAGGACTACGTGCGCGCGATGCACCTGATGCTGCAACAGCCCGAGCCGGACGACTACGTCGTCGCCACCGGCGAGACGCACACCGTGCGCGAGTTCTGCGAGCTGGCCTTCGCCGAGGCCGGCCTCAACTACCGCGACTACGTGAAGATCGACGACCGCTACTACCGCCCGGCGGAAGTTGACCTCCTCATCGGCGACGCCTCGAAGGCCCGCCGCGAACTCGGCTGGCAGCCCGAATACAGCTTCGAGGATTTGATCAAAGAGATGGTCGCGGCCGATTTAGAGGCCGTCGCCCAGGCGCAACAGGCTTGAGCCAGACGGGCGTGTCCCCCGCGCCCGCGCCGCGTGCTATACTCGCCCCGCACGTTAAGACCCGCGCGGCGCTCGTCGCGCGGCCCCGCCCCGAAGTGAGCGCGCAAATGACTTCACAGCCGGACACGAATGATCAGCTCGTCGGCACGGTGAAGGGGCCGGGCGAGCGGCCGCACGAGTACCTGTTCATCACGGGCGACAACCGGCGGGCGCGCATCGGCGAGTTCGTCTACTACGCGGCGCGCGACGGCAGCGAGGTGCGGCGCATCCTCGGCGCGGTCACGGCGCGGCGCTTGGTGCGCAACCTGCCCGACGCCTTCCTCGCCGATCCGCAGACGCCGCCCGCCGTCGTCTCGGCCCTCATCGGTCTCGAAGGCGAGGGCTGCGAGCTGTACGAGATCACGGTCGAGACCATCGGCTACTTCAGCCCGCACCTGGGCGACTTCGTCAACCCGCGCATCCCGCCCGACGCGGGCGCGCCCGTGCTGCTCGCCTCGTCCGAGACGCTCGCCGCGGTGCTCTCGCCGCGCAAGGTCGGCGAGCAGGGCGCGGCGCACGTCGGCAGTCTCCTGACGCGCAGCGCCGGCGAAGTGCCCGTCGTGCTCTCGGTCAAGGACGTGGTCTCGACGCACCTGGCGATCCTCGCCTCGACCGGCGCGGGCAAGTCTTACACGGCCGGCGTGTTCGTCGAAGAACTGCTCGCGCCGCACAACCGCGCCGCCGTGCTCATCGTCGATCCGCACGGCGAGTACGACACGCTGCGCGCCATCGAAGCGGACGCGCGGTTCGGCCGCGACGGCTACCAACCGGAAGTCAAAATCTACACGCCCGACCGCATCAAGGTGCGCTTCTCGTCGCTCACGGAGGCGGACATCAAGTACCTGCTGCCCGAAGGCACGTCCGACAAGATGCTGCACTATCTGGCGCAGGCCTTCCGCCGCCTGAAGGAGACGCCGCAGGGGCAGCACGAGACCTACGCCTACCACGATCTGCGCGACTTCGTGGCGCAGGAGAAGTACGGCGACGAGGACGGGCGCACGGGTTCGGGCGGCAACGTCAGTTCCATCGAAGGCCTGCTGTGGCGCTTGGACAGTCGCTTCCAAGATCGCCCCAACAACATCTTCGCCGACGCCGATCACATCCCGCTCCAGGATTTGTTCCTGCCCGGCCGCTGCACCATCCTGCAACTCTCCGACATAGAGCAGCACGAGCAGCAGGTCATCGTGGCGACGCTGCTCAGGCGCGTCAACAAGGCGCGGATGCTCACGGTGCGCGGCGACGCAGAGCACGGCGAAAACTTCCTGCCCTACCCCGTCTTCGCCTTGCTCGAAGAGGCGCACCGCTTCGCGCCCGCCGGGCAGACGGTCGTCTCCACCAACATCCTCAAGCAGATACTTTCGGAGGGGCGCAAGTTCGGCGTCGGCATCGGCCTCATCACGCAGCGCCCCGGCAAGCTCGATCAGGACGTGCTCTCGCAGTGCATGACGCAGATCATCATGCGCATCGTCAACCCCGTCGATCAGGACACCATCGCCAAGTCGGTCGAGGGCGCGGGCCGGCAGCTCTTGCAGGAGTTGCCCGCGCTGACCAAGGGGCAGGCGGTCATCAGCGGCGTCGGCGTCAACACGCCCGTCATGTGCCGGGTGCGCGAGCGGCTCACTAAGCACGGCGGCGAGACCTTCGACGCGCCCGACGAGTGGGCGCGCTGGCACTCCGAGGGCGAACGAGCGCACCGGCGACAGGACGGGGCCGTCCTCGTCAAGCCCAACAAGAAGCCCGACAAGTTCCGCGGCATCCCGCTCTGAAGTTGACGCGCCGCCCGCCGCGGCCATATCTTTGCGGCCACGCAGCCGGGGATGCAGGCTGAACCTCGCGGGCGCGCGGCCACTGTCAGGCCCGCCGCCCACTTCTCGCCAACCCGTTCCGTTTTCGAGGCCGTCGGCCGCAGTCGTCCCCGCGTCCTGCGCGCACTACCATAGCCGTAAGGAGCCAACCACCATGTTGCAGAGTCCGCCACGCCTGTCCCGTCTGTTGCCGCTCGCCGCTTGCCTGCTCTTCGCCCTCGCCGCCGCGCCACGCGTCTGGGCGCAGCAGGATCAGATCGAGGCCACGAGCGATCCCGTCCTGCGCGAGTACAAGGGCGTCCACATCGGCATGGCCGCCGACGAGGCCCGCAAGAAGCTCGGCTCGCCCGCCGACAAGAGCGACCAGCAAGACCTCTTCTCGCCCTCCGACAAGGAGACCATCCAGGTCTCCTACGACGCGCAGCACAACGTCGCCGCCATCGCCGTCATGTACATGCCGGGCGCGGACAAAGCGCCCGCCTGCAAGGACGTGCTCGGCGCGGACTTGACGGCCAAGCCCGACGGCTCGATGTACCGCCTCGTGCGCTACCCGAAGGCCGGCTACTGGGTCTCCTACAGCCGCACGCCCGGCGACGCGCCGCTCGTCACCGTGATGATGCAGCGGTACAAACCCTGACGCGCCCGCCGGGCCGCCCTTTTTACTATTGACTTGCGGCCCGCGCCTGGCGTAGAGACACACTCGCCCCTGACTGAAGACCTCAACGCTGACAGCGGGGCGCGGGCTTACGTGCGGCCTGCTCTGCCGGGCCGCGCCGCAGACCGCGCCCCAAGGGTTGCACCCTAACCACACGGAGAAGGCTTATAACATGATCAAGCTCAGAACCTGTCTACTCGTCTGCGCGGTCACGGCGTGCCTCGTCGGCGCGTCGCTTTTCAGCGCGCCGGGGCGCGCCGACGGCGGCGCGAACCACCAAGTGCTCAACAACAACTACGGCGTCTCCGGCGGCAACATCAACGACATCAGCCGCCGCTTCTGCTGTAGCGGCACGCTCGGCTCGCTCGTCAAAGACACCAACAACGCGCTCTACGTCCTCAGCAACAACCACGTGCTCGCGCGCGCCGATCAGGCGGCGGCGGGCGAGGACGTGTCGCAGCCCGGTCTGATCGACAACAACTGCGCCGTGCCGCGCATCGTCGCCGACTTCACGACCGCCGCCCCGCTCGGCTCGAACGTGGACGCCGCGCTCGCCGCCCTGCGCAGCGGCACGATGAACACGACCGGCGCGATTGAGGACATCGGCACGATCAGCGGCGTGCCCAAAGCGCCCGCGGTCGGCCTCGCCGTGGCCAAGTCGGGGCGCACCACCGGGTTCACGACCGGCACCATCGGCTCGATCAACACCTCCGTCAGCGTCCGCTACCCGAAGTCCTGCGGCGCGAACGGCGGCACGGCCGTGACCTACACGAACCAGGTCGTCATCAACAGCAGCACCTTCAGCGCGGGCGGCGACTCCGGCTCGCTCATCGTCTCGAACAACAGCGCGAGCTGCCGCCAACCCGTCGCGCTCCTCTTCGCCGGCAGTAGCAGCACGACCATCGGCAACCCCATCGGCGACGTGCTCGCCGCGCTGAGCGCGCGCCTGGGCCGCACCGTCAGCTTCGTCGGCGGCACTTGCACCGCGGCCCCGACCATCGGCAGCACCGACTCCGGTCTCTCGGCGGTCGGCGGGCAGGCCGAGCTTTCGCCCTACGCGGTCGAGCGCGTGACGGGCGTGCTGCGCGCGGTCGAGCAAGGGATCATGGCACAGCCGGGCGTGCTCGGCATCGGCGTCGGCGCGGTCGGCAAGGCCTCGAACGAGGCCGGGCTGGTCATCTACGTCGAGCGCGGGGTGGGCGCGCCCCCGGGCCTGGCCAAGTCCATTAACGGCGTCCAGGTCAGAATCGTCTACACCGACCCCATCGTCGCTTACTGACGCGCCGACGCGCGCGCGCGCCCGACGCACAGGGTCTCCCACAGGCCGGCGGCCTTTACAGGGCCGCCGGTCTCTTTTCGTGCCGCCGGGCGCGGTTGCTTTTGGCCGCCGCGATGCTAAGATAGCCCCGGCCCCGCGCGGCGGGGTCACACACATCTCCCAACAAGTCGAACGGTTGCCGACCGGCGTCGCCCGCGCGTGCGCGGCGGGCGCGGGGGCGGGAGAGGAGTCTCATGGCGGACAAGAGTGCAGCGCGGACGGGGGCCCAGCCGGACGCCCAGGCGGCGCGCGGCGTCGCGGCCCTGCTCACGTCGCGGCGCGACGAAATCCTCAACCTCTGGATCAAGGATCGGCTCGACTCGGACGAGTTCCGCGACGAGCTGATCTCGAAGAAGGAGCTGCGCCAGCAGTCGCAGCAGATCGTGGACATGCTGGCCCGCGCCATCCAGGACTCGCAGGGCGCGGAGTTCGACGACGCGGCCTTCGACGAACTGCGCGAACTGCTCAACCGCATCTCGCACCTGCGCGCCGTCAAGGGCTACACGGCGCGCGAGAACGCGACCTACGTCCTCGCGCTGCGCAACGCGCTGCGCCCGATGCTCCTCGAAGAGTACGAGGGCGACGTGGACGGCTTCCTGCGCGACCTGGCCTACTTCGCCGAGTTGATCGACCGGATGGGTCTGGCCATGGTCGAGAACTTCATCCGCTCGCGCGAGGAGATCATCCGCCAGCAGCGCGCCGACATGCTGGAACTCTCCACCCCGGTCATCAAGGTCTGGGACAAAATCCTGACCCTGCCCATCATCGGCACGCTCGACTCGCGCCGCGCGCAGTTGATGATGGAGGCGCTCTTGCAGCGCATCGTCGAATCGGGTTCGACCGTTGCTATCCTCGACATCACGGGCGTGCGGACGATGGACACGCTGGTCGCCAACCACCTGATCAAGACGGTGACGGCGGCGCGGCTCATGGGCGCGCGCTGCATCCTGACGGGCGTCTCGCCCGCCATCGCGCAGACCATGGTGCAACTCGGCATAGACCTCTCGCAGATCACGACCCGCGCGCAGATGGCCGACGGCATCCGGCTCGCGCTCGAACTGGTCGGGCGCACCATCGTCCCCGCCGCGCTCGTCGCGCACCTGCGCAACGGCGCGCCGGCCGGGCCGCGCACGTCCGAGCCGCCCGCCAGCGGCAACGCGGAGGCGAAAGGGTGAAGAGACAGGAGCCGGAAGCCGGAAGTCAGGAGCCAGAATGAAACACGTTCCGCCGTCCTTCCGCCGCGCTCGCCTTGGGTTCCGTAGCTCTTCCGGCTTCCGGCTTCCGGCTCCTGTCTTCTGTTTTCGGAGCTTCTTATGAACGGCGCACAGCGCATCCCGATCTTGAAGGTGGGGCGCGTCCTCGTCGTCCCGATCCAGGTGGACATGGACGATCAGACGGTCGTCCACTTGCAGGAGCGCATCCTGTCGGAGTTGGAGCGCACGGGCGCGCGCGGCGTGCTCATCGACATCTCGCTCCTCGAGATGGTGGACTCCTTCATCGGGCGTATGCTCTCGGACATCGCGGCCATGGCGCGCATCATGGACGCGCGCACGGTCGTCGTCGGGATGCAGCCGGCGGTCGCCATCACGCTCGTCGAGTTGGGTCTGGAACTGCGCGGCGTGGAGACCGTCCTGAACGTGGACGAAGGCATCAAGCTGCTGCGCGCCGAGTTCGACTTGACGGGCGACGACCTGGGCGACTGGGCCGGGGAGCAGGGGCTGATTGGAGAGCCGTTCCATCGCGCTTGAGCAGGATCACGACATCGTCGTGGCCCGCGGCGAGGTGCGCCGCATGGCGGCGGCGCTCGGCTTCACGCTGACGGATCAGACGCGCCTCACGACGGTCGCTTCGGAGCTGGCGCGCAACGTCGTCAAGTACGCGGGCCGCGGCCGCCTGATCGCGCAGCCGCTCGACACGGGCGCGCGGCGGGGCTTGCGCCTCATCTTCGAGGACACCGGCCCCGGCATCCCCGACCTGGCCGCGGCCATGCGCGACGGCTTCACGACCGGCGGCGGCCTGGGCAAAGGACTCCCCGGCTCGCGCCGCCTCGTCCACGAGTTCGACATCCAGTCGTCCCCCGAACGCGGCACGCGCATCACGGTGGTGCGCTGGGTGTGAGGGCAAATGCTAGATGTTAGATGTCAGTGAAAGTCCAAAGTCCAAAGTTCGACTTGGCGGCCGACCTTGGGCTTTGGACTTTAGACTTTGGACTCCGACTAACCTCTAACCTCTGACATCTAACCTCTGCTTTCTATGCGTGAGATCGAGTCCATCGAGGTGCGGGACGAGGCGCAGGTCGGGGCGGCGCGGCGGGCGGTGCACGCCTACGCGCGCGGGCTGGGGTTTACGGAGCGCGAGCTGGCCGAGTTGGACATCGTCGTGCAGGAGATCGGGACGAACGCGGTGCGCTACGCGACGCGCGGCGGCTGGCTGCACTGCACGCGCCCCTTGGGCGCGGAGCCGGGCGTCGAGCTGTGTTACTGGGACAAGGGGCCGGGCATCTACGACCTCGACCGCGCGGTGCGCGACGGCGTCTCGACGAGCGGCAGCCTCGGCGCGGGCCTCGGCACGATCCGCCGCTTCATGGACGAGTTCGACGCCTACTCGACGGTGCGCGCGACGGGCGCGCTCCGCCCCGTCGCCTCCGCGCGCCGCACCACCTGCGGCACGGCGCTGCTGGGGCGCAAGTGGGTCGCGGCCACGCGGCTCGCGACGGAGGCACACGGCGCGGCGGCGCGGCGCGTCGGCGTCTGGTCGCGCCCGCACCCGGACGAGACGCACAACGGCGACGCCTACTTCGTCCGCCGCCGCGGCGCGCGCCTGCTCTGCGCGGTCATAGACGGACTGGGGCACGGGCGCGGCGCGCAGGAGGCCGCGCAGGCCGCGCGCGACACGCTCGCCGCCTGGCAGGGCGAGCCGCTCGAAGAGTTGTTCGCCGCCGCGCACGACGCCCTGCGCCCGACGCGCGGCGCGGCCATGGGCGCGGTCGTCGTTGACGCCGCGCAGGAACAGTTCCACTACGCGGGCGTCGGCAACATTGACGTGCGCGTCTTCGACGCGCCCGAACACGCCCGGCCCATCTCCGCCAACGGCACGCTCGGCGCGCGCTTCGACCGCGCCCGCGTCTGGTCGTACAAGTGGGCCGAGGGCACGACCGTCGTGCTCGCCAGCGACGGCCTGAGCGCCAAGTGGGACTTGCTCGACTACCCCGGTCTCCTACAGAAAAGCCCCCAACTGCTCGCCGCCGTCCTCATGCGCGACTACGCCCGCGACACGGACGACGCGACGGTGCTGGTCGCGAGGTGAGTTCAAAGTTCAACGTTCAACGTTCAAGGTTGGCCTTGTCACTCAACCTTGAGCCTTGAGCTTTGAACCTTGAACGTTGAACCTTAAACTTTGAACTTCATGGAAACGACAAGGCTGGGCGACATCTACGTGCGGCGCGAGGCGGACATCGTGGCGGTGCGCGACCGCGTGCGCCGGCTCGCGCGCGACCTGGGCTTCGACCAGACCACGCAGATCAAGATCACGACCGCCGTCTCCGAGTTGACGCGCAACATCTACGAGTACGCGGGCGCGGGCGCGATCACGCTCGCCCTCGCCACGCGCGCGGACGGCGCGACGGGCCTCCACATCACGGCCCGCGACAGCGGCCCCGGCATGGACGAGCAGACGGCGCGCGCCGTCCTGCGCGGGAGCTACCGCTCGCCTTCGGGCCTCGGCGTCGGCCTCGCCGGCACGCGCCGGCTGATGGACGAGTTCGCGCTCGACACCGCGCCCGGCGCGGGCACGCGCGTCACGGTCGTCAAGTGGCTCCCGCCCGCCGCCGCCGCCGCCGTCAGCAAGGAACGGCTCGACGAGTTGCGCGCCCACTTCGCGCCCGACGACGAGGAGTCCGTCGTCGCCGAGTTGGCGCAGCAGAACCGCGACCTGCTCGCCATCCTCGCCGAACTCGAAGAGAAGCGCGCCGAGTTGGAGCGCGTGAACGAAACGTTGAGCCAGACGAACACGGAACTCCAGGAGGCCAACGAGCGGCTGCACGAGGTGGCCGCGATGAAGGAAGAGTTTCTCGCGCTGACGACGCACGACTTGCGCTCGCCCTTGACCGTCATCAGCGGCGTCATCAACTTCTTCACCTCGGGCCGGCTCGGCGAGTTGACGCCGGAGCAGCGCCACATGGTCACGATGATGGAGCGCAACACGCATAACCTGATCGAGTTGGTCAACGACCTGCTCGACGCCTCGAAGCTCGAATCCGGCACGCTGAATTTGGAACTGAGCGACGTGCGCCTCGGCGAACTGTGTCACGAGCTGCGCGAGACGATGACGCCGCTCACGCGCGAGAAGGGCTTGACGCTCACGACCGAAGTGGCCGACGACCTGCCCGACGTGCGCGCCGACCGCCCCAAGCTGCGCCGCGTCCTCGTCAACCTGCTCTCGAACGCCATCAAGTTCACGCCGCGCGGCGGGCGCGTCACGCTCGCGGCCGCGCGCGCGGGCGCGGCCCACGTCCGCCTCGCCGTCACGGACACCGGCGTCGGCATCCCCCCCGAAGACATCGAACGCCTCTTCGACAAGTACGAGCAGGCCCGCAGCCGCGCGACCCGCAGCGAGAAGGGCACGGGCCTCGGCCTCTACATCACCAAGCAGCTCGTCGAACTCCACGGCGGCCGCATTCAAGTCGAGTCGCAAGTCGGCCGCGGCTCGACCTTCTCTTTCACGCTGCCGGCCGCGCCGCCGGACGGCGCTCAGCCGCCCGCCCCGCCGCGCTGAAGCGGCACGCCCCGACGGTGAAATACTTCGCCTCGGGCCCGCATAACCAATAGCCGTTCTAAGTTCCGGCCCGTTCCGGGGGCCGGACTGTTCGGGCGCGTGCCCGCGCGCCCGGACTCAGCCGCGCGCGGCGTCGGATCGTACACAGGTTCGCAACCCTCACACGCCGCGCATAAAGGAGGCTGCCATGACCCAGTTACTACGCGCGCTCGCGCGCTCTCTGGTCAAGCTCCCGCTTGAGTTGTTGCGGTTGTTGCTCCTGCTCCTGCTCCTGCTGCTCTGGCTCATCTGGACGCTGCTCCTCTTCCTGCTGTGGCGGCGCTGGCGCGGCGACTATAAACCTTGCGACCGCCGGCCCTGTGCCGACGAAATCCCGCCGCACGTCCGGCGCAAGCCCGATCCGTGTCTCTACGATCAGTTCTACCTGATGCAACAGAACATCCCGGTGACGTGGTACAACCCGGACATTTTTCTAACCGAACTTGACGGCACGCCGGTGGACTCGTCGCAGTTGCAAGGCGACCACACCTACGTCGTCCACGGCCGCATCTGGGACGCCTCGTTCGAGCCGGCGTTGGCCGTCGAGGTGCGCTGCTACTTTCAGGACTGGGGCTTTAACGGGCCGCGCGCGCCGGTGGAGTTCAACGCGGACGGGACGGAGCGCGTGGTCTTGCTCAACATCGCCCCGTGGGGCAACGCCGTCGCGCAGTTCCGTTGGACGACGCCCGGCGGCCCCGGTCACTACTGCCTCAAGGTCGGCTGCTACCACCCGGACGACAAGAACCCGGCCAACAACGTCGGGCAGGAGAACACGGACGTGCGCGGCGGCGTGCCCGGCGAGACGTTGCTCTTCCCCGCGCGGCTGATGAACCCATTCCAACGGCCGCTGCGCGTCCGGTTCACGGCCGACACGTATCAAATCCCGGCGCGCGAATGGGAGTTTCCGCTCGTGACGCGCACGCGCACGGTGGGCGCGGCGGCCGAGCGCACGCGCGGCGCGCAGCGCGGCGAGAAACGCGGCACGACCTTCCGGCAGTGGCTCTGGGGCTGGGGCAACGGGCCGACCAGCGTCGTCTACAACTACGTCGGGCGGGAAGAGTTGCTACAGGCGCAACGCGAAGTGCCGGCCGGCATCCCGCCCGGCTGGGGCGTGACCGTGGACGGACAGCCACTCGACCAAGCGGTCACGCTGGCGGCGGGCGAGAGCCGCGACGTGGAACTGGCCCTGCAAATCCCCGCGACGGCGCAGCCCGGCGAGGAACTGGCCTTTAACTTCAATGCTGTGGCCCCGGAGCGCGGCCCGCTGGGCGGCGTGACGGTGCGCATCAGAGTCCGGTGAGGAGGCCGCCATGCCAAGAGGTTTCAAACAGTTCACGGAATGCGCGCCCCCCGGCTTGGCGCACACCTATTCGATCCCCGGCGGTCTGCTGGCCTTCTTCACCGTCGGGCTGGCCGCGTGGGTCATCGCGGCCGCCGCGGAGCTGACCTGCGGCGACGCCGTCATCGGCCTCGCCGCCGGCCTCATCGCCTTCCTGATAGACTTCGAGTACTGGTTCTATCACGAACGGCTGATGTGCATCCGGCCCAACCAGTGCGTGGTCGGCACGGTCACGATTGCGCCGCGCCCCGCCTGCGACGGCGACAACAAGATCGACACGCTGATCGCCCCGTTCGGCTTCTTCGAGGCGGACGGGAGTCTGCTGGTGGCGGCCGTGAACGCGCTCGTCGCGGCCGGCACGATCACGCCGCCGGCCGCCGGTCTCGACATCGCCGCCAACCGCGCCGACCGCGTCAGCTACGTCGCCGGCCTCCCGGCCGATCAAGGCCGGCTGCTCTACATGGAGTTGGTACACAACCACATGCTGAACGACCCGGCGCGCAATTTTCAGGGCCACTTTTTCCGGCGCGAGGCGGCGGCCATGCCGGTCGCGGCCTTCAACAACACGCCCGACGACGCGCCGGGCGACGCGAACCACAACCCGATGTTCCGCTTCGAGACCGACGCCATCGGCGGCCCCGGCGTGATCGACAAGTTCTTCTGTCAGGTGCTGCTCGGCGTGGACGACGACGAACCGCCCGCCGGCCGCCTCGTGCCCTTCATGCACTGCGAGATCGAGGGCAACCGCCTCTCGCGCGCGCTCACGAATTTGAAGATCAGCATCGTGACCTTCGCCGTCGCCTACGTCATCGCGTGTGCCATCTGCGAGGCGCTCACGGCCGGGGCGGGCGGCTTCCTGTGCAGGCTCATCGCGGGCGCGATAGCCGCGCTCTTCGCGTGGCTGATCTGGCTGATCTCGAAACTCTTCAACGACCCGGACGACGGCGAGGTACACAACATCCCCGTGGATCAGGCCGACCCGACGGCGGCCGACCCGACCACCACCGGCGCGCGCGGCGACGTGGTGCTCATCTTCGGCGACTGGATCAAAGACACGGAGCACAAAGAGTATTTCGAGCTACACCCGGTCAAAGCCTGGTTCCTGATCTGCCGCGACCCGGCCGGCGCGGTCGGCACGGTTGACGATCCGACCGTACCCAACTGCGGTTTTGACGTGACGACCTTCACCGAGATGAACCTGCTTGAGATGTGCAAGCTGGTCACGACCGCGGAGCTGTCCGACCCGCCCGGCTCGGATGTCGGCGGCACCAGTGCCGGGCTTTCGAAGGTCGGCGGCATCGCCCGCCGCGACGACCCGGTTCTCATCTAACTGACAACATTGCCCCGGCCACAGCGTCCCGCGCCGCTCCGCAACGAGCACGCGGGACGCTTCGCCGTGCGCGCGCTGAAGTCGTTTGTCAGTTCGGTTATTATCGAGTAAGTTCTCAGCAGCTTAAATAAACAACAGCGAGTTTCTGTTCCCGAACGATATGCACTATCACTTGATCGGCATCTGCGGCACGGCGATGGCGTCGCTCGCGGGGATGCTTCAGGCGCGCGGGCATCGCGTGACCGGCTCGGACGAGAACGTCTACCCGCCGATGTCGGACATGCTCGCGGCGCTCGGCATCCCCGTCATGCAAGGCTACGACGCGGCGCACCTTGAGCCTGCGCCGGACTGTGTCGTCGTCGGCAACGCGCTGTCGCGCGGCAACCCGGAAGTTGAAGCCGTCTTGAACCGCCGGCTGCTCTACCGCTCACAGGCCGAGGTCGTCAAAGAGGAGTTCATACGCGGGCGGCGCGCGCTGGTCGTCGCCGGCACGCACGGCAAGACGACGACGACGAGTCTGGCGACGTGGGTTCTGGAAGTTGGGGGCTTGCGCCCCGGCTTCCTCGTCGGCGGCGTGGTGCAGGACTTCGGCGCGAGCTTTCGCGTGACCGACAGCCCGTACTTCGTCATCGAGGGCGACGAGTACGACACGGCCTTCTTCGACAAGGGGCCGAAGTTCATGCACTACCTGCCGGAGTTGGCCGTCGTGGGCAACATCGAGTTCGACCACGCCGACATCTACGCAGACCTCGCGGCGGTCAAGACGGCCTTCCGCCGCTTCGTGAACCTCGTCCCCGGCGCGGGCCGCCTCATCGCCGGCTGGGACAGCCCCGCCGTGCGCGACGTGGTTGCATCCTTCGGCGCGAAGCTGCACACGCAGTTGGAGACCTTCGGCACGACCGAGGACGCGCACTGGCAGGCGCGCGACATAGACCTGACGGGCGAGCTGACGCGCTTTACGGTCTTCCGCGGCGGGCGCGCGTGGGGCGAGTTTGCGACGCCCCTGATCGGCGAGTTCAACGTGCGCAACTGCCTGGCCGTCATCGTCGCGGCGGACGCGTGGGGCGTCGAGCAGGCGGCCATCGGCGAGGCGCTGGCGACGTTCAAGAGCGTGCAGCGGCGGATGCAGGTGCGCGGCGAGGCGCGCGGCGTGCTCGTCATAGACGACTTCGCGCACCACCCGACGGCCGTCGCCGAGACGTTGCGCGCGCTGCGGGCCAAGTACAGAGACCGCCGGCTCGTCGCCGTCTTCGAGCCGCGCTCGGCCACTTCGCGGCTCGCGGTCTTCCAACGCGAGTACGTGCGCGCGCTCACGCAGGCCGACTACGTCGTCATCGCCACCGTCTTCGACCGCGCGAAGGGCAGCGTCTACGGCGAACTGCTCGACACCAACGAACTGACCGCCGAGGTGGCCGCCGCCGGCACGCCCGCCCACTGCCTCGACGGCGCGGACGAAATCGTCCGCCACCTCGCGCCCGAACTGCGCGCGGGCGACGCCGTCGTCATCATGTCCAACGGCGGCTTCGGCGGCATCCACGACAAGCTGCTCGCCGCGCTCGGAGACCGTGAGCAGTGAGCAGTGAGGAGTCAGGAGTCAGGAGTCAGAAGCCAGAATGAATAGCTGGCCTCTCGTCTTCCGTCTCTCTTCCTCCGGCTTCCGTGTCCGCATTCTTCTTCCGGCTTCCGGCTTCTGACTCCTGACTCCTCACTGCCCGGCCACACTTTCCCCAACAAATCGTAACGCGGGCGCAGACGCGTGCGGGTAGAACTTGTGTGCGCTAGGGAGCGCCGGGGGGTGTGGGCGCGTTGGAAGAGTTTTCGATGTACGAGTGTGCGTTGGCGGCCGCCGCCGGGCGGGCGGTGGCCGATCTGGGCGCGGTCGCGGCGCTGTCGCGGCAGACCTTAGAGGAGCACACGACGCTGCGCTGGCGCACGCAGCCGCCGTGTCTGGAGTACGTGAGCCTGCTGATCGAGACGGCGCTCCTGTTGCGCGCGCACCGCGCCGGGCGCGTCTACGTGGGCTTCGAGCGGCTGTCGCGGATGGAGCCGATTGTGGCCCGCTACCTGCGCATCGCCGACGTGTCGGAGCGGCTCTACGTCTTCGGCGAGCCGGACTGGCAGCCGCCGCGCCACCCGCACATGAAGGCGCTCAAAGTGCCGGCGGGCGCGCCGCTCGCGCGCGAGTGGTTCGTCATCGCCGACTCGCCCACCTTGCAGGTCGCGCTCGTCGCGCGTGACCTCGACGGCTTCGTCGCGCCCGCCCTCGACGCGCGCAACTTCGACGCCATCAAATCCCACGACCCGCACGTCGTCGCCCGACTCGCCGCCGCCGCCGAACGCCTGGTGGATCAAGAGGTCAGAGGGTAGAAAGCAGAGGTCAGATGTCAGATGTTAGATGTCAGTGTTTTGACTAACATCTAACATCTAACATCTGACATCTTTTCTTTGACCTCTTTTCCTCATGCCGAGTAGCGCGAGCGCGCCGAGGGCGGCGGCGGCGAGGAGGCGTTTGCGCGCGGGGTGCGGCTCGAAGAAGCGGGTGAAGGGGCTGACGGTGGTTGCTTGACTGCTGTACTCGCCGATGGTCGAGCCGGGTTCGTCCACGGGCGCGAAGAGGTTGTCGCCGGGGCGCGGCGGCTCGGCCTTCTGTTGCAGGCGGAAGAGCAGTCCGCCGCGCGTCATCAGCCAGTCCACGAACGGCGGGCTGACGCGTTGCAGCACGCTCAAGAGCTTGCCCGCGTCGCCCACCGTGATCTCGCGCACGGGGTGCGCGGCCGCGCGGACGATGGCGTCCGCGACGAGGCTCGGCTCGTAGACCGGCGGCATGGCGCGCGGCTCGACGCCCATGTGCGTGCGCGCGTGGTTGTAGTAGGGCGTGTTGATGGTCGAAGGTTTGATGATGGTCAGATGGATGTTGCTGCGGTCGCGCTGAAGCTCCATGCGGATCGCCTCGGTGAAACCTTTGACGGCGTGCTTGGTCGCGCAGTAGGTGGACTGCAAGGGCACGGCGCGATCCGAGAGCACCGAGCCGACGTTGACGATCACGCCGCCCCCCGCGCGGCGCAGGTGCGGCAGCGCCGCCTTGACGCCGTAGAGCGTGCCGAGCAGGTTGACGGCCACGATGCGCTCCATCTCGGCCACTTCGATCTCTTCGACCGTGCCGTACTCGCTCACCGCCGCGTTGTTGACCCAGGTGTCAATGCGCCCGAAGTGCGCCGCCGCCTCGTCGGCGAGCCGGAAGACCTGCGCGCGCTCGGCCACGTCCGTCACCACGACGAGCGCGCGCCCGCCCAGCGCCTCGACCTCCTGCGCCGCCGTCCGCAGCGCCCGCTCGTTGCGCGCCGCCAGCACGACGCGCGCGCCGCGCCGCGCGAACTCGAACGCCGCCGCGCGCCCGATGCCGCTCGACGCCCCCGTAATCACCACCACCTGCTCGCTGATCGGTCTCGGCATAAGCACTCCTGAAAGTGGTCAGTGGTCAGTAGGAAGACAGTTCAAAGTTCAAGGTTCAACGTTCAAGGTTGGTCGGACGTTGAACCTTGAACTTTGAACCTTGAACTTTGAACTCTGCCCCAACTGACCACTGACCACTGCTCTTCACTCGCGCTCGCGGGCGGGGCGGCCGGAGAGCGAGTGGGGGGCGTCGAGGTGTGCGCCGTCGTGGACGCCGACGGCGTGGCGCTCGACCAGTTCGCCGCCGAGCCAGCCGGTGAAGAGCGCGAGCAGTAGGCCGACGACCGAGAGCGCGAAGGCGACGGTCGTCGGATCGTGATCCTGCGTGTCGCGCCGCAGCCACCAACTGACGGCGAACAGGACGAGCACGATGTCGTTGCCGACGGCGTGGATGAGGCCGACGCGTTTGGCGCGCGTGTCCTTCGGGATCGCCAGCCAGTCCACGAAGCCCGGCACGGCGGCGACGAGGCCGCCGATGATGCCCGCCGCGATCATCCAGTAAGCGGCGACCGGGAACTGCGGGTTGCCCGTCGCCGCGCAGAGCACGTCGAAGATGACCGACGTGGCTAAGAGGCCCAGCGGGAAGACGATCAGGATCGGGTGCGCCGCGTGCCCCAGAACTTTGAACCTGCTCTCCATCGTGTGCCCTCCTCCCCGCACTGCCTTTGCGGCCCTTTGCGGCTCTCTCTGCGTCCTTTGCGGTTAGGTCTTAAAAGCTTTAACCGCAAAGGCCGCGAAGAAGGCCGCTAAGGTCGCAAAGTTTAGTCTAAGCCGCAAGGGTCACTGAAATATCATCTGTTCCTTGCAATTCTGCGCGCGCCGGCCCGTTTAGCCGCCGCCCGGCGCATCGCTTATACTCGTGGGGCCTATGAACATACTCGAACAGATCAGGCGGCGCGCCGCCGCCCAGCCGCAGCGCATCGTGCTGCCGGAGGGCGAAGACCCGCGCACGGTGGTCGCCGCCGGCATCTGCGCGCGCGAGCGTCTGGCGCGCGTGACGGTGCTCGGCGACGAGGAGAAGGTGCGCGCGGCGGCGCGCGCGGCGGGCGCGGACTTGAGCGGCGTCGAGCTGCTCGACCACCGGCGCGCGTCCGACTTCGACAAGGTGGCGGCGCTCTACCACGAGCTGCGCCGCGCCAAGGGCCTGATGCCCGATGAGGCGCGCATCGCCGTGCAAGACCCGCTCTACTACGGCAACCTGCTCGTCCGCATGGGGCGCGCGGACGGGTCGGTCGCGGGCGCGACCAACACGACGGCGCACACCGTCCGCGCCGCGCTCCACTGCGTCGGCGTGCGCGCCGGCTTCAAACTCGTGTCCAGTTTCTTCGTCATGGTCTTGTCGCAGGCGTCGTTCGGCGCGGAGGGCGCGCTGATCTACGCGGACTGCGGCGTGGTCATTGAGCCGTCGGCGGCCGAGCTGGCGGAGATCGCCATCGCGTCGGCGGACTCGTGCCGCGCGCTCTTAAACGTCGAGCCGCGCGTCGCGCTGCTCTCGTTCTCGACCAAGGGCAGCGCCGCGCACAAGCTGGTGGACAAGGTGGTCGAGGCCACGCGCACCGTGCGCGCGCGCGCGCCGGAACTGCTCATAGACGGCGAACTGCAAGCCGACGCGGCGCTCGTGCCGAAGGTGGCGGACTCAAAAGCGCCCGGCTCGCCCGTCGGCGGCCGCGCCAACGTGCTCATCTTCCCAGACCTGCAAGCGGGCAACATCGCCTACAAGTTGACCGAACGGCTCGCGGGCGCGTCCGCCATCGGCCCCGTCCTGCAAGGTCTGGACAAGCCCTGCAACGATCTCTCCCGCGGCTGCAAGGCCGAGGACATAGTGGACGCCGTCGCCATCACGGCCGTGCAGGCGCAGGCCCGCGCCGCGCAAAGCTAAGACGCTGTTTGAAAAACTCTTTGCGGCCCTCCTCGCGCCCTTTGTGGTTAAATGTTTTCGGCCTTAACCACAAAGGAGCGCAGAGTGAGGCAACGCGGCGCGAAGGGTCGCCGCATCTCAACCTTGTCACATCCGAACGCCGCCGTTTGTTTTGGAGTCGCAGCTATGCTTTCACGTTCACGCACGCTCGTCTTCGTCGCGCTCCTCGCGCTCGCGCCCGCCGCCGTGCGCGCGCAGTCGGGGCGCGTCGCGCCCAAGCCCAAGGCCACGCCCGACCCGGAGCAGGAGCGTGTCTACACCGAAGAGGTGCGCATCCCGCTGTTCGCGCGCGACCAGTACGGGCGCTTCGACCCGACGCTTGAGCGCGACGACATCGTCGTGCTTGAAGACAGCGTGCCGCAGCAGGTGCGCAGCCTGAAGCGCATCCCGGCGAGCGTCCTGCTGCTGCTGGGCACGAGCGGCGAGTTGAACCCGGCGCAGCGCACGAGCGCCACGCGCAAGGCCGCCCTCGGCGTCGTCGAGAACCTGCGCGCGGGCGACGCCGTCGCCGTCATGCAGTTCGACAAGAAGACCGAGCTGCTTGAGGCTTGGACGACCGACCTCGCTCTCGCCGAACACGCGCTGCAAAGCAAGCTGCACACGGGCAGCGGCGCGCGCCCCGCAGAGGCCTTGCAGCAGGCCGCCGCCCTCTTCGCCGATCAGCCGATGGGCAACCGCCACATCGTCCTCGTCACCGACGGCGTGGACACGCCGGGCCGCGCCGCCAGTCCGGACGAACTGCTGCGCGTGCTCACGAGCGACGCCAACACGATGGGCGGGCGCAACGGCTTCGCCGAAGCGATGCGGCAACTGAACGAGGCGCAGGTGACGGTGCACGTCATCAGCTACACGCAGGTCGGGCGCAAGGTGAGCAAGGAGCGCGACAAGACGGCGAGCCTGTTGCCGCCCGTCGGCAGCGTCGCCTCGTCGGGCATCCCGACGGTCGGCATCAACCCGACGATGCCGCCCACGGCGCGCACGAGCGGTGGGGTCACAGGCTCGCCCACGGGCGGCGGCATCACGCTCGACCCGAAGATGGCGCGCGTGCGCAAGGCTTACGAGCGCGCGCTGCAACGCAGCGAGCAGCGCCTCAAGACGCTCGCCACCGACACCGGCGGGCGGCTCCTGTTCCCCGACGCGGACGAGGACTACACGGCGCAGGGCGCGGAACTGGCGCGCGAGATCGGCACGCAGTACGTCGTCACCTACAGCCCGAAGCGCCCGCTCGTCTCCGGCGACCCGGACGAGTACCGCCGCATCGCCGTGCTCCCGCGCCGCACGGGTCTCACCCTGCGCGCGCGCCGCGGCTACGTCGCCGCCGCCGCCCGCCCCATCCCCACCGCCAAGAACGACGCGCAGTAGACGCGCGGCCTAGCGCGTGCAATATGCGCACGCCCGACAGCACGCCGCCGACAAACCACAAGCCGGGCGCGGTCGTCAAACACACGACGACCGCGCCCGGCTTAACTTTGTCAACCTTAACCTCACCGCCGTTCTAAAAGAACGTGCGCAGACCGGCGACCAGCAGGCGCAGGAGCCAGCGCCCGCCGTGGCACAGCCAGACGACTGTCGCCGCGGTGAAGCGCAGACTCAGTAAGACGCCGACGGTCAGGACGGTCAGGCCGGACGCCAGTAGATTCGTGTCCGTGAAAGAGCGCATCGCCGAAAAGCCCTGCCTAACTTTAAGGTGTTTGGTGAGGGGGCGGGGCCGCCCCGTTAGATACTTCCAACCTAACGGCTCAGGCCCTCGGCTTTGGTTGCGGTTTGATTAAATTCTCGTTGCGGCGGGCGAGGTTAGTTGTCGGGCTGCGGTTCGGGCCGAGTGGGGCTGAGGTCGCGGGGCTGTGTGAGGAATGCGCGGAAGAGTTGCTGCTCGCGCTCGTCTTTGATGCGTGTGAAGAGCTTGTCGCCGAGGGCGTGCAGCGTTTCGGGCCGGTCGAACGGCAGGCGCTGGTACATCTTGCCGCCGGGGAAGTGGCAGGGCGTGCAGCGGGTCTCCAGGATCGGTCTGATCTGCGTGGCGAAATCCACGCGCGGCGGCGCGGGGCCGGGCGCAGCTTGCGGTGCGGGACTGGGCGTGACTTGCGGCGTGGGGCTGGGCGCGGGCGTGTGCGCGCCCGCCACGGGCGCTGCCGGTGCGACCGTGTCAGGAAGCACGCGTTCGCACGAGCGCAGCCCGGAGGCTAAGAGCAACACCGCAAGCAGCGCGCCGACTCGCATCTCGCCGCGCATACTACTCCCATCAAGTCGCCGAAGCAACGCGTTGCCAGCGCGGCAAACGCCGTCGGGTGATCCCGCGCCGCCGACTTTTCCACGTTAGAGCGTGGGAGACCGTCAGGGCCGCCGGAGGCGTGCCCGCTTGCTTGCGGATTGATACAGACGAATCTCTTTTTTCATAGAACCCGCACAAGTAGCACTTGTAGGTTAAAAGCCCTTCCTGCAATAGACGCCGCTTAAGCCTCCAAATCGTCGTGTAGGTGGAGTTCTTGATCAGAACATCAGGTAATGCAATTACTCGCGCTCTTGATGGATTAGATGGCCAACCAATATTCCATCCCTGTCCGGTCATGTGGCTGTCATCTAATCCTAATTCGCGCGTAGCCATCTTCAAGGTGATATAACCGCCGCCGGTTGTGTTGCACCCAAGTTTCTTCGCAACTTGGGCGATAGACGAACTGCTAAGCCACGCCTCAGCGAACTCTTCCCGACTGTATTTTCTTCGGCCCCAATTGACCATAGCTCTTGAGGTCTAATAATATGACATCTCATGCCGGAGTGGCGAAATTGGTATACGCACGAGACTCAAAATCTCGCGGGGTTCACTCCCCATGTCGGTTCGAGTCCGACCTCCGGCATTAAAATCTTTTGCTTAGCACATGATATGGCCTAGCTACGATCCCCTCGGCTTGCTTTCGCCAGAGCACCTTCGCCCCCGACTTGGCCGCCACACCACCAATCCATCATTCGAGAGTTGCCGTTAACAATGGTTGAAGACTTTCCATACCGCCGGGTGACGGTGACGGGCGGCGCGGGCTTTCTGGGGCGCTACGTGGTGGAGCGTCTGCGCGACTTGCCGGGCGTGGAGGTGTTCGTGCCGCGCAGTCGTGATTACGATCTGGTCGAGGGCGCGGCGGCGCGGCGGCTCGTCGCGGACGCGCGCCCCGAGTTGGTCATCCACCTGGCGGCCGTGGTCGGCGGCATCGGGCACAACCAGCGCAACCCCGGCCGGTTCTTCTACGAGAACCTGATGATGGGCACGCAGCTCATCGAGCAGGCGCGCCTGGGCGGCGTGCGCAAGTTCGTCGCCGTCGGCACGGTCTGCGCCTACCCGAAGCTCACGCCCGTCCCGTTCAAGGAAGACGACCTGTGGGGCGGCTACCCGGAGGAGACCAACGCCCCTTACGGGCTGGCCAAGAAGATGATGCTCGTGCAGGCCCAAGCCTACCGCGAACAGTACGGCTTCAACGCCATCTACCTGCTGCCCTCGAACCTCTACGGCCCCGGCGATAATTTCGACCTCGACACGTCGCACGTCATCCCGGCGCTCGTCCGCAAGTGCGTCACGGCGCGGCGCGAGGGCCGGGCGTTCGTCGAGGTCTGGGGCACGGGCGACGTGTCGCGCGAGTTCCTCTACGTCGAGGACTGCGCCGAGGGCATCGTGCGCGCGGCGGCGCTCTACGACGAGGGCGAACCGGTGAACCTAGGGAACGGGCGCGAGGTCTTCATCAACGAGCTGGTCGAGACGATTGCGCGCCTGACCGGGTTCGAGGGCGAGATACGCTGGCAGCCGAGCAAGCCCAACGGGCAGCCCAAGCGCCAGCTCGACACGGCGCGCGCGCGCGAACGCTTCGGCTTCGTCGCCCGCACCACGCTCGAAGAGGGCTTGCGCCGCACGATTGACTGGTACGAGCAGAATTTCTAAGCGCCCCCACGGTGGCGCGGTTGAGAGTGATGTGTGGCCGGGTTAACACAGAGGGCACAGAGGAAGCACAGAGGCCACAGTAAAGAACTCTGTGTACTCTGTGTCCCCTCTGTGCCCTCTGTGTTGATCTGGTCTCAGCCTACACTCAACCGCAAGCTCAGATGAACTTGATGCGCCGGGCGGCCGAGGCGGCCATGCGCAGCAGCATGACGCCGCCGCGCCAGCGCGGGATTTTGGTCGTGCCGTAGTGGCGGCGGCGGTGGCGCACCGGCACGTCTTCGATCTTCAGGTTCAGCTTGGCCGCGCCGAAGAGCAGGTCGAACTCGCCGAACGGATCGAAGTCGCCGAAGTAGTGCCGGTTCGCCGCGATCCGTTCGTAGTCCGCCCGCCACAAGACCTTCGTCCCGCACAGCACGTCCTTGAACGGCCGCTCCAACAGCCAAGAGAAGACCAGCCCGAAGAACTTGTTGCCGACCAAGTTGAAGAAGCGCATCGCCTCGCCCTCCATCGGGTAGACGAGCCGCGTCGGGTTGACGAAATCAGCCCGGCCCGTGGTTAGCATCTCCAGCAGGCGCGGCATGTCTTCGGGCGGCACAGTTAGATCGGCGTCGAAGATCATCAGCACGTCGCCGCGCGCGCGCTCGAAGCCGAGCCGGACGGCGTCCACCTTGCCGCGCCCTTTCTGCCGGTGCAGTTGGCAGCGCCGCTCCGGGTGCGCCGCGATCAACTGCTCGACAGTTCCGTAAGTGTTGTCGCGCGAGCCGCCCTCGACGAAGACCATCTCCGTGCCCGCGCCCATCTCCGGCATGCGCGCGAAGATGTCCGCGATGTTGCCCGCCTCGTCGCGCGCCGGGATGATGACGGAGACGACGGGTTCGCGCGTCGGCGGCTCCTGCTTGACGGGCCGGGCGACGAGGAAGTGCGTGGCGGTGAGCGCCGACGCGGGCCAGAAGCGCGCGGCGTAGCGGTTGGCGAACTTTGCGACCGGCCCCAGCGGCAGCGGCAACAAGGCCTCGCGCCGGTGGCGTATGACCTCGAAGCCCGCGAGGTCGAGCAGCATCGTCAGGTCGGCGACCGTCAGCCAGCTCTGGCGCAGGTTCGGGCGCGCGAGACCCAAGCGCCGCGCGGCCGTCAGCGGCCAGCGCCACAGGCGGTTGCTGAAGTTCAAGACGACGCGCGTGCGCGAGTCGGCGAAGCGCGCGAGTTGCTGGCAGACCGCCTGCACGTCCCAGAGGTCGTTCGCCACGTCCGAGAGGATGATGAAGTCGAACGGCTCTGCTTCGAGGTCGAGCGCGTGCGCGTCGGCGTGGACGAAGCGCAGGTCTGGATGCTTGGCGCGGGCGCGCGCGATCATGCGGGCGGAGAAGTCCACGCCGACGCCGCGCGCGGGTCTGAGCGCGGCGAGCAGATCGCCCTGCGCGCAGCCGATCTCAAGGACGCGCGCGCCCGCCGGCACGAAGTAGCGGTAGACCTCGACGAGCCGCCGCCGGTACGCGCCGCCGCGCGCCGGGTGCTGTGTCATCCAGTCGGCGACCGCGTCCCAGTGCGCGACGCGCTCGTCGCGGTAGCGCAGGAACGAGGGGTCTGCGCGGCCCGTGCCGGCCGCCAGCACGAAGCCGGGCGGGATCAGTTCGGCGCTCTCTTTGACCTCGTCAACGTTCATTGTTAAGCTCCACCGGCTCCGGCCGGGCGCGCACCGCGGAAGCGGGGCAATATACTTGGTCAGCACCCGGCAAGCAAGCCGGCAGCGAGCCACGTCTTAGCGGCCTTTGCGGTTAAAGCTTTTAGGACTTAACCGCAAAGGCCGCTAAGACGGGCCGCGAAGGAACGCAAAGAAGGCGGCCGCGCGAAGTTGTATGACGGCGAAACCGAGAGAGCTGGTGTTGGGCGGCGCGGGGTTGATCGGCGCGACGCTCTCGGCCGCGTTGCGCGCGCGCGGGCACGAGGTCGCGTCGCTCGATCTGGCGACCGGCTGCGACCTGCGTGCCGTTGCCGACGCGCCGTTCGCGGCCTGCGACCGCGTCTGGTTTCTCGCCTGGGACACGGGCGGGGCCAAGTACATCGCGGCCGCGGATCGGCAGCACGAGCAGTACAAACACAACTGCGAGCTGTCGGCGCGCGTCTTCGACGTGCTCGCGCGCACGCGCCGGCCGTTCCTCTTCACCACCTCGCAGCTCGCCGGCCTGCCGGACGCCTACGGGCTGACCAAGCTGCTGGCCGAGCACTGGGCGCGGCAGCTCGGCGGCAAGTGCGCGCGGCTGTGGAACACCTACGGGTTCGAGCCGCCGAGCGTCCGCAGCCACGTCATCACAGACCTCGTGCTCGCCGGTCTCACGCGCGGGCGCGTCGCCTGCCTGACCGACGGGCGGGAACGCCGCCGCTTCGTCTACAAGACCGACTGCGCGGCCGCGCTCGTCGCGTTGTTCGACGGCGACGCGCAAGAGGCCGACATCGCCGGCCCCGAATGGTTAACGATCCGGCAAGTCGCCGAAGAGATCGCGCGGCAGTTGAACGTCGAGGCCGAGTTCGGCACGGCGCGCGGGGGCGAAGCCATCGTCGAGCCTGAACGCCTGCTGCCCGGCTGGCAACCCGCCGTCCCGTTCAGCGCCGGCATCAGCCGCGTCATCGCCGACGGGCGCGCCTACCTGCGAGCCGAAGTGAAGTAGCGTCCTGACTCTGTGTCCTCTGTGTGACCTCTGTGTACTCTGTGTTGAATGTAAGGTGCGGTAAGTTCAACACAGAGGACACAGAGTTCGCACAGAGAACACAGAGATAACTGAAATACGTAAAGGGAAAGAGTTTTGACCGACAGTACGGATGCGGCCGAGGCTGCAACGGCGGCGCGGCGGCGCGCGATGAAGGCGCTGGCGCTGGCCGCCGTCTTCCTGTGCGCCGTCGGCGTGCGCGTGCTGCACTGGCAGGACAACCGGCAGAGCCTGCCCTTCAACGGGATGCACGCCGAGTACAGGGCGCACGCGTTGGCGCTGGTCGCGGGCGACCTGCCGCTCTTCCTGCGCGGCGCAGACCCGCCGAGCGACGCGAACTTCGTCAAGCACCCGCCCGGCTACCCGCTCCTGCTCGCCGCACACTTCAAGCTCTTCGGCCAGTCGGACGCCGCGCTCGTCTGGCTGCACGTCCTGTTCGACGCGACCGCGGCGGTGCTCGTCTGCCTGCTCGCGGCCGAGTTGTTCCCGTGGGCGTGTGCCGTGCTGGCCGGGCTGCTCGTGGCGCTCTCGCCGCAACTCGCCTATCACGCCATCGCGCCGCTGCCCGATCCGCTCGCCGCGCCGCCGATGCTGCTCGCCTTCCTGTTCTTCGTCCGCGCGTGGCGGCGGCCGCGCCTGCTGACGGTGGCGGCGGCGGGCGCGTGCTTGGGCGTCTCGTGCTGGCTGCGCTCGAACGCGCTGCTGCTCGCGCCGCTCGTCGCGCTCTTGGTGCCCTGCCTCTTCGCGCGCGGGCAACGTCTGCGCTTCGCCGCCGCGCTCGTCGGCGCGTACCTGCTCGTCGTCGCGCCCGTGACCGTGCGCAACTACGTGGCGTTCGGCCGCTTCATCCCGCTCTCGCTGAGCGCCGGCATCACGATGCTCGAAGGCATCAGCGTCTACGACACGGAAGGGCGGTTCGGGCTGCCCGGCAACGACTACGAGGTGACGAAGCAGGAGGCGCGCATCTTCAACCGCCCCGACTACCTCGGCACGCGCTTCAAGCCCGACGGCGTCATGCGCGAAGAGTGGCGCGTGCGCCGCGGCCTCGCCGTCATCCGCCAGCACCCGTTCTGGTTCGCCTCCGTCATGGCCCGCCGCGCCCTCTTCATGCTCCGGCTCGCGCGCGTCGAACTCGTCGCGCCCACGCCCGCCGTCACGCACGCGCCCGACGCCACGCCCACGCTCGATCTCGCGCGCGCGCCGGACGTATCCGGCGCGGCGACCGGCGCGCCCGCCGTGGCGAACGCACAGCCCGTGATGGTGCTCGCGCCCGCCGACTTGGCCGCGCGCGGCAGCGTCAACGCACACGAGGCCGCGCTGACCGAAAGCGCCGACGCGCAACAAGGCGACGACGCGCGGCCACAGCAACCCGGAGACGCGGCGACGGGGCAACGCCTGCGGCTCGCGGACGACGCGGCGGGCACGCTGCTCGTCACGCCGCCGCTCGCCGTCCGGCCGCACACGGATTACCTCTTGCGCCTGCCCTTGAAGATCGAAGCGGGCAGCGTCGTCGTTGACGTGCTCGCCGCCGAGAGCGGCGCGGCGCTCGCGTCCACGCCGGTCTTACATCCGATCAACTATCGCGACCTGACGCCGGAGAGCCAGCCCGCCGTCGAGACGGCGCGCCCGTTCGTGAGCGGCGCGGCGCAAGGCGTGCGCGTGCGGCTGCGCAACGGCTTCCGCAAGCCCGCGCGCGTCGTGGCTGAGTTGGGGCGCGTGGAGTTGTTCGAGCTAGGCCCGGCCCGCGCCGAGTGGACGCGCTACCCGCGCGCGCTCGTGCGCTTGGTCGAGAGCCTCTTCCTGACGGCGACCGTGCTGCCGCTCGTCGTCTTAGGGATCGGCTTGCTCGTGCGCGCGGGGCGCTGGCGCGCGGCGGCCGTCCTGCTCGCCCCGGCCGCCTATTACATGTGCGTCCAGTCGGCGCTCTGGACGGAGTTCCGCTACATCCTCGCCATGCACTACTTCCTGCTCATCCTCGCAGCCTACGCGCTCCACTGGCTCGGCCTGCGCCTCTGGCAAGGCGCGCGCAGGCTCAGGGTTTGACGGTAGGGGGCGATCAGTTCAACACAGAGGACACAGAGAGTCTTACTGTGTCCTCTGTGCCTACTCTGTGTACTCTGTGTGAAACCGGCCGCGCGCTACGCGCAACCGCCGACTAAGCTCTTCGTCAGGGCTGCGGCGGGGCGGGGAGTTTGCTGCTGATGAGATCGTAGAGGCGGTCGAAGTTGACGGGCTTCGTGAGGTAGCCGTCTATGCCGGCGTCGTAGGCGGCGCGGCGGAAGCCTTCGGTGTCGAAGGCGGTCAGGGCGATGACGGGGATGGCGCGCAAAGACTCGTCCTCGCGCAGCCGGCGCGTGGCGGCGAGGCCGTCGAGCTGCGGCATGGCGATGTCCATCAGGATCACGTCGGGGCGCGTGAGCGCGGCGATCTTCAGCGCCTCGGCCCCGTCCGTCGCCGTCACCACGCGGTAGCCGCGCTGCTGCAACGCGAGGCTGATGACGACCGCGTTGTCCAGCACGTCGTCCACGACGAGCACGAGCGGCGACGCGCCCGCGTCGGCCTGATCAGTGGGTTCGTCGGCCAAGGTCGGGCCGGTCGCGGCCGGCTCGGTCGGCCCGGTCGGCGTCGGCTCGGACAGTTTGCTCGTAGGCAGCGCGTCTTTCATCCCGGCTCGGATTATAACACCGCGCCCGCGCCGGGCCGGCGCGGGCGGAAGAAAGTTCGCGCCCGCGCGCGTTAAGTTGTAACCGGCGGCGCGCGCGGCGCGTCTACGGTCTGGTGACGGCTGTTTAAGACGCGCGGCGCGCCCCGCCGAATCGTTCGCGGGCGCGGGCGGCGTGCCTCCTCCTCGGCGGCCGGCGGGTGCAGGCTTAACAACCTGTCCGAACAATTCAACTCAGTTTAAGGAGCAGAAGCATGATGCGTAGGTTTATCGTGGGGTGTGGTCTGGCCTTGGCGCTCGCCGCCGGCCTCTTTCCGGCGGGCGCGGCCGCGCCGACCAGCTTCGCCGGCACTTGGGCGCTCGACAAGGCGAAGAGCAAAGACTTGCCGCCGCAGATGGAAAACGTCGAGAGCTACACGCTGACGGTCACGCAGGACGCGCAGCAGTTGACCGCCGACACCAAGATCAAGCGCAACGAGGCGGCGGGCGGCGAAGGCGGCGGCCCTCCGGGCGGCGGGCCGGGCGGCGGCGGGATGCGCCGCGGCGGCGGCATGATGGGGCCGGCGAACGTGACCTACAAGCTCGACGGCTCGGAGACGACGCTCGACACGGGCGGGCGCGGCACGGCCGCGGCCAAGGCCGAGTGGCAGAACGGCGGCAAGACCTTGAAGCTGACGACCAAGCGCACGTTCAACTTCCAGGGCGAGGAGCGGACGCTGACGACGACGGAAGTCTGGGATTTGTCCGCCGACGGCAAGACCCTGACCATCCAGCGCAGCAGCGAGACGCCGCAAGGCGCGCGCAACTCGACGCTGGTCTTCAACAAGCAGTAACACCGCGGCCAGTTAAACACAGAGGACACAGAGGGGACACAGAGGACACAGAGTTTTTGCTCTGTGTCCTCTGTGTTAAATCGCGCTCTCGTGAGCGGCCAACTTCAAGCTCACTTGTCGCGCGCGACGCTCGCGCCGTCGGCGGCGAGCGCGGCCTGCGCGGCGGCGAGGCGCGCGACGGGGACGCGGAAGGGCGAGCAGCTCACGTAGTCTAAGCCGATCTCGTGGCAGAAGGCGATGGAGTTCGGCTCGCCGCCGTGCTCGCCGCAGATGCCGACCTTCAAGTCCGGCTTGACCGAGCGCCCGCGCTCCGTGCCCGTCCGCACCAACTCGCCCACGCCCTCGCGGTCGAGCACCTGGAACGGATCGTCCGGCAGAATCTTCACCTCGACGTACTTCGACAGGAAGCGCCCCGAGTCGTCGCGCGACAGCCCGAAGGTCGTCTGCGTCAGATCGTTCGTGCCGAACGAGAAGAAGTCGGCGTGCGCCGCGATCTTGTTCGCGGTCAGCGCGGCGCGCGGCAACTCGATCATCGTGCCGACCGTGTACGCCACGCTCATGCCGTGCTCGCCCAAGACCTGCTCCGCGACCTCGTGGATCACTTGCGACTGGTGGCGCAACTCCTCGGCGGTGGAGACGAGCGGCACCATGATCTCCGGCTTGACGACCGTGCCCGCGCCCTGCACCTCGCAGGCGGCCTCGAAGATGGCGCGCGTCTGCATCCGCGTCACCTCCGGGTAGATGAGGCCGAGGCGGCAGCCGCGGTGGCCGAGCATCGGGTTCTGTTCGTGGATGCGCTGCACTTGTTGCAAGAGCTTGCGCTTCTCCGCGATCTGATCGAGCAGCTTGTCGGTCTCGCGGATCGACTCGGCGCGGCGCACCTGCAACTTCAACTCGGCTAGCTCGCCCAGCAACTCCTCCATGTTCGGCAGGAACTCGTGGAGCGGCGGGTCGAGCAGGCGCACCGTGACGGGCAAGCCCGCCATCGCCTGGAAGATGCCCACGAAGTCGCGCCGCTGCAACGGCAGCAGCCGCTCCAAAGCCTTCTCGCGCGCGCCCACGCCGTCCGCCAGAATCATCTCGCGCATCGCCGCGAGCCGCTCGTCGCCGAAGAACATGTGCTCGGTGCGACAGAGGCCCACGCCCTCCGCGCCGAAGTCGCGCGCGACTTGCGCGTCGCGCGGCGTGTCGGCGTTGGCGCGCACGCGCAAGCGCCGGAACTCGTCGGCCCACGTCATCAACTCGCGGAAGTCTTCGCCCAACTGCGGCTGCACGGTCGGCACGCGCCCCAGGAAGACGCGCCCCGTCGAGCCGTCCACGGTGATCCACTCGCCCTTCGTCACGACCGTCCCGTTCACGTTGCACTGCTGCTGCCCGTAATCAATGTTCAGCATCTGCGCGCCGCACACGCACGACTTGCCCATGCCGCGCGCGACGACTGCCGCGTGACTGGTCATGCCCCCGCGCGCCGTGACGATGGCTTGCGCCGCGACCATGCCGTGGAAGTCGTCGGGGCTGGTCTCCTGACGGACGAGCACGACCTTCGCGCCGCCCTGCGCGAGTTCTTCGGCCTCGTCGGGGTCGAAGACGACCTGACCCTGGGCCGCGCCGGGGCTGGCGGGCAGACCCGTCGCCAACACGGTCGCCTCGGCGTTGTTGTCCACGGTCGGGTGGAGCAGTTGGTCGAGTTGTTCGGGCGTGACGCGCTGCAAGGCGGTGGCCTTGTCAATGAGACCTTCGTTGACCATGTCCACGGCGACGCGGACGGCGGCCGCGCCGGTGCGCTTGCCCGTGCGCGTCTGCAACATCCAGAGCCGGCCGCGCTCGATGGTGAACTCCACGTCCTGCATGTCGCGGTAGTGGCGCTCGAGGAGCTGCGTGATCTGGTCGAACTGCGCGTAGGCCTCGGGCAGCTCCTCGGTGAGGTGCGAGATGGGGTTCGGCGTGCGGATGCCGGCCACCACGTCCTCGCCCTGCGCGTTCATCAGGTACTCGCCGTAGAGGCTCTTCTCGCCGGTCGAGGGGTTGCGCGTAAACGCCACGCCCGTCGCGCTGTTGGCGCCCATGTTGCCGAAGACCATCGCCTGCACGTTGACGGCCGTGCCGAGGTCGTCGGGGATGCGGTTCACTCGTCGGTAGTCCACGGCGCGGCGCCCCATCCACGAGTTGAAGACGGCGGCGATGGCGACCCGCAGTTGCTCGTAAGGGTCTTCGGGTATGGCGAGGCCGGATTGGTCGGAGAAGATAATTTGCTTCTGCGCGGCGATGACTTCGCGCAACTGCTCGGGCGTGAGGTCGGTGTCGCGTCCGCCCTCGGTCTGCGCCTTGTAGCGCTCCATCACGCGCTCGAACTTCTCGTGCGCCACGCCCATCACGATCTCGGCGAAGAGCGTGGCGAAGCGTCTGTAGGCGTCGAGCGAGAAGCGCAGGTCGCCCGTCTGCGTGGCGAGTCCCTGCACGGTCT
>DASVPY010000062.1:0-176406 GCA_036389395.1 Pyrinomonadaceae bacterium
GCGTCTCGAACCCGGCGGTGGCGAGCGTGGACGAGTACGGGTTCGGCACGGCGCTCGCGCCGGGCGCGACGTGGATTCAGCCGCGCTGGTACGCCTACGAGTGGGACACGCCCTTCGCGGAGGTCTGCCGCCTCGCGCCCAAACTCGTCTCCGCCTTCGCCCTCTGCGACGTGCTGCCCATGCCTAAAATTACCGACTTAGACGTAACCATACTTAACCCAGCGCCGGGCACACGACCCGGCTCGATCCCGGACGTAGCGGAGTGCGGTAAGTTCCAAATCAAAGTCAAATACTACATCGGCATTACCCCCACTCAGGATCATGAACTTCGTCTGACCGGCATCATCTCAGAGGATGCTATTTACCTGCCGGACGAGAGCACGATACGAACGGTCAGCAGTGACAGTAGAAGAGTCAACTTTGAGGCGGTAGCTACATACCGAATGATGAATCGCCTGGCCGGTTCTGACACCGCGCATACCGGGCAGACGACGTACACAGCCCAGTTGATCTGGGCCGACCGGGTGGATACCCGCCGGTGCGAAGACGGGGTTACGTGCATCCCGGTCAGAAATACCATCTCAGGCACCGGCCCCTGTCCATAAGTGAACGGCAGGTTGGAGGCGTTATGCTAAAGGGAATTTGGCTCCTTGTCTTCTGTCTTGCTTTTCCACAGACAGCAGCCGAGCAGCCCGTGGTCAACCGGCTCTACGCGACGACCCCGCACGACGCGAGTCTTATCTACACATACGCAGGCCGCGCCTTCCCTGAAGGCAAGCCGGTGCAAACCGGGGCGGTAGAATGCTTTGTCTCCCGGCTGAAGGAAACAGGTCTGTTTACAGACGTTGCGGTTAGCTTCAGGCTCGTGGACGAGGGTAAGAACGTTGACGTGTATATTGACCCAAAGTGGAATCCCAGATGGGAGAATTTCGTCGTGGATGAGATCGTTATTGACGATGCTCCCGGTCTCGATAAGGGGAAACTACGGGCGCAGTTGACAAGCGTTGGGCTTCAGCCGGGCGCAACCTTCGCGCAGCTACCCTTCTCAAAGGTCAAAGCTGCAATCGAGAGTGTAACTCGCCAGGCAAACAGGGACGAGACAGATACTGATGATGCTAACGAGAGGGTGCTGCTTGCACACTCTTATAGTATAAGGATGATTGCACCGGAGAGACTCGTGTTTGAAATATCATGGGGACAAAATACCTTTTGCCTGTGATTTAATCGTCAGTGCAATCTGCCAGCGTGGACGCTTACGGGTTCGGGGAGGCGCTCGCGCCCGGCGCGACCTGGATTCAGCCGCGCTGGTACGCCTACGAGTGGGACACGCCCTTCGCCGAGGTCTGCCGCCTCGCGCCCAGGCTCGTCTCAGCCTTCATGGAGAAGAAATCTGTGACCAGGGAAAGGTTTTCCGAGTCACCGCCCATTTCCGGGTCCCGGATGACGCAATAGCACTCTCGGAAGAGCGTACCGAGGTAAAGGTTTTCGGTGAACCGCCCAACACCAATAACTACAGAATTCAAGGTTGGACTTTCGCCAACGCGCATTTATCCTCTAACCCCAAAACCGCCGACATCATCATTAGCCTTTACCGGCGGCCCGGATTGCCTACCCCTGAGGTGCCGTATGAGACAATCGTCGTGACGGTTGCAGGCGACTTCGCGTTTCGCGGTTTCAGCGGTACGGCAAACATTAAGATCACCTGTCCGTAATGATGAGGAGGTGGAGGCTTGCGCCAAGTCATTGTCTTGTTGTCCCTTGCGCTCGTCTACGGTGCGCCCCCTGCCAGTGGACAAGCACCGCCGCGGGCTGGCAATGAAGGGTTCGTTGTGCCGAGTGAGATCGTGTTGCCAGTCATTGCCTCCCAGCCCGACTGCCCGCTTAAGTTCGAGGAGGTGAAACACGTTAAGTTTCTTGCCGGCGGTTCAAGCGATGTGTATCGCTTAGTAAACCGTGGGATGAAATCGATCCGCGCTTTCACGGTGGCGGCGGTTTCCTCTAACGGTACGGGCTGGTTGAGTTCTTGGCCGCATAGATTGTCAGAAAAACCGCTTCTGCCGGGCGAGACATTTCCGCGGCCAGACGATGCCGGTGAAGTGAAGCTCGTACCGCCGACGGAGAAGCTAACGGCCTCACTGCCGCGGGTGATGCAAGGGGTAAATGTACTCATAGTTGTGCGCGTGGAATACGCTGATGGCTCTGTCTATGAGAATGAGTCGGCGTATCGGGCACTTCAAGCCTATTTTACCAAACTAGCCCGCTCGTTAGAGGCAAAAGAGGGACGCCCCTGAGCGCCCCGGCAGCACATAACCGCTTGACCAGTCGCGCTGAGCAGGCCCAACCGACGGTGGCGGGCGTGGGCGAGTACGGGTTCGGCACGGCGCTCGCGCCGGGCGCGACCTGGATTCAGCCGCGCTGGTACGCCTACGAGTGGGACACGCCCTTCGCCGAGGTCTGCCGCCTCGCGCCCAAACTCGTCAGTCTTAACCGGCGCGGCCGGCGAGGGCGGCGAGGGCGTTGACGAGGGCGGCGGGTTCGACGGGCTTGGGGAGGTGCGCCTCGTAGCCGGCGGCGCGCGCCTGCTCGCTGTCCTCCGTGCGCGCGTAGGCCGTCAGGGCGAGGGCCGGCGTGTGCTCGCCGCGCAGCGATTCGTAGTCGCGCAGTTGGCGGATCAGATCGTAGCCGTCCGTGCCCGGCATCCCGATGTCCGAGAGCAGCAAGTCGTAGCGTGTGCGCTTCAACTCGGCGAGCGCCGCCGCCGCGTCGCCCGCGGCCTCGGCCTGCGCGCCGTGCCGCGCCAGCAGCAGCAGCAGGTAGTCGCGCGTGTCTTTGTCGTCGTCCACGACGAGGACGCGCAGACCCGCGAGCGACGGCGTGTCGGCGGCAACGGGCGCGGGTACGACCGCAGCCGACGGCGGCGCGTCGTCGCCCGCCGCGGCTTGCAGCGGCAGCGCCACGGTGAAGCGCGCGCCCTGCCCTTCGCCCGCGCTCTCGGCCTCGACCTGTCCGCCGTGCAGCTCGACCAAATGACGCACGATGGCTAACCCCAGCCCCAGCCCGCCGTGGCTGCGGCTCGTGGACTGATCGGCCTGGCGGAAGCGCTCGAAGACGTAAGGCAGGAACTCCGGCGCGATGCCGACGCCCGTGTCGCTGACGACGAGGCGCGCGTGCCCGTCGCGGCGCGCGAGCCGCACCTCGACGCGCCCGCCCGGCGGCGTGAACTTGACGGCGTTCGTCAGCAGGTTCCAGACCACCTGCTGCAAGCGCGCCGCGTCGCCCGTCACCGCCAACTCGGCCGCGTCGTAGTCGGCGTGCAGGCTGATCTCCTTGGCCTCGGCCGCGAGCCGCACGGAATCGAGCACCGAATGGACGACGGGCACGAGATCGACCGTCGCCTGCTCCAGCCGCAAGCGGCCCGTGATGATGCGCGAGATGTCGAGCAGGTCTTCGATCAACTGCGCCTGCGCGCGCGCGTTGCGCTCGATGACGGTGACGGCGTGCCGGCTCGCGGGCGCGTCCATGCCGTCGCCGCGCAGCAGCCGCGCCCAGCCGAGGATGGCCGTCAGGGGCGTGCGCAGCTCGTGCGAGACGGTGGCGAGGAACTCGTCCTTCGTGCGCGAGGCGGCCTCGGCCTGCACGCGCAGCGCCTGCTCGCGCCGGAGCAACTCTTCGCGCTCCGACTCGACGCGCTTGCGCTCCGTGATGTCCTCGTGGACGCAGACCCAGAACTGCTGCGCGCCGACGTGGAGCGCGGTGATGCGCGCGAACGTCTGGAACTGCGTGCCGTCCTTCTTGCGGTTCTCGCGCTCGCCGTACCACGCGCCGCGCGCGCGCAACTGCGTGATCACCTCCGCGAAGCGGCGCTCGTTCTCCGGCGCGGGGTAGGCGTTCAAGACGGTCACGTGCTGCCCCGTCAGCTCGCCCGGCTCGTAGCCGAACATCATGTCCTCGGCCGGGTTCGTGTAGCGGATGTAGCCCTGCTCGTCGGCCACGCAGACGCCCTCGGCCATGCTGGTGAGCACGCGCGCTTGCAGTTGCAACTCTTCGTCGGCCTGCCTGCGCGCGGTCACGTCGCGGGCGATGGTCGAAACGCCGACGACCTGCCCCGACGCGTCCGTGAGCGGCGAGATGGTGAGCGACACGTGGAGGCGCGTGCCGTCCTTGCGCTGGCGCACCGTCTCGAAGTGGGCGAGGCGCTCGCCGGCCCGCAGCCGCGCGAGGATGCCCGGCAGCTCGTCCGGCCGCTCCGGCGGGATCAGGAGCGCGACGCTCTGGCCCACGGCCTCCGCGGCCGTGTAGCCGTACATGCGCTCGGCCGCCGCGTTCCAACTCGTGATCACGCCGTCGAGCGTCTTGCCGAAGATCGCGTCGTCGGACGACGCGACGATGGCGGCGAGTTGCGCGCGCGTCAACGCCTGCCGCCGCTGCTCGGTCGCGTCGCGAAAGACGAGCACGACGCCCGTGTTCACGCCCGCGGCGCGGATCGGCGCGGCGCTGTCCTCGATGGGCCGCTCCGTGCCGTCGCGCGCGACGAGTACGGTGTGGTTCGCCAGCCCCACCACCTGCCCCGAGCGCAGGACGTGAGTCACGGGGCTTTCGACCTCGGCGCGCGTCTCCTCGTTGATGATGTGGAAGACCTCGCCCAAGGAGCGCCCGCGCGCCTCGCGCTCGCCCCAGCCGGTCAAACGCTCGGCCACGGCGTTCATGAAGATGACCTGGCCCGCCATGTCCGTGGCGACGACGGCGTCGCCGATGCTGCGCAGCGTCGTGTCGAGCCAGCGGCGGTTGCGCTCGGCCTCGGCCTCTGCGCGGCGGCGGGCCGTGGCGAGGGCGTTGATGAGCAGCGCGACGAAGACGAAGACGCCGAGGCGCAGCCACTCGACGGGATCGAGGAGGAAAGTGTACGCAGGGTGCAGGAAGAAGTAGGCACTGGCGAGGGCCGAGAGCGCGGTGGCGACGAGGCCGGGGCGCAGCCCGCCGTACCAGACGCTGACCGCGACGGCGACGAAATAGAAGATGAAGACGGCGCGCTCGGCGACCTTCGGGATGAACAGGGTCACGACGGTGGCCAGCGCCACGCTCGTCACGGCGACGCCGTAACGCACCAGCGCTGGTCGAGGGGCCTCCAACATCTGTCCGACTCCCTTAGCTCAACAACGAGGCAGGATGAACGACGCCGGCCGCCAAGGTAAGAGACACGCACGGCCCGGCCGTGCGCAGCTTAAAACCTTTTCGCAACGGCGGCAAGGGAGGGAAGAACAGTAGGCAGTAGGCAGAAGCCAGGAGCCAGTAGGGAGACGGTCGAGAACGCGGCAGCAGAGAGTCCGGCCTTAACGAAAGGCCGGCCTTTCATCCTGGCTTCTGGCTTCTGGCTTCTGCCTACTTCCCTTCCAGCCCTTCCACCAGGCGCGCCCACTCGGCGATGGTGAGCGTCTCGGCGCGGCGTTGGGGGTCGAGGTCGGCGGCGGCGAGGAGGGCGGCCGCGCCGCCGCGCTCGTTGACGCGCGCGGCGAGGGGCGCGGGCGCGTGGCGCAGGTTGTTGAGGATCGTCTTGCGCCGCTGCATGAAGCCGGCGCTGACGAGCGCCCACAGCAGCGACTCGTCCGCCGCGGCCACGGCCGCGTGCGTGCGCGCGCGCAGGCGCACGACCGTGCTCCAGACCTTCGGCGCGGGCCGGAACGCGCCGGGCGCAACGTCGAACAGTGCCTCCGCCTCGCAGTAGGCTTCGACCAGCACGGAGAGGTAGCCGCGCTCGGCCGCGCCCGGCGGCGCGCAGAGCCGCGCGACCACCTCGCGCTGCAACATCAGCACCATCTCCGGCACGCACGCGCGCGCCGCGATCAGCCTTTGCAGGATGGCCGTCGAGACGTTGTAAGGCAGGTTCGCCACCACGCGCGCCGACGCGGCCGGCGCGCGGATCGCGCAGTAGTCAACCTCCAGCGCGTCGCCCTCGACAAGCGTGAAGTTCGCGCTCGCGCCGAAGCGCGCGCGCAACTCCGCGAACAGATCGCGATCAAACTCGACCGCGACGACGCGCCCCGCACGCGCCAGCAGCCCCGCCGTCAACGCGCCCCGCCCCGGCCCGATCTCTATGACCGTCTCGTCCGCGCGCGGCCCCAGCGCCGCCACGATCCGCGCCGCCACCCGCCCGTCCACGAGAAAGTTCTGGCCGAGACTCTTCTTCGCACGCATAAAGGCAGAGGTTAGATGTCAGATGTTAGATGTTAGTCAGCGTTCGATGGCCAAAGTCCACAGTTCCACGTCCAAAGTTCAATGTCAAAAGTTAGAGGTCTGCCGCACGTTGGACTTTAGACCTTAGACATTGGACTTCCACTGACATCTAACATCTGACATCTAACCTCTGCTTTCAAGGTAGCCCGTGATTTCAACGTCGTCGCCGTGGCGCGTGATCTCTGTGGCGCGAAGACGTGTGGCGTGGGCGAGGAGTTGCGCGCCCGTGCCGGCGATGGCGGGGGGCGCGGCGCGGCCGCCGATGAGGAGCGGGGCGATGAAGACGCTGACCTTGTCGAGCAGTTGCGCGTCGAGGAAGAGACCGGCGACGGTCGCGCCGCCTTCGACGAGCAGGCTGTGGAGACCGCGCCGGTAGAGCGCGTCGAGCACGGCGCGCAGGTCGCGCCCGCCGCCCGCGAGCCGCAGCACTTCGACGCCGCGCGCCGCGAGCGCCGCCGCGCTGCGTTCGTCCGCCGCTTCGTCTGTGAAGACGACGACGGGCGCGGCCGCCGTCGTCTGCGCGAGTTGCGACTGTGGCGAGAGTTCCAGGCGGTCGTCCAAGACGACGCGCGCGAGCGGGCGGTGGCGGGGCAGTTCGGAGCGATCCGTGAGCAACGGGTCGTCGGCGCGCGCCGTGCCCGCGCCGACGAGGATGGCGTCGTACTCGTGGCGCAGCAGGTGGACGCGTGCGCGCGCGGCCGCTCCCGTGATCCAGCGCGCGTCGCCGGTGCGCGTGGCGATGCGCCCGTCGAGCGAGCAGGCCAGTTTCAGATGCACGAAGGGCCTGGCGCGGCGCATGGCGTGGACGTACTTCTCGTTGAGCCGGGTCGCTTCGGCGGCCAGCAGTCCGGTCTCGACGCGGACGCCCGCGGCTTCGAGCGCCGCGAAGCCGCGCCCGGAGACGAGCGGGTTCGGGTCTTCAATCGGCGCGACGACGCGTGCGACGCCGGCCGCGATCAAAGCCTCCGTGCAAGGTGGCGTGCGCCCCTGGTGCGCGTGCGGTTCGAGCGTGACGTAGGCGGTCGCGCCGAGCGCGCGCGTGCCCGCCTGTTCGAGCGCCAGCGTCTCGGCGTGCTTCACGCCCGCCGCCAGGTAGCAGCCCTCGCCGACCACCGCGCCGCGCGCGTCCGCGACGACGCACCCGACCAGCGGACTCGGACTCACCTGCCCCGCGCCCCGCGCCGCCAACGCAAGCGCGCGCCGCATCAGACGCTCGTCGGAATCGAGTTCAAGGTTCAACGTTCAAGGTTCAAGGTTCAAAGAAAGTTCAAGGTTCAACGTTCAAGGTTCAAGGTTGGCTGCGCGCCGAACCTTGAACTTTGAACCTTGAACTTTGAACTTACTCGAACAGACTGTTGACGTACTGCTCTGGGTCGAAGACGACTAGGTCGTCCACCTTCTCGCCGATGCCGGCGTAGCGGATCGGCAGGTTCAGCTCCTTGGAGATGGCGACGGCGATGCCGCCCTTGGCCGTGCCGTCGAGTTTGGTCAGGACGATGCCGGTGACGCCCGCGACCTTGAGGAACTGGCGCGCCTGCTCTAAGCCGTTCTGCCCGGTCACGGCGTCGATCACGAGCAGCGTCTCGTGCGGCGCGCCCGCGACCTCGCGCCCCGCCACGCGCTTCATCTTCTCAAGCTCGGCCATCAGGTTCGACTTGTTGTGCAGCCGCCCCGCCGTGTCCACGATGAGCACGTCGGAGCGGCGCGCCTTGGCGGCCTTGAGGGCGTCGAAGAGGACGGCCGCCGGGTCTGTGCCGGACTTCTGCTGGACGAGCGGGACGCCCGTGCGCTCGGCCCAGATGGCGAGTTGGTCGGAGGCGGCGGCGCGGAACGTGTCCGCCGCGCAGATGAGCACGTCGTTGCCTTCGGCCTTGATGCGCTGCGCGAGCTTGCCGATGGTCGTCGTCTTGCCGACGCCGTTGACGCCGACGATCATCATGACGTAAGGCGTCACGTCTTCGGGCACGCTCGTCTCGGAGGCGACGCCCGCGCGCGAAGAGGCTTGCAGGATGTCGAGCAGTTGATCCTTGATCGCCTGCTTGAGCGCCTCAATGTCGTTGATCTGCTTGCGGTCTATGCCGCGGCGGACGTTGTCGAGGATGGCGAGCGTCGTGGGCACGCCGATGTCGGCGGCGATGAGCGCCTCTTCTAGTTCGTCGAGCAGCTCGGCGTCAATGACGCGGCGGCCTTGAAAGACCGTGTCGATCTTCTCGGAGAGCGAGGCGCGCGTGGCGGCGACGGCGTTGCGGAAACGCTTCTCGAACGTGCGCTCAAGCGCCGCCTCCTCGGCTTGCAACTCTTCGATGGAGCGGTCGAGACCGAGAATCGAAGTGGTGAACGGCGAACGCGAAGGCACAGCCGCGGGCTTCGGCGCAGCGGGCGGGGCCGCGACAGGCTTGGCCGCGGCGGGCGTAGTCGGCTCGGTGCGCCGGGGCGCGTCCTGCGCGGCGGGCGTCTGCGGGCGCGGCGGCGCGGGCGCGGGTCTGCTCGGCGCGCCGACGGCCGGGGCCACTTTTGCAACGGACGGAGTTGCTTCAGCAGCGGGTGCGGCCGCCTCGTCGCGCGGCGTGGGCGTCGGAGCGTCGCCCGTCACTGCCGGCTCAAGCGCGGGCGGCGCTGGCACGACGCCCGCGCCCTGCGTCTGCGCCGCGGGCGGCTCAAGCGGCGGCGCGGTCTGCGCCGACGCAACTTCGGCCGGCGCGGTCGTCGCGGGCGCTGTTCGCTCCGAGACCGGCGGCGCGGCGTCCGCGGCCACCTGCTCCGCGTCGGTCGCCGCGGCGGGGGCGGCCGGTTCGTTCAGGCCGAGCGTGATGAAACGGTCTTTACTCTTGCGTCTCCAAAAAGCCATGCGTGTGTACAGATACCTTTGCGTTGTCGTGCTGTTTGAAAGTGGACGATTATAGCGGCAACCGCCGCGCGGCCACAAAAGGGGCGCGCGGCGGTTAGCGCATCCGCCGCGCCGCCGACCGGCAACCCCGGTGGAAGCGTTGGCCGGGTTAGACCGGCCCGCTTGGTCGTAGCCGCCGCCCGATATTTTAGATTACGCGTCGGGCTGAAAAAATGATTGACAGCGAGGAGGCACAGGTATATGGTGTGCGGCCCCGACGCAGCTCACGCTGGCATAGCGCCTATAACGTTGACGCAAAGCTATGCCGACCTCGTAACCCGGAACAACTTGAGCATTAACTGGAGGAAGAAATGACCAGGAGATTAACGATTCTCGCCGTCAGTCTTGTCCTACTCGGCATTACCGTGTTCGCTTTCAGGGGGCAGATAAATCCTACCGTGTTAGGCTCCGGGCAGAGCCGACCAGTGCCCGAAGTGCCGGATCAGGTCGTTTACCGACACCTGTTCCGCCACGCTGCGGCGCTCAAGGCGAAGGCCGACGAACTTGAACGGCAAGGCAAGGATGCCACCCACCTCCACAATTTCTTCAAGCACAAGGCGGAGTTAAGCGATGATCAGGCGCAGATACTGGAGGACATAGCAGACCAGTGCGCACGCGACATCAAAGCTCTTGATGAGAAAGCCAAACCAATCATTGCCGCCTACAAGGCGCAATACCCGAACGGGCAAGTGCCGCACGGGGAGAAACCGCAGCCCCCGCCCGCGGAACTCTACCAACTGACGTTGGAGCGCAATGACGTGGTACTCCGCTCGCGGGACAAACTGCGCGCGGCGTTAGGCGAAGGCGAGTTCAACCGCTTCCACGCGTTTGTCAGAAGCAAGATCGCGCCGAACGTCAATCCCGTCTCCGCGGAACAGTAGTCCGCGGCCCACCCGTTGGCCTCTCTTTCTCAACAGGAGCGCGTTATGAAGTCCCCAACTATTCTTCGCTTCGTCTTTGCCCTCGCCCTCCTCGGTCTGCTGACGACGGCGGCGGCCGCGCAGGAGTACCGCTCGGGCGTCAGCGGCTACACGTCCATTGACTACGACGAGTTTACGAATACCGTGATGGCGTATTCGGAGACCGACGTGGACTATTACGTGGCCGGCGATTACCAGGCATACGTCAGCCTGACGGTCACGAAAGACTCAAGCACCGTCGTGGCGAGCGGCTCGGCACGTGATTACTACGGCGACGGCTACGTCGCCATCGAGTTCGATTTCGCGGGCGAGGGGGGTTCGACTTACACGGCCACGGGCAGGCATCGAGCCTACGCGCAGTTGTGGGACTACGATGATTACTACTACCCGTACCGCTACTTTTATTACGACAACTGGTACTTCAGCTACTTTGAGGGTTACGGCGTCTACAACCCTTGGTACTACTGGTTCGCCAGCCCCGGCTACCGCTACTTCACGCGCCGGTCGCCGAGCATCCTCCTGGGTAGTACCTACGACTCCGACTCGCTGACAATCGCCGTGGTCAACCGCGGGACGTTGCAGGCGCAAGGCCCCGACATCGACAGCCGAACCGCGGCCGGGGCCAACGGCAGGAGTTGTTCCGGGGCCAACGGCACCCTCAAGGGGGCCTACAGGAGAGGCGAAGGCACGATCTCGTGGTCGTGGTCGCGCGACTCAGGCGTGAGCAAAGCTGAAGCGCTCTCGGCGCTCCAGTGCATCCAGAACGCTTTAACCTCGGCCCAACGCGGGAATCGCACCCAGGCGTTCCAACGCGCCGACAATGTGATCGCAACGGCCCCGCAAGGCGGCGTGAGCGCCCCGTTCAGCAGGAGCTATCACGACGACAACCAACCGTCCAACGTCCGCGTGGACGTGGCGGTCTACGCCGGCTCGGCCTTCACCGGCGAACTCTTCTACGTTAAAAACAATCGCCACAAACAATCACCACTCGGGCCTTGACGCAACCGGGCAGCGCCTTGAGGCTGCTCAAAGCTTGGCCCCGAGATAACTTCGAGCCACGATCAATGAGGTATGAGTTTGCGGCGAGCAGAGAAAGAAAAGGCGCTTGCAACTCTTGACGAGATAGAAAGGCTTACGTCAGTGCCGGGCAGGGACGGCGGTGCCGTCGAGATCGGCCTGCCCGGCATTGACGGCCGCGCGTTAGATTTGATGGTGAAAGTGGCGCGGGGCAAGGACAGCCTCAAGCTGCTGGTTGAAAGGTATAGCGCCTCTCGGTCTGTCGTGATCGTGGGCGCGCTTTTGTTCGTCCTGCTCAAGCGGGCCGAAAGCACAACGCACAAGGACGCCTACCTGTTATTCGACTTCATCGAAAACTTACAACGGAAAGATAATCCGGGCGTTCTGGTCACGACCTTAACGGCCATCGGGCATCAGATCGGACTGGCGCAGGTTTGGCAACGTACGCGCATGCCGGAGAGCCTTTACCCTTTCCTGCAACATTGCCTGGACTTTGCCGGCGTAAAAGCAAACTGGATACATCGCGGGCTGTCAGACGCGGTACAACTTGGCGCAATTGATATTCTGCTCGATATGTGTAGAGCTAAAATTTTTGCTCTTAATTTTGCCCCTGAGCAGCGCCGGTGGCTAGAGAGTAAAGCCAAAGAGATTGCGGACCTGAATACCGATCACGCGGAGTTTCAAGCCCGCGCGGCAAGCTTCCTCAACTGTTTGCAGGCAGCCGATTAGAGATAGCCGTTAGGGATTGTCATCCTATTGTTTAGTCATAATTTGGAAGCACCACCCGCGTCAGTCAACCGAATGACAACAGCAAAGGCGCAGAGAGTAGCACACTCTCTGCGCCTTTGCTGCGTTGAACGCGGCTCGCTTTAGCTGGTCTTGGGCTGCGCCGCTTTGTCGGCGCGGAGGAGTTCGAGGGCGCGCTTGAGCTGTGTGTCTTCGGGTTGCTGTTTGGGCGAGGCGGCTTCGGGCGCGACCTCGCGCTTGTCGCCCGAAGGCGCGGGGCGCGCGATGGGGTCGTCGTCGTTGCCCGTCAGATCGTCCGGGTCAACCGCCTCGGCCAACTCGGGCCGCTTCACTTCGACCGTCGGCGAGACGCCCGTGCCGAGGAACGGCTTGCCCGTGCCCGACGCCCACTTGACCACGGTCAGCAGCAACCCGTCGCCGTTGCGCAGCGTGAAGAGTTGCTGCTCCGCGCCCGCGCCGAAGCTCTTGTCGCCGACCACGTCGCCGCGCTTGTGCTCGACGAAGGCGGAGGCGACGACCTCGGCCGCGCCCGCCGTGCCGCGGTCGATCAACACGCTCACGGGGCCTTCAAAGATGAACTGTTTGGGATCGGCCGGCAACGTCTTCAGAGTCTTGCCGCCGCGCCCGACCTGCTGCGCGAGCGCGCCGTCTTTGATGAAGAGGTTCGCCACCTTGACGGCTTCGGCGAGCGAGCCGCTGGCGACGCTGCGCAGGTCGAGCAAGAGCTTCTGCGCGCCCTGCTTCTGCAACTCCTGCACGCGCCGCTGCACGTCCGCTGCCTCGCCGTCGGCCAGACTGTTGACGCGCACGACGCCGATCCGCCCGGCCTCCATGCGCGCCTCGGCCGCGGGCGTCAACACCGGTGCGCGCTTGACCGTCAAGGTCAGCGGGCGCGTGCCGGCGCGCAGGATGCGCAGCTTGACCTCGCTGCCCGACGCGCCGTTCAGCAGTTGCTTGGCGTCGTAGAGCGAGATGTCGCGCGTCGCCTTGTTGTCGATATACTCGATGATGTCGCCGGCCTGCACGCCCGCCTGTTCGGCGGGGCTGCCCTTGACCGGCGCGATGACGTAGAGGTACGAGGCGACCTGCGAGAGTTCCGCGCCGATGCTGACCGCGCTCTTGTCCACGTTGGCGCGGTAGTCGCGCACCTGATCGACGGTCAGGTAGGTCGAGTAAGGGTCAAGCCCGTAAGCCAGCCCGCGCAAAGCGCCCGCGCGCACCTTGCCGAGATCAGGCTCGTCCACGTAGTCGTCGCGTATGTGTTGGAGGACGCTCTCGAAGATGCGCAGTTGCGCGCCGGGGTCGTTCTGCTGCTGCGCGCGCGTCAGCGCCCAGCCCCCGATGACCGCGTAGATGGCCAGCGTCGCGGAGAAGACGACGACGATGAACTTGCTGCGAAATGACATCCAAAGACTCCTGAACCGTCTCGAACGTGCGCCCCGCTGTTGAGCGAGGCGGGTTTGGAAAGCGCGCGCCGTGCGTCTGCCCGGCGCGCGGCGCGCAGGCTCTTTAAGCCTCCGCGCCTGCGCGATAATAGCCCAGCGCCCGCGCGCGCCGCAAGAAAACAGCGCCGCTAAGCGCCGTAAAAACGCGTCTTTCAGCGCCCGCGCGCCGCCGCGCTATACTCGCGCCGGCCGCGCACAGCCCTTTAAGACTTCAGACGACTCTTGCCAGACACGAACGACAGACGCGCTCACACAGCAGACCCGCCATCGGCGGAACCGGGGCGGCTGCTCGCGCTCGATCTGGGCGCGCGGCGCGTCGGCGTCGCCGTCTCGGACGAGTTGCGTCTGAGCGTCCGCCCGCTGGCGGCGCTGCCGCGCACGAACTGGAAAAAGCTGCTGCGCGCGATCAAGGAACTGCGCGAGAGGTTTGACGCGCGAGGGGTGGTCGTGGGTTTGCCGCTCCGGCTCGACGGCGGCGAAGGCGACGCCGCCACCGAAGCCCGCCGTGTCGCCCGCAATCTTGAACTGTCGCTCGGCGTGCCCGTCCACCTGCAAGACGAACGGCTCACCTCGCGCGCCGCCGAAGAGAACTTACGCGCCGCCGGCCACGACCCCGCCCAGGTCAAAGCCCTCGTAGACAGCGCCGCCGCCGCCCTCATCCTCGAAGACTTCCTGGCCCGCACGAACGGCTGAACAACGTCGCGTCGCGTCTACTGCTTTCGGCGTTTTGCGTCGGCGTGGGTTAGTATCTGTCCCTAACCATGAGACTCTCGCGCCTGTTGCTGTTGCTCTTGCTCCTGCTGCTCGCCGCGGCGGGCTGCTTCGCCCTCTGGCTGCGCCAAGACCTGCGCGCGCCCGTCGCGCACGCCCGCGCCAACGACTACATAGAGATCGCCCGCGGCTCGTCCACCGAAGAGATCATCGGCACGCTGCAACAGGCCGGCGTTATCAGACGGAGCTGGCCGCTGCTCCTCTACATCCGTCTCACTGGCGCGGGGCCGCGCCTCAAGGCCGGCGAGTACCGCTTCCCTTCGCCCATCGCCCCGCTCACAGTCCTGCGCAAGCTCGAAGAGGGCCAGCAGCGGCTCGCGCGCTTCACCGTCATCGAGGGTTGGACGCGCTGGGACATCGCCAACGCCATGGCCCGCCTGCCCGAACTCCAACTCAAGGACGCCGACGAAGCGCTCGCGCTCATGGACGACGTGAGTCTCATCAGCGACCTCGACCCGCGCGCCAAGAACCTCGAAGGCTACCTCTACCCCGACACCTACAGCTTCCCGCCCGACACGAAGCCGCGCCAGATGATCGCCACGATGGTCGAACGTTTCCGGCAGATATGGGAACACGAGTTGGCCGCGCAGGCGCGCGCGCAGGGCAAGAGCGCGCACGAGATCGTGACCGTCGCCTCGCTCATCGAGACCGAGGCGAAGCTGAAGGACGAGCGCCCGCTGATGGCCTCGGTCATCTACAACCGGCTCGCGCGCGGCATCCCGCTGGGCATAGACTCGACGGTCATCTACGCCTCGAAGCTCGCCGGCAAGTGGCGCAACGACGGCAAGGTCTACCAGAGCGATCTCGACCGCGTCTCGCCTTACAACACGCGCCGCGTCACGGGGCTGCCGCCCGGCCCCATCGCCTCGCCGCACGCGCGCTCCTTGAGCGCCGCCGTCCAGCCCGCGCAGACCGACTACCTCTACTACGTCCGCGAGCCTGCGCGCGACGACGGCGCGCACAACTTCTACAGCACCGACGCAGACTTCCAACGCGGCGTGCAAGCCCTGCGCGAGTGGGAGCGCCAGCGCGACGCGCGCGCCGCGGGCGACGGCACGGCCAAGTAACAAGCGTCCGCGGGTCACGCCTCTTGAATTCACCCACCCGTTGCTTTATGCTCGCGTCGTCTCCCGCGTTCGGAGTTTTGCGTGCGCGCCGCCGTGTCGGCACGTGTGTGACCGAGGAGGGTTCAAGCTCATGAAATATTTTCTCGCGCTCTTGCTCCTCTGCACGGCGGCGGCCGCCACCGCGCGCGCCCAGGACAATCAGGGTAAAGGCGTAGACAACCAGACCGGGCGCATACGCGACACCGGCAGCGACCGCCAGCCCGGCAACAACGGCCGCAACCAGAGCGTCGGCACGGGGCGCGGCTTGGACTTCGGCGGCGGGCGCACGCCCATCGCGCCGCCCCTGCCCAACCCCTACCGCTTCGGCGCGCGCCGCGACGCCGTGCTCAACGCCGCGCAGGAGTTGCTGCGCGAGCGCAAGCTCGTCGTTGACACCGGCGTCTCCAAGCCCGAAGACGGCATCCTCGTCACCCAGCCCTACCGCTTCGTCAAAGGCACGGTCGTCGCCGTGACCGAGCTGAACCGCTATTCGGAGTTGCCCACGGACACGGCGCGCGGCTGGTCGCAGGGGCGCTACACGCTGCTCATCGAAGTGCAGCCCATTGACGGCGTGACCACCAACGTCTCGGTCAACGCGCGCATCGAAGGGCGGAGCGACGGCGCGGCCGGGGCCGAGTGGATCAGCCTACGCAGCAACGGCACGGCCGAGCAGGAGTTTCTGTGCGGGCTGATCGGCAAGCTGACGGGCGCGACGCCCGCCGGCTGCACGGCCCAAACATCCGCCGAGCCGTAAACGCCCGAAGCCCAGCTATAAATCAAGTTAACGCCCGCCGGCTGAGTTTTTCGTTGAACCCCGGCGGGTCTTAGAAGGCAGGCCCACAGTTGCCCTTGGGAACGACACAGGAGATACACCTGACAACGGAGGAGCGCCGCTCGCCCCTCGTCCGTGTCGGCGCAATCGCCTGCGCGGTGCTCGTGGCAGTGGCACTCGTCAGCGGTTATTTCATCCTCAACCGCCGGCAGCAGCAGCGCGCGCTCGCCGCACGGCAGGCGGCCGAAGCGGCCAAGAAAGTCGCGCCGCCCGTCCTCGCGCAGGTCTACGAGAACGAGGCCCGTCTGCAAGCCGGGCAGGCCCAGATCAGCGGCGTGGTGCGCAACGTCTCGAACGCACGGCTCGACGACCTGGCGGTCGAACTGCAACTCATCCCGCGCGCGGGCGAGAACCTGAAGACCGAGCGACTCAAGCTTGAACCGGCCGGGCTGAACCCCGGCGAAGAGGGGCGCTACGCCTACACGCTCGACTCGCACCTGTGGAGCGCGACGCGCCTGGTGCGCATCGTGAGCGGCGCGGAGGGCGCGGAGATCGGGTTCAAGACGCAACTCGGCTCGCGCCGGCCGCTGGAAGAGCCGGCGACGGGCACGAAGGTCGTGGTCGTGCCCAGACAACGCGGCAAGGGCGACGATTTCATCAACACGCCCGACAACCCGATCCCGATCCGCTGAGAGCGACCTACGGTTCAGGCATCACTTCATCTGTCGGCGCGACGACGTGTTTAAGACTGGACTTCAAGCGGCGCGTGTTTAGTCGTTGACGAGTAAGAGTTTTGAAAAAGAGATGCTTCGCCATTTAACCATCGGTCTGATCTTGTCGGGGCTGGTCTGCGGCTGCGTGTCGGCGCAGACGGGTCAGGGCGCGCCGCCCACGGTCAGGGGCGGGCGCGAAGACCCGCGCGACCCGGCGGACAACACGCGCGAGGAGATGTTGCGCACGCTTGAGATCAAGCGGGCCGAAAATTCGCACAAGCAGAACGTCGAGCGCGCCAAGGAGGGCGCGCTGTTGGGCGTCGAGCTGCGCGACTCTTACGCGCGGCAGAAGGCGCTCGGCGCGGACGACCTCAAGAAGCTCGGCCGCCTGGAGAAGCTCGCCCGCCAACTGCGCAGCGGCACGGGCGGCGAGGACGACGAGGAGCCGCTCAAAGACCCGCCGCACGACTTGACCGCGGCGCTCACGCGCATCGCCGACTGCGCCGAAGAGTTGCGCAAGTCGGTCGAGAAGACGCCGCGCCAGGTCGTCTCCGCCGCCGTCATCGCGCAGGCCAACGAACTGTTCGAACTCGTCCGCGTGGCCCGCACGCTCACGCAGTAGCCCGCTCTCCCGCAGCGTCACACGCGCATGGCAAGTCTGAAACTTCAGCGCCTACGCCGCCCCGCCCCGCTCCTCCTGCTGTGCCCTTGCCTGCTGCTCGCCCTGCTCGCACCGGCCCGCTGCGCGCGCGTCCGCGCCGCGCAGGACGACGAGGTCGTGCGCGTCAACAGCGAGTTGGTCGTGCTCAACGTGACGGCGACCGACAAGCGCGGCGCTTACGTCCACGGGCTGAAGCAGGCTGACTTCAAAATCTTCGAGGACGGGCGCGAGCAGACGATCACGGGCTTCAGCGAGGAGCCGACGCCGTTCGCCGCCGCGCTCCTGCTCGACATCTCCGGCAGCATGGAGGGGCGCGTCACGCTCGCGCGCTCCGCCGCCATACGCTTCCTCGACGGGCTGCGCCCCGACGACAGCGTCGCCGTCTACAGCTTCCACACGGAGGTCAAGCAGGTGCAGGACTACGGCTACACGCGCGACCTCGATCCGCTCGTCTTCGGGCTGGACGCGCGCGGGATGACTGTGCTCAACGACGCCGTCGTGCGCGCCGCGCGCGACCTGGGCGCGCGCCCCGAAAAGCGCCGCGCCATCGTCGTCCTCTCCGACGGCGCGGACACGCGCAGCTCGGCTTCGGGCGACAAAGCACTGGACGCCGCGCTCGCCGCCAACGCCACCATCTACACGGTCGATCTCTCCGACCGCAACGCCGTGAGTGCCGGCACGTTGACCGGCGCGGGCGCGCTCAAACAGTTCGCCTCACGCAGCGGCGGGCGCTATCTGGCGACGCCGGGCGGGCAGGAGTTACGCGAGGCGTTCGCCGCCGTCGTCGAAGAGTTGAGCAACCAATACACCATCACCTACCGCCCCACGAACCGCGTGCGCGACGGCCGCTACCGCACCATCGAGGTCAAGCTCGCGCGCCCCGACACGGTCGCCCGCACGCGCCGCGGCTACCGCGCGCCCAAGGGCTAGCCGCCGTTCAGTTGTAACGCGCCCGCCGATTTCCCCTCCGCCCCGAAAACGCACATAATAGTTGTGACCGCGCGGCGCTCGACAAACGCAGACTCAACGGCCGCCGCATACGAAACTTAAACTAATGATGCGCAAGACAACTCCGCTTTTTCTCTGCTGCGTGCTCAGCCTGACCGCGCTGACCGCGGCGCTCTTCGGCCCGTCCTTTAACCGCGCGCGCGCACAGTCGGCCCAGGTGCGTTTCGCCGTCGTCGGCGACTTCGGCGATGCGGGGCCGGCCGAGCAGGACGTGGCGAATCTCATCAACGGCTGGCAGCCAGACTTCGTCATCACGACCGGCGACAACAACTACCCGGCGGGCGAGGCGGCGACCATTGACGCCAACATCGGGCAGTTCTATCACCAGTACATCGCCCCTTACGCGGGCGCTTACGGCGCGGGCGCGGACGCGAACCGCTTCTTCCCCGTTCCCGGCAACCACGACTGGGGCAGCCCCACGGGCCTGCAACCTTACCTCGACTACTTCACGCTGCCCGGCAACGAACGCTACTACGACTTCGTGCGCGGCCCCGTACACTTCTTCGCCCTCGACAGCGATCCGAACGAGCCGGACGGGCGCGCGAGCACTTCCACGCAGGCCGAATGGCTGCGCGCGCGCCTCGCCGCCTCGAACGCGCGCTGGAAGCTCGTCTACTTTCATCACCCGGCCTACTCTTCCGGCCCGCACGGCTCCGACCCGGAGATGCAGTGGCCCTTCAAAGAGTGGGGCGCGACCGCCGTCCTCAGCGGGCACGATCACGACTACGAGCGGCTCGTCGTCGCCGGGCTGCCCTACTTCGTCAACGGTCTCGGCGGGCGCAGCCGCTACACATTCGCCGACCCGCTGCCCGAATCGCAGGCGCGCTACAGCGCCGACTTCGGCGCGATGCTCGTCAACGCGGACGCGCAGGCCATCTCCTTCCAGTTCTTCAACCGCGCGGGCGCGCTCGTAGACGCCTACACCGTCAACGCGCCACCCGTCACCGCCGGGCAGGTGCTCATCAGCGAGTTCCGCCCGCGCGGCGCGGCGGGCGCGCGCGACGAGTACGTCGAGTTGTACAACAACACCGACAGCGCCATCACAGTCACGACGACGGACGGCTCAAGCGGCTGGGCCGTCGCCGGGCCTTCGGCCGACGGCGCGTCGGCCGTCATACGCTTCGTCATCCCCGCCGGCACAAACATCCCCGCGCGCGGTCACTACCTCATCGCCAACAGCGCCGACGGCGGCTACAGCCTGTCCGCCCTCGCCGCGCCCGACCTGACTTACACGGCCGACTTGCCGGACGACGCGGGCCTCGCGCTCTTCCGCACGGCCGACCCGGCGCAACTCAACGCCGCGACGCGCCTCGACGCCGTCGGCTTCACGACGCAGACCGGCACGCTCTGGCGCGAAGGCGCGGGCCTCGCGCCCGTCGGCGCGTCGGACGGCGAGTGGGCGTGGCTGCGCAAGCAGGCCGCGGGCACGCCGCAGGACACGAACGACAACGCCCAGGACTTCGTGCTCGTCTCGACGAACGGCGGGGTTTACGGCAGCGTGCAGTCACAACTCGGCGCGCCGGGGCCGGAGAACCTTGCGAGTCCCGCGCAGCGCAACGCGCAGATGAAGCCGGCGCTCGTCGAGCCGCAGCAGTCGTCCGCGTCTGCGCCGAACCGCGTGCGCGACACGACGCCGAACGTCTGCAACGGCGGCGGCACGCCCTCGAACTGCGCGCTCGGCACGCTCACGATCCGCCGCCGCTTCACAAACAAGACCGGGCAGGTGATCACGCAACTGCGCTTCCGCATCGTTGACGTAACGACGCTTGGCACGCCGAACCCCGGCGGCGCGCAGGCCGACCTGCGCGCGCTCGACTCGATTGACGTGACCGTGACGACGAGCGCGGGCAACGTGCTCGTCAAGGGTACGACCGTCCAGACGCCGCCCGCGCAAACGCAGGGCGGCGGCTTGAACTCCGCGCTCGTGGTGCAACTGCCCGGCGGCGCGCTCGCGCCGAACGCAAGCGTGAACGTGCAGTTCGTCTTGGGTGTGCAGCAGGGCGGTAGTTTCCGCTTCCTCGTCAACGTCGAAGCGGGCGCGGGCGCGCAGGCGGCGCGACTCGCGAGCAAAGTGCGTGCGGGGAAGTATGAGTAGGCGCGTGGGGCCGGGATTGCTGCGGGCGGCGCGGTTCGCGGGGCGCAGGCCGGGCGAGGCTTTGCTGCTGGCGCGCATGGCCGGCTGGGTGTTGGCGCTGTCGGCGCTCATCAAGCTGCTGCCGCTGCCGCACGTGCTGCGGCTCGTCGCCGCCGCGCCGCGGCCCGCGCGCGCCGACCGCGCCAGCGCGCCGCCCGAACGCCTCGCGCAACTGCTCGACGCGCTGCTCGGTCTCAACCTGTTCGTCTTCACGCCGACCTGCTGGAAGCGCGCGCCCGTCCTGCAACGCTACCTGGCCTTAAACGGCGTCGGCACACGCATCGTCTTCGGCGTCCGCAAAGACGGCGGCGACGCACTCGCCGGCCACGCCTGGCTCGAACGCGACGGTCAGCCCGTCTTCGAGCCGCACCCGCCCGATTACATCGTGACCTACGGCTATCCATAACGCGCCGCAATCAGATCGTTGTCGTTGAGTGTAGCGCGGGGCCGGGTTAACACAGAGTACACAGAGTTAGCACAGAGGGCACAGAGAGTCTTTACTGTGTCCTCTGTGGCTTTCTCTGTGCCCTATGTGTTAGGACAGGCCGCTCGATTCACTCAACCACAACTAAATCTGAACGCAGAACCGGGCGCGCAAGCTCTGCGGCCCACGCGCCCGGTTCTTCAGTCAGTTTCCTGTCTTCCCGTTAGGGCAGCGCCTCTACGTTGACGAAGAAGCGGAACGAGCCGCCCTGTTGGACGCCGAGCAGGAAGTGCAGGTCAATCGTGCCCATGGGCGACAGCGAGCCGCCGGGGATGGCGACCGTGACGCTGGAGTTCAGGCCGCCGCCGTTGGGCTGCGCGAGCGGCGCGGGCTGCTCGACGGTCGTGCCCAGCACGGTCAGCGCGCCGCGGCTGGTCGTGATCTGGAAGTTCGAGCCGTCAATGGCGCGCACGTCCGCCTGCGCGCCGCCCGGCGTGTAGCCCGGCGAGTTGAGCGTCGTGATGTCCACGATGCGGAAGCGCAGGCGCGTGATGGTCTGCCCCGTCATGTTGACGAAGCGGCGGCGGATCGAGAGCGTCCCCTGCGCGCCGTTCGTCACGGCCGTCAGGTCGCGCACGCGGTTCGGCGCGACGTTCGAGCTGGACTGCGGCTCGATCAGTTGCGGCTTGACCGTGTCGTTGCGCTGGACGGGCCGGATCGTGTCTTCGGGGCCGGGCGCGCCCAACTGCGACTGCACGCCGCCGTAACTGCCGCCGTTCGTCGAGACGAAGACGAAGTCCTGGGCGTTGTTGTCCGTGTCCTGCGGCAAGCCCGTCGTCAGCTTGCGGACGAAGGCGTACTGCCCGTCGTTCGCGCCGGGGCTGGGCAGGTTCGTGCCCTCGCGGAAGAGCGACGAGAACGTGCCCGTGCCGTTGTTGAGACTGACGGCGTCGAGCCGCGTCGCGTTCGAGAAGTTCGCTTGGTTGCCCACCTGGAAGACGCCGATGGCGGCGTTGTCGGGGATGTCGAGCGTGCCGCCGACGATCTGCCCGTAAGACTGATCGCTCGGCGCGTAGTTGGTCAGCGTGTAGCTGCCCGACGGCGTGATGCCGCGCGGCGCAGGCTCGGTCTCCTTGATCTCCCCGCCCAGCTTCGCGAGCGGCGCGAGGTTGGGCGCGGTCGAGCCGCCCGGCTCGTTGGCGAGCAGGTAGTGGCCGCGCGCCGGGATGACCGTGCCGTTCGGGATCGTGGCGACCGTGCCGACGGTGTTGCCGGCGGCGTCCGTGTAGGCGACCGTCCAGCCCGCGGAGCCGTCCGCCGCGCTGACCGTGAGCGGCGCGCCCGACTGGTTGTAGAGTTCGATGTACTCGTCGAGCGAGCCGTCAATGCCCTGCCCGGCGTTGAAGGTCGGCCCGCGGAAGCGGAACTCGCTGATCAGGAGCGGCGAGCCGAGCGCGAAGTAGGCGACCGGCATGTCGTGGTCGGAGATGCGCTCGGGCCGGTTCGGGTCGTTGCGCAGCACGTCCGGGTAGTCGGCGTCGTTGCGCGCGTAGGCGTAACGGCTGAAGCTCATCAGGGCGCGCTGGTTGACGATGACGTGATCAATCGCCTGCGCGTTGCCGTCGAAGGTGTAGGAGTACTTTTCGGCGGCGGGCAGCGTGTCGATCAGGTTGGCCAGATCGGGGTTGACCACGTCGGGGCTGGCCAGGAGCACTTGATCGGCCGGCGTCGGCGTGCCCTTGATCGTGCCGATGGTGTCCACGTAGCCGTCGTTGAACTGGTACGAGTTGTAGTCGCCGACCGAGATGATCCGGGCGGTCGGGTCGGCGGTCTGGAACTGGTTGATCAGATCGCCGGTGAACTCGGCCTGCGCCCGGCGCTTCGCGCGGCGGCGCGCGCCGTCCACGGGGTCGTCGAGGTTCGTCAAAGCGAGCAGGTGGTTGACGACGACGGTGAAGGCGAAGGGCTGGCCGTTGCCCGCGGGCACGGTCGCGCGCAGGACGAGGGGCGGCCGGTCGAAGGTCGTGCCGGTCGTGCCGTCGGGGCGGATGTAGGTCGCGGTCTTGCCGTACTGCGTCACGTCCACGACCGAGACGCGCGCCGACTTGACGAGGAAGCCAACGTCTATGCCGCCGATGTCGTTGCCTTCGACGAGGTAGGCGACGTACTGCGGGTTGGGCTGACTGGCGGCCACGGCGTCGCTGTTAATCTTCGCGGCCACGGCCTGCAAGGTCGCCAAGTTCTCCATCTCCTCGACGCCGATCACGTCGGGCGTGCGCATGACGTTGCGGACGGCGAGCGACGCCTTGTTGAGCCGGTTATCGAAAGCGGTCTGGCTCAACTGCACGTCGGACACGTTCATGTCGTCGGTCGTGTCGAAGAACCGCTGCATGTTGAACGAGGCGACGGTCAACTCGTTGACGCGCGGCGCGGGCACGGGGATGGCCGCGGCGACGCCGGGCGCGACGGCGGGCGGCGTGGCGGCGTCGGGCAGGATCGTGTAGGTGCGGAACACATAGTCGAGCGGCCCGACGACGTTCGTCAGCACCGCGCCGGTCGAAACGTTGATCGCAGCCGCGCCGGGCTGCGCGTCGCTGTCCACGCGCAGGCGTTCGGGGTTGGCGTCGAAGCGCGGGATGTTGTTCGGGTTCGGCGTCGGCGTCGGAATAACGTCGGGCACTTGGATGCCCGGCTCGCGGAACGGGCGCGCGATGCCGGTGATGACGCCGTAGAAGACGCCGTTCGAGGTCGAGGTCGCGTTCGCCTCGTTGACCGTGCCCTGCGTCGGCGCGATGACGGTCAGCGAGTTGACGCGGACGCGCATCCCTTCGTAACGCTCAAGGTTGTTGATGTCGTTGACGAGCGTGTCGGCGGCGGTGAGCGTGATGGGCGCGGGCAGCGTGTTGCCGGTCGAGTTCAGCGAGACCGTCAGCCCCGACGAACCGAACTCGGTCTCCGACGGGCTGTTCAAATCGCTTGACGGAATGAACTCGGCAATCGTGCCGGTGACGGTCACGTCGTTACCGATGGCGGCGGCGGCCGGCGGCGCGCTCGACGTGAAGACGAGGATGCCCTCGGAGGTGTTCGGGTCGGCGTCCGCCTGCGCGTCCGGCGTCTGGATGAAGAAGCCGTTGCTGCGCAGCCCCGTGACGATGCCGCGCGTGGTCACGGTCTGGTTGGCGAAGGGCGAGGTCGTGCCGTTGCCCTGAATGTCGTGGATGGCGATGGTCATCGTCGGCGTGGGCGTCGGGGTCGGCGTCGGGGTCGGCGTCGGCGTCGGGGTCGGCGTGGCCGCGCCGGCCGTGACGCTGATGTCGTCCACGCCGATCCACTCGTCGCTGCCGACGGCGTCCGTGGTGATGATGCGCAGTTGCACGACCGGCTGGTTCTCGGCGGCCGCGGGCAGCGTGACGCTGACCGGCGTGACCTGCGTGCAGATACTTCCGCCCGTGCTCGCGTCGGCGACGAAGCCGGCCGGGATGTTCGTGTAGTTGCCGGTCGTGCCGACGCGATATTGCAGGGCGACGGGCTGGACGGCGTTGTCGGCCGCGCAATCCACGTCGCGCAGGTTGTAGCTAACGTTAATATTCGTCTGTGCAGTCGTGTTGAGGGTGATAACAAGGTGCGGCGCGCGCGCCGTGCCCGAGCCTTGGAAGGCCACGACCGGATTCGTATTCGCGGGCGCGACCTGCTGCGTCTGCTCGAATTCGGCAATGCCGCCCGTCGTGTTCGTATTCGGGTTCGTCTGGTTGGCGATGACGTTGACCGGCGTGCTGGAGCCGTCGGCCACGACCGTCTGCGGATCGACCCCCGTCCCGCCGGTCAGGGCGTCGCCGCGATAGCCGATAATCCCCGGCACGCCCGACCAATCATTGCTCGTTGTGATCAGTCCGGTGTTCGTCCAGTTCTGGCTGAACGGGAGGGTCTGCGCGCTGGTGTCGGCGTTGACGACGCGCAAAGCCAGGGGGAATAGACCGGCGGCGACGAGCGCGAAGGCGAGCGCGCAGACCGGCAGGAGGACGAGCGTCTTGCGCCGGGCAGACAGACCCGACCGACGGGGGCGGAACGAAGCACGCATGATTGAACCTTTCTCTGATGACCTTGGGAATGGCGGCTGACGCCGGGACTGACTTAAGCCGAAGATTGACTAAGATGAAACCGCGGCGGGCGGCGACATTAAATAGGCCGGTACGCCTTGGGCCTCGTCGGCGGCCGGCCTGAGGCTGGCAAACTATCACACCGCGCGCGCACGCTCAAGCAGGCGGCGGCGCGCGAGCGGCTTAAATTTCGCCGGCCGGGCGCGGCGCGGCGTCAGGCGTCGGGGCGCAGGAGCCTGTGGGCGGCGAGCGCGGCGAGGAGACGCTCGATGGCGGCCTCGGCCTCGGCCGGCGTCACGTCGTAGACGGCCTGCAACGCGCCGACGATCTCCGCCTTCGTCCGCCCGCGCTCCAGCTCGCGCCAGACGAGCATGGCCGTCTCGTTCAGCGTGTAATAACGCTTGGTGTTGAGGTCTACGAGCACGGCCTCGCGGCCGTCGAACTCCGTGTAGACGACGTGGTCGTGCGGGCGTGGCGTGGGGTCGGACATTAAAGCAGTAGTCAGTAGTCGGTAGTCAGTAGTCAGTCTGTCAGTGGCTATTGGCTATTAGCCTTTAGCATCAGTTGACGGGCTGTTCGGCGGCGGCCGTTTGCGCGGCGGTCAGGACGGGCAGCGCGCGCGGGGCTGTGTCGCTGGCACTTGCCTCTTGCGCGTGCCGCCAGGGAATCTTGCCGAAGGATTGGAGGCAGAAGAGGCAGGGCGAGCCGGCGTAGAGATCAGGCTCGGTGCCGGCGGCCGCCAGCGCCGCGAGGGCCGCACGGCGGCGCGCGGCCTGCGCCGCGGCCACGGCGCGCAGGCGCGCGTAACCTTCGACGAAACTCTCCCGCGTCAGATCGGCGACCACGTCCGGCTCGCCGCCCGCGTTGCGGTAGCCGGCGAGGTTGCAGCAGAGCGTCAAGCGCCCGCGCCAGTCCACGTTGCAGCTCACGCCCTTGAGCGGCGAGCAGGGCACGTCCGAAGCGATGTCGTAATAGCCGACCGCCATGCCGATGGGCAGCTTCAGGATGCGCGCCAGCAAGCCGATCTCCTGCTCGGCGTGGCGCTGCTCGGCGAGCGTGAGCGCGGAGGTGGCTTCCAGTTCGGCGGACGTGGGCAGCAGGTGCGCGAAGTGGAGCGCGGCCGCGCCGAGCCGCGCCGCCAAGAGCGCGAGCTGTTCGAGCTGCGGCACGGTGTCGCGGCGGATGCCGACCTTGAAGACGAAGGGGATGCCGGCGACGTGGCAGCGCGTGACGGCGCGGATGACGCGGTCGAACGAGCCGGCCCCGCGCCAGTGGTCGTGCGCCTCGCGCGTCGCGCCGTCCACGCTGAAGGCGACGAGCCGCACGGCCGTCTTGTGCTTCATCAGGGCCGGGAAGACGCGGTCGAAGAACCAGCCGTTGGTGACGAAGCTGCACTGCATCCCTTCGGCCGCGACCGCGGCGATCAGGTCGCCGAAGCGCGGGTGGAGCGTCGTCTCGCCGCCGGTGAACGTGACGTAGTCGATCTGATAAGCCTCGCGCGCCTCGCGCACGATGCGGCCCAGGAGGTCTGCCGGGAAGAAGTTGGCCTTCGTGTGGTAGAGCGCGTCCTCGTCGCGCATACAGTAGCTGCAATGCAGGTTGCAGACGTTGGTCAGTTCGACGGTGAGTCGAACGGGATCGTCTGCGGGCTGGGCGGTCACTGTGGGCACGAGGCTTTTTACTCTGAGAGGCAGGGCGCGAGCAAGTCCGCAGCGCGCTCAGGCTCGGTCAGCAGGTCGCGCCCGGCGCGCAACTCGTAGGCGCGGCACTGGCGCGCGAGCCGCGCCAGCACGCGCAGGTAGTCCGGCGCGACCACCTGATCGTAGGTGGCCCAAGGGCAGGCGCGCACGAGCCGCTGCATCGCCTCGCGCCCCGTGAGCGGCGCGAGCGCCGACCTGTCGGCGTCCGTCACACGCGGGAACAGGAGCGCACGCGGCGTCGCGCGCGCGGCGCGCGCGCCGGGGAAGACCGCCTCCGGCTCAAGCCTGTGCTTCGACGGATCGGAGGCGACGGGCGGCCCCAACGCCGCGCCGATCTGCCGCAGCCCCGCGGCCGCGATGGACTTCTCCGCCACGGCGAAGAGGCGGCGCAACCCTTCGGCCTCGACCGCCCCCGGCGTCTCGCGCAGCACCACCATGTCGTCCGACAGGTAGTGCCAGCCGCAGGCGGCGAGCCGCAAGGTCAGCGTCGTCTTGCCGCTGCCCGACGCGCCGACGAAGAGCGCGCCCGCGCCGGTCGCCGGGTCGCGCGCCGCGGCGGCGTGCAGGTCGTAGACGCCCGCGCGCCTGAGCGCCGCTTGCAGCCCGTAGGAGAAGGTGTTGACGAGCGCGACCGGGTGGCGCGCGTGCGCGCTCGTGCCGAACCAGACCTCGACGAGCCGCGCTTCGGGCGCGGCGACGTGGACGAGCGAGTCGTCCACGGCCAAAAAATAACGCGCCCCGTCCGTGTGGCAAACACCGTGATTGATCGCGAATGTTTGCGGCCCGGACGGGACGGCGGTGGGCGCTTTGCGCCCGACTCTAAGGGTGATGGCGGCCCCGCCGTCAGCGGGGGCCGCCGTGCTGTCCAAGTAGAAGCCGTTCAGGAAGCTGGCAACCCACTGCGCCGCCCAGTCGCCCTGCGCCTCGATGCGCAGGAGTCGCCCCGCGATGGTGTGGTAGCTGCTCAGCGCGGCTTGGGTTGCGTCTAAGACCGAAGGGGCGAACACGACACCGAGACAAGAGAGGCGTGCGCCGCCGCGGCTAGACGGTCGAAGCCTCGATGGTCGGCCCCTGGAAGAACGTGGTGGCCTCGAGCACGTCTACGGGCACAGACACCACCGGCTCGACGAACGGTCTTTTTTCCGCGGGCTGGGCCAGCGGCTGCTCGTTGCGGTCGCGCTGCTCGTTGAACTGCTCGCTGACGGGTTGATTGTTCTGAGTGTTCAAGGCTTCCCTCTCCTCACATTTTGTTGGTTTGTTGAGCGCTGGCCGGCGGTGCTAGAACTAAGCGCAGCGGTCTCGTTTCATAGGTTGACAGATCAGTCCGCTGATACAGGCGGACATTCGGCGAGAGCGTGCGCACTACCTGCTCCATCGGGGCGTTGTTCAAATCAACGTCCACGAGTTCGCTAGAGTCATATTTCATCTCGAAGGGAATGTCAACCTTGCTTGCGATCTCGTAGAGCACGGCGGTGAGCGGCTGCCGGCGGGCGTGCAGCGTCACCTGGTTGCGCTCGATCTTCACGTTCAAGGCCTTCTCCTGCTTCTCGCGCTCGGATTCCGGCTTGACGCCCTCCTCCGTGTCCCCCTCGATCAAGATCGCCTCGGAGTCGCCCCGCACCACCGCGGACTCGGCCGGCGGCGGCTCGTTCAGGCCGTACAGGTAGACGGCGACGACCTTCGGCCCCGTCCCGCCGTCGCCGCTCACCTCGTAGTCCACGAACGGCTGCGGCGCGATCAGGCGGAGCGCGCCTTCGAGCGGGATGTTCTGAAAGTCGAGCGTGACGCGCGCCTTCTGCATGACCGGGCTGAGCAGCACGGGCACGTCCAGCTTGCGACTCAACGCCGACGCGATCTCGCTGACGAACGCCTGGTTCGACCGCAGCGTGAACAGCCGCGGCGGCCCTTCGACGAGCCGCAGACGGTACTTGCCCTTGGCCTGCCCCGTCGCCTGCGCCGTGGCGGCGGGCTGCGCCTCGGGCTTGGGCGCGGGCGCGGTCGCCTGCGGCTGCGCCGTCGTGGCGGGCGTGGTCGCGGCGGGCGTCTGCGCCGGCTGCGGCGTCGGGGTCGCGGTCTGCGCCTTCGTGGCGGGGCGCGCGGCCCGGCGGCGTTGCGCCAGGGCCGTCGCCGGAACAATCAGAGACAGAAATACCCCCACCAGGAGTGCAACCCGTAACCTTGGAAACATCACGCGCATTCTAACCTACCTCTTCAACTGATTTCCAGACTTTTATCACGCAGACGAGTAGAAAAGTGTCCGGCGGCGAACTTTGCTTCGATGTTGTAGCTGAGAAATGGTTGCTGCCGCCCTGGTCGCCGGGCACTCGCGCCCGGCCGGGCCGGCGGTCAGTCATATCGTTGAAAGACGCCCCGCCGAAACGTGCGGCCTCTCCAAGAACGCCCCGCGGAGCGCGAAACCCGATCTCAGGATGATAAGGGGAGTACCCTGTATCGAGGCGCTGACAGTATCACAAGACGCGACCGGCGGCAACGAAGCGGGCGCGGATTTTCGCGGCGTGGGACACGAAACCGGGCCGGGATTAATGAAAAAAGTAATGGTTCAATTTCGGGTTGTACGGTTTTAAGGGCCGTTCACCACAGAGACACGGAGGGCACGGAGGTGGCACGGAGCCTTGAATGCCATTCGGGCCTCCGTGCATCCTCGGTGAACTCTGTGCCGCTGTGGTGAATACACGCCGCCCCGGCACTCAAGGTCAGAATGAGCCAGTACCGAAAAAACCGAGGCAGGTCAGTGGAAATGGCTCGGCCCGCCGGTCGCCAGCAGGCGGACGGGGCGCAGCAGGTAGTAGACGAAGGTCAACGGCGCGGGCAGCGCCACGCGCCCCAGGTCTTCCTCCGTGGGCGCGACGACGTAACGCAGGTAGTTGACCTTGTCGCGCAGGCGGCGGCGCGCGCGCAGTTGGTAGCGGAAGTAGCCGCGCACGCCGCTCGGCGTCAGCGCGGGCGTGAACAGGTCGCGCACGGTGCGCGCGGCGAGCGCGGCGACGACCGGGTCGGCGCTGGCGGCGCGCTCGATGTCCGCGGGCAGGTCTGCGCCGAGCAGGTCGGCGGCGAGCCGCAAGCCGACGAGCATCATGCGGTCGCTGCCCGTGGCCAGCGCCTGTCTGAGCAGGCGCGGCCAGTCAAGCTCCGGGCGTTGCCGGAGCAACTCCGCCACGTCGGCGATCCAGGCGAGCCGCTCCCAGAGGTGCTTCGAGCCGTGGACGCAGAGCGCGAGCAAGAGGTCTTCCGTCGCGGGCAGACTGACCGGCGTCTCGCCCAGCGCGCCCCGCTCGCGGCGCGCCCACAGGTCGTCGGGCGCGAACGGACTGGCGAAGCGCGGCGCGGCCACGGCCCAGTGCAACTCAACGACGAGCCGCTTGCGCTCGCGCGTGAAGGGCAGGTTGCACTGCGTCCGCAGCAGCACGGCCTGCTGCCCTTCCGTCAGCGGCGGCAGCGGCGCGTAGCCTTCAGCGAGCAGCAGGTCGCGCGCGCGACGCACGTCCGCGCGGCGCACGAGTATGTCGAGGTCGCTGAACTGCCGAAGCGCGGCGTCGCCGTAGAGCGCCTCTGCGAGCGCCGGCCCTTTGTACGGCATCGCCTCGACGCCGTGCGCGGCGAAGAGTGCGATGAGCTTTTGCAGCTCGCGCGTCAGCAAGACGTTGAAGGCGGCGACGCGCCGGGCGTGGTCGCGCAGGCGCTCCCTGTGTTCGGGCGGGACGGCTTCAGGGCAGACGGCGTTCAGGTGCGCGTGCAGCAGCGGCAGCAGGCCGTGCCGACCGGTAAGCAGCAGCACGTACGACCAGTCGAGCGCGCCCGCACAGAGCGCGCGCACGCGCTGGCGTTGCGCTTCATCCAAGCGCGCGCGGGCGCAGCACAGCAACAACTCCGCCTCGGGCCGCGCGCGCCCGGCGGGCCCTTTGCGGGTCTCGACCAACACGTCTTGCGCCGCGACGCTCACTACAATTTCACACCGTAACCCAGCCCGTCGCCGACCGAGAGGACGCAGGCGCGCAGTTGCGTGTGCGCGACGAAGCGGCGGTTGAACGCGCGTAGCGCTTCGGTCGAAGGCTTCGGCTCGGCCGCCTCGTCCGCGACTTGGCCGCCCCACAAGAGGTTGTCGGCCACGACCACGCCGCCCGGCCGCAGGAGCGGCAGCGACAGTTCAAGGTACTGCTCGTACTCCTCCTTCATCGCGTCGAGGTAGACGAGATCGAACGGCGCTTCGAGGCGCGGCAGCACGTCGAGCGCGAACCCGCGTTCGATCTGCACCTGCGCGCGGACGCCCGCGCGCGTGAAGTAGTCTTCGGCGCGCGCGATCATCTCTGCGTCCGGCTCGATGGTGACGACGCGCCCGTCCGCGCCCGTCCCGCGCAGGAGGTGCAGGACGGCATAGCCGATGGCCATGCCGATCTCCAGCACGCGGCGCGCGCCCGCGGCCCGCGCCGTGATCTCAAGGAAGAGCGCGACCTCGCGGTCGGCAATCGGAACGCGGTGTTCGGCCGCGTACGCTTCCATCTCCGCGAGCAACTCGTCGCCCGCCGGGTGCAGGCGTTCGAGGTACTCCGCCTGCACGCGCTGTATGATCGCGTCCACTCGTGCTTTCATCTTCGCCTCGGTGCTGTGAACTTGAAGTCGTGCTCGTCGGGCGCGGCAAGTCTAAACGCAACGGCGGCGGCGCGCAACGCGACCCGGAAAGACTGACGCCCTTTGCGTACCTTCGCGGCCCTCTTAGCGGCCTTTGCGGTTAAGTCCGAGAGCTTTAACCGCAAAGGCCGCTAAGAGGGCCGCGAAGGACGCGAAGAAGTTGATTTCAGTTGTCGGAATTATCCGGCGGCGGGTCGTCCGCGCCGACGGCGACGTAACGGCGGGCGAGACCCAGTTCGCGCAGCTTGTGTTGGAGCGACTGGCGGTGCATGCCGAGCATGGCGGCGGCGCGCGTGACGTTGCCGCCCGTCTCTTCGAGACAGCGCGTGATGTAGCGGCGCTCGAACTCGCGCCTGTCCTGGCGGAAGTCGGCCGTGAACGGCACGGGCAGGTGCGCGCCTTCGGGCGGCGCGCTCGCCGGGGCGGACGGCGTGGACGCCCCCTCAGCCTTAATCTCATCCGGCAGATCGCGCGCCGTCAGCTCGTCGCCTTCGGCGAGGATCAAGGCGCGCTCGACCGTGTTGCGCAGCTCGCGCACGTTGCCGGGCCAGTGGTACTCGACGAGGCGGCGCATGGCGGCGGGCGCGATGCGGCGTTCGGGCAGCTTGTAGCGTTCGGCCGTCTGGCGCGCGAAGGCGTCGGCGAGCGCCGGGATGTCTTCGCGCCGCTCGCGCAAGGGCGCGACCTCGACCGTGACGACGCGCAGGCGGTAGAAGAGATCGGCGCGGAAGTTCCCCTGCTCGATCTCGCGTTCGAGCGGGCGGTGCGTGGCGCTGACGATGCGCACGTCAACGGGGATCGACTCGTTGCCGCCGAGCCGTTCGATGCGGCGCTCCTCGAGCGCGCGCAGGAGTTTCGCCTGGACGGTCGCGCTCATGTCGCCGATCTCGTCGAGGAAGAGCGTGCCGCCGTCGGCCTGCTCGAACTTGCCGCGGCGGCGCGCGGCCGCGCCCGTGAACGCGCCCTTTTCGTGCCCGAACAACTCTGACTCGATCAACTCCGAAGGCAGCGCGGCGCAGTTGACGGCGACGAACGCGCCGCGCCGCCGCGCGCTGCTGCGCTCGTGTATCTCGCGCGCGACCAGCTCCTTGCCCGTGCCCGACTCGCCGCGCACGAGCACCGTCGCGTCCGTCTCGGCCACCTTCTCGATGAGCGCGCGGATGCGGCGCATCGCTTCGGAGTCGCCGATGAGCGGGCCGCGCGCCGCGCCTTCGCGCGCGAGCGAGTCGCGCAGGCGCTCGTTCTCGCGCCGCAGGCGCACGGTCTCCAAAGCGTTCTTGACGACGAGCCGCAGGTCTGCGACCTCGAAGGGCTTCGGCAGGTAGTCGTACGCGCCGGCCTTGATCGCCTCGACCGCGGTGCGCTCGGAGCCGTGCGCCGTGATCATGACGACGAGCGGCGCGGTCGCGGGCTGCGTTTGCAGTTCGCGGAGGAATTCAAGCCCGCTCTGCCCCGGCAGGTTCACGTCGAGGAGCAAGAGATCGGGCGGGGCGGACTGCATGGCGGCGCGGGCTTCCGCGGTGCTGCCGGCCTCGTTCAGTTCGTAGCCGAAGGCGGCGAGCGCGCGGCGCATGCCGTAGCGCGCGGCCTCTTCGTCGTCCACGATGAGGACGCGCAGTTGTGTGTCGTCGGATCGGTTCGTCTGTGTCATCTACCTGGGTTGCGCCGTCGGCGCATTGTTGGGCGCGCTGACGCGCCTTAGTTGGGCGCACCGTTGGCGCTGAGTTGAGCTTCCGTCGGCTCGACAGGCAATTCGGCGGCCACGGCGGGCAGGCGCAGCTCGAAGCGCGCGCCCGCGCCGCGTCGTGAGCGTGCGAGCCGGGCGCTGCCGCCCGCCTCGTTCATGCGCTTGCGCACGATGGCGAGACCGAGACCCGTGCCGCGCTGCCGCGTGGTGAAGAAAGGCTCCCAGATGCGCTCGCGCAGGTCGGCGGGCACGCCGCCGCCTTCGTCCGTGACGGCGAAGCAGAGGGTCGTCTCTTCGTCGCGCGCTTCGACGAGCACGCGCCCGCCGGGCGGCGTGGCCTGCAATGCGTTGAGCAAGAGGTTCGAGAGCGCGTCGCGCGCGGCCGCCGCCTGCGCGCCCGCGAGCACGGCGCGCGTAGTCGTTTCAAGCTGGACGCGGACGGAGCGGGCGCGCGCTTCGTTGCGGAACAGTTCGACGAGGGCGCGGGCCAGCTCGTCCGCGCGGGCGGCGGGGCCGGCGGGCGGGGGCTGGCGGGCGAAGCTGAGCAGTTGCGTGACGCTGCGGCCGAGGCGATCCGTCTCGCCGACGATCAGATCGAGGTCGCGCCCGTACTCGGCGGCGACGCGCTCGTCTTCGCGCATGACCTGCGCGATGGACTTGATCGAGGAGAGCGGGTTTTTGACTTCGTGCGCGACGGCCGCGGCCATCTGGCCGAGCGCGGCGAGGCGCTCGCCCTGCGCGAGCTTGCGTTCGAGCAGGACGTTGGCTTCGACGAGGCGCGCGTCTTCGACCGCGAGCGCGACCTGACGGGCGAGCACGCTCAGGACGGCGCGCACTTCGGGCGTGAGCGCGGCGGCGGGCGCGTCCACGAGCATCAGCCCGAACACCTGTTCGTCGCGCTCAAGCACGAACGCCAACTCGAACTCGCGCGCGCGCAACTCTTCGGTCGCCTCGCACACGCCGTCACGCGCCGCGCCCAGCACGTGCGCCACCCACGCCGGCACGCCGGCGGCGTCCACGCCGCCAGCGTCAACACCGCCCAAGTCAAGACTGTCCGCGTTAAGACTGTCCGCGTCAAGATCGTCAGCGTCAAGACCGTTAGTCTTGAGTCCGTCAACCGCCGATTGGTCAGGCTTCGACTCGCCAACCGTCGCTTCATCAAGCGTCGCTTCGTCAAGCGTCGCTTCATCAACGGTCACTTCATCAACTATCGCTTCGTCAACCGCTGACTTGCTGACCGCCGCTCCGTTCCCTTGCTCGCCTGCAACCAGAAATGCTGGCGCATTTCCGTCGGCGTTATCGGACGGGGGCGTTTTATCGTCCCACAGGTAGAAGCGGACGCGGCGCAGGGCCAGCTCGTGCGCCGTGCGCGCCTCAATGAAGCGGAGGAAGGCGGGCAGTTGTTCGTGCCCGCGGCGGCGCGCGCCGATGCGCGCCACCACCTCGCGGTAGAGCGCCGCTTCGCGCGCGAACAGGCGTTGGACGCGCCGTTCGAGCCAGCCGCGCAAGGGCGCGGCCGAGAGCGCGAACGCGAGAATCAGCAGCGCCTCGACCACGCCCGCGCGCAACTGGTAGCGCCCGGTCAGCCACGTCTCGACCGTGCGTATGCCGTAGAGGTAGACGACGAGGATGACGGCGGCGAACGCGGCCGCGACCAGGCTCTCCTTGATGATCAGCTCAAGGTAACGGTAGCGGTACACGTGGTACGCGATGAGCGCGGTGGGCAGCAGCGAGCTGAGGTTGCCGAGCGTGACGAGGTAGACGCCGAGCGTGCTGTCGCGCCCGACGCCGAGCGCGTAGACCGAGAGCAAGAGCGCCGCGATGATGACGAACGAGCCGGCGAGCGTCAGCATCAAGCGACGTTCGGACGGCGACGCGGACATGCGCGCGATCAAGATGTCCGTGCCGGCGATGAGGCCGAGCACGTAAGTCGCCCACAGCCCGAACGGCAGGACGAAGAACGAGAGCTTCGTGAGCATCGGCGCGTACGCGCCCGTCCACAGGTGCGGCACGGCGACGAGCAGGAAGAGCGTGGGCACGTAGGAGAGGTAGACGCGCGCGCCCTCGAAGCGCGTCAGCGGCCGCGCGCGCGCGCCGGCCCAGAGGTGCAGGTGGACGTGGAGCAGGAACGAGTAGGCGAAGGTGATGGAGACGACCGCCGCCGTGTCGGCCGCGCGCAGCAGCCCGACCCAGCGCGCCGCGTCCAGGCCCAACAGCGCGCGCAGGACGATGAACAGGTTGCTCGTGTGCCACAAGCCGATGCTGATGGCGAGCGCCAGCAGCACGCGCTCCTGCGGCGCGAGCCGCCGCCGCTGCCGCGCCAGCAACAGGCTCAGCCACAGAGGCAGCGCCGCCCCGAGCGCGTAGCCGACTAGCTGGATGATTTCGAGCAGCGACATGGATCAAAAGCCGTGACGAGTGACGGGTGACGAGTGACAGGATAAAACAAAAGCCGTGACGGGTGACAGGAAAAAACTTTTCTTTCCTGTCACCTGTCACCTGTCACGGTTTACGGTCTTTAACTTGTCACTCGTCACTCGTCACTCGTCACTGCTCTTACGGTGTGGCCGCGGCGCTCGATTGGTTGAGGGGGACGAGGGTGATTTCGATGCGGCGGTTGCGTTGGCGACCGGCGGGCGTGGTGTTGGGGGCGACGGGGCTGTCCGCGCCGTAGCCGTTCGACTGTAGGCGCGCGGTGTCAACGCCGCCCGCGGCGAGTTGGCCGGCGAGCGCCTCGGCGCGCTGCTGCGAGAGTTGGCGGAGCGCCGCGGCGTCGCCGCGGCTGTCGGTGTAGGCCTCGACGATGATCTGGTAGTCGGGGTTGTTGGCGAGCAGCGCGGCGAGCGGCTCGATGGTGGCGGCGGCGGCGGGCGCGAGTTCCGCGCCGCGCGCGCCAGCCCAGAGCGAGTCGGGCAGGACGAGGACGGGGCCGCGCGCGCCGTCGCGCACCGTGCCGAAGCGCGTGAGCGCCTGACGCAAGGCGGCGGCCGCCTCGCGCTGCTGCGCGGCGCGCTGCTCGGCCTCGCGCCGCGCGGTCTCGGCCGCGCGCTCGCCCTCGATGCGCGCGAGCCGCAGACGCGCGTCTTCCGACTCCGAGCGGATGCGCTGTAACTCTTCGCGCGTCTGCGCGAGGTCGCTGCGCAGTTGGCGCACCTGCTGGTTGGCGTTCGCCAGGTCGCGCTCGGACAACTCGCGCGCGTGCGTCTCGCGTTCGAGCGCGGTCTTCAGTTCGGCGATCTCGGACTGCGCGTTGTCGGCGGTGCGCTCGGCTTCCTGGATGGCGCGGTCGCGGCGCGCGATCTCTTCGCGGCGCTGGCGCGCGGCCTTGCGCTCGGCGGCCAACTCTTCGGCCTTGACGCCCAGATCGGTGGCGCGGCGCGCGAGCGCGTCCACCTCTTCGTCGGCCTGGCGCAAGCGCCAAGCGTTCTCGGCCTCGGCGAGCTTCGCTTGCGCGTCGCGCAACTCGTCGGGCGCGTCGCGCTCCGCGCCGACGTAGCGCGCGAGGTTGATGGCCTGGCGCGCGCCGAGGAGCGACGTGGGCGTGCGCGTGTAGTCCGCGCTGGCCACGTCGGGCACGCGCGGGTCGTTGAAGTAGTCGCTCGTGTTGCCGATGTAGCGGACGTTGACGGTCTCGACCGCCGCGTCGCCGGGCCGCGTCGGCGGCAGGTTCTCCAACACGACCATGCGTGACGGCCCGCGCACGAGGTAGTGCGGCTCGGCGGTGACGATGAGGGCGAAGGTTTGCAGCGGCGTCGTCACGTCGAGCTTCGAGTTGATGAACTGGCTGCCACTGCGTTTGATCTCGCCGAGGTTGTCGGCCCGCCCTTCGGGCGAGATGGCCCACAGCACGTAGGTCGTGTAGACGCCGCCCAGCTCCGAGGCGCGCGGCAGGTCTTCGACGCTCAGCTCGACGCGCGTGTTGCGCCGCCCCGAACGTTTGACCTTCGCCTCGCCCGTGAGGCGCGGCAGACGGGTCGTGCCGCGGAAGCGGAGCGTGACCGACTGATCGAGCGGGTAGGTGATGGCGACGGTCTCGCGCGGCGCGTCGGCCTGCGCGCGCACGACGGCGGGCGCGGCCGCACACGCGGCGACGAGCGAGAGGAAAGCGGCGAAACGGAGACGGGAGCGCAAACCTGTCATGGGACTTCTGCTCCTGTGAAAAGATTTAAGGGGCCGGCCGCGCCAGTTCACGCGGGCCTGAAAACTCGCTCACCTCTCCATTGATGCGCCCCGCGCGCCGCCCCGTTGCCGGGAAAGGGATGAGGAGGAGGGAGGAGGGAGGAGGGAGGAAGAAGACAGGAGCCAGGAGCCAGAACGAATAGGTGGGTTCCGGTTTCTTGTCCTGGCTCTAGTCTCCTGGCTTCTGACTCCTGGCTCCTGTCTTCTAACTCATCCCTCATCCCTCATCCCTTGTTTGGCGCGGCGGTCGGCGACCCATTGGACGAGGGCGATGGCGGCGGCGCAGAGCAGGAGGATGTGGATGAAGCCGCCCTTGCCGAGCAGGAGCAGGACGAGCCACGCGAGCAGCAGCGCCGCGGCCAGGAGCCAGAGTGGCAAGCCGTCTACTCCTTCCCTCGCCAGAGTGGCAAGCCTTTTACTCCTTCCCTCCCCGCCGCGCCTTACTTCGCGGCGGTCTTTAGCGCCGGCAGGGGCAAGCCCACGGCGCGGACGGCCGAGCGCGCCGCGTCGCCGCCCACGATCAGCGCGCGCTCCGGCGTGGGGAAGATGATGGTGAGCGCGCGCAGGCCCGTGACGCTGCCGGTCGTCGCCGCGCCCGGCTTCGGATCGTCCACCTGCCACAGCAACGCGCCGTTGCGCCCGTCGTAGCCGGCGGCGAACGTGCGCTCCGAAGCGACGAGCACGTCGAGCGTGCCGTCGCCGTTCAGGTCGGCGAAGAGCGGCCCGTACGCGCCGGTCGCGCCGGGCGCAGACCACGCGATGTGCCCCGTCGCGTTCACCATGATCACCTTGCCCGACTTCATCAGCGCGACGATCTCGGCCACGCCGTCGTGGTTCAGATCGGCCCCGCCCAAGCGCCCGCGCGGGCTATCGTCCTCGGTCGTGATCTTGCCGAGCGGCTGCATGTCCGTGCCGTTGAGGAACAACATGCCGTGCTCCGTGCCGACGACGACGAGCGCGCCGTTGGCGCTCGATATGACCATCGGCGGGGTGGTGAAGCCCACGTCGAACCGGACGGCGCGGAAGCGCGAGCCGTCCGCCTTGCGCACGTCGATCATGCCGCCCGCGAGCGAGAGCGCGACGCCGCGCGCGTCCGGCGTCAGGAACGGCACGGGGCCGCCGACGAGCGCGCCGTCGAGTTTCTGTTTGCTCAACTGGCGGCCGCTGCGCGCGTCGAAGAAGTAGAGCGCCGGCTCGTCGGTGGCGACGGCCAACTCGGCCGCGATCTTGTCGTCGTCCAGATCGGCCGCGACGCCGTTGAGCGCCGCGCCGTCGAGCCGCGCGCGCCACAACTCGCGCCCGGTCTCGCCTTCGAGCGCGCGCACGCCGCCGTCGAACGCGGCCACGACCAGCGCCTTCGCGCCCTCGGCCGGGTGGACGAAGACGGGCGTGAACAGCGCGGCGGGGCGCGCGGGCGGGTCGCCGGCCCGCGCCTGTGGGCGGTAGCGCGCAGACCAGAGCGCCGCGCCGCTCGTGCCGTCGAGCGCGAAGACCATGCCGTCGGTGTTGACGGCGATGATGTCGGGCGTATTCGGCCCGCGCAGCAGCGCCCCTTGCGGGCGCAACACTTCGCCGGTCAAAGCCTGCCAGCCCACGTCCGTCGGCGAGCGCAGCACGCCCGCGGGCTGGCCCGTGCCGCCCGCGTTCTCGGCCGCGCCCGGCGCGGTTTCGGCCATGCCGACCGGCGTGGGCGCGGAATACTCGCCCGTCTCCTGCGCGGCCGGGGCGACGCGCCAGAAGAAGTTGTCGCCCGGCGGCAACTCGACCTGCGCTTCGAGACCGACGACCGCGCGGTCGAAGACGATGTCGCGGAAGTCGCGGTCGCGCGCCACCTGCAAGCGGTAGCGGTTGACGCCCGCGCGCCCGCGCCAGCGGATCATGACCTGCTTACCGGAGGCCGTCGCCTGCGGCTGATCGGCCGCCGCGCCCGGCGTCGCGCCGGGTTTAGCAGGCGACGGTTCGGTCTTGGCCGGCGTCTGTGTGGGTTTAGCTTGCGCGCCCTTGCGCTGACCGGTCTTGGCGGGCGCGCGGCGTTGCGCGTGCGTCGCGGCGGCGCACAGGACGAGGCTCAGAACGATGAGCAGGTAGCGGGACGCGTTGGGGCGGGGGTTGTTGTTCATAAGGCGTCATTGAGTTTGTAGCCGACGCCGCGTACGGTCAGGACGTAGCGGGGGTTTTTGGGGTCGGCTTCGATCTTCTGCCGCAGGCGGTTGATGTGCGGGTCTACGTTGCGCTGGTAGCCCTCGTAGTCCGTGCTCCAGACCTGATCGAGCAGGTCGTTGCGCGACCACGCGCGGCCGGGTTCGCTCGCCAGCCGTTCGAGTATCTGAAACTCCAGGGGCGTCAGCTCGACCGGGTGACCGCCGAGCAAGACCTCGTGCCGGCGCTTGTCTATGACGAGATCGCCGATCTCGATGCGCTGCTTGTCGCCGGCCTCCGGCTCGACGGGCGCGCGGCCCGAGCGGCGCAGCAGCGCCTCGACGCGCACTTCGAGTTCGCGCGGGTCGAAGGGCTTGGCGAGGTAGTCGTCCGCGCCGGCCTGAAAGCCGGCCACCTTGGCGTCAATCTCGTCCTGCCCGGTCAGGAACATGGCGGGCGTCTGCACGTCGCGCTCGCGCAAACGGCGCATCAACTCAAACCCGTTCATGCCGGGCATCGTCACGTCGAAGATGAAGCAGTCGTATGAACCGGACTGCGCGAGGGGCAACGCGGCTTCGGCGTTGTCTTGCTCGTCCACCTCGTAGCCGGCGCGGCGGAGGTAGCCCGCCAGCAGCGGGCGCAAAGATTCGTCGTCGTCCACGATCAGGATTTTACGCTTCACGGATTGTCTGTGTCCCCTTGCTCTACAGGGGCCGCGTCCGGGGCGACGCGGCACGGCAACTGCCATCAGGGTTGCGTGCATTATAGGCCAAACGGCCGCAGGGCAAAGGGGAAAAGTGGCGGCCCGCGGCCGACGTAACAAAATCACCCCACGCCGGGCGCGCTCCCAGTCGTTCCTTGACGCCCCGTCGCGGCTGTCCGTATAGTCTGAGACCGTAGCGGCGGGCGACAACTCTTTAACTTCCACCGGCGAACCAAGGCGGGCGAACGACAGCGCGTGCGACGATGCGAGACCTGCGGCGACTCCTAACTTACCTCCGACCGCACTGGGGCAAGTTCACGCTGGCGACCGTCGCGATGCTCGCGGGCGCGGCGCTGCAAAGCGCCATCAACGCGCTCGTCGTGCCCATCTTCGATCAGGCCTTGAACGGCACGCGCGGCCCCGGCCACCGCAGCGAGACCCTCTTCTCGCTCCAACGCCTCATCCCCGAATCCGGCTTCGCCGCCTGGCGCAGCATCGCCATCCTGCTCATCGCCTTCACCGTGGCGAAGGGCGTCGCCGAATACTTCTCGACCTACCTGATGGCGCGCATCGGGCAGGAGTCCGTGCTGCGCCTGCGCCGAGACCTGTACGCGCACCTGCTCAAGCAGTCGGCCGACTTCTTCGAGCGCCACCGCACGAACTACCTCGTCTCGCGCCTCGTCTCCTCGGCCGCCGCCATCGAGGCCGCGGTGACGAGCACCCTGCGCGACATGCTGCGCGAGAGCTTCGCGCTCGTCGCCTTCCTCGCCGCCTCGTTCTACTTCTCCTGGCGGCTCACGCTCGGCTCGCTCATCATCGCGCCCGTCATCGCCTGGCTCACGGCCAACTTCGGCCGCTCCCTGCGCAACCTCGCGCGCGACGCCTACGAAGGCAGCCAGCAACTCGTGGACACGGCGCAGGAAGCACTCGCCAACCAGACCATCGTCAAAGCGTACCGGGCCGAGGCGCGCGAGCAGACGCGCTTCGCCACGGTCGCGCGCCAGATCGTGCGCGCCAACCTGCGCGCCTCGAAGATCACGGGCTTTGCGCCGCCCGCCATCGAGATGATCGGCGTCGTCGCGGTCGCCGTCCTGCTCTACTTCGGGCAGCGCGAGATCATGGCCGGGCGGATGAACACCGCGCAGTTTCTCACGTTCCTCTTCTTCCTCTTCTCCTCCTACGACCCGATGCGCAAGCTCTCGCGCCTGCACAACGCGATGGAGATTGCCATCGCCGCCGCGCGCCACGTCTGGGAGGTGCTCGACGAGCAACGCGAGATGCCGGAGCGCGCCGACGCCGTCGCGCTCGCGCCCTTGCGCGACGCCATCGAACTGCGCGACGTGTCGTTCCACTACGCGAACGAGGGGCGGCCCGTCCTGCGCCACGTAAGCTTGCGCATCCCCGCGGGGCAGGTCGTCGCGCTCGTCGGCGAGTCGGGCGGCGGCAAGTCCACTTTGACGAAACTGATCCCGCGCTTCCACGACGCGACCGACGGCGCGGTGCTCTGGGACGGCACAGACCTGCGCGCCGCGCGGCTCGAATCTTTGCGCACGCACATCGCCATCGTCACGCAGGAGACCGTGCTCTTCAACGACACGGTGCGCTACAACATCTCTTACAGCCGGCCCGACGCGCCCGACCGCGAGGTCGAAGAGGCGGCGCGCGTCGCCTTCGCGCACGACTTCATCGCCGAGTTGCCGCAAGGCTACGACACCATCGTCGGCGAGCGCGGCATCTTCCTGTCGGGCGGGCAGCGCCAGCGCCTCGCCATCGCCCGCGCCGTGCTGGCGAACGCCTCCGTGCTCGTCTTAGACGAAGCCACCTCCGCGCTCGACACCGAGAGCGAGCGGCTCGTGCAGCAGGCGCTCGCCAACCTGATGCGCGACCGCACGGCCATCGTCATCGCGCACCGGCTCTCGACCGTGCGCCGCGCCGACCTGATCGTCGTCATCGAGCGCGGCCGCATCGTCGAGGCGGGCAGGCACGCCGACCTGCTCGCCCGCAGCGGAACCTACAAACGCCTCTACGAACTGCAATTCGCGGAGGAGGAAGAAGAGGAGGTCACGATCAGCAGTCAGTAGTCAGGAGCCAGGAGCCAGAAGGTAAAGTGCCGCTTCTCTCTTCTGGCTTCTGGCTCCTGACTACTGACTGCTTTCCTGTTATGCGCTCAATGACCGGATTCGGGCGGGGGGCGGCGGCGGGCGAGAAGTTCAGCGTCGCGGTCGAGTTGAAGACCGTCAACAACCGTTTCCTCGACATACACCTGCGGCTCGGCGCGGACATGGCGAGCGTCGAGGCGCTCGTGCGCCGCCGCATCGGCGAGCAGTTGGCGCGCGGGCGCGTGGACGTTGGTATCGCCTTCGACCGCTCGGCCGACGTGGCCTACGAAGTCAACAAGCCGCTCGTCGCCGGCTTCATCGCGGCCATGCGCGAGCTGCAACAGGAGTTCGCCTTGAAGGGCGAGCCGGACGTGAACGTGCTGGCACGTCTGCCCGGCGCGATGCAGCCCGTCCGCGACGGCGGTCTGAGCGAAGAGATGATCGCGGCGGTCGAGCAGGCGCTCGCCGAGGCGTTGGCGGAACTGAACCGGATGCGCGAGCAGGAGGGCGCGGCGCTCGCCGCCGAGATGCGCACGCGGCTCGACAACATCGAGGCGCAACTGCCGATCATCGAAGCCGTCGCCGCCGGCATGGTCGAGAGCTACCGCGCGCGCCTGCAACGCCGCATCAGCGAACTGCTCGCGCGCGACGGCTTGGAGATCGTCGAACTCGATCAAGGGCGGCTCGCGCAGGAGGTCGCTTATCTGGCCGACCGCAGCGACATCTCGGAGGAGTTGGCGCGGCTGCGCAGCCACGTGCAGCAGTTCCGCGCCGGCCTCGACGGCGCGGGCGAGTTGGGCAAGCGGCTCGACTTTCTGTCGCAGGAGTTGAACCGCGAGGCCAACACCGTCTTGTCGAAGTCCACGGACGTGGCGATCAAAGAGGCGGCGCTGAGCATCAAGGCCGAGGTCGAGAAACTGCGGGAGCAGGTACAGAACGTTGAGTGAGGCAGCGGAGACGGCGGCGGCGCAGACCGAGGGCGCGCGCGGCATCCTGTTCGTCGTCAGTTCGCCGTCGGGCGGCGGCAAGGGCACGCTCATCCGGCGCATCCTGCCCGAAGTGCCCGGCCTCGGCTACTCCGTCTCCTGGACGACGCGCCCGGCGCGCACGGGCGAGGCGCACGGCGTCCACTACTTCTTCGTCACGCCCGCGGAGTTTTTGGCGGCGCGCGCCCGCGGCGAGTTCATCGAGTGGGCGGTCGTCCACGGCAACTACTACGCGACCTCGCGCCCCGTGGTCGAGGCGGAGCTGGCCGCGGGGCGCGACGTGATCTTGGAATTAGACGTGCAGGGCGCGGCCGCCGTGCGCGCGCTCGCGCTCGAAGCCGTGAGCGTCTTCATCCTGCCGCCGTCGTTCGAGGTCTTGCGCGTGCGCCTGATCGCGCGCAAGTCCGAGAGCCTGGACGATCTGGCCATCCGGCTCAGGAACGCGCGCGCGGAGGTCGAGCACTACCGCGAGTTCGACTACGTGGTCTTGAACGACGAGGTGGAGCGCGCGGCGGCGCAGTTGGCCGCGATCATCTACGCGGCGCGCGCCGAGCGGGCGCACCAGGAGGCGCTGGCGCGGCGCGTGCTCGACACTTTCCCCGACCCGGCCGCGGCCGATTGACGCGCGGCAACTTGCGCGCCCCACTTTTATTAGGAATAATGACAGACTGGCCCGCGGGGGCATTTGATAACTATATGTCGAAAGTAAAAGCGGAACAGGCGGAGCACGAGACCGAGGCGGCGGAGCAGGCCACGCCGCAGCTCGACTCGAAGTACCGGATGATCATCGTCGCGGCGCAGCGCAGCAAGCAGTTGCAGCGCGGCGCGCGCCCGCGCGTCGAGCTAGACCTACAGCGCCACAAGCCCACCCGCATCGCTCTCGAAGAAGTGCAACAGGGCAAAATCAGCTTCACGCTCATCGAAAAAGAGTGAGCCGCAGGCCACTTTTTCAAACAGCTTCTTACGTTCGTTAACGCAACGTGAGCGCCTCGAAGCGCGCGGCCTGCTCGCGGTAGGCGGTCTCGACGGCGAACGCCTCCGCCTCGAACCTGATGGCGCGGTAGGCGCGCGCGTGCCGCGCCCCCGGCCGGCCCGGCCCGCGCCACACCTGCCGCGCGTATTCGCCCAGGTACGCGCACAGGAACCGCGCCGCGCCCGCCCGCCGGTACTGCACGACGTGCACCGCCTCGTGCGCGACCAGCCACCCCGGCACGCGCACCGCCCCGTCCGCGCCCCGCGCGCACCACGCGGGCGCTAGAAAGACGTGCCGCCCGAACGTGATCGCGCCCACACGCAGCACGCGCGTCAACGCCCCGGCCACGCGCCCCGTATGCACCGCCACCGCCGGCAGCCGCAGCCCCTCGTCCCGCAGAGAGACCCGCAGGAACCGCTCAAGCCGCGCGTGCGCCTCCGGGGCAAGCTGCATAGAACCAAACGGTGAGAAGCCAGGAGTCAGAAGCCAGCAGCCAGAATAAAGAGAGCGTGGCTTTCCTTCTGGCTGCTGGCTTCTGACTCCTGGCTTCTGTCCTCACATATTCTTGTAGTCGGGGCCGCCGCCGCCTTCGGGCGTGACCCAGTTGATGATCTGGTACGGGTCCATGATGTCGCAGGTCTTGCAGTGGACGCAGTTGGAGAAGTTGATCTGCAAGCGCCGCCGCCCGCTCGCGCCGTCCTCGACCATCTCGTAGACGGCCGCCGGGCAGAAGCGCTGGCACGGGTTGCCGTACTCTTCGGCGCAGCGCGTCGCGCAGATGTCGGTGTCTAAGACGTGCAGGTGCGCCGGCTGATCTTCGTCGTGCCCGACGGCGGCGTGGTACACGTCGGTGAGTTTGTTGAAGGTCAGCTTGCCGTCGAAGCGCAGCCCGTCGTAGCGCTGCTCGATCTGGTCGCCCTTGTAGCCGTAGTCGGCGAGCTTGCCCATAACTTCGTGCCCCGGCTCGGCGCGGGCGCGGTCGAACAGCCCCCAGGAGCGCCCGCCGGTGACGAACTGTAGACCGGCGTTCGCCATGCCGAGCCAGCGCCCGCGCTTGAAGCCGGCGTGGAAGTTGCGCACGCGGCGCAACTCCGGCGTGATCCAGCTCTGCTCGACCAACTCGTTGTAGCGCGCGAGTTGTTTGGCCGAGTAGTCGCCCGCGAGCAGCGCCGCGAAGATCGTCTCGGCGGCGAGCATCCCGCTCTTGATCGCCGTGTGGATGCCCTTGAGGCGTTGCGAGTTGAGGAAGCCGGCGCAGTCGCCCGTGAGCAACACGCCGTCGGCGTAGAGCTTGGGCATGGCGTAGTAGCCGCCCGCGGCGATGGTCTTCGCGCCGTAGCGCAGGAGCTTGCCGCCTTCGAGCAGCTTCGCGACGAACGGGTGCTGCTTGAAGCGTTGAAACTCGGCGTGCGGGTCGAGCAGAGGGTCGCGGTAGTCGAGACCCGTGACGTAGCCGAGGTTGACGACGCGGTTCTGTAGGCCGTAAATCCAGCCGCCGCCGTAGGTGTGCGGATCGGACGGGTAGCCGAGCGTGTGCGTGACGCGCCCCGCCGGGTAGCGTTCGTCGGGCAACTCCCAAAGCTCCTTGATGCCGAGGCTGTAGACCTGCGGCTCGCGCCCTTCGTTCAGGTTCAACCGCTGCGCGAGTTGCTTCGTGAGCGAGCCGCGCGGGCCTTCGCCCAGGACAGTGACCTTCGCCAGCAGGTCAACGCCCGGCTCGAAGTTCGCCTTCGGCTTCCCTTCCTTGTCAACGCCCTTGTCGCCGGTGCGCACGCCGACGACCCGGTCGTGCTCGTCGTAGAGCATCTCCGCGCCGGGGAATTCGGGGAAGATGTTGACGCCCTCGGCCTCGCACTGCTCGCCGAGCCAAGCGGTCAGCTTGTTGAGCGAGACGATGTAGTAGCCGTGGTTCTTGAGCGGCGGCGGCGTGACGGGCGAGCGGAGCGCGCGCGCCTTCGTCAGGTACAGGAAGAAGTCTTCCTTGACCGGCGACTCCAACGGCGCGCCGCGCTCGACGAAATCGGGCATCAACTCGCGCAGCGCGCGCGGGTCCATGACCGCGCCCGACAGTATGTGCGCCCCGACCGCCGCGCCCTTCTCGATCACGCCGATCTCGATCTCGCCGAGCGGCTGGCCTTCGCGCTTGCCGGCGGCGACCGCCTCGTTGTGCGCCTTCACCAGCCGCGCCAAGTGCAGCGCCCCGCTCAAGTTCGCCGGCCCCGCACCGACGAACACCACGTCCATCTCCAAGCTCTCTCGCTCCATCAACACTCCTCGCGCCGCGTCGCCGCCGCGGCGTCATGCATTGATCGTTCCGTAAAAATGAATGGTCATTCAGTCGGCCGAGTATAACAGAACAGCGGCCCGTTTCGCACAACGCCGACCGGGGGTTAGAATCGGGGCACAGCCGAACAAGCGAGGGACACTTAAGATGGCGGAGCACAAGCACACGAACCGGCTCGCGCGGGAGACCAGCCCGTACCTGTTGCAGCACGCGCACAACCCCGTGGACTGGTACGCGTGGGGCGCGGAGGCGCTGGCGCGGGCGCGCGCCGAGGACAAGCCGATCCTGTTGAGCATCGGGTACTCGGCCTGCCACTGGTGTCACGTGATGGAGCGCGAGTCGTTCGAGGACGAAGGCATCGCGCGGCTGATGAACGAGTTGTTCGTCAACATCAAGGTGGATCGCGAGGAGCGGCCCGATCTCGATCAGGTCTACATGAACGCGGTGCAGTTGATGACGGGGCACGGCGGCTGGCCGATGACCGTCTTCCTCACGCCCGACCTCGTGCCCTTCTACGGCGGCACGTACTTCCCGCCCGCGGATCGCCACAACCTGCCCGGCTTCCCGCGCGTCCTCGCCGCGGTCGCCGAGGCTTACAAGCAAGACCCCGAAGGCGTGGGCGCGACCGCCGCGAGCATCCTGCAAGAGCTGCGCCGCATGAACACGACGAGCGAGTCGGGCGCGACGCCCAACACCGCGACGCTCGACGCGGCGGCGCGCGCGATGGCGCGCACCTACGACCGCCGGCTCGGCGGCTTCGGCCACGCGCCCAAGTTCCCCGCCCCGATGCAGCTCGAATTCCTGCTGCGCACGTACCGACGCACAGGCGACGCGGGCGTGCTTGAGATGGTCACGCACACCTGCCGGCGCATGGCCGAGGGCGGTCTCTACGATCAGCTCGGCGGCGGCTTCCACCGCTACTCGACCGACGCGCGCTGGCTCGTGCCCCACTTCGAGAAGATGCTCTACGACAACGCGCAACTCGCGCGCGTCTACCTGCACGTCCATCAGGCGACGGGCGACGCGTTCTTCCGCCGCGTCTGCGAGGAGACGCTCGACTACGTCGCGCGCGAGATGACGGACGCGGGCGGCGGCTTCTACTCGACGCAGGACGCCGACTCGGAAGGCGTCGAGGGCAAGTTCTTCGTCTGGTCGGTGGCAGAGATCAAGAGTTTACTCGGCGACGATGACGCCGCGCTCTTCTGCGCCTACTACGGCGCGACCGAGGCGGGCAACTTCGAGGAGGCGAACATACTGCACGTGCCGCGCGCCGCCGAGACGGTGGTGCGCGAGGCGAACGTCAGCGTTGAAGAGTTAAACGAGGTCATGGCGCGCGGCCGGCGCGTGCTCTTCGAGGCGCGCGAGCGGCGCGTGAAGCCGGGGCGCGACGAGAAGGTGTTGACGGCGTGGAACGGGCTGATGCTGCACGCCTACGCGGAGGCGGCCGCCGTGCTTGAGCGCGCAGACTACCGCGCGCTGGCCGAGCGCAACGCGGAGTTTCTGCTGACGACCGCCAGGCGCGACGGCGTGCTCCTGCACGTCTACAAGGACGGACAGGCCAAGCAGCCCGGCTTCCTCGACGATTACGCCTGCGCCGCGCGCGGGCTGCTCGCGCTCTACGAGGCGACCGGCACGCTCCGTTGGCTCGAAGCCGCGCTCGCGCTCGCGGATGAGATGTGCGCCGAGTTCTGGGACGAGGCCGAAGGCGGCTTCTTCTACACGGCGCGCGGCGGCGAGCAGTTGATCGTGCGGCAGAAAGATTTCTACGACAACGCCACGCCATCGGGCAACTCGGTCGCCGCCGACGTGCTGCTGCGCCTGGCCATGCTCGCGGACAGACAAGATTATCAGCGCCGCGCCGTCACCGTCTTCCGCCTGATACACGACGCGCTGGCGCGCTACCCGTCCGCCTTCGGCCGCCTCCTCTGCGCGCTCGACTTCCACCTCGCCGCGCCGCGTGAGATCGCACTCGTCGGCGACCCTGAGGCCGCAGAGACGCGTGCACTCGCGCGCGAAGTGTGGCGGCGCTACCTGCCCAACAAGGTCGTCGCGCAAGCGGCGGAGGGCGACGCGCAGGCCGCCGCACTCGTCCCGCTGCTCCGCGAACGCCCCGCGCTCGGCGGCCGCCCGACCGCCTACGTCTGCGAGCACTACACCTGCCGCCAGCCCGTCACGACGCCCGCCGAGTTGGCCGCCCAACTCGACGCGGCATGCGGTCGCTCAGTCGGTGAAGGCGGCGCGGAGGGCGGCGAGTAGGTCGTCGCCGAAGAGTGTGATCTTGGACTCGCCGAGACCGTAGACGCTTCTGAGCGCGTCGAGCGTGTCGGGGCGCGTGTGGGCGAGTTCTTCCAGCGTGCGGTCGGAGCAGACCATGTAGGCGGGCACGCGCTGCGCGAAGGCGCGTTCCAAGCGCCACTTCTTCAGCCGCGTGACGACGCGCTTCTCGGCCGCGGAGAGGACGGGCGGCGGCGTCTTCGGCTTGAGGCGGCGGCGCGTGCGCTGCTGTGGCGGCTCGCCCGTCAACAGCGCCCCGCGCTCGGCGGCCGCCCACTTGCCCGCCGCCTCCAAGCGCCGCCGCAGTTCTTCGTAGACCAGCAACGTCACCTGCGCGTCGGTCGCGGCGTACTCAAGCTGCGCGCGCGTCAGCGGCCGCCGCCGCCAGTTTGAATTCTGCAAGCTCTTGTCCAGAGGTCGGCCGAACAGGTGCTCGACGACGGCCGCCAGGCTGTAGGACGGCAGCGCCAAGGCCGTGCGCGCGAGCCGCAAGGTGTCTATGAAAGAGGCGGGCCGCAGCCCCGCGCCCAAGAGCACCAACTCGTCGAAGCGCGCGTTGTGCGCCGCCAGCACGACCGCTGGCGACTCGACCAGCGGGCGCACGACCTCTACGCCCGTCGCCTGCACGTCCACGACCACAGCCTCGCCGCCCGGCGGCGCGACCTGCACGAGCGTGGCGCGGTTCTGCTTCGCGTCCCTGTCCCAGTAAGTCTCCGTGTCGAACCCGACCACGGCGGCGGCCGCCAAAGGCGCGAGCGCCTCCGCGGCCGCCTGCGCGTCCACGATGTAGCGGTAGCGGGGCCGCTCCTCCATCTCAGTGCGACATCTACGAACTCAGCCCTGTTAAGACGAAAGGCGCGCCGGAGCACAGTTCGGACGCGCCTTCGACGTAGCTTGGAACGAGACGCCGCGCTCAGGGCGTGTTCCGGTTGTTGGTGTTGTGCGCCATGTTGGCGTTGGTGTTGGGGCGGTTCGCGTTGTTCGCGTTCCCGGCCATGTTGTGGTTGGCGTTGTTGGCGTTCCCGGCCATGTTGTGATTGTTGGCGTTCGTGGGCCCGTTCGCGTTCGCGTTCGTGTTGACCGGCGTCGTGGTCGTCGCGGGCGTGCTGGTGGTGGTCGTGCCGGTGGTCGTGGTCGTGGTAGTCGTCGTGTTCGCGTTGTTCACCGCGTTGGTGTTGTCGGCGGTGGTGCAGCCCACCCAGATGCCGACCAGCGCCAGCACGGTTAGCAGAGCCAAAGTCCGTCGCATCGCTAATCCTCCTGTTGCCCCATAGGGTCTTGGTCTACTTGAGAGCCGCGCGGCGTGCGCCCGCGCTACGCGGACGTGACGGCGCGCGCCCCAAGCCCCGGCCGGGGCGCACGCGCGCGGCCACGGCCAAGGTCAGTTGAGCGTGCAAAGTGTTGCTTCTTGTGCAGTCTAGCACTCGGTGACGCCGGAATACACGATTTTTTCATTGCAGTCAAGCCCAAGCCCAGAACGAGCCAACTGTTAGACCTCGTGCGCCCACTCTTTGCGCCCCTTCGCGGCCCTCCTTTGCCTCCTTTGCGGTTAAATCCCCAGTCTTAACCGCAAAGGACGCGGAGAGAAATGGGCTTGACCCCGTGCGGGATAATCGCTATTGTGTTTTTGCCAACGTTGTTGGCAAGAAGATTGGAAACCCGCCTCCCGCGGCGCACCCACAGACCGGCACGTTTAGCCCGCTCGCGACACAGCCCATGCCGCCAATTTACTTCGCCCTCGGACTATCGCTGCTCGGCGTCGTCTACCTGCTCCACAGCCTCCAACGGCGGCGCGTCGCCGCGCTCGAACGCGCCGCGGCCGAACGCCTGCGCCGCGCGCACCAACTCGCAGACCTGCACCTCAGCACCGTCGAGTCGCTCGCCATCGCCATTGACGCCAAGGATCAGACCACGCACGGGCACGTCCGCCGCACGCAGACCTACGCGCTCGAACTCGGCAAGCTGCTCGGCGTCTCCGAGCCGGAGTTGCTGGCGCTGCGCGCCGGGGCGCTGCTGCATGACGTGGGCAAGTTGGTCGTGCCCGACTACATTCTGAACAAGCCGGGCAAGCTCACGACGGCCGAGTTCGAGAAGATGAAGACGCACACGGCGGTCGGCGGCGACATCGTCCGCCGCGTCGGCTTCCCTTACCCGGTCGAAGAGATCGTCCGCCACCACCACGAGCGCTGGGACGGCACGGGCTACCCGGCGGGCCTGCGCGGCGAGCAGATTCCGCTGGTCGCGCGCATCATCGCCGTCGTGGACTTCTACGACGCGACGCGCTGCGACCGCCCCTTCCGCGTCGGCATGACGCGCGCCGACTCGCTCGCGCTCCTGCGCCGCATGTCGGGCACTTCCTTCGACCCGCGCGTCGTCGAGTTGTTCGGCCGCCACGTCGCCCAGTTCGATCAACTCCTCGCCGAGCAGGACAGACGCGAGCAGGTGCAGGACGACGAACCCGCCGCCCTCTCATGCTCCGCGCCCGACGACGACGCGACCGACGCCGGCACGACGCCACACGCGCGCGCCGCCGTTCCGGCCGCGCCCGCGCACGACGCGCCGACGGACGAGCACGCAGGCTTCCGCTCCATCGCCGCGGCGCAACGCGAGGTCTTCGCCCTGCACGAGATCGCGCAGACCATCGGCTCGTCCCTGAACCTGCAAGACACGGCGACGCTCGTCACGAGTAAGCTCCGCGCCATCGTCCCCTTCGACACCTGCGTCATTTACCTGCTCGACGAGCGCGCGGGCCGCGCCTACGCGGCGCACGTCGCGGGCGCGGACGCAGACGCGTTCGCGCACCGCCGCGTCGCGCCCGGCGAGGGGCTGACGGGCTGGGTCATCGCCAACGCCCGCACGATGTGCAACCGGCCCGTGGAACTCGATCTGGTCGGCGTCGCGCCCGAAGCGGCGGCGAAGATCAAGGGCGCGCTCGTCGCGCCGCTCGTGCGCGACGACGGCGCGTTCGGCGCGCTCACGCTCTACTCGCAGACGCAGACCGCCTACACGACCGAGCAGGTGCGTCTGCTCGAATCGGTCGCGCAGCACGCCGCGCCCGCGCTCAACAACGCGCTCACCTACGAGCGCACGCGCGAGAGCGCGCTCACAGACCCGCTGACCGACCTGCCCAACGCGCGCTCGCTCCACCTCATGCTCGAACAGCGCCTCGCCGAATGCCAGCGCCACCAGCGCGAGCCGCTCACAGTCCTCCGCCTCGACCTCGACGACTTCAAGGCGCTCAACGACGCGCACGGCTACGGCGTCGGCGACCGCGTGCTCGCGGGCGTCGCCGCCGTCGTCAAAAGCCAACTCCGGCAGATGGACATACTGGCGCGCTACGCGGGCGACGAGTTCGTCGCGATCATGCCGGCGGCGTCGGCGGCCGCGGCGCAAGTCGTCGCCGAACGTGTGCGCGCCGCCGTCGAGGCGCACGAGTTCACCGTGCGGACGGGGCGCACGGCGCAGGTCTCCGCGAGCGTCGGCATCGCCTGCTACCCCGAAGACGGCGAGACGGGCGAAGAACTGCTCGACGCGGCCGCGCGCAACGTGCGCCGCGACCAACAGGCGCGCCGCCACACGCCCGCCCCCGCCCACAACGTCGTGCCCTTCGAGGCGCTGCGCTGACGCCGGCTCAGCAATAATCTCAAGCCCCATCAAACAGACGAGCCGGCGCGGAACGCGACGTTTCCGCGCCGGCTCTCACCGTTTCGGGGCGTGCTTTTGCGTGTGCCGCGCGCCTCGCGTATAATCCGCCGCGTATTCACCAGTTTTCTTCGAGTCACCGAACGCGCGCCGCGCTGTTGCCAGCCGACGTGTCGCGCCGGGTGTTTCGTGCGCGGAGAGTGTGGGCGAGATGAGCGAACTGAAAGTGACACCTTTGAAGCCGCGCGACGCGGGCGCGGAGGGCGCGGCCGCGGGCGTCGCCGCCGAGCCGGACGCCGTGAGCCATGACGAGCTACGCGCCGAGCACCGCGAGCGCCAGCAGCACCAGCACGCCTCCATCGCGGCGCTCGACCAGCAGACGCTGCTCGACATGCTCTACCAGATGATCCTCATCCGCCGCTTCGAGGAGAAGGCGGCCGAGGCCTACACGCTCGGCAAGATCGGCGGCTTCTGCCACCTCTACATCGGGCAGGAGGCCGTCGCCGTCGGCTCCATCGCCGCCCTGCGCGCCGACGACTACCTCATGACCAGCTACCGCGACCACGGGCACGCGCTCGCGCGCGGCACGTCGCCCGACGAAGTGATGGCGGAACTGTTCGGGCGCGCGGGCGGCTGCTCCGCGGGCAAGGGCGGCTCGATGCACCTGTTCGACCGCGACAACCACTTCCTCGGCGGGCACGCCATCGTCGGCGGGCAGATTCCGCTCGCCACCGGCGTCGCCTTCGCCGCCAAGTACAAGGGCACGGGGCAGGTCTCGGTCGTCTACTTCGGCGAGGCGGCCGTGAACCAGGGCGTCTTCCACGAGTCGCTCAACATGGCGCAACTCTGGAAGCTGCCGTGCATCTACGTCTGCGAGAACAACCAGTACGGCATGGGCACGTCGCTCGCGCGCGCCATGTCGCAGAGCGACGTGTCGCAGAAGGCGTGCGCCTACGGGCTGGCCTCAGAGTTCGTGGACGGCATGGACGTGCTCGCCGTCTACGAGGCGACGAAGCGCGCCGCCGACCGCGCGCGCGACGAGTCGCTGCCCTCGCTCATCGAGGTGCGCACCTACCGCTTCATGGGCCACTCCATGTCCGACCCCGGCAACTACCGCACGCGGGCCGAGATCGAGAAGTACCAGGAGCGCGACCCCGTCAAGGTCTTCGCCGAGAGCCTCAAGCAGAAGCAGGTGCTCGACGACGCCGTGCTCAAAGAGATCGAGGCGCGCGTCCGCGCCGAAGTCGAACGCGCCGTCAAGTTCGCCGATGGCAGCCCCGAACCCGCCCCCGAAGAACTGTACACGCATATCTACGCGCAGCCGATAAAACAGTGACGAGTGGCAAGTGACGAGTGCCGAGTTAAAGGACTTGTCTTCCGCTCGTCACTTGTCGCTCGTCACTCGTCACTGCTTTTGGAGGTTTGGATGGCCGTTATCACGATCCGCGAGGCATTGAATCAGGCGTTGCGCGAGGAGATGGCGCGCGACGAGAACATCTTCCTGATGGGCGAAGAGGTGGGCGCGTACCAGGGCGCTTACAAGGTGTCGAAGGGGTTGCTCGAAGAGTTCGGCGAGAAGCGCGTGATTGATTCGCCGATCACGGAACTGGGCTTCGCGGGCCTCGGCGTGGGCGCGGCGATGGTGGGCCTGCGGCCGGTCATCGAGTTCATGACCTTCAACTTCTCGATCCTCGCCACCGATCAGATCATCAACTCGGCGGCGAAGATGCTCTACATGTCGGGCGGGCAGTTCAAAATCCCCATCGTCTTCCGCGGCCCGAACGGCTCGGCCTTCCAGGTCTCGTCGCAGCACTCGCAGGCGCTCGAATCCTGGTACGCACACTTTCCGGGTCTCAAAGTCGTCATGCCTTCGACGGCGGCGGACGCGAAGGGGCTGCTCAAGAGCGCGATCCGCGACGACGACCCGGTCATCTTTCTCGAACAGGAGCGCATGTACGGCAACAAGGGCGAAGTGCCGGACGACCCGGAGTTCGTCGTCCCGCTCGGCGTCGCGGACGTGAAGCGCGAGGGCACGGACGCGACCATCGTCGCGCGCTCGCTGACCGTCCCGCTCGCGTTGAAGGCGGCGGAGGAGTTGGAGAAGCAGGGCGTCTCGGTCGAGGTCATAGACCCGCGCACCATCCGCCCGCTCGACACCGAGACGATCCTGCGCTCGGTGCGCAAGACGAACCGCGTCGTCATCGCCGAAGAGTCGCACCCGTTCTGCGGCGTCGGCGCGGAGCTGAGCGCGCAGATCGCCGAGCGCGCCTTCGACCACCTGGACGCACCCGTCAAGCGCGTCTCCGCCGCGGACGCCCCCATGCCCTACGCCCGCAACCTCGAAAAGCTCGCGCTCCCCGACGTGGAGCGCATCGTCGCGGCCGTGCGCGAGGTAGCGTATCTGTGAAGGAGTCAGGAGTCAGGAGTCAGAAGCCAGAAGGAAAACCGGCCTTCTCTCTTCCGTCTTCCGGCTTTCTTCTTCTGGCTTCTGACTCCTGACTCCTGACTGCTGAGGGAACCAATGGCAACGCAAGTGGTCATGCCGAAACTGTCGCCGACGATGGAAGAGGGCCAGTTGGCGCGTTGGCTGAAGAACGAGGGCGACCGGGTGAGCACGGGCGAGCCGCTCGCCGAGATCGACACGGACAAGGCGACGATGGAGGCGCAGGCGCTCGCCACGGGCGTGCTGCGCAAGATACTCGTGCCCGCGGGCACGACCGTGCCGCTCGGCCAGGTCATCGCCATCATCGGCGAGCCGGACGAAGACATCTCGGCGCTGCTGGCCGAAGCCGAGTCGAGCGCGGGCGCGAACAAGCAGAACGTCGAAGAGAAGGTGCAGAGCGGCCAGGACGGCGCGCAGGCCGAGTTAGCACAGGTCGTGCCGGGCGGCGCGCGCACGCAGGCGACCGTCGAGGGACAGCCGCTCAAAGGCGACGTGGGCGGCCCGCCGAAAGATTATCAGCCGGGCATGTGGATGAGTGACGAGGCGGGCCAGAAGGGCGCGCAGCGTCAGCCGGCGGCGGCCGGGCAGGCGGGAGCGCCCGCGCCGGGCAACGGGCAGCGCGGCGGGCGCATGATCGTCTCGCCGCTGGCGGCGCGCATGGCCGCGGAGGCGGGCATCAACCTGCAAACCTTGACGGGCAGCGGCCCCGGCGGCCGCATCGTCAAGCGCGACATCGAAGCGGCGATGCAGGCCGGGCAACAACAGCCGGCCGAGGCGCAAGCGCCGCAGCAGCCCGCCGAGACGCGCGCGCAGCAAGCGCCCGCCGCGTACCAGCCGCCGACGGTCGCGGGCGCGTCCGCCTACCGCGACGAGCCGGTCACGACCATGCGCGCGACCATCGCGCGCCGGCTCACCTCGTCCATCGGCCCCGTGCCGCACTTCTTCCTGACGACCGAGATCGAGATGGACGCGACCGCCGAGCTGCGCCGACAGATCAACGAGGCGGACAAGGAGACGAAGGTCAGCGTCAATGACATCATCATCAAGGTCGCGGCGGTCGCGCTCCTGCGCCACCCGCAGGTCAACGCCTCGTTTCAGGAGAAGGCCGTCCGCTTCTACGAGCGCGCCGACATCGGCGTCGCCGTCGCCATCGAGGACGGCTTGATCACGCCGGTCGTGCGCGACGCCGCGCGCAAGACCATCGGCGAGATCAGCCGCGAGGTGCGCGCCCTCGCCGAGCGCGCCCGCGCCCGCAAGCTCCAGCCCGACGAGTACACCGGCGCGACCTTCTCGATCAGCAACCTCGGTATGTTCGGCATAGACGAGTTCACGGCCGTCATCAACCCGCCGGAGGCCGCCATCCTCGCCGTCGGCGCGATGACGCCGAAGCCGGTCGTGCGTGACGGTCAGATCGTCGTCCGCCAGTTGATGCGCGTCACGATGTCGTGCGACCACCGCGTGATTGACGGCGCGACCGGCGCGAAGTTCCTGCAAACCTTCAAGCAGTTGTTGGAGAACCCGCTGCTCATGCTGTAAGGCGGCCGGGCCGCTCGGCGGTTCAGCGAACCTAAAGGGGGGAAGTCTCGATGGACGAACAGATCAGCCGCGAGCGCGCCGCCGGCCGGCAGCGCGAAGAGGAAGCCGAGGCGACCGGCTCAAGCCAGGATCGCGAAGCGGGCCAGGCCGGCGCTAAGCCCGACCCGCAGGGGCACACCAACCCGCAACAGGACGCCGAAGGCAAGCCGGCGGCGAACGCGGCCGAGAGCGGCCCCGACGCGGCGGAGAGCGGCGCGGGCACGGGCGCGCGCGCGGGCGAATACAGTTAACGCTTGAGCCGGTCTGCCGACAGCCTGAAGCCGCACGCCGCGCTCGTCGCCGTCCAGTTCTTTTTCGGCACGTGGCCGATTGTCGGCAAGTACGCGCTGCGCGCGCTGCCGAGCACGGGGCTGGTCGCCCTGCGCATGGCGGGCGCGGCCCTCGCGCTCGTCGCGCTGCGCCGGCTGACCGGCGGCTCGCTGCGCGTCGAGCGCCGCTCGGACTACGCGCGCCTTGCCCTCTACAGCCTGCTCGGCGTCGTGCTCAACCAGCTCTTCTACACGCGCGGGCTGGCGCTCTCGACCGCCATCAACGCCACCATCCTCAGCACGACCATCCCCATCGCCACGCTGCTCGTCAGCCTGTTCATGGGCAACGAGCGCCCGACGCCGCGCGTCTTCGTCGGCATGGCGGTCGCCGCCGCGGGCGTCGTCTACCTCGTCAACCCGGCGCACGCCGATCTGTCGCGCGACACGATGATCGGCAACCTGCTGCTCGTCTTAAACACGCTCTGCTACGGCGCGTACATCGCCGTCTCGCAGGACGCGATCCGGCGCTACGGCGCGCTGACCGTCATCACCTGGGTCTTCCTGCTGGGCTGCGTCGTGACCGTGCCGTTGGGCGGCTACTACCTGGCGCAGACGCCCATGACGCACCTCGGCGCGGGCGTGTGGCTCGCGCTCGTCTACATCATCCTCGTACCGACCGTGGGCGCGTACTACCTGAACGCGTGGGCGCTCGGGCGCGTCGCGCCGAGCACGGTGGCGATCTACATCTACCTGCAACCACTCTTCGCCTTCGCGCTCGCGCCGCTGCTGCTGGGCGAGCGGCTTAACCCGCGCACGGGCCTGGCGACGCTGCTCATCTTCGCGGGCGTCGCTCTCGTCACGCTCCGCTCCCGCAGCCCCGCCGTCGAAGAAGTCTCCGAGCGGCCCGAAGCTTTAGGGCGCTGATAGTCTGTTAAGATAAGCGCGGGCGATGGCGGAGGCGACGAGACAGTTGGCGGAGTTTGACGCGGAGACCGCGCAGAAGCAGGCGGTGGCGCGGCTCTCGATCTACGTGGCCGCGTTCCTGATCGTGCTGAAGACGGGGACGGGCTGGCTGACCGGCTCGATCAGCGTGTGGGCCTCGCTGCTCGACTCGGCGATGGACATTTTCGCCTCGACGATCAACCTCTTCGCCGTGCGCGCCGCCGCCCGCCCGCCCGACGCCGATCACGCCTACGGGCACGGCAAGGTCGAATCACTCGCCGGTCTATTCCAGTCGTTCGTCATCACGGCTTCCGGCCTCTTCCTGATCCGCGAGGCCGTCGGGCGCGTCGTCCACCCCGTCCCGACGCAACAGGAGTGGCTAGGCGTCGGCTCGATGCTCGTCGCCATCGGCGTCAGCTACGCGCTGGTCACGCGCCTGCGCCGCGTCGCCCGCCAGACCGACTCGCTCGTGCTCTCGGCCGACGCGCTCCACTACATCACGGACGTGTACACGAACGGCGGCGCGCTCGTCGCGCTGCTCGTCGTGCGCCTGACGGGCTGGCGGCTGGCCGACCCACTGCTGTCGCTCGCCATCTCGCTCTACATCCTCTACTCGGCCTTCGCGGTCGGGCGCGAGTCGGTGGACGTGCTGATGGACAAGCGTTTGCCGCCCGAAGTGGACGAGCAGATCGCGGAGATCGTCGGCCGCTTCCGCGCGCAGGGCGTGCTCGGCTTCCACGACCTGCGCACGCGGCGCAGCGGCGCGGAGAAGTTCATTGACCTGCACCTCGAAGTCGAGCGCGACAAGTCGCTCGAAGCCGCGCACGCCGTCACCGTCCAGGTCTTGCGCGCCATCCAGGCCGAAATCCCCCGCGCCCGCGTGCAGGTACACACCGACCCGGCTTGAGGCCAAGGCCGGGCCGGAACATAGCCCCGGACTGAAGGTCTAACTATGGTGGCGGGCGGCCGTCATGAAGGCCGAGGTCGAGCGCGCAGTATCCGGCAGTGTGCAATATCTCCTGACGGCGGTCTTCGCGTTTGCGCGCGTTCGTTAGGGTGCTGCCGCACGGCGGCGGCGAATCTGCCGTGACGGCTACTCCGCACGGAGCGCGGAAGAGCGTGGGGCCGTTTTCATTTCAAATCTGCCACCCAAATGTTGCCATTCGTTTCGGAATACTCGTAAACGACCTGATCGCCTTTGGGCGACCAGGAGGGGTAGCGCACGAATGAGTTCAGCTTTTTGTAATCGGTCAACTGCTGCTCTTTCTTCGTCGCCCGCGAGACCCACCAGACGTTCCAGAGGCCGTTGCGAAAGCCGGCGAACAGAACCTTGTCGCCGTCGGGCGACCAGCCGTAAGTCCAGCTCTGCCCTTTGGCGAAGGTCAATTGCACGGGCGTGCCGCCCTCGCTCGGCATGACCATGACATGGGTGTCGTCGCCGCGCTTCATTTGAAAGGCGATGAATTCGCCGTCGGGCGACCAGCCAGGGAAGCCCATCATCTCTTTATCAAAGGTCAGTTGTTTAGGCTCGCCGGCGGCGAGCGCGGCCGTCCAGACGTTGATAACACCGCCGCCGCCACGTTTGGAGTTGAAGACTATCTGTTTGCCGTCGGGCGAGAGGCGCGCATAGTCAATGCCATCTGGCAAATCCAACAGCATCTTTTCGCGCTTGCTCTCCAGGTTAATAGCCCAATAAGAGTGGTGGCCGGTGCGGTTAGAAACATAAGCGACCTGGCTCATGTCTGGAAACCAATTCGGGACCAGTTGGGAGCCTTCCCCCGCCGTCAGTTGTGTTTGGTTACTGCCGTCCGTGTTCATTAACCAGACGCGGCAGCCCGTACCACTCAGATCGCAGGATACGAAGGCGATTCGCTTGCCGTCAGGCGAGAACGAAGGGAAGTTATTGCGCTCACCCGTGTTGCTGACGAGTGCGAGGGGCGGGCCCAGGGCGGTGGCGGACTTCGGCTGTAAGAAAACGGCCGAAATGCTTTCACTACGACGCACCAGGCTGTAAGCCGCCTTCTTCCCGTCAGCGGAAAAACTGACGCGCCTGACGAAAGAAGGCGGCCCCCCGATGCCTGTGACCGGCGTCGGTTCGCCGATAGGCTCGCCCGTGTCCGGGCTGACGCGCATCTGCAACACGCCGCTGCCCCGACTGTAAAAAATGCTCTGACCGTCGGGTGCATAAACGGGCCCGTAGCCATTCCATTGAGATACTGAAACGCGCTTTGCCTCGTTGCCGTTAACGGAAATCGTCCAGATGGCCGCAGCGTCATAATCGTCAACTTCAAAAGCGATGCGCTTGCCGTCTGGCGACCACACGGGTGAGCCGTGCCCGCCCGCAGGCTGACCGACTTGCGTCAGTTGGCGCGGCTCGCCGCCTTGCGCCGCGACCAGCCACAGGGTTGAAGGCGGCAGGGCGTTGCGCCCGTATGCGCCTAAATCAGTGAGCGGGTTCGATTGAAACGCGAGTTGGCTGCCGTCCGGCGACCAGGCCGGATACGAGCCGAATTCTGTTAGCTGTTTCGCGCCGCCGCCCGCGGCGGGCATCACCCAGATGCCGCCGCGCAGTTTCGAGTAATAAGCGATGTACTGACCATCCGGCGACCAGGCAGGCTCAAAGTTCTGGCCGCCGTCGGCGGTGAGTTGCAGTTCTTTCGCGCCGGGCGTCAGGGCTTTGACGTAGATTTCAAAACCGCCGCCGTGGTCGGAACAGTAAGCGACGGCGTTGCCGTCGGGCGAGATGGAGGGGAAGTCATCCAGCCCGGACCAGATAGTCAGTTGGGTGATGCGCCCCACGTTGAGAGCGGCGAGCGTATTTTGCCGGGCGCGCATGAACCAGAGACCGGCGATACTGACGGCGAGCAGGCCGGCGGCCAGCGCGCCGATCAGCCAAAACTGACGACGTGTGTGCGCCGCCTCTTGCGTCTGCGGCTGCGTCGCCTGCGCCGCAGTATTCAGGGCGGGCCTGTCGCCCGCTTGCGCGGCCTGCCCGGCGGCCGCCGCAGGCCGCGCGCTTGCGGCTGTGCCGGCCAGACGCTTCTGCAACCCGGTCAAATCAAGCAACAGTTCGTTCGCGGTTTGATAACGCTCTATGCGATCTTTCCGCAGCGCCTTCTTCAAGATGTGTTGCAGTTCGACAGGGACCGCCTCAGACCTGCCCTCAAGCAAGGGCGGCTCCGTCTTCAAGATCGCCGCCAGGCAATCGCTCATTGTCTCGCCGACGAACGGATTGCTGCCCGCGACCATTTCATAGAGCACAACGCCCAGACTCCACACATCGGTGCGCGCATCAACCTGTTGCCCGCGCGCCTGTTCGGGCGACATGTAAGCGACCGTACCCATGATGACGCCCGATTGGCTTAGACGCTTCTGCGTTTTGTCTTCGCTATCAACAACTATTCTCTTCGCCAGCCCGAAATCAAAAACTTTCACCTGCCCGCGCGGGTTGACGATGATGTTGGCGGGCTTGATGTCGCGGTGCATGATGCCGTGCGCGTGCGCTTCCGCTAAGGCGTCGGCCACCTGGGCGGCTACGTCGAGCGCGTCTTTAAGCGGCACGGGCGCGCGCTTGAGTCTGTCGCCCAGCGTCTCGCCTTCGACGTACTGCATCACGATGAACTGCCGCCCGCCCGCTTCGCCGATCTCATGCACGGCGCAGATGTGCGGGTGCTCCAACGCGGCGGCGGCTTGCGCTTCCCGCAACAGGCGGCCGTTAGCCTGTTCGTCCGCGGCCGAATCAGAGGGGAGAAACTTGATCGCGACGCGGCGGTTGAGGCGTGTGTCTTGCGCCAGATAAACCTCGCCCATGCCGCCCGCGCCCACCGGGCGCACGATTTCGTAATGGCCGACACGCGCGCCGGCCGCAAGTTTGTTGCTGGCCCCGCTGACTATCATCTCCGCCACTTCGCCGACGGCCGGCTGCTCCATGAACTTCGACTCGTAGGCCGCCAGTAGCGTTTCCACCTCGCGCCGCACGCCCTCGTCCGCGCACGCCTCGGCGAGAAAACGAGCGCGCTCACCGGGCGCGCGCTGCAACGCGGCCCCGCACAGCTCTTTCACCCGCTGCCACTGGTCGGGTTTCATCGCTATCCTATCTGGTCAACTCGCGGCGCAGCCAAGCCTTCGCCACATCCCAGTCCCGCGCGGCCGTCGAGCGCGAGACGTGGAGAGCTTCCGCCGTCGCTTCCAGGCTCAGCCCGCCGAAGTAGCGCAGTACGACGACACGGGCCTGCTGCTCATCCAACGCTGCGAGGCGCGTCAGGGCCTCGTCGAGTGCCAGTAGATCTATGCCCCCTTCGCCGCCGGCGGCGAGCGTCGCTGCATCGAGCGGCAAGCGCACGTCGCCGCCGCCGCGTTTTTCCCTGTGCTTTGCGCGCGCGTAGTCAACCAGCACGCGGCGCATCATTTGCGCGGCAATGGCGAAAAAATGCGTGCGGTTCTGCCACCTCACGGAGTGCTGCTCAATCAGGCGCAGGTAGGCCTCGTGAATCAACGCGGTGGGCTGGAGCGTGTGCCCGGCGTGCTCGCGCCGCAGGTAGCGCGCGGCCTGGCGATGCAACTCGTCATAGACCAGTGGCAGCAACTCGTCCAGCGCCGCGCGGTCGCCCGCGCCCCACTGGCGCAACAGTCGTGTGATCTCTTGCGGCGCGCGCGCGGGCTGATCCATTGCAACCTGCTTTCCGGTCGGCGGCGTGAGCGAGACTGTTATCAACTTATACCCGCTCATACCGCAAGTCAACATTTCTTCTGAGTCGGGCTGGCGCGCGCCCGCCCGCCGGAAAATCATTTGAGACGATTTGGCGGCCCACGTCGCGCTAATTAATGAAGGGCGAGAATGCGCCTTCGAGCGGCGACCGGGACGGGGCGACAACGACGCCACCCCACGACGCAGCCACCACTCTGATTCTTAGCTGACGGAGGTCATCATGAAAAGCACAGCACTGCGCGTTTGTTCGACGGTCGGCGTTTTACTCTGGCTGGCGGTCGCATCCGCCCAGGCGCAAACCGCGACTCAGTACAGAGGTCAAATCCCTTTCGCCTTCAGCGTCGGGCAGGAGACTTTCGCGGCCGGGGACTACGTCATTGAGTTAGCCAGTCCGCAGTCTAATCAGCGGACGCTGCTCATCAGAAGCGCCACGGGCGGCGAGGCGCGCATGGTGCCGACAATCGCTCAAGTCCCGAACGCGAAAGGCGCGCCAGCTCGGCTCTTGTTCAACCGCTACGACCAGCTTTACTTTCTGGCCGAGATGCGGACGCCGACACTCGGCGCGAAGCTCTTCAAAGGAAAAGTTGAGCGGCACCGGGCCGAGCAACGCAACCACCGTGCGCCACGCCGAGAGACGGTCGGTCTGCTTTCTCATTAAGCCGGGGGTCTCGTTGGCCCCGACGAGGCGCGGCACTGGCCGCGCCTCGTCGGGCACAAATGGAGTGGCCTACTACAGCGGGAGTTCGCTGTACGACCCTCAGGTATTCGGGAACCGAAATCGCCGTCAGTCCCAAGGGCTACCGAAATCTACAATTGACGGTCATCCAGGTGAGCAATCAGCCGGTGAAGTGATCAGGCGGAGCGCAGCGTGCGCCGCAGGTCGCCGCCCGCGTCGTCCTCTTCCGCCAGGCGGCGCAGCTCGTAGAGTTTCATCAAGGCTTCGACCGGCGCGAGCGTGTTGAGGTCGAGTTCGAGGAGCGCGTTGACGAGTTGCGTCTCGCGCTCGCTCGCCGGCGCGGCGCGCAACGGCTTCACGGTTTCACCTTGCGGCGCGCGCGTGCCGGCCTGCGTCTCGTAGTCGCGCAGCAACTCTTCGGCGCGGCGGACGACGGGGCGCGGGAGGCCTGCGAGCTTGGCGGCGTAGACGCCGTAGCTGCGCTCGGCCGTGCCCGGCGTGATGCGGTAGAGGAAGCGCAACTCGTCGCCTTCTTCGGCGATCTCGACGCGCAGGTTGGCGACGCGCGGGAGGACTGCGGCGACCGCCGTCAGCTCGTGGTAGTGGGTGGCGAAGAGGGTGCGCGGGCGCAGGTCTGGGTGGTTGTGCAGGTATTCGAGGACGGCGCGCGCCACCGCCAGCCCGTCGTAGGTCGAAGTGCCGCGCCCAAGTTCGTCCAACAGGACGAGCGAGCGCGGCGTGGCGTGGTGGAGGATGTGCGCCGTCTCGACCATCTCGGTCATGAAGGTGGACTCGCCGCTGCCGATGCGGTCGTAGAGACCTATGCGCGTGAAGATGCGATCACACAAGCCCACACTCGCCTCCGCCGCGGGCACGTAGCTGCCCGCCTGCGCCATGAGGACGATGAGCGCGGTCTGGCGCAGGTACGTTGACTTGCCCGACATGTTCGGGCCAGTGATGAGCGCGATGTCGGGCGTGTCCGCGCCGCCCAGGGACGTGTCGTTGGCGACGAACGGTTCTTCAGTCGCGGCGCGTTCTAAGACCGGGTGGCGACCGGCGCGTATGCGTAGTGCCGTCGTGTCGGTCAGAGCCGGGCGCGCGTAGTTGTGGCGCGCGGCCACTTCGGCGAAAGAGGCGACGGCGTCGAGGTAGGCGACCGTCGCGGCGGCGGCGAGGATGTCCGGGCGGTGGCGGCCGATCTCGCCGCAGACTTGGCGGAAGATGCTGCCTTCGAGTTCCGCGATCCGCTCCTGCGCGTTCGTGACGAGCGACTCGTACTCCTTCAGCTCAAGCGTGATGAAACGCTCGGCGTTCGTCAACGTCTGCTTGCGCGTGTAGCCGGCGGGGACGAGGTGCAGGTTCGGCTTCGTGACCTCGATGAAGTGGCCGAAGATTTTGTTGTAGCCGACGCGCAGGCTCTTGATGCCGGTGCGCGCGCGCTCGCGCTGCTCAAGCTCTGCGAGGTACGTCTTGCCGTTGCGCAAAAGCTCGCGCAGGCGATCCAGCTCTTCGGAAAAACCGTCGCGGATGATGTTGACGCCCTCGGCGCGGCGCGGCAACTCTTCGCGCAGGGCGGCGCGGATCGCTTTGACCGCCGCCTCGCACGTCGGCAGCGCCGCGAGCGCCGCGCCGAAGCGCGTCGTGTTCTGCTGAAGCACCGCGCGCACGCGCGGGATGGCTTCGAGTCCCTGGCAGAGCGCCAACACCTCTTGCGGCGACGCGGCGTTGGCGCGCGCGCGGCCCGACAGTCTTTCGAGATCGTGTACCAGCTCAAGCGCGGCGGCGAACTCTGCGCGGGCCGCCTCGTGGTCGCGGAACCAGCCGACGTGCTCGTGGCGGCGCGCGAGTTCGGCCAGATCAAGTAACGGCTGGCGCAGCCATTGGCGCAGGCGGCGGCCGCCCATCGCCGTGCGCGTCACGTCGAGCGCGTGCAGCAAGGACGTTGCGCCGCCGCCCGCGCCCTCGAAGACTTCGAGGCTGCGCAAGGTGTGCGCGTCGAGCTGCATGTAGCTGGTCGTGTGGTAGCTCGCGAGGCGCGTGAGTTGGCCGGCGGCGTGCGTCTGCGTGTCGCGCAGGTAGGAGATGATCGCGCCCGCGGCGGCCGTGGCGAGCGGCCAACGCTCAAGACCGAAAGCCTTCAGGCTGCGCGCGCCGAAGTGATGCAGGACGGCGGAGCGCGCGAGTTGCGGCGCGAAGTAGTCGTCGCTGCAACGCGTCTGCGCGCCGGGCAAGGCGTCGGCCGCGTTGTCCAGACTGCGCGCGACGAGCAGCTCGGCGGGCGCGACGCGCTCAAGCTCGACGGCGGCGGCCTCTGCGTCAAGCTCGGTCGCGGCGAACTCGCCCGTGGTCACGTCGGCGTAGGCGAGTCCGGCGCGGCGGCCGTCGGTCGTGTAGGCGGCGAGGTAGTTGTTGACCTTGCTGCGCAACAGCCCCGGCTCGATGACCGTGCCCGGCGTGACGACGCGCACCACGTCGCGCTCGATCAGACCGCGCCCCGCCGCGCCCTTCACCGGCGCGTCGGTCAGTTGTTCGCAGATGGCGACGCGGTGGCCCTTGTTGATGAGCCGCGCGAGGTAACGTTCGAGGCTGTGGTGCGGGACGCCCGCGAGAGGCACGCGCAGGTTCTTGCCCATCGGCTTCGAGGTCAGGACGATGCCGAGTTCGCGTGCGACCGTGCGCGCGTCGTCGTCGAAGGCTTCGTAGAAGTCGCCGATGCGGAAGAGGAGGATGGCGTCCGGGTGGCGGCGCTTGATCTCAAGGTACTGCCTGCGCAGGGGCGTGCCGGTCATCGCTCGGAGATTAACGCCAGCAGGTCGGCGACGGAGGCGAGCGCCCGGTGCAGGCGGTGCAACTGCTCGAAGCTGAGGATGTTGGTGACGCGCCCGATCTCGTGGAACGCGCCCGCGCGGGCGGCGCTCAACTGCGTCTGCGCGCGGTTCGTGTCGCGCTCGCTGGCGACGACCAGGAAGGGCTTCGAGCGCTGCGCGTCGTAGGCGCGCTTGAGCTTGGCGAGCGCGGCGTCCACGTTGCCCTTGCGCTGCACCTCGAAGATGTGGCTGAGCCGGCGGCTCGCGGCGTCGGCGCGCCAGACCACGTCGTAGTAGTCGAACTCGACTTCGGCGTGGTAGCCGAGCGCCGCGCCGATCTCGACAAGCATCCGCTGCACGTCGGCGTGCGTGAACGAAGAGGGGCCGGCCTCTTCGGCGTCCGCGGGCGCGGCGAAGGAGAAGCTGGGCGCTTCTTCGGCGACGCGGCGGCGGCCTTGCTGCGTTATGGCCCAGAGGCCGCGCCGGTCGCGCGTGATCTGGCGCTGGTCGTCGAGCGCGCGGCCGGCGCGCTGGACGTGCCGCCGCCACGCGCGCAACTCGCCGTTGGAGCGCGCGCGGCGCGCGGCGTCGGCGAAGTGCGGGAAGTAGGCGACGAGCCGCTGGTAGAGGAAGCGCACGTCGTCGCGCCCGCCCGTGGCGACGAGTTCTTGCAGGATCGGGAGTTCGAGCCGGGCGATGCCGGGCAGCGTCATGGCGTTTCTGGTGACGGGAGCGGAACAGGGTCTCAAGTGCGGCCTTACGCCCTTACGTCCGCCAAGTTACAGGAGAGACGATGAGAAAGGCAAGCGGCAAGCACCGCGGCCGGCGCACACCAACGGGCAAGTATACTGAGGGGTGGAGGCGGGGAGCACGCCTACCGCGAAGCAATCGCCGGGGCTTGCTCTATTTCAGCCGGTCTGACGCAAACTATGGCGCTGAAACTAAGAACACGTCCCAGGCCCAGCGCCCGACCTGCGCGCCGTGTACGTCGCGCACCTTGGCCCGGTAGCGGAAGCGGTTGCCGTACTCGTCCGTGCGCTTCGACTCTTTGTAACTCAAGTCTAAGGCGGCGACGCCGAGCGCCGGCAAAGCGTGCAACTCACCTACTTCTGACAGGCCGTTGTCGTTCGCGTCCTGCCATAAGCGCAAGCTGGCGAAGGCGGCGTCGCGGCCGTCAATGACGCCGTCGCCGTTGCCGCCATGCGCCGCCCGGTCGTACTCGGCCAAGGCGCGGAACCCGTTCGGCTGCTCCCCGGCCGATGGGGCGGGTTGCGGCGTGAGGTTGCCGAACAACTCCTGCCCGTTGTCTACCGTGCCGTTCCCGTTACGATCCAGAGCCAGCCAAGCGTCATCAGAGCCGACGGCAATCCACGACAAGCGCTCCGGCAACCCGTCACCGTCGAGGTCAAACTGCACCCCGCCCGCATTGTCGGTGAGGCGGAAGCCGTCGCCGTTCACGTCCACCACGACCGGCGAGTCGAGGTTGACGCAGCGGCAGAAGTCGAAATCCCAGTAGGTCTGCGCCGAGCAGGCGTGCCAGGCGCATTGGCTGGCGGAGCAGGTGTTAGCCGTGAAGTTAAAATAGCCCCCCGCCCCCTCACATTCTTCCGGGGTTATATCGGCTATCTGCCCGCAGAACCAATCACATTCGGGTTCTTTCAGCCACAAGCAATCGTTACCGGGGCGCGGGCGTCTTGTGTTAGGGCACGGCGTCGGCGTCGGCGTCGGGGCCACGTTGCAACCGTCACAGTTCCTAAAAAAGACGTGGGGCGAGTCATCACAGTCTTCGTAGGATATGACCGAGTTGATGTAATCGGTGCCGCCCGGTCGCATGGTACAAGAGCATTGGCAGTTATGAACCTGGCAGCCTTGGTTGACACAGGCCGTGCCCCCTTGCGTGAGGGTATCGTCGCACCTCCGCGTCCGCATGAGAATACTGCACATAGTTTCGCCGGTATTATTCGTGCCGGTGCTCGTGCTGCATTGGTACATCTCCTTACAATTCCTGATGCGGATTTGTTGTTGGGCGTTACTGCCCAGATAGAACATCGCGCCACAACTGAGCACGCAACAAAAAAGCCCCACAACCCGCATTACGCACCTCTTCGAGAAGCTGGATAGGCGGCCCCGCGCGCCGAAGACTAGCTAGCGCCCTTGTGCGTCTCAAGTAGCTGATATGTCTCTGCGCCCCGACAGAGAGGTAATGAAGGGCAGTTACCGCATGCGCAGCAGCCTTTTCACTTCCTCCGCGCCACCGGCCTGATACCTTTTATTCAGGATGTTCCGGTATGATTTAGCCCCTAGCTGCTGGTTCTCATTTGCGAGGTTTACTTCGGCCGGCAAGGCTTGCTCTCTCTCCAAGAGCGGGGCGCAGTCGGAAACCGCGTCCCCACTTCGGGCACACTTTTGACTCAACCAGCTTTTGTATTTAGCCGCGCCCGCACGGAAATCTTGAATCATGCGGATACTTTGTTGATTCGAGCCGAAGCCGGCGCGGCCGTCGAATTCGACGTAATCTATTTTGGCCTCCACGCTGACAACAGTTGCGCCGGCGTAGGAAACAGGCCCCGGCAGCGCCACGGTCTTTTCCTCCCTCGGCCCGGTGGTTTTATCCAGCCCGTCGAACCCGCCCCCGACCAGGCTGACGAACATGGACGAATACTCTTCCTGGTTTTCTGCGCCGCCGCTCTCGTACGTGATCGTGTAGCCGACACTCCCGGCGGTAATGTTCCTCGTCGTGTTATTCACCAGCCTGCAATCAAGTTCAACAGCTTCGTCTCTGGTGATGTGCGCCGACCCGCACCGTATGGTTACGAGGGCTGAGTTTGCTGTGGTCTGTAGTTGTTCCGAGATATTCACCGGCAGGTAGCGATCAACCGGCTGTTGTTGCCCGGCCCGCCCGGCGAAGACCCAGAAGGCCAAGCAAAGGAAACACAAGATGAAGAACTTAAGGGTGAGCCGATAACTCGACTGTTCAGGCATAATTCTCTCCCCCTCCTGCCGGCGCGGCTAATCCTGCGCAGGAGCATGGCGCACTTGCTCAAGCACCGCTGTCTCTTGCTCCGCCGGCAACTGCCCGAACCAGGTGTTCAGCACGGTGCCGTTATTATCAATCAAGAACAGCGTAGGCGTGCCGCTAACGCCAAGAGAGGCCAGCGGGGCCTGCTTCACTTCATCCACAGAGAGGCCCAGGCGGTCGAGATACTTTTGGCCTTCAGCCACCGGCTGCGGGAGCACGGCGACCAGGTGCACGCCTCCGCGCTCTTTAATGAGCTGCCGATAAAACGGGGCACTGTCGGAGCAGAAATGGCAGGTGGTGGATAGGGCCAGCAGGAGCGTCCGCCCATTCTTCGACCACTCGACACCGGACAAGGCCAGCCGCTCACCGACCCGAGTTTCAACACCTTGGGGTGCAGGGCTATTATTGAGCGGCGGATTGTGGAGCAAATAGTTCTTTACGAGTACGACACTCAGCAAGATGGCAACAACGATAATCGCGAGGTTTGCGAGCAGGTCGGTGAGTTTTCTAATGCCGTCCATGACGATTTAGTGGCCGAGGGCAACCAGACGCTGAGGCCATCGAAGTAAGCGATTGACTGCGCACTCGGCTTATACGACCATCGGGTCTCGCCTGTCAAGACAATCTCATTACTGGTCGTGGCGCACACTGGCCCCAAGGGGGCGGGTGGGCCTCGTGTAGCGCCTTCATTAGCTATTAAGCCGTTCTCTGTCCTGGCTCGGCAGACAAACTGGAGCGGTGTGCGGTCGAGTGTGGTGCGCCGCCAGTTTCCCACCGAGGACACGGGGAAGAAGCCGCCTGCTTTTTGGGCGGAAGACAGAGCCGGGCGGCAGGCTGACCCTGCGCCCGGCTCTGGCACTAGCTCCGGTCTCTTTGGCTTTTAGCCTTTGGCTGTCAAGCGGCCTGCGCCGCTTGCCGGCCGAAGCACTCGTTGATCTCGTCGGCGTCGAGCGTGTCGCGCTCCATGAGGCCCGCGACGAGTTGTTCGATCTCTGTGCGGCGGCGTTCGACCATGGCGCAGGCGCGGGCCATCTGGGCGTTGACGATGTCGTTGGTCGCGCGCTCGATGCGGTCGAGCAAGGCCTGGCTGTGCGGGTCGTCCGGCTTACCCAGGTGGACGGGCCCCAGCGGACTCATGCCGTACTCGGCGACCATCTTGCGGGCCATCTCGACGGCGCGCTCGATGTCGTTGGACGCGCCCGCGGTCTGCGTGTTCAGTAAGACCTGCTCGGCGGCGCGGCCGCCCAGCAGCATCGCGATCTGATCTTCGAGGTACTCGCGCGTCTTCATCAGGCGGTCGCGTTCGGGCAAGGCCTGCGTGACGCCGAGCGCGCGCCCGCGCGGCAGGATCGAGACCTTGTGGATCGGGTCGCCGTGCTCAACGTCGAGGCCGACGGCGACGTGCCCGGCCTCGTGGACGGCCGTCACGTAACGCTCGCCCTCGTCGATCATGAAGCCGTGGCGCTCCGCGCCCATCAAAACTTTGTCGCGGGCGTATTCGACGTGCGGGCGGGCGACGGCGGTCGCGCCGTCGCGCGTGGCGGCGATGGCGGCCTCGTTCAAGAGGTTCGCCAGGTCAGCGCCGGAGAAGCCGGGCGTGCCGCGCGCCAGCCAGCCGAGGTCGAGTTCGGGTTCGAGCGTGAGCTTGCGCGCGTGGACGCGCAGGATGGCTTCGCGCCCCGGCGCGCTGGCGAGGCCGACGGTGATCTCGCGGTCGAAGCGGCCCGGTCGCGTGAGCGCGTAGTCGAGTATGTCGGGGCGGTTGGTCGAGGCGATGACGACGATGCCGCTGGCCTGCTCAAAGCCGTCCATCTCGACGAGCAGTTGGTTGAGCGTCTGATCCTGATCGGCCGAGGCGGAGTCGCCGCCGCGCCCGCGGCTGCGACCGAGCGCGTCCACCTCGTCAATGAAGACGATGCAGGGCGCAACTTTGCGCGCGTGCGCGAACAGACGCCGGACGCGCGCCGCGCCGAGGCCGGCGAACTTCTCCTGGAAACTCGAACCGGAGACGGACATGAAGGGCACGCCCGCCTCGTGCGCGGCGGCGCGCGCGAGCAGCGTCTTGCCCGTGCCGGGCGGGCCCGAGAGCAGTATGCCGCGCGGCGCGCGCCCGCCGAGGCGGCCGAACTTCGTCGGGTCGCGCAAAAACTCGATGGTCTCGGCCAGCTCGTGCTTGGCCTCGTCCACGCCCGCCACGTCGGCGAACGTGACCGGCTCCGGCCCTTGCCCCTGCGCGTCCACCACGCGGAAGCCGCTGCCCTGCCCGCTGCCCAGGCTCGCGTAGACGCGCCAGCCGACGAAGCCGAGCACCGCGAGCATCGCCAGCGTGATGCCCCAGTTGAGCGCCGTCGAGAACATGCCCGGCGCGAGCGAGCGGAACTCGACCGGCACGTGCCGCTCCTCGAAGGCGACGACCACGTTCTGCTGCGCCGCCGTGTTGGTGACGATGGCCTGCGCCAACGTCCCGTTCTGCCGGACGACCGTGAGGGTCTCGCCGTCAACGACGAGCGCGCGGGCGTCGGCGCTCGCGCTCAGCTCGCGCAGCTCCGTGTAGTTGATCTTCTGCACGACGGGCGCGCCCGTGCGCGCGTACAGCTCGAAGCCGGCGACGGCGGCGGCGAACGTGAGCACGAGCACGGCCACCGACAGGCTGAGTTTCTGGGTGCGGGGGGTCAGACGCGAAAACGGCATCTCGAACCATCTCCTCCGTGGCAGCGCGGCGTAACACATTCGGGGGAACGCGCCCGGCGCTGCGACGAACAAAATTTAAGTTGCAAATGATTGCGGCGGCAGGGTCGCCAACGCGCGCAGCTAGCGTGGGTTTTACACGCGGCGGAACCGGCGGGGCAAAACCACTGAAACTAAGGACGCGGCCGCAGAGTCTGCGACCGTAGCCACAACTTACCACTCCCGACGCGCGCCTGTCCAGAGCATTAAGGCGCGAGCGACCTGCGACCACCTCTTCGGATGAACCGAGACCCGCTCAGGTTGCTACCACGGGCCGCTCTTTGCGTACCTTTGCGGGCCGCGAAGGTACGCAAAGGGAGTTGCCCGGAATCAGAACGCGCGGGGCGCGAAGCGAGAGACGCGTTATCGTACACGGCGAGGCCGCACGGGCGTGCGGGTGTCGGCGCGGGCGGGGTCGGGCCAAAGTGCAAGTGGACAAATAGCACGACTTAACCCGGCCAATGCCGGGCCGGCGGGCGTGCTGGCATGGTCGTTGCACCTCCTTTGGGCGAGGGGTTCGAGACGAACCGGAGAGACGGACGAACACACTGGAGGAGATGCGATCATGTTGTGGACGATACTTGTTGTGCTCTTGGTCTTGTGGCTGCTGGGTCTGCTCGGCGGTGTGGGCGGCAGCTTGATTCACCTGATCCTGGTCGTGGCCCTGGTTCTGTTGGTTGTGCAACTGCTGACGGGCCGGCGCACGGTCTAACGCCCTCGCGGGCATCAGGTTTCAGACACGCGCGGGATGCGACTGCGGACGGTCGCATCCCGCTTTCACTTCGCCGCGCGCGGCGCGAACTCGACGAGCCGCGCCGTGAGCGGCGCGGTCACGCGCCCGACCGGGTACAGGTTCATCTGCCTGTCCCAGTAGGGCGAGCGCTCGTAGAAGAAGCGCAGCCGCTCGAACGGGCTGGCGGCGAACTTCGGATCATTCGCCACGCGCTGCTCGAACTCGCGCTTCAGCGCCTCGTCCTTCGCTAACATCTCGCGCGCCAGCTTTTCCAACACGTAACCTTCGCCGAACTCTTTCTGCTCGAAGATCGGGTTGAAGAAGCCCCAGGCGACGAACGAGTCGGGCGCGTCCGGCTCCAACAGGTGGAGCGCGACGCGCGCCGCCGGCTGCGCCAACGGCACGACGACCGACCCGGCCGCGTACAGCCGCCGCTCCCGCACCAAGTCGTTCTTCTGCGTCACCAGCACCCGCCCCTCGAATGAACTCGCGCCCCACTTCACTTCCTTGAACCGATAACTCTCGACCTCAATCGTCGTCGCTTCGGCCAAACGTTCGAGGCGCAAGCCGTGCGCGGCGAGCACGTCAATCACGTCCGCCCACTGCGGCGGGATGACGTAGTAGAGCGGCGGCGGAACGGCCGCGACCACACGCGTCTCGTTGAAGAACGGCACGGTGTAGTCAAACTCTTTCGTCCCGTAGATGACGCGCGCCGCGCCCGACACCTCGCTCGGCTCGACGCGAAACTCGACGCCTTTGATCAGACGCGGCACGGGCTTGTCCGTGAACGCGAGCCGCAGCGCGACCTTCCGCGCCGGATCATAATTCCGCCCCTCAGCGACAATCTCATCATCCGCCGCGCGCACCGCGCGCAAGAGACTTTCGGGGTCGCGGTTCACCTCCGCCAGCATGGCGCGCAGCAGGTCGTAAGTGCCGCGCACGCGCGAGCGGTAGTCTTTGAGCATGTGCGTCTCGATCAGGAGACCGGGGCGGTTGCGCAAAGGCGTGTAGCCCGTGGCGAAGCGCGGCGTGGAGATGAAGCCCTCGACGCCCTTGCCCACGGGGTCGCGGTTGTCGCGGAAGACGAGGTAGGTGGAGAGCAGGTTGCCCGGCGCTTCCGCCGCGGGCACGACGCGCGCCTCGTAGGCGTCGCGCCACCAGCGCGCGAGCGGCGCGGGCACGTTCGCGCCCGCCTCGTACTGGTAGGTCACGTTGTAGCGGAAGTCCGCGCCGTCGGTCACGTGACAGTCAATGAAGAGGCCGGGCTGCCACTCGTTCCACAGGCGCAGCCACGCGCGCGTCTCCGGCGCGTCGGCCTTCATGTAGTCGCGGTTCAGGTTCAGGTTCGTGGCGTTGCCGCGCCAGCCCATCTCGGCGGGGCCGTTCTGGTTGATGCGGTTGTAAGGGCTGCGCCGCTCGTGCCCGTCCACGTTGTAGATGGGCACGAACAGGACGACCGCGTGTTCGAGTAGACCAGTCACGGTGCGCGTCACGATCATGTCGCGCAGGAGCGCGAGACCCGCGTCCTTGCCATCGGTCTCGCCCGCGTGGATGTTGGCTTGAATGAGGACGACGACCTTGCCCGCGCGGTGCGCCGCCGCGGGCGTGGACGCGCCGCGCGCGGCGGCGACGAGGAGCGGCAGCGCGCGCCCCTCGCCGCTGCGCCCGAACTCCTCGTAGCGCAACTCGCGCGGCGCGGCCGCGGCGAGCCGGCGGCAGTAGGCGACCGTCTCGGCGTAAGTTGGCGTCTCGCGGTAGTCTGTCGCTTCGGCGTGCGTCCGCCATTCGGGCGGGACGTTGGCGGAAGCACTCTGTGCGTCGGCTGTATGCATGGCGAGCGTCAACAGGAACGGCAGGGCGAGCCATGAACCGGGGCGTGTCAACTCTTATCCCTCACTTGAGCGGCCGGCCGCACGAGCGGCACTCGGCGCGGCGCTTGGCGTTGAGCGTGCCGCAGGCGGCGCAGCGCCGGTACATCGTGCGCGCGAACCATTGCGTGATGACGGCGCTCACTAAGAGTATGCCGCCGAGCACGGCGATGCTGAGCAGCGTGTCTTTCAACTCTCGCGCTCGGCGCGCAGGCGCGCGTAATAGCTCTGCCCGCGCTCGTAGCCGCGCCGGAACGCGGCGTGCTCACACTCCGCGCCGTAACACTCGCGCAGGCGCGGCTCGTCGGCGGCGTAGGACGCGCCGCGCGCGCGCGGGTGCAAGGCCGCCTCGAAGCCGTGCCGGTAGCTGGTCTCATCCCGCGCGAAGTCGCCGCCGCCCTCGCCCGTGTACGTCTCGGCCTCGGCGTCGCGCAGGCCCGTCCACCAACGCTCGCGCGCCGCGTCCACGCTCTCCGCGCCCGCGTCCGCGAACACGCGCCGCACGGCGTCGGCCTGCTCGTCGCCGTCGGCCGTGGCAATGACGACCGTGCGCCCCTGCCGCAAGGCGTCTTCGTAGACGAACAACTCGTCGTGCGGCAACCCGACTGCCAGGTTGTCTTCCGCGGCGTTGCCCATGGCCGCGCCCGCCGCCGCGCCGCCCGCGCCCAGGAGCGCCGCGCCGATCATCCCCGCCGCCAGCACGGGCCCGACGCCCGGCACGAACAAACTCGCCAGCGCCGCGCCGAGGTGCAGCCCGCCGGCCGCGCCGATTGCGCCGCCCGCGACCGCGCCGAAGCCCGTGCCCGCGCCCGGCTGTTCGGTCTCGGTCGTCGGCACGCGCGCGTCGAGTTCTTCGGGCGTCGTGCCCGGTGTCAGCAACGAGACGTGCTCCTGCGCGACGCCGAGTGCGCCGAGCGCGCCGACCGCCCGCTCGGCGTCCGCGCGCGTGTTGAAGATGCCGGCCACAGTGTTCATGCCAAGAGGTGTTCGCACCCGCGCCGCGCGGGCGGGCGAGTGCCGGTCGCCTTTCTCCGACCGTGCTGCTTTAAGTCGTGCGAACCGACTGCTGTTAGGGGGACGGCAAGCGCGTAAGATATTAGCATAAACGCACCGCCGCGCGGCTGACGCGACCGCGGCGGCGCGCGCCACCGCCTGGCCGCTCATGCCGATTTTTTTACTATTGCCGCGCCGCCCCGTTGTATGTATCATCTCAGCGCCGCACCGGGTCTGCCGCCGAGAGGTCTGTTATGCGCCACCGCCCCCCACCCCTTCTGCTCATCCTGCTCATCCTGCTCGCCTGCGCCCGCGCGTCGGCCGACGAGTTCACCGACCGGACGATCTACCCGGTCGAGACGCGCGACGGCCTCAGCTTCAACATCGAGCCGAGCTACGACCGGGCCACCGCCCTCGTCGGCCGCGTCGTCAACCTGAAGATCAGGATCACGCTCCCGCCCAGCTCCGCGCCGAAGAACTTCCTCCGCCTCGTCTCGCTCATGATCGACTCGCCGGACGCGCCCGCCGCCAGCGAGTTCGCCTTCAAGAACCTGAACCCGAACGAACCCGTGCCGCGGCGCGACGAGGACAGCGGGGCCTTGGGCGTCGAGTACAAGTACCAGATCGCGATCCCGCAGAAGGCGGACGCGCGCGAGTACCTGGTCAACATGGACTTCGCCTACGAGGACGAGAAGACGCAGTCGCGCTCCTTCACGCTCGCCGTCGGCAAGCAGACGAACGACGACAAGGTGAAGCCGGCCGAGGTCGGCAACAGCCAGCCGAACCCTTACGAGACCGGCTTCTTCAAGAGCCAGGAAGTGCCCTACAGGCTGACCCTCAAGAACAACTACTCGAACTACACGGTCTACGTGGACGAGTTGAGCGTGGACTCCGACCCGCCCGGCCTGATCCAGCCGAAGAAGATGGAGTTCCCGGACAACCCCGTCAAGATTCTGCCGGGCCACCAGAACGAGTTCCCCCTCACGTTCTACGTCGAGCCGCTGACGGTGCGCAACATGGTCAAGGGGCTGGCGGCCGAGCCGAAGCTCATCTTCCGGGCCAAGTACCACGACGACAACCAGCACCCGCAGATCGACGACTTCTACGCGCGCGCGCCGCTCAGCATCGTGCCGAGCACGAAGGTCTTGCTCGGCGCGATCCTCGTCGGGCTGGTGCTGGGCGTGGCGGTCAGGTTCGTGCTGGAGTTCATGGTCTTGCAGAAACAGCTCACGCGCGGCGCGCTGGCCCGATTCCTCACCTACACGATGCTCTTCGGCCTGCTCGTGGCGCTGCTCGCCTTCATCGGCAAGATCGAGGTCAAGGGCTTCACCGTCTCCGGCTCTTACGACAACCCGCTGGCGATGATGTTCGTCGGCCTGGTCGCGGCCCTCGCCGGCCTGCAACTCTTCGTCGGCTGGTACAAAGCCATCCGCGGGACGGACAATTTGCCCGACGGGGGGGCGAAAGAATGACGCGCGGCGACGCGGGACGGACGGCGTTTCGGCACGAGGCGGCGCGGCGCGCGGCGGGGCGGGGCGTGGCGCGGCGTCTGCTCGCGGCGCTGGCGGCCTTGGGCTTGTGCCTGTTGGCGGCGGCCGCGCTGGCGCAGAAATGCCCCGCGCCCGGCGCGCGCTGCCGCGCGCCGCAGGCCGTGCCCAAGTCGAGCACGGCGAAGCAACTGCTCGCGTCGGGTCTGTACTACTACAACCACGACGACACGTGCGACAACGCCGCGCAGTTCTTCCGCGCGCTGCTGACCCCCAAGTACAGGGGCACGGAGGAGGCCGAGTCGGCGCAGTATTTCCTGGCGAGCTACTACCAGCGCAAGTTCTACGTCAAGCGCGCGCAGTGGCGCTGCGACGACTGGGACGCGCTCAAGACGGCGCAGCGCGAGTTCAAGGTCTACACCGACAACTACTACCACGCCCACGCCCAGTGGCTCGGCGACGCCTTCTTCAACCTCGCGCTCGTCAACTGGCAGCTCGACGACAAGCAGGCCGCGCGCAACGAGCTGACCAAGATGCGCGACGCGGCCGGGTACGACGACTCGGTCTACGTCTACGAGATCATCTGGTCGCTGAACACGGAGGACGTGGTGGACTCGTCGCTCTCGACGCGCAAGCTCTCCGACTGCGCGCTCAACAACTTCAACCAGCCGTTCGACCGCGCCGTGACGGCCATGCGCCAGTGGAGCCAGGGGCAGCGCAAACAATAGCGGCGATGCGATTGAGGGCGCGCGGGCCGGCGTGGTACAGTGTCCGTGTTCGTCATCCTCCGCCCGAAGACCGTGATAAAGACTTAAAGCATGATTCAGGTCATCGACAAGCACTGGCCGATGTCGGTCGGCGACGGCAAGGCCACGCGCAAGAAGAAGCCGCGCATCCTGGCCATCACGACCGACTGCTGCACGGGCTGCGCCGGCTCGCCCGCGTGCATCGAGTACTGCCCGATTGAGGCCTGCATGTTCTGGGTCCCGGACGTGGATCACCCGCCGTTCGGCCGCATCGAGGTTGACCCCGAACTCTGCATCGGCTGCCAGAAGTGCATCAGCAAAGGCCCCGACGGCGCGTTCCTCGACGGCTGCCCGTGGGACGCCATCGAGATGGTGCCGACCGCAGACTGGGAGGCCGCGCACGGCATCACGCTGCCGGACGCGCCCGCCGGCAGTTAACTTAACACCCGCTAACTTAACAACCGCGCGCCCGCGTCAGTCGCGCGCGCCCGCTTCACCCGTGCGGCGTCGGATGGCTTCGACCGTCCGCGCCGCTTCCGCTTTCACGTCCTCTTTGAAGCCCGCCGCGCCCCGCGCGTAAACCTCCACCGCGCCCAAGTCTTCCGCCGTGCCGACGTAACTTAAACCGACGAGCGCGTTGCGCACGCTGTCCTCGTCGGGCGCGAGCGTGAGGAGCGTCTGCCCCGTCTGCAACTGCGCGCCGGGCGCGACGGCGATGCGCTCGATTGTGCCGGGCAGCGGCGCGCGGATTTCCGCGAGCGCGCCGTCGGCCGTGCGGACGCGCGCCAACATCGTCTCGCGCCGGACGGCGGAGCCGACGGGCAGCACCGAGACGAGTTCCCCGCCCAGCGGCGCGGCGAAGTCGTAAGCGCGCAGCATCGCAAGGAGTTCGGCACGTCCGCGCGCGTCGTTGAAGGGCACGAGCGCGAGGGCGGCGTTGCGCCGCACAATCGGCTCGCTGTCGCCGAGCAGACCCAGGAGCGCCGCGCGAAACTGCTCGTCGCGCCCGTCGCGCCCCATCACCCACGCCGCAGTCATGCGCACGTCCGCGTGCCGGCTGGCGGCGAGCCGCGCCACCTGCGGATACCAGCGGTGCGCGCCCGCGTCGCCCGCGGTCACGCGCTCGCCCAGTTGCGCCAGCGCGTGCTGCTCGTGGCGCGGGTTCGCCTCGTCCGCGAGGTACGCTTCGAGTTCCTTGTCGGAGAGCGCGCGCCCGAACCAGGTGCCGTACCAGAACAGGAACGGCACGACGACGAACAGCGCCGCGACGACGGCGAGCGGCCAGGGCGTCCGCCGCCGCGCCGGACGGACGGTCGCGGGCCGGCGCGCGCCGTCGTCGTGTCCGTTCGTCGGCGCGTGCGTCATGGCGCGGGGTAGAGTTGGTAGAGCATCAGGTAGACGAGCACGCCGGTGGCGGAGACGTAGAGCCAGACGGGGAACGTCCAGCGCGCGACGCGGCGGTGGCGGGCGTAGTCGCCGCCGAGCGCGCGCCTGAGCGTCACGGCGACGAGCGGCACGATGACCGCCGCGAGGACGGTGTGCGTCGTGAGGATGAAGAAGTAGAGCGGGCGCGCGAGACCCTGCCCGGCGAAGCGCGTCGTGCCGTGGTGCGCGTGGTAGACGAGGTACGAGACGAGGAACGCGACCGACGCCGCGAGCGCCGCCAGCATACAAGTCAGGTGCGCCCGGACTTTGCCCTGCCGGATCAGCAGGTAGCCCGTCGCCAGCAGCACGCCGCTCGTCGCGTTCAGCGCCGCGTTCAGGTGGGGCAATAGATCGTAAGGCATGGGAAGCAGTGGTCGGTGGTCGGTGGTCAGTTGTACCTGTTTCGTCGGTGGCCCGTTTTAGCTTCAGCACTCAATTCGCGTCAGAGGCACAACTGACCACCGACCACTGACCACCGACTACTATTTTTTCCCGTGGGCGGGTTTGGGCGCGGGGGCTTTGCGCTCGCTCAGTTCCTCGTAGCCGCAGCGCTCGCACTGCCAGACGGGGAAGGTGGCCGCGGGGTCTTTGCTCTCGTAGACGGCGCGGCGCGAGGGGATGATCTTGCCGCCGCAGTGCGGGCACGCGCGCCCGCGTATGCTCGCGCGCGTGTTGTCAACCTCCGGCTTGTCTTCGCTCGCCATCGCTCTGCCCTTCCCTTTTCAAGCCGCGCGCCTTTAGTCGCCGTCGCCCGGCGGGCGGCGGTGCTTGTAGGTGAGATAGATGAACGTGCCGAAGAGCGCGACCGGCGGCGAGACCATCAGCAGGATGGCCGCGTTCAGGCGGCGCGCGGCCGCCGCGTCCAGCCCCGTGGTCGTCGCCTTGCACATCGCGCACTGCGCCAGCGCGGGCGCGCACACGCACAGCAACGCGACCGCCGTCGCCAGCAGGCAGAGACCGAGTTTGAGCCAACCGCGCGTACTCATCGTTTGCCAGCCTTCGCGCTCAGTGCTCCTGCTCGCCGGGCGTGACCGCCGGCCGGTCGCCGTAGGGGCGCAACTGCTTCGAGCGGAAGCCGTCCGGGAACATGGTCAGCAGCAGGCAGATGCAGACGACGAGCATCGGCACGAGCGTCAGCACCAGGCTCATGCGCTCGAACCGCAGGTGCATGAAGTAGGCCACGATCAGCACCGCCTTGATGATCGAGAGGCCCAAAAGGATCGTCAGCATCAAGGCGAGCGGTACGTGGAAGTACGCGAGCAAGACTTCGACCAGCGTCAGCCCCAGCAGCGCGCCGAGCACGGCGAGAAAGAGCTTGGTCGTGCCCTCGAAGTGCAGGTCTTCGGCCGCCGCGCCGCTGCCGGCCGGCGCGTCCTCGACCGCGAACAGCCCGCGCTCGCGCGCCCACAGCGCCGGGTTGATCATGAAGACGGCCGCGAGCGCCAGGCAGACCACGGTCATGAACAGGCTGTCTATGGTCAGGAAGTTGCCCGCCCAGCGCAGGTTCGACAGCGCCAGCAGGAAGAAGATGGCGGCCGCCAGCAGGCAGACGGCGTTCAGGATCACCTCCTGCTTCTGCCCCAGGTTGCGTAAGCTGCTCATCGTTCGTGTCCCTCTCAAACGTCGGCGGCGAAAGTGTCGCCCGTCGTTCCGTCGCGCCCGATAGGTCGTCAGGCCTTGAAGTCCACCGACAGCAGGTAGATCAGCGGGAAGACGAACATCCAGACGAGATCGACGAAGTGCCAGTAGAGACCGCTGATCTCCACGTCCTCGTGCTTGACGCTGCGGATGCGCATGGCCACGACGCCGAGGTAGCAGACGCCCGTGAAGACGTGGAACATGTGCAGCCCCGTGGTGGCGAAGAAGGTCGCGCCGAAGAGCGGCGACGCGTGCGGCCAGCGCTCGGCCCACTCGTGCGCGAAGTGGCTGCCGGGGTTGAGGCCGAACGGGCGCAGGCCCTCTTCGATCAGGTGCGCCCACTCGTAGATGTGCAGCACGAGGAAGGCGAGGCCGCCGACCATCGTCCCGCCGATCCAGCGCCGCGCGGCGCGGCGGCGGCCGTGCGCCGACGCCCTGACCGCCATGACCATCGTGAAGCTCGACGAGAGCAGGCACAGCGTCATCGTCGTCGAGAACAGGATCGAGGGGCTGAAGGCGAACGGCGTGGCCCACTCGGCGCTCGACAGCCGCACGTAGCTGTAGCCCACGAGCAGCGCCGAGAACGTCAGCGCGTCCGAGACGATGAAGAGCCACATGCCGAGCTTGCGATGCCCGACGCGGTACGGCAGCGTGCCGCCGCCCCAGTCGGCGGCCGGCACCGTGTCAACGTGTGCGTGCGTGCTCAAACGCTCACCTCCACAGGAATAGGAGTGCGAACAGGTAGACCCACAGCCCGTCCATGAAGTGCCAGTAGAGCGCGACGGCGTCCACCACGGCCGCGCGCCGCCGCGCCGTGCCGCGCCCGCGCTGCGCCCCGTCGTCCTTCAGCCCCGCGCGCCAGAGCAGGTAGCACAAGCCCGCCAGGCCGCCCAGCAGGTGCAGCCCGTGCAGACCCGTCAGCAGGTAGAAGAAGGAACTGTACGGGTTGGTCGCCATGTAGACGCCCGCGGCGACGAGTTGCCGCCACGCGAGCAGTTGCGCCACGACGAACGCGCCGCCCAACACGAGCGACGACGCGAGCCAGCGGCGGTACGCGGCGCGCTCGCCCCGGCGCAGGCGGCGGCGCGCGACTTCGAGCGCGGCGCTGCTCGCCAGGATCAGCGCCGTGCTCAGCCAGAGCACGCGCGGCAACTCGACCGTGGCCCAGTCGCGCATGCTCGCGCGGAACATGTAGGCGCTCGTGAACGCGACGAAGAGCATCACGACGGCCGCGATGAGCACCCACGCGCCGATGCGGAAGTGCGCGCCGTCGGAGTCCGACAGGGGCCCGCCCCGGCCGCCGTTCGGGCCGCCGTTGGGGCCGCGCCCCGGCGGGTAGGGGCCGCCGCGCGCGCCGCCCAAACCCCGCGCCGCGTCCTTGGCCCGCGGCCGCTCGCGCGTCTCAGTGGTGGCCGTCGTGGTGGCCATTGCCCGTCACCTCCCCGCCTTGTTCGCCCGCGCCCGCGAGGGCCGGCGCGTTGGCCGCCCGCTCGTCCGGCGTCGTCTGCATCACGTAGTCTTCCGGCGCGTCCGGCACGGCGAACTCGTACGCGCCGCGGTAGACCGTGGGCACGCGCCCGCCGAAGTTGTCGAACGGCGGCGGCGACGGCACGGCCCATTCGAGCGTCGTCGCCTCCCAAGGGTTGTCGCCCGCCCGTCGGCCCTTGAACAGCGACCAGAAGAAGTTGAACAGGAAGATGAGTTGCACCGCCGCCGTCACAATCGCCGCGACCGTGACGAGCATGACGAGCGGGTGCGTCTTGTTGAGGAAGACGTACTCGGCGAACGACGCGTAGCGGCGCGGCATCCCGACCAGGCCCATCGCGTGCATCGGCACGAAGATGGCGTAGACGCCGACGAACGTGGGCCAGAAGTGGATGTAGCCGAGCGTGTCGCTCATCATCCGGCCGAACATCTTCGGGAACCAGAAGTAGATGCCCGCGAACATGCCGAAGATGGCCGCCACGCCCATGACGAGGTGGAAGTGCGCGAGCACGAAGTAGGTGTCGTGCATCGAGAGGTCGAGCGAGGTCTGACCCAGCACGAGGCCGGTGATGCCGCCCGCGACGAAGAGCGAGACGAAGCCGATGGCGAACAGCATCGGCACGGTGAAGCGTATGCGCGCGCCCCAGAGCGTGCCCAGCCAGTTGAACGTCTTGACCGCCGACGGCACGCCGATGCACAGGGTCAGCACCGAGAACGCCATGCCCGAATACGGACTCATGCCGCTGATGAACATATGGTGGCCCCACACGAAGAAGCCCAGGAGGCCGATGGCGAACATGGCGAAGACCATCGCGCGGTAGCCGAAGATGGGCTTGCGCGCGAAGGTCGAGAGGATGTGCGAGGTCGCGCCCATGCCCGGCAGGATGGCGATGTAGACTTCGGGGTGGCCGAAGAACCAGAACAGGTGTTGCCACAGGATGGGCGACCCGCCCGCGTGCTGCGTCAGCAGTTGATCGCTGACGACGAGGTTGCCCGGAATGAAGAAGCTCGTGCCGGCGTGGCGGTCGAGCAGCAGCAGGATGCCGCCCGCCAGGAGCACGGGGAACGAGAGCAGCGCGAGGATGGCGGTCGTGAACCAAGACCAGCACGTCAGCGGCATCCGCATCAGCGACATCCCGCGCGTGCGCATGTTGAGCAGGGTCGTGATGAAGTTGAGCGCGCCGAGCAAAGAGGCGACGCAGAAGATGGCGATGGACGTGATCCACAGCGTCGCGCCCGCGCCCTGGCCCGGCCCGGCGATCTTGCCGAGCGCGCTCAGGGTCGGGTAGCCCGTCCAGCCGCCGATGGGGCCGATTGTGCCGCTGCCGCCGCCGCCCAAATAAGTCTCCGCGAACTTGGCCAGCCCCGACTTCGCGTGCAGGCTGATGCTGAACGCGGTCGAGCCTTCGACGAAGATGGCGGTGATGAGGACGACGAGGCCCAACAGCGTCGTCCAGAACGAGAGCATGTTGAGGACGGGGAACGCCATGTCGTCCGCGCCGATCTGGATCGGCAGGAAGTAGTTGCCGAAGCCGCCCTGCGGCGCGGTCGTCAGCACGAAGAAGACCATGATCGTGCCGTGCATGGTGACGAGCGACAGGTAGAACTCTGGACTCATCTGCCCGCCCGGCGCGCCCGCCTTGAAGATCGTGCCCAGCAGCGGCCACTTGTGATCGGGCCACGTCAGGTTCAGCCGCATCAGCACCGACATGATCAGCCCGACGAAGACCGAGAACAGGGCGAGCAGCAAATACTGGATGCCGATCACCTTGTGGTCGAGGCTGAAGATGTACTTGCGTATGAAGCCGGACGGCGGCGTGTGATGGTGCGCCGCGGCGTGCCCTTCTTCGGGCCCGTGGCTGTCGGCATGGGGAACGGCCTCAGACATCAACTTGCTCCTCTCGACTGCGGCTGCGGAAACAAGGGCGACAAATTATTCACTCAATACTGCTGACCCGGCAGACCCAGCGGCAGCTTGTTCAACTCCGTGATGCGCCCCTGGAACTGCGCCTGCGGCAGCTTCATCAGCGCGTCGTAGTCGGCCTGCGGCAGCACGATCAGGTAGCTCTTCATCTTGTAGTGCAACTGCCCGCACAGCTCGGCGCAGGCCAGCTCGAAGCGGCCCGTCTTGACCGGCTTGAAGTGCACGCGGATGTTGAGACCCGGCACCACGTCCTGTTTGAAGCGCAGCTCCGGGACCCACAGGTCGTGCGTCACGTCCTTCGAGGTCATCGTCAGTTCCACGTCGCGCCCTTCGGGCATGACGAGCGTGGTCACGACCTGATCGTCGCGGCCGTTGGCGTCCGCGTCGTCGAGGCCGACGAAGTTCAGGTCGGCGTCTTTAATTTTCGCCGGGTCGGTGCGGCCGAACTGGCCGTCCGCGCCGGGGTAGTGGAAGTTCCACTGGAACTGCTGGGCGACGACGTTGACGCGGGCCGCGCCGGGCGGCGCGTCGTGGAAGTGGAGCCGCGCCCAGACGGTCTGCCCGAAGAGCGCGACCGTGACGAAGACGACGAAGGTCACGCCCATGCAGAGCAGCTCGACGCGGTTGTTGCCGTGCGAGTAGATGCCGCGCGAGCCGTCGCGTCGCGCGCCGTAGCGCCAGAGCATGTAGCCCAGCGCGATCTGCGAGAGCGCGAACGCGACGCCGACCACGATGATCGTGATGAGGAACTGGCGGTCGTAGGCCGGCCCGTGCTCGGTGATGGCCGGCGGGAACCACCACTTCCCGCTCACGAACATCCAGACCGACAGGATTGTGATTACCCAGATCAGCGCAGCCAGAGCACGGCCCATCGTCGTCTCCTTAGAGAGCAGTGGTCAGTGGTCGGTGGTCAGTGGTCAGTTAAGAGTTCAAAGTTCAAAGTTCAAAGTTCAAAGTTCAAGGTTTAAGGCTCAAGGCCCGCCGCACGTCGAACCTTGAACATTGAACCTGCAACCTTGAACTTCTACCGACTCCTGACTCCTGACTCCTGACTACTGATTTATCACCATCAGCCCGAACAAGAACGGCAGGTAGAGCACCGACGCGAGCAGGACGCGCCGGGCGTTGCGCCGCGACAGCGTCAGGAATGCCGCGATGCTACTCGACAGAAACAACAGCCCCAGCACGAGCGCGCCGACGAAGTAGAGCGCGCCGCCCAGGCCCAAGGCCACGGGCGCGAGGCTCACCGGCACGAGCAGCAGCGTCCAGAGGAAAATCTGCTGGCCGGTCAGCCGCCCCTCCGGCTCGACCACGGGCAGCATCAGGATGCCGGCCCGCGCGTAGTCCTCGCGGTACATCCACGCGATGGCGAAGAAGTGCGGGAACTGCCACAGGAACAGGATCGCGAACAGCGCGAAGCCGCCCACACTCACGCGCCCCGTCGCCGCCGCCCAGCCCAGCAGCGGCGGGACAGCGCCCGGAAACGCGCCGACCAGGGTCGAGAGCGACGAGCGCGTCTTGAGCGGCGTGTAGAGACCGAGGTAGCCGACGACGACGCCGAGGCCCAGGAGCGCCGAGAGCGGGTTGACGAGCGCGAGCAGGTAGACTTCGGCCGCCACGGTCAGGGCGAGACCGAACAAGAGGGCCGCGCGCCCCGTCAGCCGGCCCGACGGGAGCGGGCGCAGCATCGTGCGCCGCATCCGCGCGTCGAGCGCGCGCTCCATGTACTGGTTGAGCGCGGCGATGCCCGAAGAGAGCAACCCCACGCCGATCATCGTGTGCAGGAAGCGTAGGTAGTCGGGCGTGCGCCCCGCGCCGAGGAAGTAGCCGGCCGCGGCCGTCAGCATGACGAGCACGGTGATGCGCGGCTTGGTCAACTCGACGTAGGCCGCGGCGCGCACGCGCGCGGCTGGCGGCGCGAGAGGCGCGGCCGCGGCGTCCCCGGTTAACTCGATCTCTTCGATCACAGTGTCAGTCCCGCCCGTTCGGTTGAAGTTTGCCTGAGTGTCGCACCGGGCGGCGGCGACTGGCAAGCAACCAGGCGGCGGCCGGCGGCTGAATAAGTCTGCCGTCCGCCGCGCAGAGTTACTGATGTTTCATCGGCATCGGCACTTCGAGCGCCGGCCCCACGGGCAGCGAGCCGCCGAACGGCTGCGCGCTCGCCTTCTGCGCGTCGAACGCGAAGTCCTGCGTCTTGATCTCCTTCGCGCCGACGGTCACGGACATCGTCTTCTCGCCGAACGACTCGTGCAGCGCGGCGACGGTGTACGTCCCCTGCGGCACGCCCGTGATGGTGAACCTGCCGTCCTCCGAGGAGACAGCGTAGAGCGGGCTTTTCATCACGCCGATGTAGGCCTTCATCCAAGGGTGCTGGTTGCACTTGACGGGGATGACCACCTCCGCGCGCGGGAACGAGGCTTCGAGCGGCGGCGCGCTCGCCGGCTGCGACTGGTTGAACTCCTTGTTCGTCTTCGGCAGCGGGTGGACGTTGTGCGCCGTCGGATCGCTGTTCGTGATCTTGAGCTTCTGCCCGGCCATCAGCCCTAGCACGTGCGGCACGTAATGGCAGCCCTTCTGATCGAGCACGGCTTCCGTGCCCGGCGTGTCCCACGTCAGCGTGCTGATCGTCTTGCCGTCGGCGGTCTTGCCGTCTTTGATGTAGACGAAGACGTTGGCGAGCTTGCCGTCTTTGACGACGACGGTCTCGGTGTGCGGGTTCGGGTTGTTCTGCGAGCAGGCCGGGTCGGCGTCCATGCTGATGGGCTGGGGCGCGGGCGCGTTGCCGTTGAAGGCAATCGTGCCGATGATCTGGCCCTCGTTGCCGCTGGGCGTGTACTTCACGGCGGCCGGCGCGCCGTCTTCGCCGTCGCCTTCGGCCTCGTCCTCGTCGTCGCTGCTACAGGCGGCGAGCGCCAGCGAGAGCAGCCCGGCGACGAGGAGCAGCGCGAGCAGGCGGCGGACACGTTCGTATTGCATCTTCAAATGTCTCCTACGAAGGGATGAAAGTCACCCCAATTCTATGCCCGATCCGGCGAAACGGCGAAACCGCCCGCGCCCGGTAGCACGAGCACGGAGACGCCCGCGGCGCGCGCGGGCGCACGCCGCACGGCGGCCGTCGTCCGGCTGCGCCGGGGCCGCGCGCGCGGCGGCGCGTGGTGCAGGCGCGGGCCGTGGTGCGTGCTGGCGGGCGGCGGTGCGTTGGCGGGCGGCGTCGTGCCGGTCGGGGTGCGCCCGGCGGTCGAGCTGGGCGAGCCGGCCGCCAAGCGCGCCTGCTCGGCGGGCGTCAACTCAAGGATGTAGCGCGTGAGCAGTTGCGCGTGGTCGCCCTGGTACTCTTGCAGGCCGCTGCCGGGCACGTCGAAGCTGAAGACCCAGCGCTCGCCGTCCTTCTTGAAGAGACCCGAAGGCATGGCCGTGCCGGGGATGACGCGCTGCGGGTCGAGCAGCCAACGCACCGTCCAGCCGAATTGCAGCCGCTTGGCGGCGTCGAGGAAGTTGGGCGCGGTGGCCGTCTTGTCGTGCTCGGCGTTGCCGGTCAGGTGGCACTTCAGACAGGGCGCTTGCTGCGACGTGAAGATGGCGCGCGCCATGCTGCGCTCCTGCTCGGTCAGCGGTTCGAGCTGCGGCTTGAAGTGCGGCTGCTCGGCCGAGGCAATGGCCATGAAGAAGCGGACGAGCGCGCGCAGCTCGTTGGGCGAGAAGTGGAACGTGGGCATACGCGGCTTCAGGTACAGGCGCACGCCGTTGCGGTTCGCGCCGGGCTGCGGCGCGAGACCGCCGTCGCCCGACTGCCCGCGCCCGCCCGGCCCCGACGCCGCGTTCGTCACCGGCCCGGCCGTCGCGTTCGCGCCCGCGCCCGTCGTTCCGCCCGCGTTCGGGCCCGCGCCGTTCGCACTTGCCCCGGCCGCGCTCGCGCCGCCGCTGTTCGCGCTGCTGTTGTTCGCACTGCTGTTCGTGGCCGCGCCGCCGTTCGGTGCGTGGCCGGGCGCGGTCACGTCGCCGCCGCCGCTCAAAGACGGGTCGGACAGGAAGCGCAGGAGCCAGTCCGGATCGACGCGCGCGCCTTCGGTGAAGAGCGCGGGCGGGAGTTGATCCTTGCCCTCCGGCGTCAGGAACTGCGGCAGACCGGAGAGCACAGACTTCTGCCCGACCTGTACCGAGTGGCAGCCCATGCAGTTGTACTTCTTGACGACCCACCAGCCGTCCTGTATGTCCTTCTGCCGGTCGGTCGGGTTGTAGAAGAGCGACGCCGGCACGTTCGCGCCCTCAGTCCCGACGCTGCCCAGCAGGAACGTCGTCAGCGCCGTCTGCCATTCGGGCTTCAAGTAAGGCTTGGGCATGCGCAGGTGATCGCGCGCGTCCTTCTCCTTGCCGCGGTCGTAGACGGAGGGGTCGGACAGCTTGTGCTCGAAGAAGCCTTTGTGGTTGTACCAGTTGCCGACCTTCTTCCCGTCCTTGTCCTTCTCCTTGCCTGTGTACGGGTCGCGCTCGTCCTCGGCGTAGCCGGTCATCAGCGCGAAGTCGAGGCGTTCGAGCGGCGTCGCGCCCTCGTTCGACAACTCCTTGCCGATGCGCTGCTCCTCCTCGAAGCCCTTGATCTCGTGGCAGCCCGCGCAGCCGTACTGCTTGATGAGCGTGAAGCCCCTGTCCTTGAGCTTCGGGTCGTCCATGTAGGACGCGGCGGCGTAACTCGACTGCGTGTTGCCGAGCGAGAACAAGTAGGTGGCGATGTCGCGCGCGTCCTGGACGGAGAGGCGGAAGTTGGGCATCACCGTCATGTTCTGCACCTGCAACTCCGCGCCGTCGTTCGGGCACTTCGAGTGCAGCCCCGTGTCGAAGACGAAAGGCTTGCCATTCTTCTCGTAGTCCTCGCGCGTGAGATCGCGCTTCTCCTTCGGGCAGTACGGGGCCCAACGTTCGCGCGGGTTGTGAATCCAGCGGACGACGTAGTCGAAGCTGGCCTTCTCGCCCACGCGCGTCAGGTTCGCGGCGAAGTCGCCGCCGACCGCCTGGTCGCCTTCGCCGACCGAGTGGCACGCCATGCAGCCCTTCGTCTCGAACAAGTCCTTACCGCGCCCGGCGTCGCCGCCGTCCTGCTTCGGCACTTGCCCGTCGAAGGCCGACTGCCAGAGGTAAGCCGAAATGGCCTGCCGTTCGTTGTCGGCGTTCGGCGCGTTGTGCAACGCCATCTGCGGGTCGGGGTTGAGATACCAGAAGGTCGGCATCTTCGTGCCGGGGCGGAACGCCTGCGGGTCTTTGAGCCATTCGGGAATCCACTCCTTGCGGAGCTTCAGGCGCACGTCCTTCAGGTTCGGCCCGACCTTCTTCTGATCCTGCATCAAGTAGCGCGCCTGCGTGTTCAACTCCTCGACGCGGGCGGCCAACTGGCTCGACGTGACGCGCAAGGACTGCGCGCGGTTGTTGAGCAACTGCGCGCGCTCGTCGCTCGTGGCGGCGGCGGCCTCAAGCTCGGCCTCGCGCGCGAGGTGCTCGTTGGCGGCCATCTGCTCTTCGAGTTGCTTGATCTGCTGGCGCGCGCCGCTCAAGGCGTCGGCCTCGCGGTCGTAGCCCTCGAAGCGGTGGCAGCCGACGCAGCCGCGCTGCTGGAACAGGTCTTTGCCGAGCGTCAGGTTGTCGGCGAACTGGAGGACGCGATCCTGCGCGTGGCACTGCTGGCAGCCGGCCTCCGCGTTCTCGCGCGCGTGCAGCGGGTGCAGCCAGAACTCGTTCAGCCCGTGCCCCTTCTCGACCGAAGTCGTCGCGCGCCCGTTGCCGCCGTGGCAACTGGCGCAGCCGAACTTGTCCGGGCTGTGGATGTCCAACAGCTCCTTCTTCTCACGCGGGTGGCTGACGAAGGCGCGCGCGTCGTCGTCGAGCTTCTTGCCCGGCCGCTTCATGTCCGCGGCGCGCAGCACTAACGGCTCGCGCACGCCGAGGTGGCACGTCTCGCAGCGGTCTACGATGTTGTACTCGTTGACGTTGATCTGCCGCAGCCCGAAGTCGAACTTCTTGTTGCGTTCGAGCAGGCTCCCGACCTGCTCGCGCGACAGCCCGATGACGTTCGCCTTCAGGTACTCTTCCCGCGCCTTCTTCTTCTCGGTGTAGTCGCGCAGCACGTCGGCCTGCTCGGCGAGCAGCCGGGCCTTCTCGGCCTTCAGGCTCGTGTACATCTCGTCGAGCTTCGTGTAGTCGAGGCTCTGCTTGGTGGGCTGCGCGCCCGCCGAGGCGGGCAGGTAGACGACCGCCGGCTCGGTTCTGATCTCGCGGGCCTCGTCCTCGTACTTCTTCTTGTCCGACCCGTGCGCGGTCTCGGCGCGGTAGTTGGCGACGGTCAGGTGGCCGCGCTTGTCCTGGAACGGCTCGGTGATGGCGGCGAGTTGCTGGTCTATAAACTTGACCTTCTGGTCGATCTCTTTCCGGCGCGGCTCGGCGGCCTCCTTGGCCGCCTTCTCCTCGGCCAGCAACTGCTGGTAGTCGGCGCTCTCGGCGACCTCCTTCTCGGTCGTGTTGCCCTGCCGGCGCAGGCGGTTGAGCAGGCGTGTCTCGCGCGTGACGAACTCGCGCTGCAAGGCCTTCCAGCCGCGCTGCCCGTAGACCTCGTCGTAGAGCGACCAGCCCACGACCGCCATCAGCAGCAGCGCGCAGACGAGCATCACGCCGCTCGTCGAGCGGCTCACAATCGGATCGCGCGCCGGCTCGTCCGCCCCCCTCACCACCAGCGCGTCATCGGCAGGAGTCTCAGCCACTCGCAAAACCTCCAATAGCTCACAGCGTCAGATGTTGAACCACGGCGTAACCCAGACGTACTTGATGTGGATCGGCAGCAGGCGCAGGACGAGCTTGACGGGCATCGCCAGCAGCACCGTGATGGCGAAGAACTGGAACGTCAGGTATTGCAGCAGGCTCGTGCGCGCCAAGAGCTTCCGCTCGAACTCGTCCGGCGTCCGCGCCCACTGGACAAGCTCGCGCGGGTGCGTGAAGTAGCGCAGCCGGATGCGCCCGCGCGTCATCAGCCAGTGGAAGAACAGCCCGCCCGCGATGTAGAACCCGCCCACGATGATCGCGCCGAAGATCATCTTGCCCATCACGCTCGTGATGCCGACGTACTCGTGCAAGTCAACGTTGCGGTCGTAGACGACCGCGTTGTGATCCCAGCGCTGGCCGGGCCAGAACCAGATCCAACCGGGGCCGCGGATGAACGTGCCGATGATGATCAGGATGATCCACATGAAGAAGCCCCAGAGGAACATCGAGATGGCGAAGCGCCGCTGCCGCCAAGTGTAGTAGCCGTTGCCCAGCGGGTTCGAGTCCACGTAGGGGAAGACCATCAAGCCCACGATCAGCAGGCTCGGCATGACGACGCCCGCGATCCACGGGTCGAAGTAGACCAGCATCTCCTGGAGGCCCAGGAAGTACCACGGCGCTTTCGACGGGTTCATCGTCAGGTTCGGGTTGGCCGGTTCTTCCAAGGGCGCGTTCAACGTGATCGACCAGACGTAGAGGATGATCGTCACGATGATCGCGGCCAGAAACTCGATGCGGATCAGGTAGGGCCAGACGTGCAGCTCGCGCGCCCAGCCGGGCCGCCACGGCTGCGTCTTGCGGTGGTGCGTCTTCGCCAGTTGCGGGTCGGCCTGCAACTCGTCGATCAGGTCGTCGTTGTCGCGCGCCTGCTTCAAGCCCAGCCACGTGAAGAAGACGACCAGCGGGATCATGCCGACAATCGGCACGTTGTCCGGCTTCGACGCGATGCTCCACAACTGATGCCAGTCTTCGACGAAGAGGGACAGGATGCCGACGATGACCAAGCCCACGAGCAGCCAGAGCCACTTGCGCCCCCGGCGCGCGCCGCCTTCCTCGAAATCGTCTCGCTCCTCGAAGTCCGCTACGTTCTGCATCTCTTCACTTCTCCTCGTGCGCTAACGCTTCACCGCCTTCATCTCCGATTCGAGCATGACGGGCGCGGGGCCCGAGATGCCGCCGTCCTTGCGTATGCGCCAGAAGTGGACGGCCATGAAGATCGAGGCGACGAGCGGGATGCCGATGCAGTGCCAGATGTAGGAGCGCAACAGCGCGTTCGCGTCCACGATGGAGCCGCCCAGGAGGCCGAAGCGCACGTCGTTGTACGGCGTCATGCCGAGCTGCGGCCCGAACGGCCCCTCGTGCCCGACGAACGGCGTCGCGCGCGCCATGTTCGTGCCGACCGTCACGGCCCAGAAGCCGAGCTGATCGTCGGGCAGCAGGTAGCCGGTGAACGACAGCAGCATCGTCAACACGAGCAGCACGACGCCGACGCACCAGTTGAACTCGCGCGGCTTCTTGTAAGAGCCGGTCAGCACGACGCGGAACATGTGCAGCCACGTCGTGATGACCATCAGGTGCGCGGCCCAGCGGTGCATGTTGCGGAGCAGCCGGCCGAACGGCACGTCGTGTTCGAGGTACAGGATGTCGCGGAAGGCCGCGCCCTTGACCGGGTGGTAGTAGTACATCAGCAGCACGCCGGTGAAGGTCAGGACGATAAAGAGGTAGAACGTGATGCCGCCCATGCCCCAGGTGAAGTTGTAGCGCGTGGCGTCGCGGTTGATCTTGGCGGGGTGCAGGTGCAGGAAGACGTTCGAGAGGACGGCCAGGCTTCGGTTGCGCGGGTCGGAGCGGTCGTGCGAGACGCGGAAGATCGACTTCCACAGTTGCGTCTGCTGCGGGTCTTTGTAGCCCTCCAGCTCCTTCTTCGCACGGTCGCGCAAAGCCATGCCCTGCTCGCGCGCCCGGCCGATGAGCGCGCCGGCCCGGCCGTTGCCGTCCGCGCCGCGCTCCGCCTCCGTCGTCTGCACCTCTTGCCCGTCCGGGCGCTCAGGCTCCATATCAACTCCTGTCATTTTTGATTGGCGATTTTTGATGTTTGACTGGCGCGCACGGGCGTAGGAGCGCCGTGCAATCGCAAATCAAAAATCGCAAATCAAAAATCTAAAATTCCTCACAGCGGTAGGTACGCGCCGTCGTCGTTGAACTGGTTGACGCCGCCTTTGACGTTCTGGTAGAGGCGGCTGGTGTCCACGACGATCTGCCCTTCGGCGTCGAGCGCGACGTGGGCGCGATCCATCGGGCGCGGCGCGGGGCCCTCGAAGTTGATGCCCTCGCTGTCGTAGCCGCTGCCGTGGCACGGGCACTTGAACTTGTTCTCGCTCGCCTTCCAGTCGGGCGTGCAGCCCAGGTGCGTGCAGCGCGCGTAGATGACGAACAGGCGGTCGCTCGTCTTGTCCACCCAGATGCGGTACTGCTGCTGCCACTTCGTGTCCACGCCCGTCGCGTAGTCGCCGGGGAAGCCGATGCGGAAGGTGCTCGACGGCTCGGTGATCGTGCGCGGCAGGAAGAAGCGGAAGAAGGAGGCCAGGCAGACGCCGAGGAAGCCGGCGATGGCGGCCCAGGTGATGCGCCGCCGCATCTTGTTGACGGGCGGGTCGGGCGGCGCTTCGACGAGCGCGCCCGCGGCCTTCGCGGCCAAGCCCTTCGGCACGCCCTTGGCGACGCTGGCGGTCGGCGTCGCGCCGGCCTGCGCCGCGCCCGGCGCGACGCGCGCCGCGGGCGTCGTGCCCGCGGGCGTCTCCTTCGGCACGGGCGGCGCGGCCGCCTTGACCGCGCCCCAGTCGCCCCCCTGCGCGCGCGCCTGTGTGGGCGGCTCTTTCTTCGCGGGCGGCAGCCCGGCGGCGGCGCGCAGCAGCGTGTCCACGCGCGCGCGGTCGGGCGGCGCGGCCGGGTCGCCCCCGGCGGCCGGCGTAGGCTCGGCGGGCGCGGGCGCGCCGTCGCCGGGCGGAGTCGGATTCTTGTCGCTCTCCAAGCGCGACCTCCTATCAGACTAGGTCTCGGCCCTTAGCACCTTGCAGAACTTCACAGTGCGTTGCATCGAATCGCTGATAGACGTGGCCGGGGTCGGACGGTGGGCTGCTGCCGTCAGCGTAAGGCGCGGCCCCCTTCCGCACGAGTGATCCGAATGCGTTTCGTGTAACGTAGAAGAGCGGCCGCGGCCGGATAAAATATTTAGATGGACGCCGCGGCGTGGGTGCATTATATACCGACTCCGGAACGATCTGGCAAGGCGAAAATTTGTGCGCGCGCGAAACTAAATTTAACGACCGAGACCGCCGAATGAAAGCCCAAGTGACGCTCTACACGCGCCCCGGCTGCCACCTGTGCGACGAGGCCAAGCGCGAAATCCTAGCCGCCGGCTGCGCCGAGGGCTATAATCTCGCCGAAGTCAACATCGACGCCGACCCAGACCTCGCGGCGCGCTACGGCTGGGACATCCCCGTCGTCCGCATCAACGGCGTCGTCGCCTTCAAGCACCGGCTCACGGCCGCCGCGTTCCGGCGCGAGTTGCGCCGCCTGGCGTCCGAGCCGGCCGACGAGACCGAGTGACGCGCATTGCCACCGGAGTTGCGCGCCGCGCCTCGGCGCACGCCGGCACGAAACGCCCGCCCGCCGCGCCCGCCGAGACCTGCGTGCGCGCCGCTCTTTCACCCTGAACAGGAGACCCCTCATGCCGACAGCCAGACGATTCGCCGCCCTCCTCCTCGCTCTGCTTCTGACCTGCGCGCTGCCCGCGCGCGCCGCCGACTTCAAACGCGAAGTCGTCTACCAGATCATCACCGACCGCTTCTTCGACGGCTCGACCACCAACAACAACCCGACGCAGTCCGCCGGCCTCTACGACGCGACCAAGACGAACTGGCGCGCCTACTGGGGCGGCGACCTCGCCGGCATCCAGCAGAAGATGTCTTACCTCGCGGGCTTAGGCGTCACCGCCATCTGGATTTCGCCGCCCGTGGACAACCTCAACACGAATATCCCCGACGGCGGCGGCAACCCGACCGCCTCTTACCACGGCTACCAGGGGCGCGACTTCAAGCGCGTCGAGGAGCACTTCGGCAACTCGGCGAACACCTGGACGGACTTCGACAACCTCGTCACGGCCGCGCACGCCAACGGCATCAAGGTCATCATTGACTTCGCGCCCAACCACACGACGCAGGACAACGCCGGCGAGTTCGGCGCGTTCTACGACAACGGCACGTTCCTGGGCAACTACACCAACGACACCAACGGCTACTTCCACCACAACGCCAACATCTCCGGCGGCGGCTGGGACGACCGCTACCAGGTCGAGTACTACACGCTCTTCGACCTCGCCGATCTCAACCAGGAGCACGCGACCGTGGACGGCTACCTCAAGGCCGCGGCACAACTCTTCCAACAGCACGGCGTGGACGGCTTTCGCATAGACGCCGTCAAGCACGTCACCTGGGGCTGGGAGTACAGCTTCGCCAACGCCGTCTACACCTACGGCGACAGCTTCCTCTTCGGCGAGTGGTATCAGGGCAACACCGGCGATCCGCTCTACCACGACTCCTACAAGTTCGCCAACAAGAGCGGCATCTCGCTCCTCGATTTCCCGCTCAACACCGCCGTCCGCAACGTCTTCGGCTCGAACGCCAACTTCTCCGAGATCGACAACGTCCTCAACGCCGAGGGCGCGAACTTCACCTGGAAGGACGACCTCGTCACCTTCATCGACAACCACGACATGTCGCGCTTCCTCTCGCTCAACAACAACAACAACCGCTTGCACGAGGCGCTCGCCTTCATCCTCACCGCCCGCGGCATCCCCTGCATCTACTACGGCACGGAGCAGTACCTCCACAACGACACGTCGGGCGGCACAGACCCCTACAACCGGCCGATGATGAACGCCTTCTCGACCACGACCACCGCCTACACCTTAACCAACCGGCTCTCGACCCTGCGTCGCACCAACCCCGCCGTCGCTTACGGCTCGATGAGCCAACGTTGGATGAACTCGGACGTGTACATCTACGAGCGCAAGTTCTACAACAACGTCGCGCTCTTCGCCATCAACAAGAACGAGACGACCGCCTACAACATCACGGGTCTCAACACCGCGCTGCCCGCGGGCACGTACAGCGACAACCTGACGGGCTTGCTCGGCGGCTCGTCCATCACGGTCACGGCCGGCACGGGCGGCAACAACCCCGTCAACGCCTTCTCGCTGCCCGCCCACACCGTCGCCGTCTGGCAGTACACGGACGCCTCAGCGCAGCCGCCGCAGATCGGCTCGCTCGGCCCCACGGCCGCGCAAGCCGGCGTGAAGATCACCATCGGCGGCAAGAACTTCGGCACGACCGCGGGCACGGTCAAGGTCGGCACGACGAACGCGACGGTCAACTCCTGGTCGGCCACCCAGATCGTCGCCACCGTGCCCGCGGTCGCCAACGGCAACTACAACGTGACCGTGACCAACTCGTCCGCGCAGGTCTCGAACGGCATCCAGTTCACCGCGCTCACGGCCAAGCTCATCCCCGTCACCTTCACGGTCAACAACGCGACGCCGACCGTGACGGGCGACTACATCTTCCTGACCGGCAACACGGTCGAGCTTGGGCAGTGGGCGACGACGTGGGACGGCGCGGTCGGGCCGATGCTCACGCCCAACTACCCGAACTGGTTCATCTGCGCCTCCGTGCCCGCGGGCCAGACCATCCAGTTCAAGTTCATCAAGATCGCCGCGGGCGGCGCGGTCACCTGGGAGGCCGGCGCGAACCACACCTACACCGTGCCCACGAGCGGGACAGGCTTCGTCAACGTCAACTGGCAGTACTGAACAGAGGGGCTTGGGCCATGGGCAGGAAGCTAACTGTGCTATGCCTCGCCGCGCTGCTCGGCGGCGCGGGCACGCGGGCTGCGTCGGCACAGGCGCGGCCCGCGCCGGCCCCGATCACGGGCGAGAGCAACGCCGTGCGCGAGCACCCGCTGAAGCGCTACAGCGGGCGCTACGAGTTGGAGGTCGGTCTCATCCCCATCTCGACGCTCGACGTGACGCTCGTCGGCGACGAGCTGTGGCTCAAGCCGTCGCAGGCGAAGCGACGGCGGCTCGTCAAGAAGCGCGGCGCGCGCTTCGCGGACGAGGTCGAAGGCACGAGCTACAAGTTCGGCCTGGACGAAGAGGGCCGCGCCGTCAGCGTCACCTTCGACTACGGCGGCGCGACCTACACGGCGCGGCGCGTCGAGCTGCCGCCGCCGAGCCTGAAGGGCAATACGACCTTCCGGCTCAAAGGCCACGCGGACGCGAGCGTCGTCGCGCTCGCCGGCTCGTTCAACAACTGGCATCAGTCGCAACTGCTCTGCGCGCGCGACGGCGACGGCTGGGTCTGCCGCGTAGACCTTGAGCCGGGGCGCTACACCTACAAGTTCATCGTGGACGGCAACTGGCTGCTCGACCCCGCCAACCCCGACAGCGAAGAGGACGAAGCCGGCAACGTCAACAACGTCCTCGTCATCCCCGACAAACCGCCCGCCCCAGGACGATTGATCCTTGCGCGGTAGCCTGTAGCGCGCGGCCGGTTTCACACAGGGTACACAGAGTTAGCACAGAGGCCACAGTGAGAACCCCTGTGTCCTCTGTGTTGATCTTTTCTGCGGGGATAGGCTTCACATCATATCGAAGTGCAGCGCGGCGGCTTGCGCCTCGATGCTGGCGTAGAGTTGTTCGCGCTCGCGCTCGTCGCGCGCCTGGCGGTAGGCGAGCAGCGTCTCTTTGAGCGCGGCGAGGTCGCGGTAGAGACCGGCGTCGGCCACGGGCGGCGTGAGGTAAGAGAGCAGTTCGGCGTAGCTGCGTCGCCGCGCAATCGTGCCCTCCGACGGGTTGTTGACGCTGTACAGATAGAGGTGCGGCAACTCGCCGATGAGCCGGTCGGGCCAGCACTCGGCCGACAGCCCGACCTGCTTGCCCGGCATGAATTCGAGCGCGCCGTGCGTGCCGACGTGGACGACGGCGTCGGCGCGGAAGACTTTTTCGAGGTACGTGTAGAACGCGGCGAAGCCGTGATGCGGCGCGCCGCCGCGCGCCATCAGCAGCCGCATGGGGTCGCCCTCGTAGCCGAACGTCGGCTGCACGCCGACGAAGACGTTGCCGAGTTGCAGACCTTGAATCAACAGCGCCCCGCCGAACGTGTTGAGCCGCCCCGGCGCACGCCCCCACTCCGCCTCGATCTCCGCGACGTAAGGACATAGCCTTCGGTATTCGTCCGCGTCCATGCGGTAGGCGACGTTGGCGGTCGCGGCGAAGCGTTCGCTGTTGCCGCCGAGCAGACGCTCGCGCAGTTCGTCTGCGCCCGCGGGCAGTTCGCAGGCGTAGCCTTCGGCGCGCAGGCGCGCGAGCGTGGCGTGCAGGCTGGGGAACACGTCGAGGTCTGCGGCCGTGCCGACGTTGCCCTTGTTGGGCGGGAAGCAGAAGGTGACGAGCGCGAGGCGCAGGTCTCGGCGCGGCGAGGTCTGTAGGCGCTGCCAGCGGCGCAGGCGGCGCGCGACGCGGCGGCAACGTTCTTCGAGCGCGACCGGCGCGTCGCCGCCCGCCGGCATCCCGCCGTAGACGAACGGCTCGGTCGCGCCGTCAAGCTCCGGGATCGCCACCTGCATCCCCGCCTGCACGGGGTTCAGCCCCGTCCCGGACGCACGCCACGCCTCGACCGTCTGCACGTCCAAGCTCACCGCCGAGCGGAACGGCCGGTTCAGTCCGCGTAAGAACTCGACCGCCGCCGCGCTGTCGTTCATCGCAGGCCCGCCCACGAAACTGAAGCCCGTCAACGACACGATCTGCGAGACGCGCGCGCTGCCGACGCGCGACGCGCGCGCCGCGTCTTGCGTCGCCCGCGCGTCGTCGTCGTGTCCGCCGTCAACGTCCGCGTGCGTCTTGGTTCCCTTGCCCGCGTCGCCGTTGTCCGCGCCCTCTGTGAAGAACTGCGCGCAGGCGGCGCGGTTGTCCATGAAGGTCGAGATGGCGGGCAGCACGGCGAGACCTTCCGACTCGACGGCGCGGATCAGGCCGTCGTAAGCGGCCCGCGCGCCGCTCACGATCTGCGGGCGCAGGAGGAGCAGCCCGACTGTGCGTTCGGGCGCGAGCGTCGCCGTGCCGCGCGCGCGCGCGCGCCGGTCGTACCACTTGCGGTAGGCGGCGTAAGACGCGAAGAGCGCGGGCGCTTCCGGGTGGTAGAGACCGACGGCGGGCAGAGTCTCCGGCGGCGGCAACTCGATGCGCGCGCGCTTGATGGGCGGTGCGTCGGCGGCGTAATGCTTGAGCGCGTAGAGCAGCATCGCGCGCACGTTGGCGGGCGTCGGTTGCAGGAAGTAGCAGAAGAGGTAGAGGTAGTGCTTCAGGTCGCCGAGTCGGCCCGCGCTCGGCACGAAGCGCAACAGCGCGGGCAGACGTTCGACGTAGCGCAGGTATTGCGCGTGCCCGCCGGCCCCGCGCCGCGCGCGCGCCTGCTCGCCCATCCACGCGCCCACGCGCCCCACCAGTCGCCGCGTCTTGCTCGCGGACTGTTCGTCCCGGCCCGCGTCGCCCTGCTCCGCTGCGCCCGCCGCCTGCGCGCCGCCGAACCGCAGCCGGCCCATGCGCGTGCGCCGCATCAGTTCCGGCATACAGTTGAAGACGACGACGGCGCGGTGGCGCGCTTCATGCTCGGCGAGCAGCGGCAGCAGCCGCGCCGCGTTCTCGCCGTCGGTGACGTGTATGACGAAGACTATGTCGGCCGCCGCGAGGTCGCGCCCAACCTCACGCCACGCGTCCTCCGCGAGCGCCGCGCCGAAGTTATATGCGGCGACGCGCAAGCCCCACCCGTGCGCGCGCTCGATCTCGCGCTCCGCCTGCTTGAGCGGCGCGAGTAGACTCGACCCGACGTAGAGGACGGTGACGTTCATCGCGCTTTAAGAGCGGTGTTTTTCATCACGAGCAGAACTGCGGCGTCACGCGACGCCTTCGATCCGATCTTCCAGCCCGGCGAACGCTTGGCGCAGGCGTTCGAGCGTCTCGGCTTCGGCGGCCCAGAAGCCGCGCCCGTGCGCTTCGAGCAGGCGGCCGACGAGCGCGCGCGCCGAGTGCGGGTTGAGTTGCGCGAGGCGCGCGAGCATCGCGTCGTCGAGCACGAAGGTCTGCGCCACCTCGTCGTAGACCCAGCCGTCCACGGCGTCGGCGGTCGCGCTCCAGCCGAAGGTGTTGGCGACGTGGCTCTCGATCTCGGCCACGCCGCGGAAGCCGTGCCGCAGCATCCCCTCGTACCACTTCGGGTTGAGCGTCTTGGCGCGCGTCTCAAGCCGGACGGTCTCGGCCAGCGTCCGCACCTTCGCCTCGCGCGCGAGCGCGTCCGACAGGTAGAGCGCCGGTTTGGCTTGCGCGTGCCGCTCAACGGCGCGCGCCACGCCGCCCAGGTACTCGAAGTAGTGATCCACGTCCGTGATGCCGATCTCGAACGAGTCTATGTTCTGGTACGCGGCCTCCACGGTGGCGAGCGCGCGCGCCATCGCGCCGCGCGCCTCGCGCCCTTCGAGTTGGCGGCCCGCGGCGTCGCGCCCGTAGGCGAAACACTTGCGCGTGACGAACAGATCGCCGAGCGCCGCCGCGTGCTCCCACTGCGAGTCCATGACCATGAAGTTGACGTTCGTGCCGTAGCTGCCGGGCGCGTTCGAGAAGACGCGCAGGGCCGCCTCGTCGAACGAACACGCGTCGGCGCGCACCCGCGCCGCGACGTTGCGCCGCACGTAGTTCAACTCCTCCGGCTCGTCCAACTGCGCGACGGCGCGCACAGCCTTGTCGAGCAGACCCATCGTCGCCGCGAACAGATCGCGGAAGATGCCGGAGACGGTGAGCACCACGTCCACGCGCGGCCGGCCGAGTTCGGCAAGCGGGATCGGCTGCACGTCCGTCACGCGGTTCATCGCGTCGCGCAAAGGGCGCACGCCCAGCAGCCAGAGCGCCTGCGCGACGCCCTCGCCCTGCGTCTTGATGTTGTCGAGGCCCCAGAGGACGAGCGCGAGCGCGCGCGGGTAGCGCCCGTGCTCCGCGCGGTGGCGCGCGAGCAGTTGCGCGACGACCGGCTCGGCGCGTGCGCAAGCCAGCGCCGACGGCACGCCGTAAGGGTTGACGGCGTGCGTGTTCCGCCCCGTCGGCAGCACCGACGGATTCTGCACGATGTCCGCGCCCGGCCCCGGCTCGATGTACTCGCCGCGCAGCGCGCGCGCGAGCTGATCGAGTTCGTGGTTGACGCTGAGTTGCGCGCGCACGCGCGCGAGCAACGCGAAGACCGCGCTTGCGTCTTCGCGCCTGACGCGCGCCGTCGCTTCGAGCCAAGCGCACGACTCGTCCGCGCCCGCCGACATGAAACGCGCGACCGCCGCGCGCACGATCTCGTCCACGCGCTCGCGCTCGCGCAGGCGCGCCTCTTCGTCCTTGCTCGCCGCGAGCAGTTCGGCGTAAGGCGGGAGCTTCAGCCCTTCGGCGACGAGGTCGGGCAGCGCGCGCGCGCCGGCTTCGGGCCGGTCGAACGAGGCGATCATGCGCAGGAGATCGGCCGCCTCGCCGTCGTCCGCCGCGCGCCCGAAGACGTGCAAGCCCGTCGGGATCAGACGCTGCTCGATCTCCACGAGCTGCTCGTAGAGCGCACGCACGCGCCGGTCGCGCGCCAACGCGTCCACAGTCCTGTCTCGGCTCTCGTCCGTCATCAAAGTCTCGTGAGCTTAACTTAGGATTAACCGCCGGGCAGCACGACGTAGCGCCCGCCGAGGGCGCGCGCCAGCGCCTCGCCCGCGCCGGACGGCGTGAACCGGCGGCGCGTGTCCACCACGACGCTCGCCACGCCCGCCCCGCGCAGCAGCGCGCCGAGTCGCGTCAACTCGTCCGCGATCCGCGCGCTCGTCTGTACGCCCGACGCGTCGTTAAGCGGGACGTTGGCCCGCCCGTCCGTGAAGACGAGCAGCGCCACGCGCCCGCCGCCCGCGGCTCGCTCCTGCCGGCTCAACTCGTAAGCACGCAGCAGCCCGGCCGCCAGGGGCGTCGCGCCGCCGACGGGCAGCGCGTCGAGCAAGCGCCGCGCGCGCGCCGCCGCGCGCGTGGGACGCAGGACGAGCGTGGCCGCGCGCTCGCGGAAGCTGACGAGCGCCACGCGGTCACGCGTCACGTAAGACTGGCGCAGCAGACGCGCCAAAGCCCCCTTCGCCTGCTCGATGCGGTTGAGCGCCATGCTGCCCGACGTGTCCACCGCGAACACGTAGAGCGTCCCCGCGCGCCGGCTGAACTGCTTGAAGCGCAGATCGCTCGACGTGACAACTAAAGCGTCGCGCCCATGCGCCAACGCGCTGCCTTCATGCGATGACGCATCGCGCTCATGCGCGTGTACGCCTGCGCGCCGCGTGGCGGTGACGCGCAGCGTCGCGTCGAGCGCCACGCGCGGCTGCTCCGGCCGGCGCGCGCTAGCGCGGACGTAGCGCCCGCGCTGCGCCGGCCGGCGCGCGCCCGGACGGCCGCGGCCGCTTCCATCCTGCGCGCCCACAGTCTGCACACGCGCGTGCTCAACCGCGCGCAGTTCCAATCTCAAGTCCGATTCGGCCGGCGGCGCGGCACGCTCGACGCCGCGCCCGTCGCCCGCGCGCCCGTCTGTGTCAGTACGCGTTTGCGGTCGCGCCGCGTTGCGTCCGCCCGTATCGTCGTCAGCCGGCGGGGCAGGTCGTCGGCGTCTTTCGCCGTCGCTCGCGCGCGTCACGTTGTCGTTCGCCTCCGCCGCGTCGCCGCCGGTCGTGCCGCCGAAGGCTTCCGCGACGGCTTGCTCGACGCGCGCGCCGCCTTCGGTCTGTTCGAGCGGGTCGCGGCGCAGGCGGTGGCGCAGGGCGAGCGGGGCGACGCGGCGCACGTCCGCCTCCGTGATATGAGCGCGCCCCTCGAACGCGGCCAGCGCGCGCGCCGCGCGGACGATGGTCAACTCGCCGCGGTGGCCGTCCACGCCCAAACTTTGGCAAAGCTCGGCCACGCGGCGCACGAGCGCGCGCGCGACCGCGACCTGCGCCACGGTGCGCCGCGCACGCAGGACGCGCCGACGCAGACGCGCCTGCTCGTTCGCCCACTCCGCGGCGAAGGCTACGGGGTCGCGCGCGAAACTCTCGTGGCGCGCGACGACCTCGACGCGCTCGTCCACGCCCGCGGGCGTGCGCACTTCGACGAAGAGGCCGAAGCGGTCGAGCAGTTGCGGCCGCAGCTCGCCCTCTTCGGGGTTGCCGGAGCCGACGAGGACGAAGCGCGCCGGGTGCGCGACCGACACGCCCTCGCGCTCTACGCGGTTGCGGCCCGAGGCGGCCGCGTCGAGCAGCAGATCGACCAGGTGGTCTTCCAACAGGTTCACTTCGTCGATGTAGAGGAAGCCGCGGTTGGCGCGCGCGAGTAGCCCCGGCTCGAAGACGTTGACGCCGGCCGCCAGCGCGCGCTCGAAGCTGAGCGCGCCGCAGACGCGATCCTCGGTCGCGTTCAGCGGCAACTCGACGACGGGCACGGCGCGGCGCGCGCGCGGCAGACGGCCGTCGGCGGCGCGGCGCGCGCGACAGTCGGCGCAGAGTTGCGCCGCGGGCGCGTCGGGGTCGCAGTTGTATGCGCAGCCGCGCACGACGGCGAGCGGCGGCAGCAGCGCGGCGAGCGCGCGCACGGCCGTCGTCTTGCCCGTGCCGCGCGCGCCCATGATCAACGCGCCGCCCACCGCCGGCTCTATCACGTTGAGCAGCAGCGCAAGTTTCAACTCTCCTTGCCCCACGAGCGCCGCGAACGGGAACGCAGGCGGCGCGTTCTGCTCGTCGCCGGCTCCGCCCCTGTCACGTCGTTTCGTCTGCTCGCCCATCGTCTCCAGCTTCGCGCGCTTGTCTTTGCGCCTTTGCGTCTTTGCGTGAGGTTATCGGTGACGGCAGAAAGTCCTCACGCTAAGGCGCAAAGACGCGAAGGCAGCCGCACAGGTCTCTAACCGCCGTGGCGGAATTCGGGGTAGAGGGTCATGCCGCCGTCCACGTAGAGGATCGCGCCGGTGACGTAGCTGGCCTCCGACGAACTGAGGAAGGCGACGCAGGCGGCGACCTCTTCGGTCTGGCCCATGCGCTCGGTCGGGATTTTGCGCAGGAGGTCTTTGAGCATCGCGGGGTCGCCCCAGACGTTCTCGTTGATCGGCGTCTGGATCGCGCCCGGCGCGACCGAGTTGACGCGCACGCCTTCGGTCGCCAGCTCCAAGGCCATCGTCTTCGTCAGCATGTCGAGTCCGGCCTTGGCCGAGCAGTAGTGCGCGAACCCGCCCCACGGGATGATGTTATGCACCGACGAGATGTTGACGATAGCGCCGCCGGTTTTCTGTTCGACCATCAGGCGGGCGGCGCGCTGCGCGCACAGGAACGCACCCGTCAGATCAACGTCAATGACCTTGCGCCACGCGTCGGCCGGCATCTCTAGGATCGGGTGGTGCGTCTCGAAGCCGGCGTTGTTGACGAGTATGTCGAGACCGCCGAACTCCTCGCGGGCGCGGGCGAACATCGCGTCCACCTGCTGCTCGTCCGACACGTCGGCCTGCACGGCCAACGCGCGCCCGCCCGCGGCGACGATGTCGCGCACCACGGCGTCGGCGGCCTCCGGCCTGCTCTTGAAGTTGATCACGACGGCCGCGCCCTCGCGCGCCAGGCGCAGGGCGATGCTCTGCCCGATGCCGCTGTTCGCGCCGGTGACGAGCGCCCGCTTGCCTTCGAGCCGCCGCGCAGCCCCCGCATTCTCGTTCGCAGACATCTTCGCTGCTTCCCCCGTTCGACTTTACTTTGCGTCCTTAACTTTGCGCCTTTGCGTGAGGCTTTATTGTTGACGGAAGAAGAGCCGCACGCAAAGACGCAAAGCAGATGAGGTGGGCGGCGCTGCGACCCGTTACGGCTCGATGGCCATGCGCAGCACGTTGGCGAGCGGGTAACGCTCGATGCGCCCGTTCTTCAACACGACGACGATCAACTGGTTGACGACCGTCACGCGGCTGACCGCGCTCATCTCGTGCTCGACCTTCGTGCCGTCGCGCGCCTCGATCACGAGCCGCGTCAGCCCCAACTGCGGCACGGGCGTCGGCGCTTCCGTGCCCCCCGCGGCGGGCGGCTCGCCCGCGGGGGCCGGCTCGTTCGTGCGGCGCGCGCTCTCGCGCGTGCGCCCGCCGCGCGTGTTGCGCCCTGTGCGCGAGTTGCGCGGCGTCGGCGTCGGGCGCGGCGCGGGCGTCTCTGTGTTCGCCGCTTCTTCGCCGCCGGTCGGCGTCTCCGTCGGCGTCTCTGTCGTCGTCGGCGGGGCCGGCTCGTCCGTGCGCGACGGCGCGGGGCGGCGCGCGGTCTCCGTGCGCGTGGGCTGGCGCGTGCGGCGCGGGGTGTTGCGGCGCGCAGAGGTCTGCCGGCGCGGCGTCGGGGTCGGCGCGGGCGCGCTCTCCTCGGTCGGCTGCGCCTCGGCGGCGCTCGGCTCGGGCGCGGGCGGGGTCGGCTCTTCGATGCGCGCGCCGACGGCGTTGACGCGGTGCGTGCCGCGGGCGGGCGCGCGGCTCGCGGCGGTCGCCTCCGGCTCGGACGGCGCGGCGGCGACGGCGGTCGAAGGCGCGAACGTGCCGCCGAGGCGGATGCGGTACGTGCCGTCGGCGTCGTTGGGCGTGCGCGCCTGCACGCGCAGGACGAGCGCGCCCTCGCGCCGCAGGAAGACTGTCTTCGAGGTGTTGAGCGCGCTGCCCGTGGCGTAGAGCGTCGCCTGCGCGAGCGGGCGCAGGCCGTTGGCGAGGAAGAGATCGACCGCGCCGTCCAAGTTCTCGCTCTCGATGGTCAGGAGCAGATCGCCGGCCGCGCCGTTGAAGGTGTAGAAGTGGCTGGTGAGCCGCGGGTCGCCGAGGTCGCGCGGCGCGACGCGCCCCGTGATCTCGTTCGCGTAGACCGGCGTCGGGTATTCGAGGTCGGGCGACTGCGCCGCGGCGCAGACCGCCGCACACAAAACGAAGACGGCGGCCCACAAGCCACGACCGGGACGCAGACTGTCTTTGAGCGGTTCGCGCATCAGGCACGTGAACGGACACAACAGGCTGGCGCGAGTTTAGCAGGCTCGCCCCCCGGCGCAAAACATACACGCGCGCTGACGGCTCGCCGCTAAACGAAAACGGCGAGCCGACCGAAGTCGCTCGCCGATTCGCCAGTTGATGGTGGGGATGGAGAGACTCGGACTCTCACGGGTTGCCCCACACGCCCCTCAAACGTGCGCGTCTACCAGTTCCGCCACATCCCCATCAAGGCTGTCATCTCGCAAGTTGTCAAACGCGCGCCTTCGACCGCCACGCGGCGCGCATAGAGAACTTCTACTTGTTGCTGTTCGCGCCCGCCGGTGCGCTGTTGGTGTTCGCTGCCGGCACGGCGGCCGGCGTCTGCGGCGGCGCGGCGGGCGCTTGCGGCGTGGCGGCCGGGGCGGGCGTGGGCGTCGGCTCGGCGGTGGTGGATTGCAGGACGGAGCGCGAGCCGGTCACGCCGGGCAGAGACAGCAGCAGCGCCGTCAGCATGAAGAGACCCGCCGCCGTGATCGTGATCTTGGCGAGGATCGTCTGCGTGCCGCGCGGGCCGAAGGCCGTGCTCGAAACGGAACTGGTGAAGAGTGCGCCCGCGTCCGCCTTGCCCGGCTGCAACAGCACGGCCACGACGAGCACGATGCACGCCAGCAGAAACAGTCCGTATAAGAAATAGGTGAACAAAACTTAAATCCTCGATCCCGTAAAGCTGACGCGATCACGCGAAGTCAACGGTTGTAATGAACGATCTGCGCGAACGTCTCGGCGTCCAGACTCGCGCCGCCGACCAGGGCCCCGTCCACGTCTTCGTTAGTCATCAAACCCGTGATGTTGTCGGGCTTGACCGAGCCGCCGTAGAGGATGCGCAGCGCGGCGGCCGCTTCCGCCGTGTGCCTTTCCGCGAAAACGCGCCGGATAAACGCATGCATCTCCTGCGCTTGCTCCGGCGTCGCGGTTTGTCCGGTGCCGATGGCCCAGACCGGTTCGTACGCGACGATGATACGGGCGAGGTCTGAGGATGTCAAACCGCGCAAGCCGCCCTCCAACTGCCCGCGCACGACCTGTTCGGCGCGCCCCGCCTCGCGCTGCGCCAGGGTCTCGCCGACGCACAGGATCACCGACAGACCCGCCGCCAGCGCCGCCTGCGCCTTGCGGTTGACCATCGAGTCGGTCTCGCCGTAGAGGTGGCGGCGCTCGCTGTGCCCGATGATGACGTGCGTACAGCCCACGTCGCGCAGCATGTCGGCGGCGACCTCGCCCGTGTGCGCGCCGTGCTTCGCCTCCACCGAGCAGTTCTGACCCGCGACCTTCACGTTCGAGCCTTCGAGCCGGTCGGCCACGGTCTTCAGCGCCGTGAACGGCGGCGCGATCACGACCTCGCAGTGGTTCGCGTTCGAGACGAGCGGGCGCAGGGCCAGCGCCGTGGCGACCGCGTCGCCCACCAGCTTATACATCTTCCAGTTGCCCGCGATGATCGGTTTACGCATAGGAGATCAGATGTCAGAGGCTAGACGTTAGACGAAGACCTGAGACTGACATCTAACATCTGACATCTAGCCTCTGTCGTTCAGCGCCGCGACGCCGGGCAGCTCATCGCCGGCCAGGAATTCGAGCGTCGCGCCGCCGCCCGTGGAGATGTGTGTGATGCGGTCGGCGACGCCGGCCTGGGCGATGGCGGCGACCGAATCGCCGCCGCCGACGATGACGGTCGCGCCGCGGTCGGCCGCGTCGGCCACGGCGCGCGCCACGCCGACCGTGCCCGCGTCGAAGCCGAGCGCCTTCTCCTCGAAGATGCCCATCGGGCCGTTCCAGATGACGGTCTGCGCGCCTTCGAGCGCGCGCGCGAAGTGCGCAATCGTCTCCGTGCCGATGTCCACACCGACGTGCCCGACGTTGGTGAACTCCACGGGGATGACCTTCTTCGACTTGAGCGGGTCGTAGCTGTCCACAACGACGTGGTCGGTCGGCAGCAATAGCTCGACGCCCGCCGCTTGCGCGCGCTCGCTGATCTCGCGCGCCGTCGCCAGCTTGTCGTCTTCGACCAGCGACTTGCCGACGGTGTAGCCCTGCGACTTCAGGAACGTGTAGGCCATCGCGCCGCCGATGAGCAGCTTGTCCACCTTGCGCTCGATGAGCGCGTCAATGACCGCGATCTTGTCCGAGACCTTCGCGCCGCCGAGGATGGCGACGAACGGGTGCGCCGGGTTGTTGATGACGCGCCCCAGGTAGTCAAGCTCCTTCTGCATCAGCAGCCCCGCGGCCGCCTGCTCGACGAACTTCGTGATGCCCGCGGTCGAGGCGTGCGCCCGGTGCGCCGCGCCGAAGGCGTCGTTCACGTACACGTCGCACAGCGCCGCCAACTGCCGCGCGAACCCCGCGTCGTTAGCCTCTTCCTCTTTGTGGAAGCGCAGGTTTTCCAGCAGCAGCACGTCGCCGTCCTTCAACGCGTCCACCTGCGTCTGTGCCGCCGCGCCGACGCAATCCTCGGCGAACGCCACCGCCCGGCCCAGCAACTCCGACAGGTGCGCCGCGACCGGGCGCAGGCTGTACTTCTCCACCCGCTCGCCCTTCGGCCGCCCCAGGTGCGACGCGAGGATGACGCGCCCGCCCTGCTCGCTCGCGTACTGAATCGTCGGCAGCGCCCCGCGCACGCGCGTGTCGTCCGTCACCTTCCCGTCCTTGATCGGCACGTTGAAGTCCACGCGCACGAACACGCGCTTACCCTTCAAGTCGAGGTCTTTGATCGACAGCTTCATAAAACGTGACGGGTGACGGGTGACGGGTGACAGGTGACAGGACAGACAAGCTCTTACTTGTCACCCGTCACCCGTCACCCGTCACGGCTTTTCACAGTCCTTTCTGCGCGATGTACTTGACGAGGTCGCGGACGCGGCAGGAGTAGCCCCACTCGTTGTCGTACCAGGAGAGGACTTTGACCAGGTTGCCGCCGATGACCTTGGTGTACTCGGCGTCCACGATGGAAGAGTTGTCGTTCTTGCGGAAGTCCACGGAGACGAGCGGCTCCTCGGAGAACGCGAGGATGCCGCGCAGCTCTTCGTTGGCCGCGTTCTTCAGCGCCGTGTTGACCTGCTCGGTCGTGACCTCCTTCTCGACCTCCATGACCACGTCCACGAGCGAGACGTTGGGCGTCGGCACGCGGACGCTGATGCCGTCGAACTTACCCTTCAACTCCGGCATGACGAGCGCGACCGCTTTGGCCGCGCCGGTCGAGGTCGGGATCATCGAGAGCGCGGCGGCGCGCGCGCGGCGCAAATCCTTGTGCGGCAGGTCGAGCAACTGCTGGTCGTTCGTGTACGAGTGGATCGTGGTCATCTGCGCGGTGCGGATGCCGAAGTTCTGGTGGATGACCTTGGCGACGGGCGCGAGGCAGTTGGTCGTACACGAGGCGTTCGAGATGACGTGGTGCGCCGCCGGGTCGTACTTGTCCTCGTTGACGCCGAGGACGATGGTGATGTCCTCGTTCTTGGCCGGCGCGCTGATGATGACCTTCTTGACGGGGCCGCGGATGTGCTTGCGCGCGTCCTCGGCCTTGGTGAAGAGGCCGGTGGACTCGATGATGACTTCCGCGCCGACCTCGTCCCAGGGGATGCGCGCCGGGTCGCGCTCGGAGAAGACGCGGAACTCGTCCTGCTCGACGCGGATGCCCTGCTCCGTCGCCGCGATGTCGTGTTCGAGGTTGCCGAGCACCGAGTCGTACTTCAACAGGTGCGCGAGCGTCTTCGTGTCCGTGATGTCGTTGACGGCGACGAAATCTATGTCCGCGTCGCCGAGGGAGGCGCGCAGGATGTTGCGCCCGATGCGTCCGAAACCGTTGATGCCGACCTTGACTGCCATAAATGTTATCAAGCCTCCTCGCCGTCGTCTTGGTTCGCGCTGGGGCAGAGTCTTCGCAGACGGGCGCGCCCGCGCTCACCGGGTAGAAATCCTGTTTGCCACTGAAGAACGGCAAGATAATGTGCGCCCGCGCGGGCTGTCAAGGAACTGGCCGGGTTTCGCGGGCAGACGGCGCGGCGGCGGTGCGGCGGTCATCCCGTTTTTGGGATCGGCGTTTCGCGCTTTCGCCACGCGCGGCGGCCGCGGCCGCGCCGTTTCGCCTGTATTTCGCACGAGTTATCTGGTCTCGCGCTTGCTAATTGTTGAAACTCCGCGCGCTGGCGCGGCGTAGTAAGGGCAGACCTGCGGCGTCGGGCATCATCGCTTAAATCCCCCGCCCGCGCGGTCGTTCATCCAAGACACTTTCGAGGAGTTCCGGCTTGATGTTCAGTAAACGCCTGCGCGCCCCCTTGCAGACCGCCGTCGCGTCGCTCACGCTCTGCGCGACGACGCTGGCCCAGACGCCCGCGCCCGCCAACTATTCGGTGAAGCTCGTGGCCGAGTGCGTGGGCTGCGCGGCCCTGCCCGTCCAGACGCCGACGCCGCAGAACCCGGCGCAGCGCGACGCGACGCGCCCGCCCGGCACGCAGCAGGATCAGCCCAACGTGCCCGAACAGGCGCGCCCTTCGTCCGACCCGACGCGCCCGCCCGGCACGCAGCAGACCGCGCCGCAGCAGCCGCCGGGCACGCGCCTGCCCGCCCCCGTGCAGACGCCCGCGACCGCGCCGCCGCCCGCGCCCACGACGACCGCGCCGCCCGCCGGCGAGCCGCAAGTGCCCGCCGCCCAGCCCGACGCGCTCGACCAGAACGCGCCCGTCCTGACGGACACGAACCCGCGCCCCGTGCCGGCGCTGCCGCCCATGGTGCGCCTCGGCGTCCAGGCGAGCAACCAACTGCCGCTGACTTTGAACGAGGCCATCCGCCGCGCGCTCGAAAACAACAACACCATCGAGGTGGCGCGCAACGACGTGCGCTTCGCCGAGACGCAACTGCGCGCGCTCGAAGGCATCTTCGACCCCGTCTTCCAGTACACGCCGCAGCTCAACAACTCGGTGCGCCCGGTCTCGTCCACGCTGGCCGGCTCGAACCAGGGTTCGACCGTCACGACCACCGACATCAACAACAACTTCTCGCTCACCAAGCAGTTCAGCCGCGGCGGCGGCAACTACAGCTACTTCTTCAACAACACGCGCGAGACGACCAACTCGCGCTTCACGACCCTCAACCCCTTCTACTCGGCGAGCCAGGGCATACAGTTCGTCCAACCCCTGTTCCGCGACCGCGCGATTGACAACAACCGCCGCCAGATTCGCATCCAGCGCAAGCGGCTCGAACAGTCCGACGCGGACTTCCGCCGCAGCACCATAGACGTGATCACGCAGGTGCAGCGCGCCTACTGGGACTTGGTCTTCGCCCTGCGCGATCAGGAGAACCAACTGGCCAACGTGAAGCTCGCGCAGCAGAACTTCAGCCGCACGGAGGCGAGCGTCGCCGCGGGCGCGGCCGCGCCCTTGCAGCGCGCCGAGGTCGAGACCGAACTGGCGAACCGCACCTCGTCGCTGCTCGCCGCGACGCAGGCCGTCTCCATCGCCGAGAACAACCTGAAGGAGTTGCTCCTGAAAGACCCGCTCGCGCCCGACTGGACGGCGGCGCTCGTCCCGACCGACACGCCGACCTTCGACACGACGCCCGTTGACCTGACCGCCGCGCTCGCCGACGCGCGCTCCAACCGCCCCGAGCTGCGCCGCCAGAAGTTGCAGCAGGACATCAACGACATAGACCTCAAGTATTTCAAGAACCAGACCAAGCCGCAGATCGATCTGACGGCGACGTTCTCGACCACCGGCCTCGCGGGCACGCCCGCGCCCGGCCTCGCCACGTCCGGCAACTCCACCTTCCCGCTCATCAGCGGCGACCCGACGACGAACGCCGACGCCTTCCTGCTCGAAGAGCTGCGCCGCGTCCGCCGCGAGGCGGGGCTGGCGGACAACATCATGGTGCCCAACGTGACCGTGCAGAACCAGACGATCACCGGGAACCTGATCGGCGGCTACGGGCAGACCTTGCAGAACCTCTTCGGCTTCAAGACGCGCAACATCGTCGTCGGCGCGACCATCCAGTTGCCGCTGCACAACCGCACGGCCGAGGCGAACCTGGCGGGCGCGCGCATCCAGCGCGACCAGCTCGCCGCGCAGATGCGCTCGCAGGAGCAGGCCATCGAGGTCGAGGTGCGCAACGCCGCGCAGGCGGTCGAGACGGCGCGGCTGCGCGTGCTCTCGGCGCGCGAGGCGCGGGCCAACGCGGAACTGCAACTGGCGGGCGAGCGCCGGCTCTACCAGGTCGGGCGCTCGACCACTTTCATCCTGTTCCAGCGCGAGAACGCCTTGATCAACGCGCGCAACGCCGTGCTCCGCGCCGAGACCGACTACAACAAGGCGCTCGCCGACCTCCAGCGCGCCACCTCGACGACTCTGCGCGCCAACAACGTCATCGTCGAGTCGCCCACGTTGCAGTAACGGTTCGGCAGTTAGGTTTAAGATACACGAATGCCTGTTGGTATCGGGCTTCCCGCCCGATCCCAACAGGCATTCGTGTATCCACCGCCGCGCGGCGTCTTACTTCATTCCCCAACTTGCAGATCGTGTTGCGGGAGCAGCGGCGGGCGCGGGTCGCCGGGCGCGCAGACGGGCGCGGGCGGGTGCTCGTGCAGGACTTCGGCGAGGAGTTGATCGGCCATCTGCTTGTTGTCCCAAATCCTTTGGCCTTGCGCGAGGATGACGAAGAGGACGGGGCCGTCGTCGCGCGTGTAGACCAGCCCGCCCAGGTTCGACATGCCGCCGTCCTGCTCTGTGAGCGTGCCGGTCTTGCCCACGACCGCGCCCTCGTAGCCCGTGCCGCTCATGCGGCGGCGCAGCGTGCCCGCGTCGCAACTCGCCACCGGCAGGATGTCTTCCGGCTTCAAATTCTGCCGCTGCACTTCCGCCAACAGCGCGCGCAGCACGCGGACGAGCGTGCGCGGCGTCATGCGGTTGTTGTAGAGGCCCGACGTGGATTCGAGTTGGACGGCGTCCGGCGGCAGGTTCAACTGCGCGCGCACGGCGGCGGCGACGCCTTCGGGGCCGCCCAGCGAGTCGCCGAGCCTGTGCGCGATGAAGTTGACCGAGTGCGCGTTCATGTAGCGCAGCACGTCGCGCAACGGCGCGGAGCGGACGACGAACAGCACGCGCCCCTTCGGCTCGTCCGCCGCGCCCGTCTCCTGCTGCTTGAGCTTCATCACCTGCGCGGCGAACTTCGCGGAGTCTTCGGGCTGCTCGCACAGGTTGAAGGAGAAGCGCGGCGTGACGATTATCTTGCCCGTCACGCGCTCGACGCCGCGCGCCTTCAGCTCGCGCGCGACGAGCGCCGCGGTCGCGTCGCCGAAACTCGGATCGTCGCCGCTCAAATAAAGATCGCCGTCTAAAACTTTCTTGCGCTCGTCCAACTGCCCGTCGGCGAGCACGCGCGTCTCGAAGCGGTGCTCCTTGCCGAGCCGTTGCAGGGCGACGAGCGTGGTGGCGAGCTTGACGAGCGAGGCGGGGTTGAAGGGCGTGTCGGCGTTGTGCGCGGCGAAGACCTGCCGGCCGTCGTAAGTCTCGATCAGGACGCCGTGCCGCTCCGGCTCCTCCTCGCGCGTGCCGTACCAGGTGGCCACGTCGAAGGCGGGCTGCGGCGGCGCGGCGACCGCGGCCTCGAAGGTCGGGTCGGGCGCGGGCGCGAGCGCGTTGGTGGCGACGTTGACGACGCGGCGGCCCGCGCGCTCGGCGAGCGTCAGCGTGTACGGGAAGGCCGTGAGCACGGCGACGACGACCGCGCCCAGCGCCAACACCGCCAGCACCGGCTTCCGCGAATTCACGCCCGCCCCGCCCCTCGCCCGCGCGTCATTTGTTCTTTCGCTATTCACCTTCCAAGCCTTAATATGCTAGTCGGCGCGGCCGCGGTCAAGCGGCCGCGCCGCGCGCCCACACTTTCGACCGAGAACTGTAAAACCCGCGCCATGATCTGCGCCCTCTTACTGCAAACGAACCCGGACGCGCCCGCACTGCTGCCCTTCCCCCTGCTGCTGGCGGCGGTCGGCGCGCTCGGCTGCGTCATCGGCAGCTTCCTGAACGTCGTCATCCACCGCGTGCCGCGCGACGAGTCCATCGTCTTCCCGAACTCGCGCTGCCCCGAGTGCGGCGCGGCGATCCGCGCCTACGACAACGTGCCGGTCTTGAGCTACCTCGTGCTGCGCGGGCGCTGCCGCGCGTGCCGCACGCCGATCTCGGCGCGCTACCCGGCGGTCGAGCTGGTGACGGGGCTGCTCTTCGCGCTCACGTTCGCGCACGACGGCCTCGCGCCCGCGCTGCCCTTCGATCTGATCTTCGTCGCCTCGCTCGTCGCGCTCGTCTTCATAGACGCCGAGCACATGATCCTGCCCGACGTGATCACGCTGCCCGGTCTCGTCGTCGCGCTCGTCTACCGCGGACTGGTGCCGAACCTCGACGGCATGAACTTCATGACGGCGGGGCTGATGGCCGGCTGGCCCGCGTGGGCGGTCTCGCTGTTCGGCGCGCTGTTCGGCGCGGCGGTGGGCGGCGGCTCGCTGTGGCTGATCGGCTGGCTGTGGGAACGTCTGCGCGGCGTCGAGGCGATGGGCCTCGGCGACGTGAAGATGATGTTCATGGTCGGCGCGCTGCTGGGCTGGCCGCGCACGGTGCTGACGATCTTTTTGGCCGTCATCCTCGGCTCGCTGGCGGGCGTCGCGCTCATGCTCCGCCGCCGCGAGCGCAACATGCAGATGCTCCTGCCCTTCGGCATCTTCCTCGGCGCGGGCGCGCTCGTCAGCCTCCTCGCCGGCCACGCCATCATCAACTGGTACGTCGGGCGCTTCGTGCCCTGAGCGGGCGTAGTTCAAAGTTCAAGGTTCAACGTTCAAGGTTAGCCCTGGCTTGAACCTTGAACCTTGAACCTTGAACCTTGAACTCCTTCATCATGGCCCGTTACGAGAATCGCGTGCAGTTGGCGCTGGCGCTGGTGGTGGGGTTGCTGCTGCTGGCGAACCTGTTCACGCTGACGCTGGTGGCGCTGACGCCGCAGACGCGGGCGGCGCGCGCGCCCGTGCTGCTCACGGTCTTCGCCATCACGCTGCTGGTCAGCGTGCCCTGCGTCGTGCTGCTGCCGCGCTGGCTGCTCCGCCCGTACCGGCAACTGGTCGGCGAGGCCGAGCGCGCGCCCGTCACGGCGAAGCCCGCGGGCGCGCGCGACGAGACCGAGTTCGTGTTGGAAACTTTTCAGGCCGTGGTCGCGCAACTGCGCGCGCAGCAGCGCGAGCTTGAGGCGCTGACGGCGCGCGCGAGCGCGCGGGCGGCGAGCGCCGAGCAGTTCAGCGAGCGCATCATCGCCAGCGTCCCGTCCGGTCTCGTCGCCTTCGACGCCGCCGGGCGCGCGACCATCGTCAACGCGCCCGCGCGCGCGCTGCTCGACGTGGACGGCGCAGCCGAAGGTCTACCGTTGCGCGAACTGCTGCGCGCCGCGCCCGAACTGGCCGAGATGGTCGAGCGCTGCCTGCGCACGGGCGAACTGTACCGGCGCGAGGAGGTGGCGGCGACGTGCGCGGGCGGCGTGCGGCGTCTGGGCACGACGGTCGCGCCCATCGAGCCGCGTGCGGGCGCGGGCGCGCGCGGCGCGCTCTGCCTGCTCACGGACATCACCGAAGTGGCGCAACTGCGCGAGGCGCTCGCCGTCAAACGCAACCTCGAAAGTCTCGGCGAGATGTCGGCCGGTCTCGCGCACGAGTTCAAGAACGCGCTCGCCACGCTGCACGGCTACGCGCAGCTCTGGCAGAAGCAGGGCGGGGACGCGGCCGCGCGCGCCCACGCCGACGCGCTGCTCGCCGAAGTGCGCACGCTGACCGAGATGGTCACGAGCTTCCTCAACTTCGCGCGCCCGCAACCGCTCACGCTCGCCGATGTCGCCTTGGCCGAACTGGTCGCAGACTGCGCCGCCGAACTGCAAACGCTCTACGCCGAGCGCCGCGTCGCGCTCGCCACCGCGGGCGACTTCGCCATCGTCCGCGCCGACGAACGTATGCTCCGCCAGGCGCTCGTCAACCTCATGCGCAACGCGGCGGAGGCGTTCGACGACGAACGCACGGAGCGCCGCGTGACCGTCCGCGGCGCACGCACGACCGACGCGAGCACCGGCGCGCGCCGGGCCGTCGTCGAGATCGAAGACACGGGCGCGGGCATCGCGCCCGCCGATCTGCCGCGCATCTTCATCCCGTTCTTCACCACCAAGACGAAGGGGCACGGCGTCGGCCTCGCCCTCGCACACCGCGTCGTCACCGAACACGGCGGCACGCTCCACGCCGCCAACGCGCCTGCGGGCGGCGCGCGCTTCACGATCAAACTGCCAATGTGAAACTCTCTGCGCCCTTCGCGTTCCGCTTCGCGGCCTTTGCGGTTAGAGCTTTAAGACTTAACCGCAAAGGCCGCAAAGCGGAACGCGAAGGGCCGCAAAGGTAGTTCCGCTTAAAACTCCTGCGGGAAATACTCGCGCCAGCGGCGGTCAACCAGTTCAGCGATGTCGGGGCGGACGACGAGTTCGGCGGGGTAGCCGGGTTTCATGCGGGCGTCTATGAGGACGGGCGGGCGGTAGGCGAGGTGGTGGCGGCGGACGCTCACGTCGGCGGCGTGTATGTCTGCGGCCGGCTCGAAGCGCGTCCAGGTGGCCCACAGAAAATCGGGGGCGCTGCGTGCGACCGAGGCGTCGTCGTGGAGGACGACGAGCGGCCAGTCGGCGAAGGCGTCGGCGCGGGCGAGCCGCGCGGCCTGTTCGGCGTCTTCGGCGTAAGGGACGCCTTCGACGACGAGGCAGCCGGCGCAGAAGACCTCTGCGCGGCGCACGCCCGCGGGCAACTCGCCGCGGAACTCGCGCGGCAACTCGCGCACCGCGTCGCCGAGGCCGAGCATGACGGCCTTGCTGCCCTGGTTGACTTTGCCGCTCGTGTAGTCGAGCGTGTCCATCGAGGTGTTTGAGAAAACGAACAGGTCGCGCTCGAAGCGTGTGCGCGCGAGGACGTGCTCGAAGAGCGCGCGGAAGTCGCGCAGGTCTTGCGGCGTGTCCGTGAGCAGGAGGAACTTGGTGAGCGACAACTGCCCTTCGCCGAGGATGCGGAAGGCCGAGACGAGCGCCTCGCGCGCGTAACGCTCGCGCACGACCGCCGCGGCCAGCGAGTGGAAGCCGGTCTCGCCGTAAGACCACAGGTCGCGCACGCTCGGCATGACGAGCGGGAAGAGCGGCGCGAGCAGTTGTTGCAGGTAGTCGCCGATGAAGAAGTCTTCCTGCCGCGGCTTGCCGACGACCGTCGCCGGGTAGATCGCATCGCGCCGATGACACAGCGCCGCGACGTGGAAGACCGGGTAGTCGTGTTGCAGAGAGTAGTAGCCGTAGTGATCGCCGAAGGGGCCTTCGGGGCGGCGCTCGCGCGGCGGCACTTGCCCGACGAGCGCGAACTCTGCCTCGGCCACGAGCCGGTGGCCGTCGCCGTCTTTGTATTCCGTCACGCCGATCTTGCGCCCGGCGAGGACGGAGGCGAGCACTAACTCCGGCACGTCCTCCGGCAGCGGCGCAATCGCCGCGAGTATGAGCGCGGGCGGGCCGCCCAAGAACATCGTGACGGGCAGCGGCCGATCCGTCTGCTCGGCGGCGTGGTAGTGGAAGCCGCCGCCCTTGTGTATCTGCCAGTGCATCCCGGTCGTCCCGGCGTCGAACCGCTGCATCCGGTACATGCCGAGGTTGTGCTTGCCCGTCGCCGGGTGCTCCGTGTAGACGAGCGGCAGCGTGAAGAACGGCCCGCCGTCCTCCTGCCACGTCGTCAAGACCGGCAACGCGTCCAACCGCGCCGGCCGCTCGACCACTTCGAGCACGGGCGCGCGCCGCGTGCGCCGCGTGCCGAGTTTCAACGCTTCGAGCGCGAGCGCGCGGCGCTGCCACAGCTCGCGCGGGCGCGGCGGCAACAGCGCCTCGGCCGCCGCGACGACCTCGCGCACCAGCGCCTCCGGTCGAGGCCCAAACGCCAGTTCAATGCGACGCGGCGTGCCGAACAGGTTTGTCACGACCGGATACGGACTCCTCTTCACGCGCCTGAACAGCAACGCCGGCCCGCCCCGCGCGATCACGCGCCGATGCACCTCCGCCAACTCAAGATACGGATCGACTTCCGCCTCGACGGTCACGAGGTCGCGCTCGCGGTCGAGTTGTGCAAGGAATGAGCGGAGATTCGCGTGCATCGGCTACGAATGTAGCAGAGGGGGAGATGGCCATGCGAATTACCTGACGAGCAGCGGCTGGGAGCGCGGGCATCCCTGCCCGCCAAGCGTGCGCCAGCACGCTAACGAAGCAGCGGCGGCACTCAACGTTGAGTGCCACCGCTGCTTTCTATTCGCGCTGCGCGCTCATGGCGGGCAGGGATGCCCGCGCTCCCGGCAACGGGCGGCCTTTTTCAATTGCTGCCTCCTCTAAGGCTGCCCCGGTTTTCTTTTGCCGACCTGGCGCGGGCGCGTGACCGCATCGTCTGCGGGTTGCCCGCTGCGCTGCTGGATGGCTTGCTCGGCGGCCTTGGCGGCTTCGGCGACTTTGGGATCGAAGGAGGCGGTGTAGGGTTTGATCTCTTCGAGCGTGGCGGCGTTGCCGATGCGTGCGAGCACCTGGAGGAGTTTGATCTGGGTGTTGCCGTTGACGCGGGGCAGCAGCGGGTAGAGCGTCTGCGGCGTCTCAAGCTGCGCGAGGTAGCCGGCGGCCTGGTCGGCGCGCGAGGATTCGAGCGCGGTGACGACGGCGTAGAGCGGTTCCTCTTTGCCCATGCGGTAGAGCGCCCAGTCGAGCGCGAGCCGGACGCGCGCGTTCTTCTCCTGCAAGCGGTAGCCTTCGACCAGGTGTCGCCACTCGGTCGCCGCCAGACGCGCCAGCGTCTCCGCGCCGCGCTGGCGGATGGCGGGGTCGCGGTCGGTCAACTGCTTGGCCGCGTCCGCCGCGTTGTTCTCCGCCGCGTAGTCGTCCGTGCGCGCCGGGTTGACGACGCGCACGCCCCCGCGCATCTGCACGTCGTCGCGCTGCGTCTGCGCGCGGGCGGCGACGGCGCACGACGCCGACGCGCAAACGAGAAGGCACGTCAGCCGCACGACCTTGAGGCGTTCAACTCTCACGCTCATCGTCTTCACCCTTTCGGCTTGCGCAGGCCCGCGCTGTTGAGGTCAAGCTCGGCGACCGGGATCACTTCGACGTTGCCGTACTGCTTCTGCAACTCCGGCAGAAACTGCTTGGCGTCGCCGACGATGACGACGCTCGCTTCCTTCGCGGCGAGGTGCGCGCCCGCGAACTTTTGCACGTCCGCGGCCGTCACGGCCTGCACGTTGTTGATGTAGCGGTTGATCTCGTCGAGGCTCAGGCCGTAGAGCGCGAGCGCGCCCACTTGCGCGACCAGGCCCGTGGAGGTTTCGAGGTTGCGCCCGAAGTTGCCGATGAGCACGGCCTTGCGCGGCGTCAGTTCGGCGTCGGGCAGGTCGCCCTTGGCCAGCCGTTCGAGTTCGCCGAGCAGCAGCCCGGCCACTTCCGCGCCCGACTGGTTCTTGGTCTGCGCCGACGCGCTGAACGGGCCGACTTCGCGGCGCACTTCGAGCGCGCTGCGCGCGCCGTAGCTCAAGCCGCGCTTGATGCGTATCTCCTGGTTGAGCCGGCCCGAGTAGCCGCTCAGGACGGAGTTGGCGACGATGCCGCGGTAGTAGTCCGGGTCGCTGCGCTTCAAGCCCTGGCGCGCGACGTAGACGGCCGCCTGCCCCGCGTCCGGCTTGTCGATCACGACGATGCGCGGCTTGGCCGCGGTCGCGTTCGTCTTCGGCTGACTGCCCGCCGGCAGCGGCGTCGCCGGCTTCGCCCAGTCGCCGAAGTTCTGCTGGGCGAGTTGGAAGGCGCGGGCCGGCGTGATGTCGCCGCCGATGACGAGGATGGCGTTGTCGGGTCGGTAGTAGCGCGCGTGCAGCCCTTGGATGTCGGCGCGCTTGATGCGGGCGATGGATTCGGGCGTGCCGTTGAGCGGGTGGCCGTAAGGCGCGTCGCCGAAGACCACGCGCCCGACGGCGTAGCTCGCCAGTTGACCGGGGTCGCCCAGGGCGACCTGCAAGTCGTCGAGGTACTGCTGACGCAGCCGCTCGATCTCTTCGTCCTTGAAGGTCGGCCGGCGCACGACTTCGGCGAGGATCGTTAACGCCTGCGCGAAGCGGGGCGACATGACGTTGACCGTGGCGGTCGAGCGATCCCAGCCCGCGCCCGATTCGAGCGTGCCGCCGAGGGCCTCGACCGCGTCGGCGATCTCCGGCGCGCTGCGCTTGTCCGTGCCCTTCGTTAAGAGCGACGCGGTCATGTCGGCCAGCCCGGCCAACTCGCCGGGGTCGGCCTCGCCGCCCGTCTTGACGTAGAGCGAGGCGGTGACGAGCGGCATGTTCTGGCGCTCGACGACGATGACGCGCAGGCCGTTCGCGAGCGTCCGCTCGGCGGGACTCGGAATCTGCGGCGAGCGCGGCGCGGCGGGCGGCGGCGGCGTGGCATTCGGCTCCGGCGTCTGACTAGCCGGCTTCAAGATTTGCGGCTTTGACAGCGGGGTGGGCCTTATCTGTACACTCGTCCCGGTTAAATCTCCTTGCGCACGCGCCGGCCATGCCGTCAGGCCCAGCGCGAGGAGCGCCGACAGGACAAACGCACGCTGCAAGCTGCTCTCAATCCTCTTCACTTCGTCTGCCCTCCTTCGCTCTGCTGCGCCGCGCCCGGCGCGCTGCCGCCCGTGCGCATCGCTTCGGGCAGGTAGTTGATGGCGACGCGGTTCGTGTCGGCGAAGTACTTGCGCACGGCGCGCTGCACGTCGGCCGCGGTGACGGCTTGCAGCCGCGCGATGTCGGTGTTGGCGCGGTTCGGATCGCGGAGCAGGACGGCGGCGTCGCCCAAGGCGTTCGCCTTGCCGTTGTTCGTCTCGCGCTGGCGCAGTTGGTTGGTGATGAGTTGGTTCTTCGCCTTCTCAAGCTCGGCGGCGGGGACGGGCGCGTCTTGCAGCTTCCTGACCTCGGCGGCCAGCGCGCGCTCCGCCTCTTCGGGCTTCTTGCCCGAACCGAGGATCGCGTAGAGCACGAAGAGGCTCATGTCTTCGCGCAGGTCTGCGTAGGTGTTCACGCTCTGCGCGATCTGCTGCTCGTAGACGAGCGTCTGGTAGAGCCGCGACGACTCGCCGGCCGACAATATCGCGTCCACGACGCGCAGGGCGTCGGCGTCGGCGTCCGCCTTCGCCGGCACGAGGTAGGTGAAGGCGACGGCCGGCAGCGGCACGTTCTGGCCGTACTCGGTGAAGCGCGCCTCCTTGGCGCGCGCCGGCTCTTTGACCTGCACGCGCGGCAGCGGCGCGGCCGGCTTCGGGATGCCGGCGAAATACTTGTCCACCCAAGCGTCGAGTTGCTTCTGCTCGAAGTCGCCGACGACGACGAGCGTGGCGTTGTCGGGCCGGTAGTAGGTCGCGTGGAAGGCGCGCACGTCTTCGAGCGAGGCGGCGTCGAGGTCTTCTATGCTGCCGATGCCGGGGCGGCGATAAGGATGCGTGGTGAACGAGCGCTGCTCGATCAGATAATTGAAGCGGCCGTAAGGCGGCGCGAGCACGCTCGAACGGAACTCCTCTTTGACGACTTCGCGCTCCGACTTGAAGTTGGCCTCGTCCACGTTGAGCGCGGCGAGGCGGTCGGCCTCGGCCCAGAGCAACGTCTCCAAGTAGTTCGAGGGCACGACCTCGTAGTAGACCGTCACGTCGTCGGCCGTGAAGGCGTTGTTGTAGCCGCCCACGTCCTCCGTCAGCCGATCCATCATCTCAGACTTCATGTGCTTCGTGCTCTTGAACATCAGGTGCTCGAACAGGTGCGCGAAGCCGCTCCGGCCCTCTGGGTCGTCCTTCGAGCCGACGTGATACCAGACCTGTATGGCGACGGTGGGGCTGGACTTGTCGGGCGCGCTCAAGATGCGCAGCCCATTCTTGAGCGTGCGCTCGGTGTAGTTCAGGCGCGGCACTTGCACCTGCTGCGCGCTGATCTGCGCGCCGAGCGCGACGGCGAGCGCGAGGCCCGCGCCGGCCCTTCGGATTAACGAACGAATGCGAAGCATAAGGTTAGTCGCTCCCGAACTGTGTGGCTCGTGGCTGGGAGAGCGGTCGGCTGCCTGAAGGCAGGCGAGCGACCGCCGGTTGATACCGCCGCTAGGATGCGCCCCGCGCGCCCGCGTGTTGCACCGAAACCGGCGGCGGGCGCGGCCGCGTAACAGTCGCGGCGCGGGCACGTGCAATTTCTGTCCGCCCTGATCTTAGTATAAAATGGCGCTCGTAGGCGACTGCGCACGAGACCGCCGGGCTTATTTCAGGTGCGGTCACTTACGCGGCCGCTTATCTTGTCTTCAGCGGTTAAGGCGAAATGTGGCGGACAGGCGCGTTCAACTTGAGGGACGAACCTCCGACGAGTCGGCCGGCAAACAGTTCACCGGTTGATCTTTAAAACAGCCGGGATGAGCTTTCTCCATGAGCGTCGAAGGCATCATCTGGCTGAGAGCCGTGGTTGATAAGCTTGCCGTCAAACACCGTGTCGAGACCTACGAGGTCGAAGAGCTTTTAGCCGGCCGGCCGAAGTTCAGGTTCATGGAAAGGGGCGAGCGCGAAGGCGAGAACGTCTACATGGCGCTCGGACAAACGGCTGCGGGCCGCTATCTGACCGTGCTCTTCATTCGCAAACAGACGAAAGAAGCTCTGATTCTGAGCGCCAGGGATATGGCGGACAGGGGAGAGGAAGATGTATGGCAGAAAGTAAGCCACAGGAGTTGCCGGCCTTCGCCTCGCTCGACGAGTTGGTCGAGTTCTTCGACTCCCACGACATGGGCGCATACGAGGAAAGCTTGCCGGAAGCTCACTTTGACGTGAGCCTGAAAAGAAGGACGCACCTCGTCGCCATTGACGAAGAGATCAGCGGCAAGCTGACGGAAATTGCCGAGCGGGAACACGTGCCGGCCGAAGCACTTGTTAATTTCTGGCTGCGGGAAAAACTTTCTGATTATCCGGACAAGGCATAACCGGCGCGGGTTGGGACTTGATGGCTAGCGGTCTCGTTATTCACGTCGAAGTCGGCCCGGAGCGGCACACGGAGGTGCTGGCAGGGGAGCGCATACGCATCGGCGCGGGCGCGGACTGCGCCCTGCGCTTCCAGCCCGACCTCCTGCCGCAGACGCCCCCGCTCCTGCTCGAACTCGCCCGCACCAACGGCGCGTACCGCGTCGCCGACTTCGACCGCACGCTCCGGCTCACGCACAACGGCGCGCCCTTAAAGGCGGGGCGCGAGATCGCCGACGGCGATCAGGTGCAGCTCGCCGGCACGGAGCTGACGCTGCAATTCTTCCCCCTGAGCGCGCCGCCCGCGCTCGTGCCCGAACGCCAGCGCGGCGTCCACGTCGCGCCCTTCATCGAGGACGCGGCCCTCGAGGCGGCGGCCACGGCCCGGCGCGACGACGCCAAAGTCTTCCTGCGCGAGTTCACGCGCGAGCTGCTGCGCGAGATCAACCTGAGCACCAAGCTGCTCGTGCTCCTGTTCGCCGTGGCGCTCGTCGGCGGCACGCTCTACCTCGGCTTCGCCGCCTTCCGCGAGTTGAAGCAGGGGCGGCGGCAGATCGAGGCGCAGAACCAGCAGATCGCGCAGCTCAACCAGCAGATCAGGAACTCGCAGCAGCAGTTCGAGCAGGTGGACAAGAGCAACAAGGACATCATCTATTCCTTGTCGCTCGCGCCGAAGCTGCGCAGCGAGTACGGCGCGGGCGTCTGCCTGATCTCCGGCACGTACATCTTCGTCGAGACAAGCACGGGGCGACCCTTGCGCTACCCGGAGACGCAGCCGACGCCGTCCGCCGACGCCACGCCCGCCGAGAGCGAGGGCGCGCCCTTCCTGACGGCCGAGGGGCGCGGCCCCGTCGCCGAGTTCCCTTACGTCGGCACGGGCTTCCACGTCGGCGGCGGCTACGTCGTGACGAACCGGCACGTCGCCGCCGAGCCGTGGGTGGCGGACGAGCGCTCGCTGGTCTTCGGCAGCACGGTCAGCGGCAAGCCGCGCGTGACGAAGCTGGTCGCATACTTTCCGGGTCAGCGCCAACCTTACGTGCTGCGCCTGCGCCAGATCGCGCCGCGCGATGACCTGGCCGTCTGCACGTTCGACCTGGCCGACGAGACGGCGGCGGCGACGACGCTCCCCGCGCTGCCGCTCGACAGCGAGTCGGAGGCGGCGGCCGTGGGTAAGGCGGTCGTGCTGATGGGCTACCCTTCGGGGCCTGACCGCATCCTCGCGTCTTTGCCGGACGAGGACGCGAACAACATCAAGCAGCGGTTCGGCTCGTCGGTGGACGTGCTCGTCGGGCGGCTCGCGGAGTTGAACTTGATCAAGCCGCTGACGACGCAGGGGCACATCACGGACTTCGAGGCGCACCGCATCATCTACGACGCGCGCACGGCCGAGGGCGGGTCGGGCGCGCCGCTCTTCGGCCAGTCGGGGCGCGTCATCGGCGTCAACTTCGCCATCTTCACGGAGATTCAGGACGCCAACTTCGCCGTCCCCATCCGCTACGCCATCGCCCTGCTGCAACGCGCCGGCTGGAAGCCCGCCACGCCCGACACCGAGACGGCGACCAACAGCAACACCCCGCCCAAAGACGCACGCACCGCCGCCGCGTCGAACCAGAACCGCTAAAGCGGACTACAGAGCGTCCGTTGTGCTGCGTCGCGGCAGGCCGCTAACGCTCTTCATCCGGCGCACCCGCCGAGCGCGCGTGACGCCCGGCCCAGGTCGCTTCGTACAACTCCGCCCTGGTCGCCGGGTCGGCGGACTGGTATTCGCGCGTGCGGTTGTCTGAGACGAGCAGGTTCTCCTGCTCGCCGCTGCGGAACGTGTGGCTCTCGCGCCAGGACTCTTTTTCGTAAGCCCGGCCGTCGCGCCCGACCACGAGCGCGCGCAACTTCATCGCGGCGAGTTGCCTGGTCAGCCCTTGGTTCCCGCTCTCAAACTTCATCGCGTCCTCTTTACTCTCGATGCGCCCGACTCTGAGGCGCAGCAGCAGCTCGCGCGCCATGAGGAAGGCGTTTGTGCGGAGGTGCGGGTTCGGGAAAGGGGGGAAGTGGCGACGGTACAGACGCAAGAGCCGCCACTCCTTCCAGTACGGCGCGGCGGGGAACGGACGCAGCCCGCGCCGCAGGCGACCCAGCGTGTCGCGCGCATACGTGAACGGGGTTACGTTGTGCACCGCGAGCGCGCGCGTGTGTAGGCTCTCGTACGTGCCCGTCGCGCCGACCGCCCCGATGCCGGCGCGTAAGTGCCCGCGCAACTTCCCCAGCCAGTCGTCGCACAGCAATATGCTGTGCGAGTTGAGAAAGCAGAAGTGCTCGTAAGGGAACGCCCGGACGGCTGCGAAGTAGGCGGGGATGTCCTGCACGGGCCGCGGCAGGAACAGGGTGCGACAGTCCAGCCCTCCGAGCAGCGCGCGATACGCGGCCAACTCCGCCTCGCCCCCGAAGCCGTTGAAGACGACCAACAGCCGGTGTGCCGCCCCGCTCCGCCGACTCTCATAGGACGCGAGGAACCGCCTGAACGGCTCCACGCCGAGCCGCGCCCAGACCAGATGGACTACGCCAATCTCCGACATGCGCTCTCCACGCCACGCCGGGCGCGAAAATCGCGAAGGGCGTGCGCGGCATGAGGCGCTGCGGCAGCGCCACCGCCACAGTTAACTGCCCACGTGCGCAGTCGGGGCTTATTGTGGCAGTGTCGCAAGGGCCCGGTTGATTTCATTGACGAGGCCTTGGGCTTTTGCCTCCTCTTTCGCGGCGCGGCCCTGGTAGTGGTGGAAGTCGCGCAAGGCGGCCTCGGCATAAGCCCGCGCGCTGAGCAGACCGGCGCGCTGCTGGGCCGGCTGGTCATCCCTTGCTGCCGCCTGGGCATACATGATGGCCATGCTGAGGCGCGTTTGGCCAGCGCCGTAATGGTTGCCGGCCTTTTCCTCATAATGCGCGTCTTGTTCGAAATGCTCGCGGGCCTTGTCCAGTTGTCCAACGTCCGCGTAGAGATTGCCCAACACGTTGTGCATTGGCGCAAGCTCAGTCAAGGCGTCCTCTGGACACAGTTGTAGCCCTTCGAGGTAATGCGCTTCCGCCGCTTGGGCATGACGTAGCAAAGTCTCTACTGGCTCTTTTCGTTGGCGCGCTTCGCGGAAGCGCGCGTGATGCACCATGCCGATATGCTTGATACACTTGGAGCGGCCTAAGGCGTCGTTCGGATTGTGTAAACCCAGGCTGCGCCGATAGGCCGCCTCGGCAGCGTCGAGATCACGGATGGCGGGGAGGTTCTTGTAAGCATGGCCGAGGTTGAATTCAGCAACGGCCTCGGATGGCTTATCGCCGATGCGCCGGAGTATGCGAACAACTTCCTGATAATGTTTAACGCACTCGGCATCATTGGCTTCACTCAGAATTTGGCCGAACGTCCCAAGGCACATTGCCAGTGTGTGCAGTCGGGTGCGGTGCTTGTTGTCGAGCGGCGCGTCCGCAGATAGGGCCATGAGGGAAGCCGTTCTCTGGCGATGTAGCTCAACCACCTTCTCCTGAAGTGCGGCGGCTTTGGCGAGGTCGTGCTCGTGGTGCCGCGCCAGACCGACGCGGTACACCATGACCAGACTGTATTCGTCTTCACGACTCGGGATAGGTTCGTCGTCGTCGGTGCAGTAGTCGGGGCGGATCTCCTCGACCAGCCTCGCCCATTCTGCCCCGCGCCCTTGGTAATCGTAAAGGATGTGCAGGCCCTGCATACAGGAAATGACCCGCGACCACCATTGGTTCCGGCGGGCGAGGCGGCGGGCGTGTAGAAGGTTGGCTTCCTCCAGTCCCAGCAAGTTAATCACGCCGTGATTCCCTTCAGCGAACTGCTGGTGGTAATAGTTACCCAATGCGCCAACCGCCTCGACCCAAGCGCGGAGGGCGGCTTGGGAGGTGGAGCGGCCGGCTTGGCCGTCGTAGTGGCGGGTGAAGAGTTGGCGCAGGAACCACGGCAGCGCGGGATGGATGGTGAACCAAGTCTCGCCGAGATGGGTGAGCAGGCCGGTGTCCGTCGCGCGTTCAAGCAGGCTGGTGAGTTGCTCCTTGCTCCTGTCCTTTAGCTCCGGCAGGGCGTGTTCGACGGCTCCGCCCATCCAGTGTAGGGCATCGACATCCACCGTGCCTTGGAAGAGGTGCAGGAGGGCGATGATGGGGAGTTCGTCGTCCTGGAAGGCGTGGCGGAAGCCGTAGTTGAGGGACGCGCCGAGGGACTTATCGCGGCCCTGCTGTTCGTCGGCGTCTTCGATCTGTTGCTCGCCACTGCGGATGGCTTCCACGAAGTCCGTGATGCGCTGCCGGCCGCGCAGACCCGCTTTGATCGCCTGGCCCACGAGCACGCGCAGCGTGAGCGGGTTGCCGGCGCAGTAGTCGAGCAGCGGCTGCCAGTCGGCGATCTCCAAACGCTTGAGACCTTTCTCGCGGCCCAGCTTGCGGGCGAGCCGGGCCGCGTCCGAGTTCCTCATGCGCGGCATGGCGATGCGATGCGGGATGCCGCCCAGCCACTTGGCTTCGTCGCGCCGCGAGGTGAGGAGTATCTTCACCTTGCTGGCGGCGTCGAGCTTGATCTGTTGGAGGAAGTCTCGGAGTTCATGCTGCTCGTCGGCCGTCCACTGCGATTCCGCGCCTTCCGGGAAACCGGCCACCGGCTCGACGTTGTCCCAAATCCAGAGGACGAGGAACGTGCGCAGGATACGCTTGACGATCTGCAAACGTTCGGCCGGATCATTCTGCGCAGTCCAATCAACGGCCGGATTTTCTAAGAACGCGGCGAGTGGCTGTCCTACTTGGTTGAGCAGGTCGTCGAGGTCGGTGTGGCTCGCGAAGGAGGCGAGCAGGACGCGCGGGCGCGCGCCCAGCCCGCCGGTGACGGCATACCAGCGGGCAAACTCGACGGCGGTGGAGCTTTTCCCTTGCCCGGCGTAGGCGTGCAGGAGGACGACGCGGTGCTCGTCGAACGCGCGGTCTAGCGCGAGGATCGTCTCGTCTCGGCCGACGAAGCCTTCCTCCGGGACGTAACGCAGCAGGAGGCGGTTGAGCTGGACGGGATCGAGTTCCGGCTGCCCGCCCAGCGCGGCCGCGGGCGCGGCGGGGCAAAGCTCGATGGGCGCGGCTTCGTAGGCGACGGGCACGAACCAGTCCTGAAGCGGCCGGGGCTGGAGTCTGACCCAGCGCTCGGGGTTAAGGTGGAGGTGCTTGCGCCCCTCTGTGGCAGCTTGGCCGAAGCCGCGGCCGCCGGCCAGCGCGGCGTAGAGCTGCCCGATGTATTGCGCGGCGGTGACGACGTAGACGCTGTAACGCATCCCCAAGACGGCGGGGATGCCCTGATCAACGACCGCCTGTGCGAGCGACCCGATGGCGCGGACTTCTTCATGAACGTCCCCGGCCGTTCTCGGCGCGACGGTGGCCTCGTGCATCGCGGACTGGCAGGCGTTGAGCACGAGGACGGGCACGCCGTTGCCGTGGAGGAGTTGACCGAGCGTCTGGCCGTCCACGGGCCGCACCCCGTCTTCGCCGGGGTGCTCGAAGAGCAGATAGCCGCGCTTGCCTGTCTTCCCGCCGCCGAGCGTGAGGCTGGACAGCGTGCCGAGCCAGTCGGCGAGCTTCGACTTGCTCAAGTCGGCGTAGATGCCGTGGCCGTCGAAGTGGACGATGTGAAAGGGTCGGCCGGCTTCCCTTGCGTCGGCGAGTTCTTTCTGTAAGCGCTCGAACGTGGGCGGACGCAGCGCCTTGATGTCGAAGCGGGCGCGCTCCGGGCCGAGGTCTTGCAGGAGGCGGTTGGCCACGGCCCGCAGTTCGACATCCCGCGTGCCGCTGGGGCGGCACGCGACGTAGAGGAGCCGGATGCGGCCGTCCTGCGCCGGCGGGACGCGGACGAAGGCGACGTTGGGCTTCGACTCGACGCGGACGAACGTTTTCACTTGGAGGGAAATGGGCGCGTCCATTTTCGGGTCGCGCATCAGTTCCCACGGGATCGAAGCGGCCTCGGCCACGCCGGTGGTGATTTCGACGCGCAGCTCGGCGAGGTCATTGCGGATCGAAAACCAGATGGCCTGCGTGTCGCCGTTGGCGGCCAGGACCTTCGTGTAAAGCTCTTCGCCGCGGGCCCTCATCCGCTCCTCGATCTGCTCGACGGCGACGGCTTCGACCACGTCGGCGTGCCGGAGGTAGTCTTCCAAGTACCAGCGGATGTCTTCCTGCTCCTGCTCGGTGAGGGCGAACTCGATGTCGGCCTCGGCTTCCAAGGCCGGTTGCTCGGGCCGCTTCAAAGTGAGGCGGACGAGGTAGCGACCATCTTTCGGGGCGTCCTGGCGAATGTGAAGTGAGGTCATGCTGCGAACTTTCCTTTTGCTCAAGGGGTAGGTAGCTCAGGGCCAACGGGAGCAGGAAGCGTCGCCTTTTGGGCCGCGGGTCGTGCAACCGGAACGTGCCGGCCGCACCGCTATGTCCTTGGAGTTGTGAAATACGTCGAACCGGGAACTGCCCACTCGTGTCCGGTACTTCACCGGGCGGCTAACACATAAGAGACCGAAAGAGCCGGTATAATACCGCCGAAGGTCGTGTTTCGCCAAGAGTTTTGGTCTATCTCGTGCGGGCGGTTGTGACCGAAATTGATTGGTTATACGGCGGCGCGGGGCGTGGGGTTGTGACAATCGGGAAGGCGTCACAGGGCTTGGGGCGCGGCGGCGCGCGCGCGGCTATGCTGTCGCGCGCCGTGGGTTTAGTTCTTTGACAGAGTGTTTGCCGACAGGCTAACCTTCGGTCTTTGCGCGACGGGGCCGGACGCCGGCCTATGGGCGCGCCGATTCAGTTGCGAAGGAGTACGGGGAAGAGTTTGTCGGTCAGTTCTGCAAGGGTCGGCGCGCGTGGGCTTGCGCCGGGGCGGGTCGCCGCGCGGGGCGTGCGCGCCAAGAGCCGCGCCCTCGTCGTCTCCGTGTTGAGTCTGCTGCTGCTCGCGGGCTTCGGGCTGCGTGCGTACCAGTTGAGCGCCGAAGGGTTGAGCGAGGACGAGTTGAACAAGCTGAACGCGGTCGCGGACTACCGCGCGCGCGGGCTGACTTCGACCAACGGCGAGCACCCGTTCTTGATGAAGGCGTTGCTGACCGTCAGCATCACGGCGGCGGAACGCTGGAACGCGGCCCCCTTCGTCGCGGCGCGCCCGCAGTTGCGCGTCGCCGAAGAGACGGCGCTGCGGCTGCCCTCCGTCGTCTTCGGCGCGCTGACCGCGCTGCTCCTCTTCCTGCTCGTCTCCGAACTGTTCGGCCCCTGGACGGCGCTCCTGACGGCCGCGCTCTGGACGTTCGACCCCGCGGCCATCGCCTTCAACCGCATCGCGAAGGAAGACACCTTTCTAACCTTCTTCTTCCTGCTGGCGAACGTCTTCTGGCTGCGCGGGCGGCGCGCGGCCGAAGGCGGCGAACCGCACCCGACGCGCTGGTACTGGGCGACGGCCGCCGCCTACGGCGCGATGCTGGCCTCGAAGTACATGCCGCACATGATCGCGGTGAGCACGAGCTTTTATCACATCTACCAGGGCATCCCGGCGACGCGCTGGCGTCTGGGCAAGCGGCGCTGGCTGAAATTCTTCGCCGTCATGGGCGCGGTCTTCCTGTTGTGCAACCCGACGATTTTGCTGCCGGGCACTTGGCACGAGATGCGCATCTTCGCGGGCGAGCGGCGCATAGGGCATCCGGGCTACGAGTTCATGGGCCAGCTCTACTGGAACCAGATGTCGCTCTGGCTCAAAGGCATGCCGTGGTATTTCTACTACGCGTTCATCGCCTTCAAGCTGCCGCTCGCGGTCGGCGGCGGCGCGCTCGTCGGCCTCCCGCTGCTGTTCACTAAACGGCTCGGCGAGGGGCGCTACTTCGTCCTCTTCTACCTCTTCTTCTGGTTCTTCCCGTTCACGCTCTTGGGCGGCAAGTTCCTGCGCTACTTCACGGTCGCGCTGCCCGTCGTCTTGATCTTGGCCGCGGTCGGCATACAGGCCGTCGGGCGCTGGCTCGCGCAACTGCTCGCACGCCTCGGCGCGCACGCGAAGTTGCAGACTTACGCGCCGGCCTCGGTCGCGCTCGTCGCGCTCGTCGGCTCGGCTTACGCCGCCGGCACGAGCGCGCCTTACTACCGGCTCTACACGAACGCGCTCGGCGGCGGCCAGGCGCGCGCCGGTTCCTATTTCCCGCACGACGAGTTTTACGACGCGGCGGTGCGTGACGTGGCCCTCGCGGTCGCCGCGCACGCCGGCCCGCGGGCGCGCGTCGCCAGCGAGACGCCGGAGTTGTTCGCGCACTACGCGCGCGCCGCCGGGCGCACAGACCTCTCGCCCGTCTCGCTCTCCGACCGCGCCGCGACGAGCGTGCTCGCGCCCGGCGACATCATCGTCGTCGCGCGCGGGCGGCGCTACTTCAGCAACGACGCGCTCGTCCAACGCCTGACCGCCGCAAGCGCGCCGGTCGCGCGCGTCGCGCTGGGCGCGACGCCGGCCGCAGACGTGTACAAACTTGACGCGGCGACGCTCGGTGCGCTGGCGGACGTGCGTTAGCGTGGCGCGTTGGCGCAGAAGACTGTGTTGGGCTGGCAACGTGGCGCGCGGGCGGGCGCATCGCAGCCAAAATTGTTAACGACAGAAGGGCCGGCGGCGTCATTTTACAGCCGGGCGTAATTTTGATTAACCTTCTCGCGTGACGCGGCACGGTGGTTGCGGCGCGGCCGTGCGGTAGAATCCGGCGCGCATGGTTTTGCCGGCGCGTAGCGCGGCGGTCGCGTCCCTTGGCGCAGTCAATTCGCTCCAACAGGAGCGCGACACGCCGGCAGGAGAGGCAACTCGGTTTCAGTCATGCTAAGTCCCGCCCTGACCCGACGCCCGCGGCGCGCCATCACGGGCCTGCTCACGCTCCTCCTGCTCGCGTCTGGCGTCCCGACAAACTTACTGGCCCAGACGCCGACGGCAACACAGCCCACGCCCGCGACCACAAACGCCGACGCCCCCGCACCCGCGCTCACCAACGCGCCCGCGACTACAGACGCGCCCGCACCCGCCCATCCCGGTTTCCGGCTTGAGCGCGTGCCCGTCGCGGGCGGCGCGGAGTTGTTGACCGTCTTCGGCGAACTGCCTGGCGCGGCCGCCGACGCGCGCGCGCACGACGAGACGAGTGCCGGCAATTCTTCCTCGGACACCAACGAAGTGCCGCTCGTCACGATCCTGCGCGACACGCTCGGCGACGAGACGCGCGAGAACGACCGTCTGCGCTACGTCTGGATGCACACCTACACGCGCCCCGGCGCGACGCAGCGCGCCGCCGCCGCCGTCCCCTTCCTCTACAACCGCGTCGGCAACAAGGGCGCGACCAGCGCCGTGCCCCCGCCCGTCGTTGACCTCGCGGGCACGGGGCGCGACGTGTGGCAGAAGCTCTTCTGGTCGGCGCTGCAAACGCTGCTCATAGACCCTTACGGCTTCGTCCTCAAAGCGCCGACGCGCACCTACCGCCGCAACGTCTCCGACTACCGCAAGGCGCACGTCATCCGCGCCCTCGCCATCCTCGCGCTCTACGAAGCCGAAGCCGATCACGATCCCGTCTTCTCGCCCGGCGAGCTGAACGACATACAGGCGCGGCTCATGCTCACGCAGCAGACCTTCGGCGGCATCCTCGACGACGTGTACCTGCAACGCGTCTACCAGCAGCAGACGACCATGTGGCGCGACGCGCGCGGGCACAACTGGGAACTCTTGCGCCAGCAGGCCGAGGCCGACAACCTCGTCTTCGAGCCGCTCGTGCTGCCCGACGGCAGCGCCACGCACGCCCTCGTCTGGGTCGCGCGCGAGGACTTGGAGACGAACAACACGCGTAAGTACCACGGCCGCTTTCTCAACATCGCCGCGCCCTGGGGCGACAAGCGCCTGCGACGCTGGCAGGGCTACACCGAGACGCGCTACTACGACGCCGAGAACCGCGCCTGCGCGCCCGAAGCGCCCGGCGCGCGTGCCGTCGAGCTGATCCCGCTCGCGCTCTACGGTCTCGACCACCCGAAGATTCCGATCCTGCTCGTGGACTTCCGCGCCGCGCTCAACCCCAAGCAGCGCGAGCTGTCGAAGCGCGTGCTCGAAGACGTGGCCCGCAACGTGCTCGCGCTCTCGCGCTTCGACCTGCCCTACTTCGTCGGGCGCACCGTCTACGACTACGTGACCGACAAGCGCGGCATAGACCTGAACCAGAACTCGCGCCTGCGCGCCTACACGCAGTTGAAGCTCCTGCTCTCGCTCGACACGTCGCTCGACCCGGAGCTGCGCACCGAAGTCAGTCGGCGGCTGGAATACGTCTCGCTCAACCCGCTTGAGAACGACCGCGGGACGGAAGTCGCCCTCGCGCGCGCGCAGTACGCCGCGCTGCTCGACTACGCCGCGCGCCCCGCGGGCCTGCCCGCGCGCCTCGACCGCGACCGCCGCGCCGAGATGGTGCCGCTCAAACACACGCGCACCGAACAGGCGCTCCTGCGCGTCGCCAACCTGCTCAGCTTCGGTCTCTACACGCACCGCGAGGACGCGCCGCCCGCCGAGCAGTTGGCGACGCTCGATCCCGCGCGCCAGCTCGCCTACCACCGCCGCTTCCTGCGCGAAGTGGCGCGGGCGAGCGCGCGCGTCGAGGTGCAGTGGGACACGGCGCTCGTGCGCCGCTCGCTCGCCTACGTGGCCGAGCACGGCGCTGCGGCCGACGGCAAGACCGCCAGCGCCGTCGCGCGCATCTTCGCGCACACCGAGGACGAGGAGTTGCGCCGCCTCTGCCTGAGCGGTCTCTACCGCATCAACAACGAGACGGCCAAGGCGGCGCTCGCGCGCGTCTACCGCGACGCGCCGGACGAACGCTGGCGCGCCCTGAGCGCCGACTACCTCATCCGCGCCGCCCGCGAGGAGCAGCGCATCGCCCCCGCCACCGCGAAAATCATTGCGACTATTGGAGGGGGGCAGTGAGACGGGCAGCAGCCAGAAGCCAGGAGTCAGAAGTCAGATCGTGAGCGGACGACGACAGACAGTTGCGGCACGAGCGGGCGGCAAGCGCCGCGCCGCCGTCGGCGCGCACCTACTCCGGCGGCGCGGCGCGCTCTTCCTTCTGGCTTCCGGCTTCTGGCTTCTGGCTTATATCTGTTCTCTGCCCCCCGCCTCCGCCCAGGCGAAGCGCCTCGTCGTCGTCAAGGTGGACGGGCTGCCCTACGCCGAGGTGGACAAGTTTGTGCGCGAGCGCGACCCGCGCACGGGCAAGAGCGCGCTGCCGTGGATTGATTACCTGTTCTACCAGCGCGGCACGCGCGTCGAGAATTTCTACGTCCGCGGCATGAGCCTGTCCGGCCCCTCCTGGTCGCTGCTCGACACGGGCCAGCACTTACAGATCAAGGGCAACGCCGAGTTCGACCGCTTCACACTGCACACCTACGACTACCTGAACTTCATCCCCGTCTGGGTCGCCAGCGTCGCCGGCCACCGCGTGGACATGCCCGGCTCCGAAACGCTCGACGAGCTGGGCATCCCGCTCCTGTTCGACAGCTACCCGAACGACGCGCGCTACCAGGGCTTCCAGACTTACCAGCGCGGCGTCCGCTGGACGACCATGAAGCTCGCGCTCGAAAACTACTTCAAGACGCGCTCGCCCCGCGAGTTGTTCGACGAGTGGACGCTCGGCGTCGGCGGGCGCAACATGATCATGGAGCAGTTGGAGCGCGAACTGATCGAGCGGCTGCAAGACCCGCGCTACCGCTACCTCGACTACTACACGACCGAGTTCGACCACTTCACGCACCACAACCGCGACCGCGCCACGCACCTCGCCGCGATGCAGGAACTGGACTCGATCATCGGGCGCATCTGGGCCGGCGTCGAGCGCAGCCCTTTGGCGGCCGACACCGCGTTCGTCGTCGTCTCCGATCACGGCACGAACTCCGACGAACGCTACTACAGCCAGGGCTTCAACCTCGTCCGCCTGCTCGGCAGCCCCGTCGGCGGCGGCCACCACGTCGTCACCAAGCGCCGGCTCCTGAACGACTACGCCATCAAAGGCACGTACCCGCTCGTCTCGCTCGTCACCACGACGACGCCGGATTCTTACTACCTCAAGGGCCAGAGCACAGACTACCCGACCGCGCTGCTTGAGTTCGACGGCAACGAGCGCGCCGGCATACACCTGCGCGACAGCGACCTGAACCTGCTCCACATCCTGCTGCTCGGACTGCAACGCAGAGACTTCGCGCCGCCCTTGCGCCGCGCCGCCGCCGACGCCTTCTTCGCCACGCTCGAACGCCGCCGCCCCGACTGGCAGCGCACGCTCGACGAGTTGCAGGAAGAGTTGGGCGCGCTCCGCCACCTGATCGAGCGGCAGGCCGCAATCGTCGCCGCCCGGCCGAAGAAGTGGACGCCCGCGGATCGCGCGGCGGGCCGCGACCGCGAGGCCGCGCGCGCGTTCGCGCGCCTCGACTCCTGGCAGGCCGACGAGCGCGCCTACACCGAATACGCGCGCACGCTCACGAACCTGCTCGCGCTGCGGCGCGAGACCTTCGCGCCCGCAACCTTGCGCGTCCCCGACGTGATCGCCAAAGGCGCGATGGGCGAGCACAACACGCTCCAAGAGTTGCAGCGTTACGTCGTCGGCCTCGCGCCCGGCGGCTTGCAGCTCGCGCCCGACGGCGCGCTCGACTTCGAGCGCAGCTTCGCGCGCGTTGACTACCCCGCGCTCCTGCGCGCCCAGACCGTGCGCAACAACGTCCAGCCCGGTCTCGACAACCACCCGGTTGATTTCGTCGCCATGGAGTTGCCGGCCGACGCCGTGCTGCGCGCCACCGACGACCCGGACTTGCGCGCCGACGACTGCGTCTGGCTCAACGGCGGCGAAGACAGACAGGCGCTCGTGCTCGCGCGCCGCGAGCGCGGCGGCACGCTGCTCTTGCGCTACGTGCCCGTCGCGCGCCTGCGCCAGACGGCCGACGGCGCGCTCAGCTTCGAGCGCCCGCAGTGGGCCGCCGGCTTCCCGCTGAAGATGTGGGAGGACGCGCGCGTGCAGTTGCCCGCGGGCGCTGAGCGCGCGGCGTGGCTCGCCGGCTGGCACACAGACCTCGACTGGCTGCGCGCGCTGCACCTGACCGACTACTCGAACGGCCTCATAGGCATCCACGAGCAGTTCGCGCACTACCCGACGCCCGCGACCGCGGCCGACGTGCCCGGTCTCGCGCGCGACGAGCAGCTCATCCGCCGCTTCCGCCGCCGCCAGCGCGCGCTCATCGAGACAGACCTCTTCGTCCACGCCAGCGACCACTGGAACTTCGACGTGCGCGGCTTCAACCCCGGCGGCAACCACGGCTCGTTCCGCCGCGTCTCGACGCACTCGACCTTCATGCTCACGGGCGGCGCGAACACACGCGTCCCGCGCGGGCTGGCCATCGAGGAGCCGTACGACAGTTTGAGTTTCGTCCCGACTGTCTTAACCTTGACGGGGCAGTTGCCCGCGCCGGGCGCGGCCGTGCCCGCCACGTTGAGCGGCGGCGCGGCGCGCTACCCCGGTCGCGTCATCACGGAACTCTTCGCCACGCCGCCGCGCCCACTCGCGCCCGTCGCGGGCGGCGCGGCCGGGGGCGCACATTGACCACGGTCGAGGAGCAGATCAAAGAGACGGAAGCGGCGGCGGCGACTGACGGCGGCGCGGCGGCGCGGCCCGCGAAGTCGGGTGCGCGGCGCACGATCTTCTGGGGCCAGATGATCGCGTTCCTGTTCGGCCTCGCCCTGCTAGTCTTCGTCGTCCGCCACGTCGGCGTGCAGCCGATCTTCGACGCGCTCGGGCAGATCGGCTTCGGCCTCTTCGCCATCCTCGCCATCAGCGGCTCGCGCCACTTCGTCCGCGCCATCGCCCTGCGCACGGCCGTGCCGCCCGAACACCGGCGCTTCACGCTCTGGCAGGCGTTCACCACCAGACTCGCGGGCGAGGCCGTCTCGTTCCTGACCTTCACCGGCCCCGTGCTCGGCGAGGCGACGAAGGCGGCGCTCCTGCGCAAGCGCGTGACGCTGGTCACGGCGGCGCAGGCGCTCGTCGTTGACAACCTGCTCTACAACCTGTCGGTCGCGCTCTTCATCCTGTGCGGCGCGTGCCTGATGCTGGCGGTCTACGATCTGCCGCAGCCGGCGTTCTACGCGCTGCTGGTCATCGCCGTCTCGGCGTCGGTCACGCTGTTCGGCGTCGTCTTCGCGCTGAGCCGGCGCGTGATGCCCGCGTCGTGGCTCGTCAAGCGGCTCATCATGATGGGCTTCAAGCGGCGGGCGCTGCTCCAGCGGCGCGAGCACGTGCTGCGCGTCGAGGGCCACTTCTACCACTTCTACCGCCACCGCCGCGGCGCGTTCTTCGCCATCGTCGCGCTCGACCTGCTGTCGCACGCGTCGAGCGTCGTCGAGGTCTACGCGACGCTGCGGATGCTCGACCTGCGCCCAGCCTTCGCCGCACCCTTCGTCATCGAGTCGTTGACGAAGGTGATCAACTTCGCCTTCGGCTTCGTGCCCGGCACGATTGGCGTCTACGAGAGCGGCAACGTCGTCATCCTCAAGGCGCTCGGCTTCGCCGGGGCGACCGGGCTGACCCTCGCCATCGTGCGCAAGGCGGGGATGCTTTTCTGGACGCTGCTCGGGCTAGTGATCCTGACCTCGCGCGCCGTGCCGTCGGCGGCCCGGCGCGTCGTCGAGCGCCACCCGCGCTTGCAGAAAGCCATGGACAATCTCGTCTTCTCGAACATCGCGCACCGCCCGGCGCGCACGCTCGTCTCGATCTTAGGCGTCGGCATCGGCGTGCTGCTCATCGTCTTCACGGTCGGCCTCTCGCACGGCGTGCTGCGCGAGCGCGGGCGGCGCGAGGCCAGCATCGGCGCGGAGATCATGGTGCGCGCCTCGGGCACGCGCGGGGTGTTCGGCGCGCAGCAGTTCAAGCTGCCGGTGGCGCACGCCGCTGAGTTGGCGCGCGTGCCCGGCGTGCGCGCCGCCGTGCCGCTCGGACAGATGACCGACAAGACCGACACGGGTCTCGGCGCGCGCGTGCTCGACGGCATCAACTTCGACGACTACGCGGCCATGGCCGGACTGCGACTCGTCGAAGGCGCGCAGCCCGCGCGCGGCGACGAGGCCATCGTGGACACCGAATGGCAGAAGGATCACAAGGCCAAGATCGGCGACACGGTGAAGGTGTACGAGCGCCCGTTCCGCATCGTGGGCGTGTTCGAGCCGCCGGGCGGCGGGCGCATCAAGATTCCGCTCTCGACGATGCAGGAGCAGGTCGGCGCTGAAGGGCGCTGTTCCAGCGTCCTGGTGGCGGCGGCGAACCCGGCCGAGCAGGACGCCGTGGCCGCGCGCATCCACGCCGCCTTCCCCGACGATCAGATCATCTTCACGCGCGATCTGCCGGAACTCTACGCGGCGGGCGTGCCGGCCCTGAACGTCTTCATCAACGTCATCGTGGCCGTGGCCGCGGCCATCTCCATGCTCGTCATCCTGCTCGCCATGTACACGACCGTCACCGAGCGCACGCGCCAGATCGGCATCCTCAAGGCGCTCGGCATGTCGAACGCGGCCATCGCGTGGGTCGTCGAGCAGGAGGCTTTGCTGGTGAGCCTGCTGGGCGTCGGCTGCGGCGTGCTGCTGACCATCGGCGCGCGCTTCCTGCTGATGCGCGCCGCGGGCCTGACGGTCGAGATCGAGCCGCGCTGGATTCTCGTCGCGCTCGTCATCGGCCTGCTCGGCGGCACGGTCGGCGCGCTCTACCCCGCGCTGCGCGCCGCCCGCCAGGACGCCGTGGACGCGCTCAGCTACGAGTAACAACTCTTTATCGTTTTAATGCGGCGGCTCGTTGCGTAGCTCGCGGGCGGCGCGGGCGTGGAAGGCTTCGATGTCGGCGACGGTGCGCGGCAGGGCGGCGGACAGGTTGCGGTAGCCGTCCGCGGTCACGACCACGTCGTCCTCGATGCGGACGCCGATCCCTCTGTACTTCTCGAAGGCCGGGCGCACGGCGTCTTTGAACTTGCGCCACTCCGGCGTGTCGGGCAGGCGTTCGAGCGCGTCCTCCGCCAAGTACAGCCCCGGCTCGACGGTGAAGGTCATGCCCGGCTCAAGCCGGACAGGCCCGCCAACGTCGTGGACGCTCAGCCCGATGTAGTGCGACGTGCCGTGCATGAACCAGAGGAAGTATTGGTTCGAGTTGCGGTCGGTGATGAGACCGAGACGCAGGAGACTGTCTTTGAGCGAGTCGAGCGCGGCGTTGTGTATTTCGGCGAAGGTCGCGCCGGGCTTGACGGCGGCGAGGGCGCGCTCCTGCGCGGCGAGCACGGCGTTGTAGATGTCGGCCTGGGCCGGCGTGAAGCGGCCGTTCACGGGGAAGGTGCGCGTCACGTCCGCCGACAGGTGTTCGTACTCCGCGCCCACGTCCATCAGGACGAGTTGACCGGCCGCGCAAGGGGCCTGCGAGGCTTCGTAGTGCAGCGTCGTCGCGCTCGCGCCGCAGGCGACGATGTTGGGGTAGCCCCAGTTGTCTGCGTTGCGCCGCTTGAAGGTGTAGTCCACCTCCGCCTCGATCTCGTACTCCCAGGCCGCGCGCGCGGCCGCCGCTTGCGCCCGCTCGTGCGCCTCGACGCTGATGTCAACGGCGTGCTGCAACCAGCGCAGCTCCAGCGGCGACTTCCGCAGACGCAGGTCTGTGAAGACGGGCCACGCGCTCTTGACGTTGAAGCCCGAACCGGGCTTCGCCCACTCGGCGGCGAACTCGTGCTCGCGCCGGAACTCCGCACTCACGCCGCGCCCGCCCGTGGACAAGAGGTAGAGCGTCGCCGCGCCCTGCTCCATCGCCTTGAACAAGCCCTCGAAACCTTGCATGCCGCTCGCGGCGGGCGGCGCGCTCACCTGCGCGGCCGCGTTCGTGTTGTTTGTTGGTTGCGCGCCGGTCGAGAGCAGGATCGCTTCGGGCTTGGGCCGGTAGGCGCGGCGCTCGCGCAGGGCTTGGGTGAAGGCGTCGAACTCGCGCGCGTCCCAGATTTCGGTGACGCCGGAGACGGCGCGCGCCTCGGCGGGGCTGTACATGTGCCCCGTCCAGGTCTCGGCGTTGGGGTCGCGGCGCGGGAGGAAGAGTATCTCCGGCGTCGCGGCGTTGCCCGGCAGCAGGACGAGCGTCGCGCCGGGCTGGCGGAGTTGCGTCAGGTAGTAGAGGTTGTTCTCCTGCCGGAACTCGTAGTCTGTGTCGCCCGCGTAGACGCGCGGCTCGCCGCTGAACAGCACCAGCACGCCCTTCGGCCCGACCCGCTCGGCCACGCGCGCGCGCCGCGCCGCCAACTCCGCGCGCCGCTCGTCGTCGTTGACCACCGGCGCGGGCGGCGCGACGCTAATCAGCGGCGCGACCGGCTCGTCACCACGAACGACCGGCGCGAGCGACAGACACAACAACGCCGCGCACGCGACCCGCCGCCAACGCCTCGCTGAAACAGACAACGCCACACTCCTTGCCTTTAATACCCGGCCGGCGCGCCCTCGTTGCGCGGGTCGCTCGCGCCGAGGCGGACGCCGGTCTTCTCTTCGATCATGATGCCCTGCGCGTCGCCCATGTAGCGCGGCTTGGTGACGAGCTTGTGCCCGCGCCCCGTGAGCGCCCGCTGCGTGTCGAGCGCGAGACCGAGCGGCTCGTAGACCAACTCGTCCGGCAGCCATTGGTGATGAATGCGCGGCGCGTCTATCGCCTGCTGGATGCTCATGTCGTAGTCCACTACGTTCGTGATGACTTGCAGGACGGTGTTGATGATGGTCGGGCCGCCGGGCGAGCCGATGGTGAACCAGAGCGAGCCGTCCTTGCGCAGCACGAAGGTCGGCGTCATGGCCGAGAGCGGGCGCTTGCCGGGCCCGACCGCGTTCTTCTCGCCCTGGATCAGACCGAAGGCGTTCGGCGTGCCCGGCTTCGCGGCGAAGTCGTCCATCTCATCGTTCATGAGCACGCCCGTCCCCTCCGCCACCACGCCTGAGCCGTAGCCGAGGTTGAGCGTGTAGGTGTTCGCCACGGCGTTGCCTTGCGCGTCCACGACCGTGAAGTGCGTCGTCTCCTCGGACTCCGCGCCGGGCGGCCGGCCCGCCCGCACCTCGGCGCTGGTCGAGGCGCGCGCCGGGTCAATCGTCGCGCGCAACCGCCCGGCGTACTGCTTATCAATGAGGCCGGCGACGGGCACGTGGACGAAGTCCGCGTCGCCCATGTACTCGGCGCGGTCGGCGAAGGCGCGGCGCATCGCCTCGGTCATGATGTGGTAACGCTCGGACGAGAGCGCGGTCATCGCGCGCAGGTCGTAGCCTTCGAGGATGTTGAGCATCTCGATCAGCACTGCGCCGCCCGACGACGGCGGCGGCATCGAGATGACTTCGTAGCCGCGGTAGTTGGTGCGCAAGGGCGTGCGCTCCTTCGCCACGTAGTTCTTCAGATCGGTCAACGTCATCAAGCCGTTGTGGCGGCGCATGTCGGCGGCGATGAGTCGCGCGGTGCGGCCCTCGTAGAACTCGCGCGCGCCGCCGCGCTGCATCCGCGCGAAGGTCGCGGCCAACTCAGGCTGGCGCAGCACGTCGCCCTCGTTGAAGAAGCGGCCGTCGTTCGTGAAGATGCGGCGCGAGTCTCTGTAGCTGAGCAGGTTCTTCTCGTTGCGCAGCGAGCGCGCGAGGCCGTGGCTGAGGGGGAAGCCGCGCAGCGCGAGCCTGCGCGCCGGCTCGATCAACTGCGCCCAGGTGAGCCGGCCCGAGCCGTACTTGCGCAGCGCGAGCGCCATCCCGGCGGGCGTGCCCGGCACGCCGGCCGCGCGGTAGCCGACCGTGGACGAGCCTTCGCCTTCGATCAGGTTGCCGCGCTCGTCGAGGTACACGTCGCGGTGGGCCGCGGCCGGGGCCATCTCGCGGTAGTCAATCGCGGTCGTGCGGCCGTCGCGCAGGCGGATGAGCATGAAGCCGCCGCCGCCGAGGTTGCCGGCGGGCGGGTAGACGACGGCGAGCGCGAAGGCGACCGCGATGGCGGCGTCCACGGCGTTGCCACCGCGGCGGAGCACGTCCACGCCGACCTCGGACGCGAGCCGGCTCGTCGAGGCCGCCATGCCGTGCGGCGCGCGCACCGGCTGGCGCGAAGCGGCCGCCGCCGGGCGCACCGGATCAACGCGCGGCGCGAACGGCGCGACCAAGGTCATGAGCGTTAGGAGCAACGCGAGGGCGGTGCGCTTGGCTGACATGGTTTTCTCTCTGTTTCGTTCTGAAGCTTTAGTCGAATGTAGGGTATGGCGCGCCGCACCACAGAGACACGGAGGACACGGAGGATGCACGGAGCCTTGAATGCCGTCCGAGCCTCCGTGCATCCTCGGTGACCTCTGTGCCTCTGTGGTGCATCGCCGGGTACGACAAACTCAACTCAGTCTCAATAACCCAACTCACAGCGTCGCGATCAGGGCGGCGAGCAGCGCGGCGCGGGGCGCGATGTCGGCGGCGACGACGTGTTCGTGGTCGGCGTGCGCGCCGTCGCCCGCGACGCCGAGGCCGTCGAGCACGGCGGCGCAGACGGCGGCCGCGAAGTTGCCGTCAGACGCGCCGCCGACCTGCGTCTCGCCCAACTCGTAGTCGAGCAAGGCGGCGACCCGGCGCGCGCGTTCGTAGAGTGCCGCGACCTCGCGCGTGCGCTCAAGCGGCGGGCGGTTGATGCCGCCCGTGATCGTCAGGCGCGTGCGCTCGTCGAACGGGCGCGCGCCTTTGATGGCTTCGTCGAGCCGTGCGCCGGCCGCGTTCGTCGTGAAGCGCACGTCGATCTCGGCGCGCGCCTCGGCCGCCACGACGTTCGAGCGCGTGCCGCCCGCGACGACGCCGACGTTGACCGTCGTGCCCGCGCCGAAGTCGGTCAGTGCGTGCAGACGCTCGATCTGTCGGGCCAGTTCGAGGATCGCGCTGACGCCCTTCTCAGGGTCGAGACCGGCGTGCGCGGCGCGGCCTGTGACCGCGAGCGTGTACATCCCCGTGCCCTTGCGCCCGGTCTTGACGCGCCCGCCCGCCGCCGAAGGTTCGAGCACGAGGACGTGCGCGGCGCGCGCCGCCTCCGCTTCGACCAGCGCGCGCCCCGTGTTGCTGCCGGCCTCTTCGTCGCACGTCAGCAGCAGCACGACGGGGCGCGGCGGGCGCAAAGCGACGGCGGCGCAGGCGTCGAGCGCCGCGAGCGCGAGCGCGCAGTTGACCTTCATGTCGAAGATGCCGGGGCCGTAGACGCGCCCCTCGCTTTCGCGCCAAGGGCGGGCGGCGAGCGAGCCGCGCGGGTGGACGGTGTCTGTGTGACCGAGCAGGAGCGTGGTGCGCGCCGCGCGCGGCGCGTCGGCGTAGAGCTGCACGCGCAGGTGTTCGCCGTAGCCCGCGACGGGCAGACGTTCGACCGCCGTCATGCCTGACAGGCGGCGCGCGGCGTCGGCGAGCAGCGCGACGACGGCGCGGCTGCCGGCCTCGTCGCCCGACGGCGACTCGGTCTCGACGAGTGCGCGCGTGAGCGCGAGCACGTCCGCGTGCCGGCGCGCCAGTTCCGCGCGCAGGGCGGCGGCGTGCTCGTGGCTCAACTCTGCGGTCATCAGTTCCCTTCTCGTGCTCAGGCGGCGGCGAAGCTCTCGCGGCGCACGGTCAGCGCCTCGACGCGCGCCTCGTTAACCTCGAAGCCCAAGCCCGGCGCGTCGGGCGCGTGGATCGTGCCGCGCGGCGTGACGGTGACGGGCGGCTCGATGATGTCTTCGGCCCAGTAGCGCGCGCTCGCCGTCACGTCGCCGGGCAGCGTGAAGCCGGCGAGCGTGGCCATGGCGATGTTATGCGCGCGCCCGACGCCCGACTCCAACATGCCGCCGCACCAGACGGGCACGCCGCGCTCGCGGCAGACGCGCTCGACCCGCTGCGCCTCCGCGTGCCCGCCGACGCGCCCCAGCTTCACGTTGACGACGCGGCACGCGCCGAGTTCGATGGCGACGCGCGCGTCCGCGCCCGTACGGATCGACTCGTCGAGGCAGACGGGCGTCGCGATCTGGCGTTGCAGCGCGGCGTGGTCGTACATGTCGTCGTAGGCGAGCGGCTGTTCGACCATCATCAGGTCGTAATGATCAAGGGCCTGGAAGAGCGGCGCGTCGGCGAGCGTGTAGGCGGAGTTGGCGTCCACCATCAACTGAATGTCGGGGAAGCGCGCGCGCACGCGCTCGACGATCTTCGCGTCCCAGCCCGGCTTGATTTTGATCTTGATGCGCTGGTAGCCGGCCGCCAACTCCGTCTCGATCTTGTCGAGCAGAGCTTCGGGCGTGTCCTGTATGCCGATGGAGACGCCGGAGGCGATCTCGCGCCGCGTGCCGCCGAGCAGCCGCCAGAGGGGCACGCCCGCGCGGCGCGCGGCCAAGTCCCAGCACGCGGTCTCAAGCGTCGCCTTCGCCATGCGGTTGCCGCGCACGCGGCGCATGAGCGCGCAGGCGTCGCCCGGCGCACTCAGTTCCTGCCCCAACAGCATCGGCGCGAGGAACGTAGTCAGCACGACCCACGCGCTCTCCGTCCACTCCTCGCAGTAGAAAGGGCCTTCGCCCGCGGTACACTCGCCCCAGCCTGCCGCGCCCGCCTCGTCGCGCACGCGCGCGAGCAGAATCCGCCGCTCGTAGGTGCGCCCGAAACTGGTCTCGAAGAAGTGGACGAGCGGCAGGCGCAGCTCCCGCAGCTCGATGGATGTGATCCTCAACTGTGCAAGACTCCCGTGGCGGCTATTATGACCGGAAAAGTTCAAGGTTCAAAGTTCAACGTTCAAGGTTGGCCGTGTGCCGAACCTTGAACGTTGAACTTTGAACCTTGAACTTTTTTCAGCCCGACACTTGCTCGGTCGTGATGTCGGGGCCGAGGTTTTCGGTCGTGACCGCGCCCTCGCCGTGCAGCGCCGCGTGGAGCGTGTGCCAGGCGAGGCTGGCGCACTTGACGCGCGCGGGAAACTCGCGCACGCCCGCGAAGATGGTGAGCCGGCCCAACTGGTGCGGCACGCGCGCCTCGTCCAGTTCGCCCAAGACCATGCGGTGGAACTCGTCGAACAAGACTTCGACCTCGGCGCGCGTCCGGCCCTTCACGGCCTGCGTCATCATGCTGGCGGACGCCTTCGAGATGGCGCAGCCCGTGCCCTCGAAGCGCACGTCGCGGATCGTGTCGTCTTCGACCGCGAGGTAGACGTGGAGCTGATCGCCGCAGAGCGGGTTCACGCCCTCGGCGTCGCGGTTCGCGCCTTCGAGCCGGCCGAAGTTGCGCGGCTTCTTGTTGTGGTCGAGGATGACCTGCTGGTAGAGATCGCTCAGTTCCGACACTTTAACTAAACACCTCGATCACTTTCTCGACGGCCGCGACGAGGCGATCAACTTCTTCCTTCGTGTTGTAGAAGGCGAAGGAGGCGCGGGCGGTGGCGGGCACTTTGAAGCGCTGCATGACGGGCTGCGCGCAGTGGTGCCCGGCCCTGATAGCGATGCCCTCTTGATCGAGGATCGTGCCTACGTCGTGCGGGTGTACGTCTTCGACGACGAACGAGAGCGCGCCCGCCTTGCGCCGCGCTGTGCCGACGATGCGGACGCCTTTGACCGCGGCGAGGCGCTCGGTCGCGTAAGCGAGCAACTCCTGCTCGTAGGCGTGCGCGGCGGCGCGGTCGAGCGAGTTCAGGTAGTCAATCGCCGCGCCGAGGCCGATCTGCGAGGCGATGGCGGGCGTGCCGGCCTCGAACTTGTTGGGCAGCCCCGCGTAGGTGGTCTTCTCGAAAGTGACGGTGCGGATCATGTCGCCGCCGCCCATGAACGGGTTCATGCGTTCGAGGATTTCCGCGCGGCCGTAGAGGACGCCGCTGCCCGTGGGCGCGAACATCTTGTGCCCGGAGACGGTGTAGAAGTCGCAGCCCAAATCCTGCACGTCAATCGTGAGATGGGGCGCGCCCTGCGCGCCGTCCACGAGCACGGGCACGCCCTGCTTGTGCGCGCGCGCGACGATCTCCTTGACGGGGTTGATCGTGCCGAGCGCGTTCGAGACGTGCATGACGGCGACGAGCCGCGTGCGCTCGCTCAAGAGCGCCTCGTACTCGTCGAGCAGCAACTCGCCCGCGTCGTTGACGGGGATGACGCGCAAGCGCGCGCCCTTCTCCTCGCAGAGCATCTGCCAGGGGACGATGTTAGCGTGGTGTTCGAGCGCGGAGATGACGATCTCGTCGCCCGCCTGGACGAACTTGCGCCCGTAGCCGTGCATGACGAGGTTGATGCCCTCGGTCGTGCCGCGCGTGAAGATGCACTCGCGCGCCTCGCGGGCGTTGAGGAAGCGGCGCACCTTCTCGCGCGCGCCCTCGTAAGCCGTGGTCGCGCGCTGGCTCAGGTAGTGCACGCCGCGGTGTATGTTCGAGTGCTCTTCGCGCAGGTAGCGCGCGCCGCGCTCGATGACGACCTGCGGCACTTGGGCCGACGCCGCGTTGTCCAGATAGACGAGCGGCTTGCCGTTCACCGTCTGCGCCAGCACGGGGAAATCCCGCCGCACGCGCGCCACGTCCCACGCCGCCGCGGCGGTCGCCCCTTCGGTCTCGATTGCTCTCTCGGTAGAAATCATAGTTATAGCTGTTAGCGATTAGCTGTTAGCTTTTAGCTAAAACTGATCCGCCGACCACAAAGTTTACGCCGAACCTTTCTACGGCCCGGACAGGGAAAGCTAACAGCTAACAGCTTCTCATGCCTCAAGGCGCGCGCGCAGCCGGTTGAGGATCGCCTCGTCGAGCTGCGCTTTGATCGAAGGGAGCTTGATCTTTTCGACCAGCTCTTCGGCGAAGCCGTAGGTCAGCAGGTTGCGCGCCAGCTCCGGGTGCAGCCCGCGGCTCAGGAGGTAGAACAACTCCTCCTCTTCGAGTTGCCCGACGGTCGCGCCGTGCGCGCACTTCACGTCGTCGTTGAAGATTTCGAGCTGCGGCTTGGCGTCCACGCGCGCCTCCGGCGAGAGCAGCAGGTTCTTGTTCGTCTGCCGCGCGTCGGTCTGCCGCGCGTCGCGGTGGACGAAGACCTTGCCGTTGAAGACGGCGCGCGCCTTGCCGTCGAGGATGCCCTTGTAAAGCTGCTGGCTCGTGCAGTGCGGCGCGACGTGATCGATCAGCGAGTGCGTGTCGGCGTGCTGCCCCGTGGCGACGAGGTAGAGGCCGTCCACGCGGCACTCCGCGCCCTCGTGCGCCAGCGCCACGCGGATGCCGTGGCGCGACAGACGCGCGCCGAGCGTGATGGTCGTCAGATCGTAGAAGCCGTAACGCTCTAGCTCGGCGTGCGTCGCGGCGACGTGAAACGCCTCGTCGTCCTCGCGCTGCACTTTGTAGTGTGTGACGCGCGCCGACTCGCCGACGAACACTTCGACCACCGCGTCTGTGACGTAAGCGCCGGGGCGCGTCGCCTCGTAGCTCTCGACGATGGTCGCGGCGCTCTCGCGCTCGGCAACGACGAGCACGCGCGGGAAGCTGAACGCCGGCCCGGCCGCCGGCTCGGCCAAGAACAGCAGGTGCAGCGGCGCGGTCAGTTGCACCCCTTTCGGCAGGTGGACGAACGCGCCGTGCGCCAGGAACGCCGTGTTGAGCGCGTTGAAGCCGTCCGCCTGTTCGTTCACCTGCGCGGCCCGCGCGAGGTGTTCGCGCACCAACGCCTCGTGCGGGCCGGCGAGCGCGTCGGCCAGATCGGCGACGAACGCGCCGGCCGGCAGCGCGTCGAGCGCGGACAAATCGGGCCGGTAACGGCCGTTGACGAAGACAAGCCGGCTGCGCGCCGCCTCCGCGTACGCGCGCGCCGCGAGCGCGTGAGCCGCAGACTCGGCAGTCGCGTCGGCCGCCGGCTCGTCCGTCGTGCCGGCGAGCGTGAACGGGGCGCGCGCGACGGGCGCGACGTTCGTGTACTTCCAGTCCTCCTCGTCGGTCGTCGGGAAGCCGGTCTGCTCGAAGCGCGCGAACGCGTCGGCGCGCAGCCGGGTCAGCCAATCGGGCGCGCCCTGCGTCTGCGCGGCCTCGAACGCCGCCGCGTATGCGCTCTGTTCTTTGATCGCCTGTGCCATCGCGTTTGTCGTCACTTCGCGCCGACCGTGGCGGCCGAGTCCTGCGCCGCGGCCTCTTCCCTGAGCCAGTCGTAGCCCTTCGCCTCAAGCTCCAACGCCAGTTCTTTGCCGCCCGAACGGACGATGCGCCCGCGGTAGAGCACGTGGACGTAGTCGGGCACGATGTAGTTGAGCAGGCGTTGGTAGTGCGTGACGAGCAGGATCGCGTTCTCGGGCGTGCGCAGGCGGTTGACGCCGTCGGCGACGATGCGCAGGGCGTCTATGTCGAGGCCCGAGTCGGTCTCGTCCAGGACGGCGAGCTTCGGCTCAAGCACGGCCATCTGCAAAATCTCGTTGCGCTTCTTCTCGCCGCCCGAAAAGCCCTCGTTGACCGAGCGGCTCATGAAGCTCGCCGCCATCTCGACGAGCTTGGCGCGCTCGGTCAGCAGGTCTTTGAACTCAAGCGGGTCGAGTTCCTCTTCGCCCAGGTGCTTGCGCTTCTCGTTGTAGGCCAGCCGGAGGAACTGCGCGTTCGACACGCCGGGCACTTCGACCGGGTACTGGAACGCGAGGAAGACGCCCGCGCGCGCGCGCTCGTCGGGCGCGAGCGCCAACAGGTTCTGCCCCTCGTACAAGACCTCGCCCGCCGTCACCTCGTAAGCCGGGTGGCCCGCCAGCACCTTCGCCAGCGTGGACTTGCCCGACCCGTTCGGGCCCATGATGGCGTGCACTTCGCCCCGTCTGACCGTCAGATCGAGGCCGCGCAAAATCTCCTTGCCCTCGACGGTCGCGTGCAGATTCCGAATCTCTAACACGGTAAATTTTCTCCGAAAATTTAAGATGTCAGATGCCAGATGTCAGATGTCAGGAAGTCACAGCCACTGACATCTGACATCTGGCATCTGACATCTGCTTTTTACCCCACGCTGCCTTCGAGCTTCATGCCGAGCAGGCGCTGCGCCTCGACGGCGAACTCCATGGGCAGCTCGCGGAACACGTCCTTGCAGAAGCCGTTGATGATGAGCGAGACGGCGTCCTCCTGCGACAGCCCGCGCTGCATCAGGTAGAAGAGCTGATCCTCGCTGATGCGCGACGTGGTGGCCTCGTGCTCGACGCGCGCCGTGTTGTTCTGCACCTCGATGTAGGGGAACGTGTTCGCGCCGCACCGGCCGCCGATGAGCAGCGAGTCGCATTGCGTGTAGTTGCGCGCGCCCGCCGCGCCCGCGAGCATCTTGACGAGGCCGCGGTAGCTGTTGTTCGAGCGCCCGGCCGAGATGCCCTTCGAGACGATGGTCGAGCGCGTGTTCTTGCCGATGTGGATCATCTTCGTGCCCGTGTCGGCCTGCTGCGCGTGGTTCGTCAGCGCCACCGAGTAGAACTCGCCGATGGAGTTGTCGCCTTGCAGGATGCACGACGGGTACTTCCACGTAATCGCCGAGCCGGTCTCGACCTGCGTCCACGAAATCTTCGAGTTCCGGCCGGCGCACTTGCCCCGCTTGGTCACGAAGTTGTAGATGCCGCCGCGCCCCTGCTCATCGCCCGCGTACCAGTTCTGCACGGTCGAATACTTGATCTCCGCGTCGTCCAAGGCGACGAGTTCCACGACCGCCGCGTGCAGTTGGTTGCGGTCGAACTGCGGCGCGGTGCAGCCTTCGAGGTACGAGACGTAAGCGCCCTCCTCGGCCACGATCAGCGTGCGCTCGAACTGCCCGGACTCCGCGTTGTTGATGCGGAAGTAGGTCGAGAGTTCCATCGGGCAGCGGACGCCCTTCGGGATGAAGCAGAACGAGCCGTCGGAGAAGACCGCGCTGTTCAGGGCCGCGAAGTAGTTGTCGTTCACGGGCACGACCGAGCCGAGGTACTTCTTGACCAGTTCCGGGTACTCCCTGATCGCCTCCGTGAACGAGCAGAAGATGACGCCGTGCTGCTTGAGCTTCTCCTTGTAGGTCGTGGCGACCGAGACCGAGTCGAAGACGGCGTCCACCGCCACGCCCGCCAACTGCTTCTGCTCCGAGAGCGGGATGCCGAGCTTCTCGAAGGTGCGCAGCAGTTCCGGGTCAACCTCGTCCAGGCTCGCCTTCGTCGCCTTCTGCTTGGGCGCGCTGTAGTAGATCAAGTCCTGGTAGTCCACGGACGGGTAGGTGATGTTCGGCCAGTGCTTCGGCTCGCTCATCTTGAGCCACTGGCGGTAGGCCTTGAGGCGGAACTCAAGCATCCAGTCCGGCTCGCCCTTCTTGGCGACGATGAGCCGGATGGTCTCTTCGCTCAAGCCCTTCGGGATCACGTCCGACTCGATGTCGGTCACGAACCCGTACTTGTACTCTTTGTTGGTCAGCAGTTCGATTGTGCTCATCGCTCAACTCGCAAATGCCCGTGGGTTATGAACTAAAAACCTGCCGCAAAATGTCGCCGCGCGCCGCCGCTCAGGCCCGCTTGCCCGCCGGCGCGACGTGCCGGGGCAAAGCCCGTATGCTGTAGAGGCGGTGTTCGACCTTCGCCTCCGTGCCGAGCAGTTGCGCGAGCGTGATGTTCGACAAAGCCTGCTGCACGATGTCGTGCAGCCCGACGATGACGGGGCGGATGCCGCAGTTGCCCGTGTGCACGCAGGCGTCCAGGACGCCCGTGTAGCTCTGGCAGTGATCGGCGTTTACGTCGTCGTCCAAGACCTTGATGATCTCGCTCAACTGTATGTCGGTCGCCGGCCGCGCCAACTGGTAGCCGCCCTTCGTGCCGCGGATCGATCTGACCAGCCCGGCCTTCGTCAGCAGCCACATCAGCTTGCCGGCGTTGGCGACCGACAGCCCCTCGCGCTCGGCGATCTGCCCGAGCGTCAGGAACTCGCCCGCGCCCAGCGGGGCGAGCTGCAACAGACACCGCAGCCCGTACTCTTCCTGCGCCGATAGCTTCATAAGCCGCGCTCCGCAACCGTCCGACCCTGAAACGCTGGGGACGCCCCGATTATCCCGAATCCTTACTTTTTAGTCAAGTATAGGAAGTGGCTGACTGCGAACCGCTTAGCCGCGCGCGGGGGTTGGCCGCGGCGGCGCGTTGTGGTAACAATTGGGCCAGGCTTTAGCAACCCGCGGCGGCAAACCCGAAGGCAGCCATGACACAGCTCACCGTCAACTGCGACAGCAGCAACAGCGACAGCAACGACGCGCCCGTGGCCCGGCAGAACACGCGCGCCAACCTCGAACGCCTGCTCAACCAGATGATCGAGACGCCGGAGCACCGGCCCGACCTCGCGCGCGAGATCGAAGAGGTTTTCGGCCAAGAGAAGGCCGTGATGATCCTCGACATGTCGGGCTTCTCGCGCACCACCAAGCGGCACGGCATCGTGCCGTTCCTGCTCATGATCCACCAGATGCAGTTGGTCGCCTGCCCCTGCGTGCAGGAGGAGGGCGGCGTGCTCGTCAAGGCCGAGGCCGACAACCTGTTCTGCGTCTTCGACACCGTGGCGGACGCCGTCCGCGCGAGCCAGAAGATCACGCGCCACCTGCGCACGGCCAACCGCCTGCTGCCCGAAGATCACCGGCTCTACGTCGCCATCGGCGTCGGCTACGGGCGCATCCTCAACATCGAGGATCGCGATCTGTTCGGCGACGAGATGAACCTGGCCTGCAAGCTGGGCGAGGACGTGGGGCAGATGGGCGACATCCTGCTGACCCCCGCGGCCCACGCGCAACTCGGCGACGGCCAGGTCGAGACCCGCGAAGAGGTCGTCAGCATCTCCGGTCTGGACTTGCCCTACTACAGCGTGCAGCAGAAGTGAAGACACAGTTAAGAGTTTCTGTGCCCTCTGTGTTAACCCGCTACGCGCGCGGCCGTTTCATTGACCCTGCCGGGGGCCGGCGATACAATCACGCGCACCTCGTAACGGCTGCCGGTCGGTCGTCGCCGGCAGTAACAGTTCTTCTGTCCGCGGCCGCCCGCGCGGGTCGCCACCGCCGCCAACAAACGCCATGGCTGAACGTCGTAAATTCAATCTCGCCTCCTATCTGCTGCGCCGGTGGTACTGGGCGCTGGCCCTCACGCTGGCGGTCGTCATCTGGGGCGCGCTCGCCCTCGCCATGCGCCCGTTGGCGGACGCCAACGGCAAGCTGACCTCGAACCCCTACGGGCTGGTCACGAGCCTCGAAGAGTTCGGGCTGGACATCCTCTTCCAGATGCGCAGCGTCTTGCACCCGGCGACGCGCGACCGCGGCCGCCAGGAGCCGATCACCGTCATCGGCGTGGACGAGGAGGCGATCCGCGCGTCGAACATCCGGCTGCAAAAGTGGCCGCGCAGCTACTACGCGCAGTTGATCGACCGGGCCAGCCAGGGGGGCGCGAGCGTGATCGGCGTGGACGTGTACTTCAGCGAGGCGGGCGGGCTGTCCGAGCAGGACAAGGCCGACGACCGGCAGTTGCTCGACGCGATCTCGAACGCGGGCAACGTCGTGCTCGTCAAGAAGTTGGCCGAGGGCGGGTCGGAACCGATCAACCCGCTGCCGGAGTTCATCGAGGCGGCCTCGGCCGTCGGGTTCGCCGACCTGCCGCACGACAGCGACGGCTTCGTCCGCACGGCCGCGCTCGGCCACCTCGCCGCCGACGGCACGACCGAGTCGAGCTTCGCCAGCTACATCGCGCAGCTCTACGCCGACAAGGGCGTGGAGTTCCGCCCGCCCGACGAGCAGCGCGTCTTGTTCGGCGACAAAGAAATCCCGCTCCGTAACGACGCGAACATACAGATCGACTTCCGCAGCCGCACGCCCGGCTTCCAGTACGTCTCGGCGCGCGACATCCTCTTCAAGCAGGACGCGATCTCCGACGAGATGTTCAAAGACCGCATCGTCCTGATCGGCGCGACCAACAACGACGCGCCCGATCTCTTCAACACGCCGTTCTACAAGCCGGGCGTCATCCCGACGTTCTGGGCGCGCGTGCGCGGCCGGCAGATCAACACCGCGCCCGCGCTCATGCCCGGCGTCGAGATTCACGGCAACATCGTCGCCACGATGCTCTTCGGGCAGTACCTGAAACAAATCTCCTACACGACGCGCGTGCTCATGCTGTTCCTCGTCATCGGGCTGGTGACGCTGGCGGTCTTCAAGTTCCGCGCGAGCCTCGGCGCGCTGACCGTCGTCGTCGTGGCCGTCGGCGTGCTCGGCCTCTCGGCGTCGGCGTTCAACCGGCGCGCGCTGATCCTGCCGCTGATGACCTCGGAACTGGCCGTGGGCGTGCTGGCGCTCTCCGGCTTCCTGCTGCGCTACGCGCACGAGCGCGCGGTGCGCGAGGAGAAGGAGGCCGAGCGCGCGCAGATCATGGACATCTTCTCGCGCGCCGTCAGCCCCGAGGTGGCCGACGAGCTGTGGGAGCGGCGCGAGGGCCTGCACCTCGGCGGCGAGCGCCGCGTCGTGACGCTCATCTTCACGGACATACGCGGCTTCACCACGCTCTCCGAGTCGGTCAGTTCCGAGGTCGTCGTGACGTGGCTGAACGAGTACTTCAGCCGGATGCACCGCATCATCACGTCCTACGGCGGGCACATCAACAAGTACATCGGCGACGGGCTGATGATCGTCTTCGGCGCGCCGATTGCGCGCGGCGACAAGTTGGAGGCGCGCGCGGCCGTCGCCTGCGGGCTGGACATGCTCGACGAGGTCGAGCGCATCAACCAGGACTGGGAGGGCACGGGCCGGCCCAAGATCAAGATCGGCGTGGGCATCCACACGGGCGTGGCCACGTGCGGCGTGGTCGGGGCCGAGGGGCGACTCGAATACACGATCATCGGCGACACGGTCAACCTCGCCTCGCGGCTCGAATCCACGACCAAGGAGAAGGGCGTCGGCATTCTGATCAGCGACGCGACCGCGCAACTGCTCGGCCAGGACTACGAGACGCACCCGCTCGGCGACGTGCTCGTCAAAGGCAAGACGCTCAACACCTCCGTCTTCGCCGTCGAGCGCGCCAACCGCAAGCGCACGGCCGAACTAGCGCCCGTCGCGTAAGCCTGGGCGCTAGCCCGGAGCGCACAACCCTATGCCGGGAGCGCGGGCCTCCCTGCCCGCCATGAGCGCGAATGCGCGAACAAAAACTAACGGCGGTCTTCAAGGTTGAAGGCCGCCGTTAGTTTTTGTTCGCGCTGGTGCGCTCCGGGCGGGTTCAGGGTTTGAGGACAACCATGACAGGGCGGGGACACCGTAGGACAGGGCCAGGCTTAGGGTAACTAAATCGCTGGATCGCGGCCCTCTGAAGCAAGGGCATCAGGACTGCATGGGATACAAAGTTTCACCACTCAAGCCGAGGGCCGTTGCGACCCTCTCAACGCGCATCAGGACTGCATGGGATACAAAGTTTCACCACCCTTTCACCGCCATCAGCCGCCGCCGATCCGTCTGCGCGCGGCGCGCAGACGGCTTGACGCCCGCGCGCCCTGAATCGCGGGCCTGGCTGGCAACCGTTGCCACGCGGGCTTCTGCCGCCAGCGCCGGCCGCGCCCGGCCGGTGTTAGCATGGCGGCGTGAGTGCCGACGCCCCGCGCCCGCCGACGCCCGCGCTCGATCCGGACGAAGCCGAGTCGGTGACGGCGCTCGCCAGGCGCGAGCTTGAGAACGTCCGCCACCTGCTGCTCGCCGAGGCCCGGCTCGAAGCCCGCGAGCGCCGCCGCGCCGACTTGATGAAGCAGCGGCGCTGGCTCGACGCCGAGATGGCCCACTGGAGCGCAGGCTCCGCGAGCTGAAGTCGCAGCGCGCCGACGTAGAGCGCGAGCTTCAGGAGTTGCGCGCGCCCGGCGGCGTCAGGCCGCCAGATTGACAGGGCGGCGCGCGCCGCCTTCGGTTATAATCCGCGGGTCGCGCCGCGTCGCGCGACGTTGACAGCTTAGGGGTCGTTTTTCGGAAGCCCGTCGTCGGGTCCGTGCAGCCTACGCGCTGCACGCCTGGCGGCGGGCTTCTTCTTTTTCGAGGCCAACATGGGTGAGACTTGGACGCCGCGCCTCACCTACGACGAGCGCGATAGACGGGACAAAGAGCGCGCCGCCGAAGCGGAACGCCGCCGCGCGCGCCAGCTTGAGCAGGCCGCTTACGCCGAACTGGAAAAGGCGGAGGGCGAACTCGCGGGGCGCGCCGGGCGACTCGTCGCCGCGCGCGACTACAGGGCGCTCGCCGTCGTCAACGCCGAACTGGCGGCGCTGCGCCAGGTGCTCGACTCCTTCGACGAAGAAGTCCGGCAGTCTTACCGCCCGCCGCCCGACGCGAGCGACCTGGGGCGGCAGTCCGACCGCGAGCGCCGCGGCGCGCGGGCGCGCCGCCTCGCCGACGAGATCGAGCGCATCGAGCGGCACGAGTTGCCGGCCCTCGAAGCCAAGCTGACCGCCATCCCCACGCCGCGCGAGTTGGGCGCGTGGGAAGGCGACCCGGACCCAAGGGCACGCCACTACCGACTCATCAACGAGCAGATCGCCGCCAAGCGGGAGACGTGCGCGCGCAACCGCGCCGAGATCGCGCGGCTCGACGGGGGCGCGGCCTCGTGATGGACGCGCCCCGCCTGCCGCCCGAATCCGCCCGCGCGCTCGGCCAGATCGAGCGCGACACGGCCGAACTGGTCGCGCACGTCGAGGGCGTGCTCGGTCTCACGCTCCCCGACGAGGCCCGCACGCGCCTCGTCGATCACGCGCTCCGGTGCGAGACGGCCGAGGCCGCCCGCGCCTTGCGGGCGCTCAACTTCTACTATCCGAACTGAGGTCAAGGAATGAAAGCGATCCCCTTCGTGCTCGTCGCGCTCGTCGCGCTGCTCCGGCTGCCGCCCGCCCGGCGCTGGCTCGCCGTCGCGCGCGGCGTCTGCGTCGAGGCGCGCGCCGCCTACGCCCGCGGCGGCTGGAAGGCCGCCGCCTTCGAGGTCGAGATGCGCGCGCGCGCCCTCTACGCGCTCGCGCTCGCCGCGCCCGTCATCTTCCAAGAGCTTGTGGCCCTGACGCACGTCGTGGAGGGCTGGCGCGCGGCGTGGCGCGCAGGACTGGCCCCTGAGACATACGCGCGCCGGCGCTGCGAGGCGCTCGGCATTCGGATCGGGTCGCCGACTTACCTCGGCATTCTTTCTTTCCTGTGGTCGCTCCGCGATCACTGGGAGCAGCAGGACGGAGGTCGCTAACAATGGGGCACGGCAACAACGAGCGCGCGCAGACGCAGCAGCAATATAACCAGGCGTACACGAACGCCAACACCGAAAGCCAATACGAAAAGATGCGCCGCGAGCGCGCGGAGCGGTTCAATGCGTTCGCGGCGGGCGGCGACTACCGCCAACTCCCCAACGAGTTCAAGGTCTTCACCAACTGGGCCGACCCGGCCGAGCGCAAGGCGCGCCTCTCAGTCCTCGCGAACACCCGCGGGCAGGGCGTCTCGGCCCTCGGCGCGGGCGCGAACCCGACCGTGCTCGCGCTCGACAAGGAGCACCGCGACGACATAGCCGAGCGCGACCAGGCGCTCAGCTACCAGACCACGCTCTCCGACCTCGCGCGCCTGAACTACGGCGAGCAGGCCGACTTGCAGAGCGCGGACACGGCGCGGCGCTTGAACATCCTCGGCGTCACGGCCGAGCGCGCCAACCAGGTCGGCAACCGCCCTCGTTGGTGGCAGACGTTGCTTCAGGCCGGCGGGCAGGCCGGGGCGGGTCTGCTCGGCAACCCCGCCTTATTCGCCGCCAAGGGCGGACGCATCACGCCTGAGATGGCGCGGCGCGGTCAGCCGGTCGTCGTCGGCGAGGTCGGCCCGGAGCCGGTTGTCGGCGACGACGGCGAGGTGCAGATCGTCGGGCAGCAGGGGCCGGAACTGCGGCGCGCGAACGCGCCCGGCGTCGTCGTCCCGCACTACGTGGCGGCCGGCACAGAGCCGCGCCCGGAAGAGTTGCCGACGGGCGGCGCGCAGATCTCCGCGGCGGGGAAGAGCGCGCCCGAACGCCCCGGCCTCGAAACGTCCGCCGAAGTCGGCGGCGAGCAGCCCACGCGCTACCCGGTGCGGCGCGTGCCCGACTCCTACACCGAAGCCACCAACCCCGGCCTCGGCGACGCGGCGCTCGCCGGCGTCGAAGCGCCCGCGCTGCCGCAGCAGCCGACGGCGACGCGCCGCGCCACGCACACCAACTCGAAGCTTGCGAGCGTCGTCAAGACAGCCTTTCAGATGGGCTTGATGGGTCTCGCGCGCGGCGGCCTCGCGGGCGGGATCGGCGCGGCGGCCGCGGGCGCAATCGGCGGCGCGGTAGACGACTCGCTCGACGAGCGGCTCGGTTACGCGCGCCGGCTCGCCGGGCAGCGGCAGCGCGACGAGTTCGAGTACGAGCGGCAGAAGCGCGAGGGCGAGCTGCGCGGGCAGGACCTGAAGAACAGGCTGACGCGCGCGCAGACCGAATACTACGAGGCGCGCCCCGACCTGGAGCAGCAGCGCATCAACGCGCAGGGCGCGCGTTCCGAACAGCAACGGGTGCTCTCAAACCTGAAGCTCTACAAGACGCTCGACCCGAATAACCCGCAGCACGCGGCCCTGCTGCGGCGCGCCGCCGACGCGGGGCTTGAGGTGGACGTGGAGGGGTTCAACGCCGCGCACGAGAACCTGGTCGCGGTGGACGTGATCGATCCCGACCGGCCGACTCAGAAGGTGCGGAAGTACCTCGACAAGACCACGGGGCGGTTGACGGACGCGGTCGGCGCGACCGCTTACGTGCAGCCGGTGGGGCCGGACGGGCTGACCGAGGCGCAGCGCCGCGGCGACGCCGACCGCGACGCCATGCGCGGCCTCATCGAGCGGCAGGGCGCGGAGCGCATCGAGCAGGGCAAGGAGCGGATCGGGATCGCGCGCGAGGGCCTGGGGCTGCGCGGGCAGCCGACGGCCGCTAACGTCAACTCGCGGCTCGCCGCGGGCGCGGCGCTCGTCAACAAGATCGAGGAGGAGAAGGCGAAGGCCGCCAGCCCGCCGCTCTATATGCCGGGCAAGGACGGCCAGAACGAGCCGACCACGCAGGCGTGGCGCGACTCCTACAGCGCCCGCCACAAGCAGGCGGCGCTGCGCTACCGCGACCAGTTGCAGACGGGGTACGGCGATCTGTTCGAGGCGGGGCAGGACGCCGAAGGCTGGCCCTACGGCAAGCCGAAGGTGCAGCCCGCCACGGGTGGCGCGCGTGGTGCTGCCCCTGCGCCCCGCGGCCGGCTCAGGCAGGCGAACGTCGAGGCCGCGGTCAAGAGCCTCGTCGAGCAGAAGATCGTCAAGGACGAGGCGGACGCCCGCCGCTACATCGCCGACCACTACGAAGTGATCCCGTGAGGCTGACTCATGCCGCAGACCGAACCGCTCGCGCATTTGCTTGAGCCGACCTGGTCGGAGTTCCCGCCCGAACTCGGCTCGCTCAACGTGCCGCGCGCCTCCATGCCGCAGATCAAGAGCGAGCACCGCGGGGCGCTCGTCCAGTTCCTCAAGGGGCGCGGCATCACGCACACGCGCGAAGACGTTGCGCCCGACAGTCTGAGGCCGGCGCAGTTGGAGTTCTCACCTGAGAAGGTCGCGCGCGCGCGCAGCTTTGAAGGCCCGCAGCGCGCCATCCTCGTCAGCTCTGACGATCACGTTCTCGACGGGCATCACCAGTGGCTCGCCGCGCGCGCGGACGCGCCGCAGACGCCGTACCCCGCGATCCGCCTCGACGCGCCGATCCATCAGTTGCTCGTCGAGGTCGCGCGCTTCCCGTCCGCCGGCGTGGACAAGGCGAGCGCCGGCAGCACGCAGCAGTCGCCCGCGCCCGCGCGCCCGGAGCCGCCGCCGGTCGATCCGCTCGCGCACCTGCTCGAACCGCCAGCGCCGCCGCCGGCCGCCCCTGCCGCGCCCCGCGTGCGTCGCCCGGCGCGCCCGACCAAGCTCGTTGACGTGCCGCCCGTTGACGCGCGGCTCGACGACTTCGTTAACCAGGTGATGGCCGAAGCCAGCCGGCGCACGGGCTACACCTACAAACTCGGCGAAGGGTCGCGCACGCCCGCGCAGCAGGCCGAGAAGGTCGCGCGCGGCGTGTCGTGGACTTACAACTCGGCGCACCTGGACGGGCGCGGGCGCGACGTGCTCGCGTTTGACGAGCGCGGCAACTACATCCCCGACGGCAGCCACGCGGCTTACAAGGCGCTGGGCGACGTGTACGCGGAGATGGCCCACGCCGCGCCCGCGCCCGTTAAGTGGGGCGTGGTCATCGACGGGCAGCAACGCGACCCCGGACACTTCGAGCTGGCGCACGGCCACGGCGCGCAAGCAGCGCCCGCGCCCGACCCGCTCGCGCACCTGTTAGAGCCTGCCGCGCCGGCCGATCCGCTGGCGCACCTGGTAGAGAAGCGCGACGAAGACCTGACCGACGCGCAGCGCCTCGACCCGTGGCGCTTCTCGCCCTTCCCGCGCGAGGACGTGGGCGCGGTCGAGCGCGTGGAGGCGGCCGTAGATCGCGAGACGGGGCGGCCGCTCGCGCTCGACGATCCGCGGCGCGGCCTCGCGCCCGTCGAGTTCACGAAGGGCGATCAGTTCGATAACGTGAGCGACGCGACGCGCGCGGCCGTCGGCCTCGCCAACTTCGCGCGCAACCGGCCGAAGTCGCCCGCGGCGTTCGACGTTGGTCAGCCGATCACGGTCGCCGTGCCGGCGGGGCAGACCGACGCGGAGACGGCCGTGCTCCTCGACGACGCCGTGCTGCACGCCCTGGGGCCGCGCGCACTCGCGGCGGGGCGGCAGTACCGGCAGGAGACGGGGCGCAACTTCACGCAGCCCGACAGGTCTTTCGCGGAGCTGGTGCGCGCCGGCGATGCCGTCCGCAGCGGCGGGCATTACGTCGTGACCGTGCGCCCGCAGCGGTACGTGATCGATCTCCTGAACGCCTACGCCGAAGGCGGGCTTGAGGCGGCGCGCCGGAAGGCGGCGGAGATTCAGCAGCAGGCCGACGAGTACGACGCGCGCGCCGAACGAGCCGCGCAAGCGGCCGGCCCCGTGCGCCGCGGCGTCGCCGACGTGGGTCAGACGCAGATGCGCGTGGCCCGCGACGTGGTCTCGGCCGTGCAACTGATGGGCGCGCGCCCGGTGTTCGGCCAGCCCGGTCGTGAGTTCGACGAAGAGGCCAAGGCCGACGCGCGCGAGCAGGAGGTCTTTAACGCGGCGCAGGCCGCCGCGCCCGCCGAGACGACCGGGGCGGGCGCGGCTGTGCGGGGCGCGATCAACCTCGCCGGCAGTTTCCCCGTCTACACCCTGGCGGGCGAGGCCGCGCCGCTGCTGATGGCGGCCCAGCACATGCGCGAGGGACCCGAAGCGATGATCCGCGAAGGGGTGACGGGGGTCGTCACGCAGGGCGCTGGTCGCGTTGTCAACGCGGCGCTGCCGGCCGCCTCGTCGCTGCCCGGTCGGTTCGCGCGCAACGTCGCGGCGCGCACGGCGCAGGGCGGCGCGATGGCGGCGCAGGGCGCGACCACGCCCGAAGGGCGCACTGGTCGGGGCGCGCTGGCTAACTTCGCCTCCGGCTTCGTGCTGCCGGTCGGCAAGGCGGAAGAGGGCGCGCCACACCCGGCAGACATAACGCGCCTCGGTCTCTCGCCCGAGCACGGCCCCGTGACGCTGCACTGGACGCATGAGGGCGCGCCAATGTCGGGTGTCGCCCGGAAGATGACGGGCCGCGAGCGCGAGGACCTGGCGCGGCAAGGGCACGACCCGGACGAGTTCGTCATAGTCGAGACCGAAGACGGCCCGGCGGCGCTGCACAAAGGCGCTGTCGAGCACTTCGAGGTCGCGCCCGCCGCGCCGCTCGTGGATCGCGCCTCAAGCGTGCCGCCCGAGCCCGAGCCGCAAGCCCTGCGCTGGCGCGACAGTGACGGCACGCCCTACGAAGGGACGGCGCGCACGATGGCCGGCCCCGAGCGGCGCGCGATCCGCGCTGCCGGCGAGCGCCCCGGCGATTATGTCGCGGCCGACACCGACGGTCAGTTCGTGCAGGTGCACCGCGATCTGATCGAGCAGTCGCCCGCCGATCAGGTCGCGGAGCTGCGGGAAGGCCGGCGCGCCGTCGTCCACGTCCCCGCCGAGGTCAACCGCGACCCGGCGCATAAGATCGTCGTGCCGCGCGGGATGCGCTCTTTCGAGACGCCGGAGCGCGGGCGCATCATGTACAACCCCGAAATGGTCGAGCGCGCCGACGTGATCCGCGCGATGGACGACGGCACGCTCGAAGACCTCGCCCGCCCGACGCCTGAGCGCGCGCGCCAGGCGCAGGCCGCCGCGCGCTACGAAGGGGGCCGGCAAGCCCGCGGCGTCGCCCGCACGGTGCTCGACGTGCTGCAACTGCCGAAGGCCAAGGCCGGCTTCGATCTGAGCGCCACTGGGCGGCAGGGCTTCGCCCAAGCCCTCGCGCACCCGACCTACTTCCTGCGCTCGCTGCGCCAGCAAGTTCGTTCCATGCGCTCGGAAGAGGCGCACGCGGAGTTCGTGGAGTCCGTCACGTCGCGCCCCGACTACCAGCAGATGAAAGACGCGGGCTTAGACCTCTCGCTCATGGGGCGGCCCGAAGAACCTTTCGCTTCCGGCCTCGCGCCGCGCATCCCCGGCGTGCGCGCCTCCGACCGCGCTTACTCGGCCGGTCTCGACGCGATCCGCGTGGCCGCCTGGGACAACTACACGGCGGCCGTGCGCGGCAAGCCCAACACGACGGAGGCGACCTACAAGGCGATTGCCGACCTCATCAACATCTCGACGGGGCGCGGCCGGGTGGCGGGGCTTGATCGCTCGGCGCTGGGGCGGAAGATCATTGACGCCTTGAACGTGCCGTTCTTCAGTCCGAGAAATACGGCGAGCAAATTTAATTTGGTTAGCCCGCTCCGGGTCGTGCGCAACGCGCTCAGCGCGGAGACGCAGCCCGTGGCCTACCTGCAACTGCGCGACGCGGCGCGGGGTCTCGCCACGCTCGGCACCACGATGGGGCTGATGCACGTCGCGGGCTTGAACGTGGGGCTGAATCCTTTCGACTCGCGCTTCGGCAAGCTCACGGTCGGCAAGGTCACGTATGACCTGACGGGCGGCGAATCTTTCACGGTGCGCTACATGGCGCAGATGGCGCGCACCTTCCGGCGCATGGAGCAGGGGAAGAAGGTCGATGAGAAGTTCACGCCCGCGGCCCTGACGCGGCGTTACCTGCGCTCGCAGTTGCAGCCGGCGGCCGGGGTTGCCGTGGACGCGAAGACGGGTGAGACATTCGACGGGCGGCCGTTCACCTACTCGCGCGCCGCCGCCGATCTGGCCGTGCCGTTCGTCGTGATGGACACTTACGAGGGCTTCAAAGCTGAAGGTCTCTTAGGCGCTGGTAAGACGCTCCCGGCCGGCGTGCTCGGCGTCGCCACGCGCACCGACACGCAGAAGCGGACTTATTAGGGCGCGCCCGCGCGGGCGGCGTATGGAGTTCGAGACTATGCAGCACAAGCAAACGGAAAACGCCGCGCCGCAAATGCTCGTCGAGGGCTGCACCGTGCCGACCGACAGGCCCGCCGCGATCTGCCGGCGGCTGCGCCTCTACGGCGCGCGGCGCGCGGTTCGGCTCCCCGACAAGAGCGTGCGGCCGGTCGGCGCGTGGGAGTTCATCCGCGAGCTCGAGATCGCCGTCGGCGGCGACAGCCTCACGATCCCCGACTTCGCGCTCGGGCACACCGGCGCGGGCGGCTGGGCGCTCTACCGCCTCGTGTTCGTCGCCGCCGACGGCCGCGAGACGGAGCACCTGGTCGAGTTGCCGCCGGCCGCCGCCGGGCGGTTCGGCCCGCGGATACGTTTCGCCACGCTCCTGCTCTATAACCTGGAAATGCAGGGCGTTATCGAGCCGGGACAGCTCGAAGGCTGACGCCGGCGGCCTTATGATTTCGGTAAATCCAGATGGGCGGTTTCGGCTCTACCCGGTGGGGTGGTCAGCCCGCGCGGGTGACGGTCGAGGGCTGCTACAGCATTAGCGCCCTGCTCGCGCCCGGACTCGTCGCGCCCCGGCCGGGCTGCGCGGGGGTGTGGTTCTGGCCGCGCGGCGGCTTCGCCGTCTCTTACCGGGTCGCGCGCTCGGGCGCTGACCTGTGGCTCGCGCTCAAGTACGAGCACGGGCGCGCCCTCGCCCAGCGCGTCAGGCTCGACGCCACGCGCCCGCACTACGGCGGCCTGCGCTGGTTCTTCCGCTGCCCGCTGTGCTGGCGGCGCGTCCGCGATCTGCACCTGCCGGCGGCGCGCCTGACGGTCTTCGGCTGCCGCCGCTGCCACGCTTTGGCCTACGAGTCGGCGCAGGTGACGCGGGGGGCGAACGCCTTCTGGCGGCACTGCACGCGGACGGCGCGCGCCCTCGGCGTCACGCGCGGCGCGGCCCGGCGGCTCGTCCGGTCGCGGTGCGGCGGGTACGTGCACGAGGCGCAGCGGCTCGGCGCTGGGGTCGAGTTGCTCGGCGCGTGGTGAGGCCGACATCTGGGCGCGCGCCCGCTGGCAACCGTTGCCAGCGGGCGACCGGGCGCGTGCCTGAGCCTATCTGCTCAAACGCGCAGATAGGGCTAGCAGCTAGCATTCAATTCTTTTTCGGTCTCGGACGCCGACGCACCAGACTAATCCGACGCGCAGACTCATCCTGACGTGCCTGAGCGCGCGTGCGGACGAAGCGGTTGATGTCCGCGCGCAGGTAAGTCGTCGGGCGGTCGGAGAAGCGGGGGAGCGTCTCCGTCCCCGCCTTGCGCGCTTGCAGCGTGCGCGGGGCGACGCCGACGGCCCGCGCCGCGCACACGAGACACAGCACGTCGCCGGTGCAGCCGGGGCACCGCCCTTTGCGCACCGCCCGCTCGGAGCGGAGCGCGGCGGCCAGCGCGACCAACTCCGCGCGCGCCTCCTCGACCAGCATCAGTGCGCGTGCGATTCTTTCTTCGGTGTTCATAGAGGTTTAAGTTATCAGAATCCAAGCGAGGCGGGCCGGGTCTGAAGCCCGGCCCGCCTCAACCTATCTGTAAACGTGAGCAGATGCGCTCAAGCCGCGAGCCGTTCGGCGAGCGTCCGATCATCGCCGGGGCCGGCGGGCGCGTCCAGCGAGCGGAAGCGGTAGGCGTCGCGCAGGCCCAGCGCCTCGCGCGCGTAGCGGCGCACGGCGCGCCGGTCGAGTTCGGCGAGCGTCACGTTGCCGGCGAGCACGTCCGCCGCGACGGCCTGCGCGGCTTCCTCGCGCACGTCGGGCGTGTAACGGGTCGGGATGAGCGCCGCGGCGGCGCGCAGGAGCCGCGCCGCCGCCTCGTCGCTCGCGTAAGCCCGCGCCGTGCGCCCGGTCGCGGCGTCTAGCGCGCGTTGAATCGCCGCGCGCGTCAGCCCGCGCCCGCGCACGTCCGCCGCCACGCGCGCGGCGAGGCGCAAGACCTCTTGCGCCCGCTGCTTCGTCGGCCACGCGCCGACGAAATAGACCGCGCGCTCTATGTCTATCCGCACGCGCCACGGGTTGACCCTTGAATGGGGCTGCCGGCTCACGCTCCCGCCGGGCATGATCCGGAGGTTCGCGCGCCGGTTGTCGAGCCGGTCGCCGTTTAAGTGGCGGACGGCGACGCGCCCGCGCAGCCCCAAGACCGCGTGCGAAAGCCGCACGCCGGGTCTTGACCCGCACTCTGCGTAGCCGTGGGTGTTCAAGCGCCAGCGGCTTCGGCTGAGCCGGTCGTAGTCGGCGGCGTCCACGAGCGCGACCCGTTCGGAGTTCGTCAGCGCGAGCGCCTTGCATGGCGTCTCGTCGCGGCGGGGCGGCGCTGCGCCCCGCCGCGACTCGGTTAACTGCTCAGCCATCGGCCCCCTCCGCCTCCTGGGCCGTCTGGTCTTGCGCCGCCGCCAGTACCAGCCGCCGGCTTCTGAATCCATTCTCGGCGCTGTCCTTCGCGTCCGTGTGCTCGAAGGCGGCGGCGACGACCTCGCAGGCCATGTTTTCGCGGTCGGTCATGTCGCTCTGGTAGGTGAACCAGTCGATCAACTCGCACAGGGCCGCCGCGATCTCGTCCGCGTCGTAAGGGTGTTCCATCCCGTGCGGCGGCACGATGATCTGCGTCAACTCCTTGAAGCGCGCCGCCAACTCTTCCGAGTAGCCGGCCGCGTCGTCGCTGCGCTCGGCGGTCGTAAAAGGTAGGTGCTCAGCCATCGGCGCGCGCCCCTTTCTGCCGCAGCCTGTGAAGCTGGGCGACCTGCGCGGCTTCGGCGGCGTGCTCCGCGACCGGCATATACGGCGAGAGCACCCGCAGCGCGGCGTGGTAGACCTGCTCGCCCGGCGACTCCTCGAACGTGGCGGCGGCGATGAGCAAGAGGATCGTGGCGACCGTCTCGCCGTCGAGTTCAACGTGCGTCAGGCGCTCGGCGAGCGCCTCGGCCTCTTGGTGCGTGATGGTGGCGGCGACGTGATCAAGCCGGAAGTCTGCCCGCTCGATGGACTCCACAAACGCCAGCGCGCGCGTCGGGTCTGCGGTCTGCCACGCCTCCGGCTCGGCGGGCGGCTCTTGGGCGGGCGCGTCTGTACGCGCGGGCTTGGTTGTGTTCTTACGCACCGCCGCGCCCCCCTTCCTTAATCTCCACGCCGCCGGTCGGCACGATCAGCCCGCGCTCGGTGGCGCGCGCGAGCAGCGCGGGCAGGTGCTTACGCCTCGTCTCGTCAGAGCAGACGCATTCACCCTGCGCGGCGATGTTGTTGGACAGTTCGGAGCAGAACTCTAAGAGCAGATCGGAGACGACTCGGGGCGTGCCCGAACCGTTAATCAAGTCCGCGATGGTATCGGCGGTCGTGATGTAATCGAGCGGCGCGGGCTTGTGCTGGTCGGCGAGCGCGCGGGCGATTGCTTCGGGCGCGGTCACGTCTTGGCGGGCCTCCAATTCAAGCAAGGCGTCTTGAATGTCGTTGTAAATCCGGGCCGGCGTGTCCGGGTGGCGCATGACGGCCGAGAGCAGTTCGGCCAGCGGCGGCGTGTTGGTCGTGCTCGTGCGGGCGCGCGTTCCCTCGCCCGCGCGCGGTGCGGTATGCTTCCTGTCGGTCATTGACTGATTTCCCTTCTCTTAGGTTTCGGTTTATGGCCTTGGCGCGGTTCGTGTTGCTGCACGGGCCGCGCCGCTGACTGTCACTCTCGCCCCTGAGTCCCTTCTGACAGTGAGGCCCTTGCTCGGTCTAGTGCGCGCGCCGGCCTTGCTCGGCGCGGCGCAGCACGGCTAACAGGTGCTCGCGGTCGTCCGCGGCTAACGCCTCGGTGACGGCGCGGCGCGTCTGCTCGTCGTAGCGGTCGCGGTTGACGAGGATGCGGACGGCGCGCCTGGTCACGTCGAAGCTGGCGGGCGGTCTGCGCGTGTGTCGCGGCATCGTCGTTAGTCTCCTTCCCGCCCCAGGTGGACGAGCGCCAGCCGGTACTCGCGGCGCAGGCGGGCGGCGCGCTCGTCGAGTTCGACGCGGACGCGGTTCGCCGCGCGAATGTCCTGGCGTATGTCCTGGTATTCGAGATCGGCGCGGAGCAGCTCACACTTGCGCGCGCGGCGCTTCGCGTCGTTGCTCTCGGCGCTCGCCTCGGCCGCGGCCTGTTCCTCAAGCTGCCCGGCGCGGTCTGACAGGTCGGTGATCGTCTCGCTCACGTCGTAGGCGCAGAGGTTCAAGGCTTCGATCCGCGCGGGCGTCTCGGCGACGGTCGGTGCTGGTTGCGCCAGCAGTTCGGCGGCCCTCTCGGTCGTGTCGGTCGTCATGGTCTTGTGCTCCTTGTGGGGCGGCCCTGTGGCGCAGGCCGCCCCGGTCTCGGTCGCCTATGCCGCGAGCGGCTGTTGCTCCGGCTCGTCGGCGTGGCCGCAGCTTGCGCAGCCGTCACTTGAGCAGAGCGGGCAGACGGTGAGCGTGCAGGCGGGGCCGCCGCACGGGTCGAGGTACTCGGTGGGGCACGACAGCCCGCAGGACTCGCAGCGGGGCTCCATCACGCGCACGCCCCTCTCTGCGCGGCGCGGCGCTGCATGAAGAAAGCCAGCGTGCCGGTCGGCGTCTTGCCGGTCTTGGTGGCGATGGCGGCGAGCGCCGCGTAGAAGCCGGCGCGGCACTCTTCGGGCGTGAACTGGTGGCGGCGGGCGTCGGGGCCGGGCTTGAACGAGCCGGGCGTGGCGGCGCGGGGCTTGCGCGCTGTGGTAGGCTGTGCGGGCATCTTAACTTTGCTCCTTCCTTCGACGGGTAGCGGGCGGGTTGGGTGTTGGGGGCTTGGGGGCGTTCGCAGCGTCACCTAAGCCCTTTCTGCTAGAAGCGAATGAGCCGCCCCGTGGACGTGCGGAACACGGTCACGACGGGCGGGTGCAGGTGCTTGGTCAGCGCGATCCGTTCCTCGGCGCGCTCGCGGCGGGTCTGCGGGCGGGGCTGTTCGGGCTTGGGTTGCTGCTGGCTGGCGGTCTTGGTCTGCATGGTGTCTCCCTTCCTGCGGTGTGGCTAACTAACTCTGAAATGAATAATACGCCCGTCCTAATCATTTGTCAATAAATAGTTAAGACGGGGTGATTAAATATAGCTTGTGCGGCCGGCTTGCCTTTTGCTATGGTTCGGCACACCGTACTAGATATTGTGGGCACGGCGGTGTTATAAGGAGGCATGGCAAAGCGCATGATTACTCTTCGGGAAGCGCGCGAGGGCTTGGCGGCGCGGGGCGTCGTCGTCTCGCGCTCTAACTTCGCGCTGCTCGTGCGGACGGGGCGCGTGCCCGGCGCGCAGTTAACAGAGACGCCGGTCGGTCAGGTGTGGCTCGTCCCTGCTGATGTGGTCAGGACGTTTGCGCCGCCCGGCCGGGGCTGGCCCAAAGGCAAGCCGCGCAAGCCCACCAACGGGAAGACACCGGCGAAGCGCGCGCGCAAGAGCGGCACGTGATGGCGGACGCCCACGACATGGACGAGACGCTCAAGCGGTTGGAGCGGCTGGTCGAGCAGATGGAGCGCGACCGCGCCACGCGCACGACCCGCCTGCGCGTCAACAAGCGGACGCACCGCATCCGGTTCGAGGGCGAGACGGAGGACTCGGTCGAGGTGGTGATCGAGCCGAAGGGGGAGCAACCATGACGAACGAAGAGATCGAGAAGGTCTTAAACTTCATCATCGCCCGCGAGGAGCGCATCGTCGAGCAGCAGGCGGCCGCCGCCGAGCAGATCGCGGCGCTGGCCGCCGTCCAGGGCGCGCACGACGCGCGGATCGCCCGGTTCGAGCGTTCCTACACCGCCATCGCCGAGCTGCTTCAGCGGCACGACAGCCAGATCGTGGCGCTGACCGGCGCGGTGAACCAGTTGACGGAGACGGTCAACCGGTACATCACGGCGCGCGGCAACAACGGGCAGGGCGACGGCGGGCAGGGCTGAACGCCGCTCAAGCGTCGGATGCTGGCCTGTCGCCAGTGGCTACCGTCGAGCCGACGCAACGTGCGTCGGCGTTCGACGCGCGCGCTGACCGCGGCGGCTGGTCGGGTAGCCCGGCGACCGCCCTTAGCGTCCACCTACCCCGCTGAATGCCTCGCTGATTCGAGGCGCGCAGCCGCGCGGCGCGGATTCGCTACAGGTAGGTCGTCGCGCGTGAGTCTGTAGTTATGCGGGCGGTGTGTAGCGCGCCCTGATCGTTGTTCGCCGATCTTTGGAGTTGCCGGCAATGCCCGCCCTGATCCTCGTCGTTCTCGTCTGCGCCGAGCTTGGCGCGTAAGCGCCGAAGCTTCTGGCAACGGTTGCCAGAAGGCGGATTGAATTCTTCAGCGGCGGGAGTGGCGAGTGCGGGGTGCGCGCGAGCGCGCGGGGACGTAACTACACTTAATTGAGTTCTTTGCTGCATTAACCTTTTCGTCTTCCGGCGCGCTACTCCCGACTGATCATCGGGAGGACAAAGCGCGACCCTGCGCGCCGCGCGCCGGAATCATTTCAGGTTGACAGATGGGCACTGTGAGCGATGGCTAAGAGAGCTGCTTACCCGGCAGAAAATGTCGCTACCGATAATGGCGGGGCTGTCTTATGGTCAGAAGGGCTCTTCGCATCGAAAACCACTGGGCTGCGGGTGAATTTCAGGTGTGCTTTCCCCCGATGTCCTTATCCAAGGCGAAAGGGTTCGACGGCGGCTCGTCATGCTGTCCGACAGGGGAAAGGGTTCAGGGCGCTCCACAGGGAATGCTACAACATAGTCCGAAGCTTGCCTGATGCTGAGCGATATGTCAGCACGCGTCTCTATGTTCCCGCCGCTGACGAAATAACACCCGACAGGCTGGTGCCACGACTGGGCGCTCGGCACCCTTTGAACCGACAGCAATATGGGCTGAGATGCCCCGTGTGTGTTAGCGACCGCTGGGCACGCGCCTCGCGCTCAGTGAAAGAGTCCGGCTTCATCAAGCCTTGCCGAAAGCACGCCGCTCTGAGGAAAGTAAAAGGGCCTCTTCAAAGTACGACCGTACCTCTTCTCAGTGGCTCATCGGTCAATCTAGTCACGGGCAAAGTTACCTGCGGGATATGCGAAGAAGACCACGACGAGCCGCGTCGAAAGGCCAAGGCGCGTGAGCATCAGCGTGGCTTCTGTGGCAAATGCGAGCTGTGGGCACTGCTTGAACTTCCGCGCGGCTGCGACCTCAGCCCGAGCCCAGAGCGGGCTGCGAGTTACGCCAAGATAAAGCGACTCCGAGAAGCTATTGAGGGCGGGGCTCAAAAGATAAAAGCCGGACCGCAGATGCCGTTTTGGGCTCTGGCGCAGAGGTGGTGGGGGGACAACCCACGAGCGGCCTCACGCTCTTCTAAGACGGGTGAATACGCATCTTCAAGGCGTTTGGTGCTTTACTTTTTTGAGACTGAGATAGCCTCTATCAGTCACGAGTCAGGATTCGCACTTGAGGACTATTACCTGTGTCCCACTGCGTTTCGGCCCGCCTTCTCTAAGGTTACCACCGCTTCAATGGTGTGTACGCTGCGGCTCATACTCAGATACGCGAAAGAGCGGCGCTGGATAACCAATGATCCCTTCCCGAAGGGGACACCCCTCACGCCCAGTAACCCACAACATAAGGGCCGTAGCATCTTAGCTGTGGGCGAGGAGCAAAGACTTCTTGCCGCGTGTGTCGGTGATTTGGCCTACCTTAAAGAGTCCATCATTTACCTGATCGACACCGGCGCTTATGACAACCAGCGCCAGCAAATGAGATGGACGGATGTGAATTTTGATCAGAGCCAGATCAGGTGTAACAAGCGTCTGGTCGAGATGACGCCCCGTCTCGCTACAGTAATGCGTCAGCTTTGGGAGCGTTCTCGTCACGGTTCTTGGCCGGTTGAGGGTGTGGCGCGCCGCCCGCCGAGGCCGGATAGAGTTTGGGAGCGAACGCGGATTAAAAAAGATTTCTACAGAGCGCGGGCGGCGGCCGGTCTGGATTGGCTTACGCTTGAAGATTTAAGGCGAACCGCGGCCTGGCGCATGATACAAGCCGGGAGGCGCGAGTCTGAGGTTGCTAGAGCAATGGGTTATAGCGATGGCGGCCTCGGCAAGTTTCTCCGGCTTGTAGAAGTCGATCCTGAAAAGGCACGGCAGGAAATCGCCTCGCCTCAGTTCCAACAATTCATTCGCGAGCAGCTCACTCAGAACGGCAGCGGGCAGGGACACGTTAATGTGCTAACAGAGAATCAGGTGCAACTGCTCCTCAAGGTGCTGCGCGAGATCGCCACCATATGGGAGACTATGCTAAAGCACCCGCGGCGCGACGAGAAGCGGCATACCATAATCACTCAGCTTGACCTTGCTCCTACCCTCGGCATTCACGCGCAAGACGACAAGAGCAAGCGAACTTTGGTTGCCCGTAAGCTTAAAGGCTGCCGCGTTGATGAGATGTTCCCCGGCGCTGAGAGTTGGTTTCAAAGCTTCGTGGATTCGGTCATAGACGAGATCAAAAGGCAGAAGACGCCGGAGCAAATCGTCACGAGTTTACAACTCCGCCTCCCTCCATAACGGGCCGCCGCGTAACAGAACCCGCATAAATACTGCATTCGTGGCATACCGAAAATCGGTATGCCTGATGCATACCGAAAAAAAGTAGGTTTACAGGCTGGCGACTTGGCCCAAAGATGAGCCGGCCGTTGGGAATGCACCCCAACGGCCGGCTCGACCATTTTGCACGGTCTACTTTGCTGCCGACGATGATTCTAATTCCTATCCGTCTATCCGGCCAAGACCGCGCCGCCGGCCGCCGGAGGGCGCGCGCGTGAGCGCCCGGCCTGAGCCTGCCGCGCACGCGCCCGCCGCCCCGGCGCAGTCGGCCGGCGCGGGCGTCGCCGCCCTGCTCGCGGGCCGGCGGGCCGTCCGCTACCACCCTGAGTTCGCGCAGATCGGCGGCAGCGGCAACGCCGGCGTCCTGCTCAGTCAACTCTGGTACTGGCAGGATAAGGCGACGCTGCCCGGCGGCTGGGTCTGGAAGAGCGCCCGCGAGTGGCAGGCCGAGACGGGTCTGACCCGGCGCGAACAGCAGACCGCGATCAAGCGGCTGGTCGCGTGCAAGCTCGTCGAGACGCACCGCCGCTCACGCCGCGCCCCACTCTATTACCGGCTCAACACGGCCGAACTGCGCGCCCGCCTCGGGCAGCTCATCAACTCGGCCCGCCCGCGCCTTGTCGCCGCGCCCGCCAATACGGCCGGTGCGGCCGTGGACGGCGCGGCGGCCGATGCTACCGCCGGGGCTACGAGTGTGGCGGATCGGTGCGACTCAGTATGTACGTTTGGTGCATCTGGAGATGCACCGATCCGCCATACTTCAGAGATTACCCGGCCAGAGACTACCGGCCCAGAGAGTACACACACACTACCGCGCGCGCGCGAAGCGCCGCCTGACGGCGGCGGTGTGTGTGTGCCGGTCGCGCTGTCGCGCCACCCGAAAGAGACCTGCGTCGCCTGGGCCGAGCACCGGCGGGCGGCGGGCGCGCGGATCGACGCCTACGCGGTCGGCACGGCGCGCTGGCGCGACGCGACGGCCGACGACGAGATCGCGGCGTGGCTCGCGCGCACGCCGGAGGCGGCCGCGGCGGCGGGGAGGCGGCAAGAGCCGCAGACGCTCTTCTTCGGCGAGGCGGCGCAGATCGTGAACGCGATCACGGTCGCGCACGGGCGCGACCCGGCGGCGGTCATCGCGGAGTTGCCGGTCGCGGAGGACGTGCGCGCGCGCCTGTACGCCCGGTTCCGCGGGCACGAGGCGCGCGCGCCTCAAGGGGGGCCGCGGTGAGGCAAGCGAAGCAAAGCCCTCGGCCGCGCCTGGCGACTGCGCGCAGGCGTAAACGGAAGGTAGAGCCGAACGTGCCGATGCGCTTCCCCTGCGCGTTTTGGGAGCGCGTCTTGTGGCTGCGGGACGCGCGCCCGGCGACGTTCGCTCTCTTCTCGCCCGGCTTCAAACTCTCGGCGGCCGCCTACGAGCAGCAGCGCGACCGGCGCGCAGAGCGTAAGGCGGCAGCGTGAGCACGCGGGAGGCTGGTGATGGGTCAGAGCGCCTTGGAGCGGGAGTTGGAGCGGCTGGTCGAGCCGGTCGCCGAGCGCGTCGTCGCGCGCCTGCTCGCCGAGCGAGGCCCGGCCGAGCCGGAGCAGTACGTCTCGGTCAGGACGGCGGCCGAGCGCCCCGACCTGCCCGAAGACACGATCCGCAAGTGGCTCCAGCGCGGCGTCGTCAGGAAGTACAAGGTCGGCTCCTGTGTCCGGGTGAAGCTCTCGGAGTTGGTGAAAGAGCATGACGGCTGAGACCTTCCCAGCGCCGCCGCGCGGCGCTATACTCCGCCCCGCTTCAGCGGGCCGCGCCTTCCGCGGGAAAGGGGCGGCTTAACGTGGGCGTTTACAAACGCAACGGCAAGTGGGAAGTCCGCTTGCAGATCAGGGGGCGCAAGTATTACCGGCACGTCCCCGAGGCGGCGAACAAGGCGCAGGCGCTCGTCGCCGAGGCCACGCTGCGCAAGGAGGTCTACGAGGGGCGGTACGGCCGGGACGGGCAGGAGTTCGGCGCGACCGACTTCGTGCGGTTCGTCAGGGAGGTCTTCCTGCCGTCGGCGCGCGACCGCCTGCGGGACGCGCACCACGTCGAGTACGTCTCGGAGGTGCTCTGCCGCCACTTCCGCGGGCGGCGGCTCAAGGACATCACGGCGATGCTCATCGAGGGCTACAAGCGGGCGCGCCTGGCCGGCAACTCGCGCCTCGGCCGGCCGCGCCACCCGGCGACGGTCAAGGGCGAGATCGGCGTGCTCTCGCGCGTCTTCAACATGGCGCTCGACAACGATCTCATCGGGCTGAACCCGTGCCGCAAGGTGCGCTGGGGCCAGGGGCAGACCGACTGCCGCCGGGAGCGGGTGCTCTCGCGCGCGGAGGAGGCGCGGCTCATGCCGCAGTTGGAAAGATACCCGGAGGTGCGCGACGCGACCGTGATCGCGCTCAACACGGGTCTGCGCAGGATGGCCATCCTCGGCCTGCGCGACGCGGACTTGGATCCCGAGCGGCGGGCGCTCCGCTACACGGCGAAGGGCGGGCGCGTGAAGTACCTGCCGCTCAACCCGGCCGCCTTCGCCGTCGTCTCGCGCCTGGCGGCCGACCCCGCGCCGGGCGGCCACCTCTTCCGCCTGCGCACCGGCCTTAACATTTCGGGCCGGCGCGGGGCCTTCCACCTCGCCTGCGCCCGCGCGGGCGTGCGCGACTTCCGCTTCCACGACCTGCGGCACACCTTCTCGTCGCGCGTGCGCGAGCACACCGACGCCTTCACCCTGCGCGACCTGCTCGGGCACGCGGACGTGAAGACGACCGGCCTGTACACGAACCCGCAGTTCGAGGAGATGCGCCGCGCCGTGGAGGCGCTCTCGGAGCGGCCCGCCGGGCAGGTCTTGGAGATGAGAACTGCGGTGAAAGCCTGAAAAACTTTCACCGCAGTTTCACCGGGGCGGCACGCGCCGCTTAAAGCGCCCGTCCTTTCGCGCCCGGTTACGGCTTGAGGACGATCTTGATGCAGTCGTCTTCCTTGTTGCTGAAGAGGTCGAAGCCCTGGGGCGCTTCGTCGAGCGCCATGCGGTGCGTGATGACGAAGCCGGGGTCGATCTCGCCGCGCTCGATGTGGCCGAGCAGCTTCTTCCAGTAGCGCTGGACGTGGCACTGCCCCGTCCTCATCGTCAACGAGCGGTTCATGAACGACCCCATCGGGAACTTGTCGATCAAGCCCCCGTAGACGCCGATGACCGAGACCGTCCCGCCGTTGCGGCACGCCATGATCGCCTCGCGCAGCGCGATGGGCCGATCCGTCTCCGCCATAAGGGCCTGCTTCACGCGGTCGTAGGCGTAGACCAGCCCGTGCCCGCCGTGCGCTTCGAGACCGACGGCGTCAACGCACGCGTCCGGCCCGCGCCCGCCCGTCAACTCCATCAGCGCGTCGTAGGTGTTCCGCTCCTCGTAGTTGATCGTGTCGGACGCGCCCGCCCCTGCGCGCGCCATGGCGAGCCGTTCGGGGAAGCGGTCAATGCCGACGACGCGCTCCGCGCCGAGCAGGCGCGCGCTCGCCATGGCGAACTGCCCGACGGGGCCGCAGCCCCAGACGGCGACGGTGTCGCCGGGCTTGATGTCGCACAACTCCGCGCCCATGTAGCCGGTCGGGAAGATGTCGGACAGGAACAAGACCTGCTCGTCCGTCATGCCGGCCGGCACTTTGAGCGTGCCCACGTCGGCGAAGGGCACGCGCGCGTACTCGGCCTGCCCGCCCGCGAAGCCGCCCGTCAGGTGCGAGTAGCCGTAGATGCCGCACGGGCTGTGGCCGAACAGCTTCTCGGCCATCCACGCGTTCGGGTTCGAGTTCTCGCACAGGGAGTACAACTCCTGCTGGCAGAAGAAGCAGTTGCCGCACGAGATCGGGAACGAGACGACCACGCGGTCGCCGACCTTTCTGTCTTTCACGTCGGGGCCGACCTCGACGATCTCGCCCATGAACTCGTGGCCGAGAATGTCGCCCTGCTCCATCGTCGGCATGAAGCCGTTGTAGAGGTGCAGGTCGGAGCCGCAGATGGCGGTCGAGCTGATCTTCACGATGGCGTCGCGGCGGTTGAGAATCTTCGGGTCGGGCACTTGCTCGACCCGCACGTCACGCTTGCCGTACCAACAATTCGCTCTCATCACTTCCCCCCTTTACTCGTCATGTCGGCCTTCAGCGGCCGGCGCTGGCGGCCAGCGGTTGCGCCGGGCGCTGCTCGGTCAGCCCCGTGCCCGGCAGCGTGGCGTCGGAGAGCACGACCTCGCCCGTCTCGATCACCTGCTTGAAGCGGCGCAGGTCTGCGTCCACCTGCTGCGCCGGCTCTTCGCCGAAGAGCTTGGCGACGGCCGCCCCCACCAAGCCGCCCGGCGGGCTGTAGTCGATCTCGACCTTGACAATCGTGCCGCGCCCGCCCGGCGCGCGCTCGAAGCGCACGGAGCCGGCGTTGTCCACGTCCGCGCCTTCGAGCGAGCGCCACGCGATCAACTCGCCGGGCCGGTCGTCGGTTATCTCCGCGTCCCACTCGACGGTCGTGCCCGCCGGGGCCTTCGCCACCCAATGCGAACGCCCGCCGCCCGTGACGCGCACCGACTCAAGGTGGCGCATGAAGCGCGGCAGGTTCTCGAAGTCGTGCCAGAACTGGTACAACTCTTCGGGCGTGCTGTTGACGACGATGCTCTTGCGCACTGGTGCTTCTTCCTTTCCGTTTGCCGCGACGTTGCTGCTGAACTGCTGCGCGCAGAGCACGTCGAGGGCCGTGACCGCGAGCACGTTCGCCGTGGCGAACGCGACCCGCCCCTTGTTCGACTTCGGCGAAACGAAAGCCACCGCGAGGGTGGCGAGGTCTAAGGCGTCGCCCGCGACGCGCGCCCAGACGGCGGCGGCGGGCCGCCGCCCCTGCGCGAAGATGGCGAGACCGCTGGCGATCTCGCGCAGACCGTAGAGCCGGATCAGACCTGTGTGCCCTTCGCCCGCGCCCGCGATCCTGGCGACGCCGCGCGGGGCCAGTAACTCCGCCAGCCCGAGGCCGAGGCTGAACCAGCCGAGGCCGCGGGCCAGCCGTTCGGCGTCCGCCGCGCGCCCCGCCCCGTCGTGCGCGGCCCCGTTGCGCCCCAAACTTTCAGCTAAAGCTGCCATCGTGTAATCCCCCTTTGTTCGTAAGTCCCTAAGCCTCCGGCATCGGTCGCGCCGAGGGTGCGCGCCGCCGCCGGCTACTTCCGCGTTCCTCTCAAGTTGATGCGTTACTGCGAATGTTACCCCACCGGGTCGCGCCCGCAAAGCGGAACGGCCGAACCCCCCCGCCGCGCAGGTCTCCGCGGGCTGAAGTCGTGCCGCGGGGCGGTGTGCGTGTCTCAGTCTTCGGCAGGCGGGCGGCGGGAAATGACTGCCGGACGGCGGGGGGCGAATCCCGGAGGGCGGGGACTGCTTCCCGGACGGCGGTAACTCAGTCCCGGACGGCGGTAACTGAATCCCGGAGGGCGGGGACTCAGTCCCGGAGGGCGGGGAATGAGTCCCCGCCCTCCGGGACTGAGTCCCCGCCCTCCGGGATTCAGTTACCGCCGTCCGGGACTGAGTTACCGCCGTCCGGGAAGCAGTCCCCGCCCTCCGGGATTCGCC